>NZ_JBNAGD010000003.1:0-540689 GCF_049801015.1 Dinoroseobacter sp. S124A | reverse complement strand
GGCCGCCCCACGCGACACCGCACCCCGTCCCCGACAGCCTCCCCCTGAAACGGACAAAATCCCCAGGTGCGTCGCGAAAGACCGGTCCCCCGAAGTCCAGGGGGCCGGTCGTTTCGCCCTCGCACCCACACGAAAAAGCCGCGCTCCGATCCCTCGGAGCGCGGCTTATCGCTTGCGCGGCGGCAAGATGAGGGATCAGGTTGCGGGTTGCAAAACCGGGCGCGCCCTTGCGTAGTGGGGCCATGAATGTGCTGCCTGCTTATCGTGACGCCTGGACCAACCGTGGCTTCGTCATCCCTGTCGTTCTCGGCGTTCGGCTACTCAGTCTTGCGGTGATCGCACCGCTTCTGGGTCTTGCGGTACAGCTGGCGATCCTGGTTTCAGGGCAAAGCGCACTGACCGATCAGGACATTGCGTATTTCATCCTTTCACCGCTTGGGTTCCCGCTGTTTCTGGCGGTGGCCGGACTGGTGCTTGTGGGCACAGTGATCGGCTTTGCGGCGATCACGCTCGATCTGCGATCGCCGGATCGGCTGGGCGTGCGGGCGATCCCCCGGGCCTTGCGACAGGTGGTCGTGCTGTTCCCGCGCCTCATGCGCTACGCGGCGGAGCTGGTCCTGCGGGTTTTGCTGATCACCGGACCCTTTGCCCTTGTCGGTGTGCTGAGCACGCAGCACCTGCTTGGGGCCTATGACATCAACTTCTACCTCACCGAGCATCCGCCGGAATTCGTCAAGGCGGTCGCCATTGGCGTCGGGCTGGCGATCATCGCGGTGCCGCTCTTGCTGAGCCAGCTTCTCGCCTGGGCGCTGTCTTTGCATTTCGTGCTCTTTGGCGGGGCAACGGCCCATGCGAGTTTCGGACTGAGCCGCGCGGCCATGCGCGGTCGAAAGCTGGCGCTGTTGACCAATCTGGCGATCTGGTACGGGATCCGCACGGCACTGGTCCTGGCTGTCGGGGCGCTCTTTGTCGGGCTGTTGCAGCTGGGCGCGCAGATGCCGGGCGGGGCGTTCGAGCTGCGCCTGGCGCTGGCACTGGTGCTGACATCGCTGTGGGCGGTGGCCGGGTTTGTGGTGGCGGCGATCTCCATCGGGGCGCTCGCGCGGATCCTGGGGCGGAGCTACGAGGGCCCGATGACCACGCCGGAACCGCCAGCCCAGATCCCCGGTCTGCTCTCGCCCCGGCGGCTCGCTCTGGCCGCCGCAGCGCTGGTCGTGATCGGGCTCAGTTCAGCCTATGCGCTGATCGCGCAGGTTCAGAATGAAGGCCCGGTGGAGGTGATCGCCCATCGCGGGGCCGCGGGCGCGTTTCCCGAGAACACGCTCGCCTCGATCCGTGGGGCGCTGGAGGCCGGGGCGGACTGGGTGGAGATCGACGTGCAGGAGAGCGCGGATGGCACCGTGATCGTCATGCATGACAGCGATTTCATGAAGCTTTCGGCTGTGAACCTCAAGGTCTGGGACGCCACGGCAGAGGATCTAGCCGGGATCGATATCGGCTCGTGGTTCGATCCGAGTTTTGCCGATGCGCGCGTGCCGACCCTGGCCGAAGTTCTAGAGGTCGTGCGGGACCGCGCGCATCTGCTGATCGAGTTGAAGTATTATGGTCATGACGAGGCGCTGGAGGCCCGCACCGTCGATCTGGTCGAGGCTGCGGGCATGGCCGATCAGGTGGCGACCATGTCCCTGAAATACCCGGCGGTCACCAAGATGAAGGCCTTGCGCCCGGACTGGCCTTCAGGCGTGCTCGCGGCCACGGCGATCGGCAACCTCGCGCGGCTCGAAGGGGAGTTCGTCGCAGTGAACAGTGCGCTGGTGACGCCCCGGCTGCTGCGGCAGGCCCATGGCGCGGGCAAGCAGGTCTTCGCCTGGACCGTGAACGACCCGCTCGAGATGCTGTCCCTGATGTCGCTGGGCGTGGACGGGCTGATCACCGACGAGCCTGCTCTCGCCCGCGAGGTCATTGCCCAGCGTGACGAGCTGACACCCCATGAACGGATGGTTCTGGTGTTTCTCGAACGGTTTGGCCTGAGCCAATCGATCGAGACAGGGCGGGATAACAGCCCCTAGCCCAGCCCCGGTCGAGGCCGTTTGCGCGCTGCCCGGGGACTAAACCGCCGGATCGTGGCGGATCACGGTCAGCCCCTCATCCTCAGATGGCGGCTGAAAGAACTTGGTGACCTGATGGAACTGCGCTTCGGTCGCGGCAAAGGGATGGTCCCCACCTGCGTTGCGGGCCTTGAGCCGCGCAAGGCAGATCGCATCGGACGCCGTAAGCAGATGCAACCGGTGATCCGCCCCCGCCTCGCTCGAGAGCCCGCGCATCCAGGCTCGGGCATCGACGGTATTGGCCTGAAAATCCAGCACGACTGACAGCCCCGCGCGCAACAGCGCCACGATATGTGGCCCCATCGCCGCGCGCAGTCTGGTCGAGCAGCGCATGAAATCCCGGGGCGTCTCCATCTGGTCGGCAAAGAGGGTCGCGAGCCAGTCATCCTCGTTGATCCGGATGGTCTTGGGCGCGGAGGAGAGCTCCGCCGCGAGGGTGGATTTCCCCGCGGCGATCTTGCCGCAGAGCATGTGGAGCACGGGGGGCTGGTCGGACATCGGGCATTCCTTTCGCGGCACAGAACCCGGGGAGTATCCCGTCTGAGCCCGCATTTGGCCAGCCCGCGGGGGCTCAGGTCAGCCAGGCAAAGCTGCGCGCCGCGCAAGCCACCGGGTCGATCACTTCGATATCCAGCGCTCCGGTGACATCGGCTACCACATGGACCATGCCCGCGCAGCCGAGGATCAGGGCATCGATCCCGTCTTCGCTGGCCGCGGTGACGGCTTCGGCCATGATCGCGCGGCTGGCGGCCTCCGGGTCGCTTTCCAGGGCCAGCACGGGCACCTCGGAGGCCCGCACCCGGGCGAGATAGGCCCCCAATCCGAGCGCGGCGATGTTTCCTTCGAGCACGGGAACCGACACGCCCAGCGTGGTCACAACGCTGAACCGCCAGTGCCGGAGGGCGGCGAAATGATAGGCCGCCTGCCCGATCCCGATCACGGGACAGGCCGCACGCGCGGCTGCCGCGACCAGCCCCGTATCATCGAAACAACCGATGATGATCCCTTCGGCCCCGTCATCCGAGGCCTGGGCGACAAGTTCCAGCAAGGGGGGCGTGGCGCGCGTGCCATCGGCCTCGCCCTGGATCGCCGGAGGACCGTCGGTCGAGGTCCAGCCGTCAAAGACCAGATCCGGGGCGGCCTGCCGGGCGGTGCGGAGCATCGCCTCGGTCATGGATGTCGTGCTGTTGGGATTGATGATCTTGATCGCCATCACACCATGCCTTGACCCGCATCGGAGCCCTGGCGCGCGCGCCGGCGTCCGGTGAGCCAGACGATCAGCAGAAAGAGCACGATCACCAGCAGCGAGAAGACCGTGGTCAACGTCCCCAGCGCGAAAAGCACCGGCGTCGTGACATTGGTGGTCATCCCGAAGATCTCCAGCGGGAGGGTGTTGTGGCTGCCCGAGGTCAACAGGGTGCGGGCGAACTCGTCATAGCTCAGCGTGAAACCGAACAGTGCGACCCCGATTAGCGAGGGCGCGATGATCGGCAGGACCACGTGGCGGATCACCTGCCAGGGGGTGGCGCCCAGATCGCGGGCGGCCTCCTCGTAGCTGCGATCGAACCGGTTGAAGACGGCGAACATGATCAGCATCCCGAAGGGCAGCGTCCAGGTGAGCTGCGCCCCGAAGCCCGAGCTGGCCCAGTGGACCGGCAACCCCGATTGCGACCAGATCAGCCCGACCCCCAGCGACACGAGGATCGACGGGATCACCAGCGAGGTGATCAGCAGGTAGAACAGCACCGTCGAGCCCGCGAAGCGCTTGCGAAAGGCCAGCCCGCCCATGACCGAGACCACCACCGTGGTGACCATCACCATCAGCCCCAGCACCAGCGAGCGCGAGAAGGAGCCCCAGATATCGCCCACGGCCTGTTGTTCGAACAGATCCCGGAACCAGTGCAGCGAGGTGCCGCGCATGGGAAAGGTCAGCCCACCCCCGGGCCCCTGAAAGGACAGGATCCCGATGGTCAGCGTGGGGCCGTAGAGGAAGATCAGGAAAAGGACGAAAAAGACCGTCAGCACGTAGAAGGATTTGGGGCGCGGCTCCATCTCAGAGCTCCTTCCGGATGTCGACGAAGCGCAAGAGCGTCCCGATCAGCAAGAGCACCGTGACCAGCAAGATCACCGCCGTGGCCGAGGCCGAGGGGTATTGCAGCAACCCGATATCATTCTGGATCATCCGCCCGACATTCGCGGACTGACTGCCGGACATGAACCGCACGGTGATGAAATCGCCCATCACCAATGCGACGACGAAGATCGTGCCGATCATGATCCCGGGCTTGGTCAGCGGGATGATCACATACCACAGGGTCTGCCACCCCGAGGCACCCGCATCGGCGGCAGCCTCGATCAGGGACTTGTCGATCCGCATCATGGTGTTGAAGACCGGCACCACCATGAACAGCGTATAGAGATGGACGAAGGCGAGGATGACGCTGAAATCGCTGAAGAGCAGCCAGTCCAGCGGCTCGTCGATCACACCCCAGGAGACGAGCGTCGAGTTTGCGAGCCCGTTGCGCCCGAGAAACGGGATCCACGAGATCATCCGGATGATGTTCGAGGTCAGGAACGGGATCGTGCAGAGCAGGAAGAGCGCGATCTGCCAGGTCAGGCTGCGGATGTGAAAGGCGAGGTAATAGGCGACCGTGAACCCGATCAGCAGGGTAAAGACCCACGTGATCGCAGCGTATTTGAACGTGTTGATGAAGACCCGGTAGGTCACATCCGAGGAAAGCAGGAACTCGTAATTGTCGAACTGAAAAGCCGGATAGATCGACCACTCCGTCGCGCCCCAGAAGCTGACCACGATGATCATCACAATCGGCGCCACGAGGAAGACCGCGAGCACGAGCGTCAGGGGGGAGGCCAGCATCCAGCCTATGAGCGAGTTGTTCCGCACGGTGCCTCGGGTCCATTGGGTCGGTCGACAGGGATGCCGGAGGACCTGAGCCCTCCGGCGGGATCGCGGATCAGGCCGCGATGAACTCGTTCCACTTCCGGACCATGTACTGGTTCTCGTCCATGACGGCGTTCCAGCAGGCCACAGCGCCCATGCGGTCGTAGAAGGAGCCGCCATCGCGCACGGCGCCAGCTTTCTCCATCACCTGACCGAACGGGTTGGTGATATCGCCTGCGGCGGGCTTGCCCTCGAACCAGAAGCCCCACTCGTCTTCAGACATGAAGTTCTTGGAGGTTTCCGGCACCGCCGAGTAGTAGCCCTGGCGCATCAGGAAGCCGCCGACCCAGCCGGAGAGGTACCAGTTGATGTATTCATAGGCCGCGTCGAGCTCGATCCCCGAGAGCGACTTGGACAGGCCAATGCCGCCACCCCAGGACCGGTAGCCCTCTTCGAGCGGCTGGTAGACGCAGGGAATGCCCTGGGACCGCACCGCGGTGATCGCGGGCGACCACATGGACTGGATCACCACCTCGCCCGAGGCCATCAGGTTCACGCTCTCGTCGAAGGATTTCCAGAAGGCCCGGAACTGACCATTGCGCTTGGCCTCGGTGAAGATCCCGAGCGTCATGTCGATCTCTTCGCGGGTCATGTTGCCCTTGTCGGGATAGGTGTACTCGCCCATGGATTCCACGACCATGGCCATGTCCATGATGCCGATGGACGAGATGTCGAGGATCGAGGCCTTGCCCTTGAACTCGGGGTTGAGCAGCTCGGACCAGTTCTTGATCGGGCGGCCGATCAGGTCCGGGCGGATGCCCAGCGTGTCCGCGTTGTAGATCGTGGGGATCAGGGTCATCCAGCCGGATTCCTCGGCCACAAAGTCCTTGCCATTCGGGCCAGAGGTGAAGCCGACCGTGTGGGGTGCGGTGCCCTGGGCGATCACGCTGTCCGGCGTCAGTTTACCGGAGCGGAACGTGCCCACGATCTTGTCGTAATTGGCGATCTTCGAGGTATCCATCGCCTGCAGGTTGCCGGTCGGCCAAACCTTCTTGCAGATCCAGTATTCGATATCGGCGATGTCGAAGCTGTCGGGCTGGGTTGCGGCCCGCTGGGTCACGCTGTCGGAATCGAGCGCGGTCATCTCGAGCGTGAAGCCGAGGTCCTCCTTGACCTTGTCGGCCACTTCATTGAGGTTAGACACCCCGGTGCCAAACTGGCGCAGTGTCACATCCTTGATGGCCTGTCCCCATACCATTGGAGCCGGAAGCGCGGCGGCCGCCACCGCCGCGCCACCTGCTTTGAGCATGGACCGGCGCGAATAGCGGATCTTTGGAATCGTCGTCATGGCAGTTTCCCTGTGCTATGCGTTCGTTAACTGGCCAAGGCGTGCGCCGCCGCGGCCTCCCAGTCGAGACCGATGGCCTCTCCCAACTCCTTCGGATTCCCGAAGAATTCCTTGTCGGACAGCAAGGCGGTGACCTCCTGATCGCCGGGAATGGCGGCGGTCAGCGCCACATGCGTGCCCTGATATTCAATGTTGGTAATCGTGCCCGGCAGCCGCGCCCCCTCTGGCGCGCGCAGCTCCAGCGCATCGGCGCGGATGGCCAGCGTGCCCTCGGGCATGGCGACCACATTATGCGAGCCGAGGAACTTTGCCACGAAGGCGGTTTTGGGCGCATCAAATACGGCGCGGGTCTTGCCCGCCTGTTCGATCACCGCGTTGTTCATCACCACGATCTCATCGGCCAGCGCGAGCGCCTCGTCCTGACCATGGGTGACGTGGATGAAGGTGATCCCCAGTTCGCGCTGCAACCGTTTCAGCTCCCCGCGCATCCGGATCCGCAGAAATGGGTCCAACGCCGAGAGCGGCTCATCCAGCAAGAGCACCTGCGGCTCGGTGATCAGCGCACGGGCAAGGGCGGCACGCTGCTGCTGCCCGCCCGAGAGCTGCTCGGGCAGACGATCCGCCAGCGGGACCATATCCACCAGCTCCAGCATCTCCTTGGCCCGCTTGCGGTAGGTCGCGGCGTCCACCCCCTGCATCTTGAGGCTGAAACCGACATTCTCGAGCACGGAGAGATGCGGGAACAGCGCGTAGTTCTGAAACATCATCGCCGTGCCACGCTTGGCGGGCGGCAGGTGCGAGATGTCCCGCCCGGCGAGCAGCACCGCTCCGTCCGACACGCTCTCATGTCCGGCGATCATCCGCAGGGTCGAGGATTTGCCGCAACCCGACGGCCCCAGCAGACAGGCATAGGTGCCCGCATCGAAGTGATACGAAATCGCATCCACCGCCACGGTCTTGCCGTAGCGCTTGGTCAGGTTGAACAGCTCCAGATCCAGGTCTTGGCTCATGATATCCTCGCGGTGTCTCCACAAGGTTCACCAGCCGGGCGCGCAACCTCTAAGGAATTTCGCAGATCCGCCGCAGCGAGGCGCGCTTTTGACTGCATCAGGGCATGGCGTCGATTTATTGTTCAAAATCTAGGCAAGGATTGTATACGATTTTAACCCTCACTGTGTTCAATGTTGCGCGGGCGGCTGTCCCTCGCCAAGCTTGAGCCAGGAGAGTAACCATGCCCGCCATGTCCTCAGGCCAAGTATCATCCGTTGATGGAATCGTCGCACAGCTGACCGAAGCCGTGCACGAGCACCGGGTGAGGCCGGGCGCCAAGCTCAGCGAGGACGAGGTCGGCGAGATCTTCGGTGTGAGCCGCACGCTGGTGCGTCAGGCCTTGCGCGCGATGGAACATGGCGGGCTCGTCACGATCCAGCGCAATCGCGGGGCCTTTGTCGCCAAACCGTCGATCAAGGAGGCCCGCGAAGTGTTCGAGGCCCGCGCCCTGCTGGAGCCGCGCACCGCGCGCGCCGCCGCCGAGCGCGCCACCCCCGCCGACATCACCCAGCTCAACGACCATATCGACCGCGAGCATGCGGCCCTGGCCCGGGACGAGGCCGGGCTCGCGCTCAAGCTGTCGGGCGAGTTCCACTGCATCATCGCGCGTATGGCCGACCAAAAAACCATCGAAGGCTTCGTTCAGCAGCTCATCTCGCGCTCATCGCTGGTCATCGCGCTCTACTGGCAACGGCGCAACGCGCTGTGCGAAAGCAATGCCCATCATGCGCTGGTGCGGGCTCTGGCCAGCCATGATGGGGAAACGGCCGAAGAACTGATGGCCGGACATCTGCTCGACCTCGTGTCGCAACTCGATCTGCGCGCGCAACCGGATCGGACGGATTCTCTCAGGGATGCCTTGCTCAAATGACAGAATTTCGCACCGCCACCGAGGAAGACCTCGCCGAGATCCTGAGCTGGGCCGCCGAGGAGGGGTGGAACCCCGGGCTTGAGGACGCCGCGGCGTTTTATCAGGCGGATCCGGAGGGGTTCTTCATCGCGCGCCACGAGGGCCATCCGGTCGCGGCGATTTCGGTCGTGAACCACAGTCCGGACTATACGTTTCTGGGCCTCTACATCGTCCGCCCGACCCATCGTGGGAAAGGGATCGGTCTGGCGCTCTGGACCCATGCATTGGCCTATGCGGGCGATCGCACGGTGGGGCTGGACGGCGTCGAGGACCAGCAGGCGAACTACGCCGCTTCGGGTTTTGTCCATGCGAGCGGCACCAGCCGGTATTCCGGGACACTGCCCGCCCGGGCAAGCGCGGCGATCCGCCCGGCAAGCTCTGGGGATCTGCCATCGCTCATCGCGCGGGAAGGCGCGGCCTCGGGCGTGGCCAAACCGGCCTATCTGCGCGCCTGGTTCCTGCCTGCGGAAACCCGCCAGACCTTCGTCTTTGAAAAAGGCGAGCAGATTGCGGGGCTTTGTACCGTGCGCCGCTGCGGCGAGGGGGCCAAGATCGGTCCGCTGCAGGCCGACAGCCCAGAGATCGCCGAGGCGCTCCTGACCCATGCGTCGAACTGGGCCGGTTGCGCGCTGATCATCGATGTACCGCAAAGTGCGACCGCCCTGACGGCGATCTGCGAAGGTCATGGCATGACGCCGAGCTTTCGCACCGCCCGCATGTATCGCGGCGCGTTTGCCAGCCCGGAAGCTCCGCTTTTTGCGGTGACGAGCCTGGAGCTCGGCTAGGGGTCCCCCGCGCTCCGCGATGCGTCACCCGGACCGCTTTGGCTTGACGCAGGGACCAAAAACCAACTTTGATCGCTTCGCAGGCATTTTTTCCGGCATATTCGGGGCTGTGCTGGTAAATTATACTTGATTGGACTCAGAAGAGTCCCTTCACATGAGACAAGGTCTCATACTGCGATAGGCTCCGCGACATGCATTTCGGCCGTCTGGTCACTCTGCTCGAAGTTATTGCCGTCGCCGGGCGCCCGGTGTCGGTGACCGAGCTGCAGCGCGCGACCGGATTGCCCAAGCCCACCTGCTATCGCCTGATCCAGTCCCTGCTCGAACAGCATATGATCGAGGATCCCGCCGGCGACGGGCGCTACATTATCGGGGAGCGGATGATCCGCATCGCGCTTTTGGGCAAGTCCGACGTGGATGTCCGGCGATGCTCTGCGCCGCTGATGCGCTCGGCGGCCGATAGCTACAACGAAACGGTGTTTCTCGCGCGCTTTCGCGACCGCAGGGTCGAGATCATCCACGTGGAGACGCCCCATGATCCGGCGCGGGCGTTCATCCACCCGGGCCTCGGGGTGCGGCCCATGCATGCCTGCTCCTGCTCCAAGGCGATTGCCGCCTTTGCCGAACCCGAGTTTCAGGAGGACATCCTGTCCAACAGCCTGCGGGAATATACCGAGCACACCAAGACCACCAAGGAGGCCCTGCGCCAGGAATTCGCGCTCATCGCCGAGCGCGGTTTTGCCGATTGCGATCAGGAAATCGACATCGGCATCGCCAGCGTCGCCGCCCCGGTTTCGATCGGCACGGTGGGCGCAACCTTCAGCATTGGCGCCGTTGGCCCGGTCCGCCGTTTTGGCACCGCGGCCAGGATGGAGATCGGCGCCAAGCTGAAGGACCTGTCAGAGAAAATCAGCGGGGCGATCCAGCTCTGCAATGTCGCGGAGGTTTGACCCAGACGACCCAGAAATGAGGGGCCCAGCCCCCAACCCAAGATCCGGACGACCGGACAGCATTGATGATCAGGGAGGACAATCAATGAACCTAAGACCAGACCCGACCTTTCACGCCTCGCCCAAGCTGGCGATGCAGGCCCCGGTCGAGAATTACGCATTTACCGTCATGCTCAGCCCCGATGGCTCGCAATCGGACGGGATCGCGGTGATCGACCTGAAACCCGAATCCGAAACCTATGGCCAGATCGTGCATCAGGTGATCGTGCCCAATACCGGCGACGAGTTTCACCATTTCGGCTGGAATGCGTGTTCTTCAGCGCTCTCGCCGCTGACGGGCCATGCCTTTCTCGAACGGCGCTATCTGATCGTGCCGGGGATCCGGTCGTCGCGGATCTATGTCATCGATGTCAAAGAACCGCTGAAGGCCAAGATCCACAAGACGATCGAGCCCGAGGAGCTCTTTGCCAAGACCGGCTATTCCCGCCCGCACACGATCCATTGCGGCCCCGAGGGCATCTATGTCTCTTGCCTCGGCGGTGGCGGCGAGGATGGTACGGACGGCCCTCCGGGGATCTTCATCATGGATTGCGAGACCTTCGAGATCATCGGCCAGTACGAGATGGACCGGGGCAAGCAGGACAAGCATTACGACTTCTGGTGGAACCTGCCTCAGGACTACATGGTCAGCTCGGAATGGGGCCTGCCGCCGCAATTCGAGAACGGGGTCGTGCCCGAGGACCTTCTCAGCAACAAATACGGCCATTCGATCCACTTCTGGGATCTGCGCGCGCGCAAGAACATTCAGACCATGGATTTCGGCGAGAACTACCAGATGGCGCTCGAGATCCGTCCGGCCCATGACCCGACCAAATCCTACGGGTTCTGCGGCGTGGTGGTCGACACCACGAACCTGCAGGGCGCGATCTTCACCTGGTGGCGGGATGACGATGGGGTCTGGCAGTCCAAGAAGACGATCACCATCGACCCGCGCCCCGAGGATCCCGAGAACCTGCCGCCGCTCCTCCAGGGGTTTGGGGCTGTGCCGCCGCTGGTGACGGATATCGATCTGAGCCTCGACGACAAGTATCTCTACGTGGCCTGCTGGGGACTGGGCGAGATGCATCAATACGACGTCTCGGACCCGATGAACCCGGTTCTGGCCGGCAAGGTCGAGCTCGGCGGGATCGCCCGGGGCACCAAGCATCCCAACGGCAAGGATTTTGCCTATGGGCCGCAAATGGTCGAGATCAGCCGGGACGGCAAGCGGGTCTACTGGACCAACTCGCTCTATTCCACTTGGGATGACCAGTTCTATCCGAATGACGAAGGCGGACAGATGGTCATGGCCGATGTGGGCGAGAACGGGGGCCTGACGCTGAACACGGACTTCTATATCGATTTCCCCGAGGGCCTGCGGTCGCACCAGATCCGGCTCGAAGGGGGCGATTGCTCGACCGACAGCTTCTGCTACCCATCCGTCTGAGGCATGGACGACATCACCTCTGTGACAGCCCTTTGGTGGGCTGTCATTTTTTCTGGCTTCTATCACGGGATCAATCCCGGGATGGGCTGGCCCCTCGCGGTCTCGGCCGCCCTGATGGAGCGCAAGCACAGCGCTCTGCCCAAGGCGCTGGCCATGCTGGCGGCGGGGCATTTCCTCGCCATGATCGGGATCCTGCTGCCGTTTTCGGTGATGATCTTCCTCGTGGAATGGGAGGCGCAGATCCGCATCGTCGCCGGACTGCTGGTGATCGCCATGGGGGTCTATCTGCTGATCAACCGACGCCACCCGAAGTTTCTCGCCCGGGTCCATCCGGCGCGGCTGGCCCTTTGGTCCTTTCTTGCGGCCATGGCCCATGGCGCGGGGCTGATGCTGGTGCCGATCTATCTCGGGATCTGTGCCATCGGCGCGGATGAGACCGGGCACCTGGCCGCGCAGAGCCTGATGAGCAACAACATCACAACGGCGTTTCTCGTGGCGCTGGCCCATACGTTTTCCATGACCTTCGCGGGCGGCGTGGTCGCGGTGGGGATCTACCTGTGGCTTGGGTTGAAATTCCTGTCCAAGACTTGGTTCAACCTCGATCTGGTCTGGGCGCTCAGCCTGATTGCCGTGGGAATCTTTGGACTGCTTTCGGCCCTGACCGGCCACTGATCGCCAGCTTACAGAATTGTAAACTTGGCCCAAGGGCGACGTAACCCGGGCCTCCCATCTCCTGTGTATCGGAAGGCACACCGCCTTCGCCCCCACAAGGAGAGACACATGACCCCGAAGACCATCACCGCAAGTGCCCTGATCGGATTGCTCGGCGCCGCAAGCCTGATGACAACGGTCTCCGCCCATTCTTTGGCCGAGCAGGTCTCGCTCACCGAAGAGCAGGCCGTGACCATCGCCCTGGCAGAGGTGCCCGGCACTTTCGAAGAGGCCGAACTGGAGCGGGATGACGGCCAGCTGATCTACGAGATCGAGATCCTCGGGGCCGATGGCATCGAGCTGGAGGTCGAGATTTCTGCGGAAACCGGCGAGATCCTCGAGATCGAGCGAGAGGGATGACGCCCCGGGCGCAGGCCCCCGGGTTCAGGGGCCGCAAGCCGGCCGAGCCTTCCCCTTGGGCCAGATCCGGCTTAAGGATTTGTATGCGCATACTCCTTCTCGAAGATGATACACAGCTGGGCCCCTGGATCGCCGGTGGCCTGCGTGAAGAAGGCCATACGGTGGATCACTTCTCGGATGGCAAGGACGCCCTGATGGCAGCCATGGGGACGGAATACGAGCTCCTCATCCTCGACCGGATGGTGCCGGGGCTCGACGGGTTGGCGGTGCTGAAATCCCTGCGCGCCTCCAAGGACAGCACGCCGGCGCTGTTCCTGACGGCGCTGGCCGAGGTGGATGCAAGGGTCGAGGGATTCGAGGCCGGTGGCGATGACTACCTCACCAAGCCCTTCGCCTTTGCCGAGCTTTCGGCGCGGGTCAACGCGCTGGGTCGCCGCCGGGATGGGGGCGAGGCCGGAGCCGCGGCCCAAACCGTGCTGCGCTTCGGCGATCTCAGTCTCGATTTGCTGGCACGGCGCTGCGAGCGGCAGGGGCAGGTGATCGAGCTCATGGCCAAGGAATTCAAGCTGCTGGAGTATTTCATGCGGCGGCCCGGACGGCTGGTCACGCGCACCATGCTTCTGGAACAGGTCTGGGACATGAGCTTTGACCCGACCACGAGCGTGGTCGAGACGCATATCAGCCGCCTGCGTGCCAAGATCGACAAACCCTTCGACGCCCCGCTTCTGCGGACCCGGCGCGGGGAGGGCTATGTCTTTGGTCGCTAGCCTCACGGCGCGACTGCGCTGGCTGCGGCGGTCCTCGACCCTGCGGCTGACCCTGCTGTTGTCGGGGATCTTTACGCTCGGGATGGTGGTGGCCATCCTCATCGCGCTCAGCATCGGGCGCGATGCACTATTGCGCCGGGTCGACGACTCCCTGAGCGGACTGGCCGCGGCGATGGAAATCGACGATGTGCCGAGCGAGTCCTTCGCCGTAATCGTGCGCCCGCTGGACGCCCTTGGGGACCTGCCCCCGGCCTTTGAACGCGTCGCCGCGCGGGGCGGTGGCACCGTCAGCCTGCGCGATGACTTCCGCCGCTCGGAAGACTGGCGCGTCATGGTCGCACCAGACAGCAAAGGCACGCCAATCCTCCTCGCGCTGCCGCTCGACGACAGCGACGAGGCGTTGGAGCTTTTGGGCGGGGTGCTCTGGACCACCGCCCTGCTGGTGCTTGGACTGAACCTCGCGCTGGGGCTTGGGATCGGGCTGGTCGCCCAGCGCCGGATGATCCGGATCACCGACACGCTCGACCGGCTGGCAGCCGGGGATTTGCAGGCCCGCACAGGCAACACGAGAGCCATCGACGATCTGGACGACATCGCGCGGCAACTGGATATGGCCGCGGCCGAACTGGAACGGCTGGTGGCCCAGACCCGCAATCTGAGCGCGAGCCTCGCCCATGACCTGCGCACGCCTCTGGCGCGGCTGCGCGCCCGGCTCGAGGCCCTCCCCGACGGGCCCGAGCGCGGGGCGGCCCTAGAAGAAGCATCCCGTCTGGCCGGGATCTTTGACACGATCATGCGTGTGGCGCGGATCGAGGCCGGGCAGGGCCGCGAGGGGTTTGAGCCTGTGGATCTCGGCGCGCTGGCCGAGGAGCTGTCCGAGATCTTTGGCCCTGTGATCGAAGAGGAGGGCAAGCGGCCCCTGCGCACCATCGAGGCAACCGCCACGGTGACCGCAGACCGGCAGATGCTGATCCAGGCCATGGCGAACCTGATCCAGAACGCGCTGGTCTATGGCGGCGACGAGATCACGCTCTTTGTCCGTGGCACTGAGATCGGCGTTGCCGATAACGGCGCGGGCGTCGACCCGGCGCGCTACGGCGACATCATCAAACCCATGGTGCGTCTCGACGCAGCCCGGCAAAGCGATGGCAGCGGACTGGGCTTGGCCTTGGTGCGCGCGGTCGCGGATCGACACGGCGCCAAGCTGGTTCTGTCCGAGAACACGCCCACAGGCCTGCGCGTGAGCCTGAAGTTTGCAGAATTGTAAACTCGCAGTCAGAGCCCCGTAACAGCGGACCTCCATATCAGTTTCATCGCAACACAAGAGATGACACTGGAGACCCTGACGTGACCGACTTCTTCAACAAGATGACCTCTATCCTCGCTGGCGCCGTTGTTCTGCTGGTCGGGGGCGCGTTGGCCGGGCTGGGCCTCGGCGTTCTGGCGCTGCTCGCCATGGGCGGGATGATCGCACTGGGCCTTGGCCTGCTGGCCGCGCCGTTTGTGACCAAACTGGCCGAAGAGGAGATCGCCAAGGCAGACGCCGCCCAGACGATCTGACCTTACCCCCTGCCCCACCCCAAGCGAGAACGATGAGATGCCCCAGACCGCGACGCCCCATGGATTTGTGACCAAGACCCTGCACTGGGTCTCGGCGGCCCTTCTCGGGTTCGGCTATGTCAAAGGGCTCGACTCGGTGACGCAACTCGCGGATCCGGCGCTCTTTCGCTTCGAGATTGGGTTTGCCCTGAGCCTCGGCGCTGTGTTCCTGTTGCGTTTGCTCTGGACGAAAGCCGTGGCGGGTGCGAGCCGCCTGCCCGAGGCCGCCCCGGGATGGGAGCATGCGGCGTCACGCGTCGTGCATGGCGGGCTCTATACAAGCGTGTTCCTGATCGTGCTGTCCGGGCTGGGGACTGCCCTCGCCTATGCGACCCCGACCCTGGGCGGGTTGTTTCTGGGCACGATGCTGGGTCTGCATGAACTGGCCCTCGCGGCGCTGCCGCTCTTCCTGCTGGTCCATGTGGCCGGCGCGCTCTGGCACAAGCTGATCCGCCGCGATGGCGTGCTCGAGAGCATGACCGGCCCCCTTCCGGTCTGACTGGATCAGGCCACGAGGCCGCGCACGAACATCTCCAGAGCTTCACGGCGCAGGGCGTCGTGCCGCTCGGATGGGATGCTGAACAGCCCCTTATGCAGGATCATCCCGTCGATGAGACTGGCAAAGACCCGGCCCAGTTTCTGGGCATCCGCATCGCCCCGGATCTGGCCAATGGCCTGCAGATGACGAATATGGCCGGCATAGTGGTCGCCCAGCTGCTCAAAGAAATCCGCGACCCTGGCGCTGAACGCGTCTGACGCGAAACTCGGCCCGAACACTTCGAAGAACACTCGGACAAAGCGCGCATGCTCGTCGGGGATGTTCATGGTCTCCGACAGGTTCGCGGCAAAGACGTCGAGGCTGTCGGGCATCTGCTCTTGAAAGAACCGCCCCTCCATCCCTTTGAAATGCCGGTCGACCATGGCCAGCGCGATGGCCTCCTTGTTCTTGAAGTAGAGGTAGAGCGTCCCCTTGCCGAGCCCGGCCTCCTTGGCCACATCGGCAATGGTCGCGGCGTGGTAGCCGCGCTTGGCGTAGACTTTCATGGCGGCGTCGAGAATGCCGTGCTGCATCTCTTCCCGGTCGACAATCTTGGGCATCATATCCTGCGTTTTGCTAAGGTGAGGCGAGAGTCCCATAATTATGACTGGACGTCCAGTCATAAAAGACGTACATGACCGACCATCCAGTCATAAACGATTCGGAGAATATCATGGAGACAGTGACAGAACGACAGACCAAGCCTGCCCTTTTGCGCGGGTGGCGCAGAACCTGCCCACGTTGCGGGAGGGGACGGCTCTTTGAGCGACGGCTTAGCGTGGCACATAACTGCGAGGCTTCCGGCCTCGACCTGAGTGTCCAGCGCGCTGATGACGGGCCCGCTTACCTGACCATCGTGATTGTCGGGCATATCGTGGTGCCCCTGATGGTGCCGCTCTACCGTCTTTGGGATCTGCACCCGGGCGTGATGGCGACAGGGCTTTCGGTCCTGGCGGTTGCGCTGTCTCTCTACCTGCTTCCGCGGATCAAGGGCGCGATGATCGGCCTGCAATGGGCCAGACACTTGCACGGCTTCTAGACCCGATTTGTCCCGACTTTTTGACCGAACGTCCAGTCATGAAAAGATTGAGCATGTCAATTTCACCCCAAGCTTCCCTCCCCTCGGTTCGGTGGGAGTATCACGGCGCGACCGGCCCGCTGGTGGGCCGCGGCGCACCCCAAGCGGTACGCCTGCTCGGCTATGGCGGTGCGGCGCGGGTGACAGTGCTGATCCTTTGGCTGTCCATCCGCGGCGGGGCTGCGGCCCAAATGCCGAACCCGTGCACAAGGGTCTACCACAAGCCCGCAAGACCCTGTGAGGGCATGATGCTGCGCGTCGTGAGATCCGGACCGCCTTCCACCACGCTGCACATTCACCCGATCCGCGCCGCAGCGTTGCTCGGCGGATCCGCAGTCAACGGGCTGGTCTGGTCCATGCCCCTGCAGCTCGCGGTCTGGCTGACCCTCACCACCCCGCTTCACCGGCACCGGGCCCTCGCCACCCTTTTAACCGTGCTCGCCGTCGTCGCGGCATCTGACCTCCTGCCGCTCAGCACCGGGCTCGAATGGTTCACCCCCTGCCGCCTCGGGAAGAGGGTTGTGGGCCATGCGCTGCGCGAAGAACCCTCTGCGCTGTCGCGCGCGTGTGACCCCTTTCAAGAGAAAGCCAACCCCATGGAAACCCTCAAGACTTTGACCCTCACCGCCCTGATCGTCCAGACCTCCGGCTGCACCGATGCCGGAGCCCGCTACACGCCGCTCGTGGAGGGGACGCGCAACGCGCACTTCCCCGGCGATCTGGGCATGTGTCAGAACCTCGCCCGCGCGCAGTCCTTGCGCGATCGTCAAATCGGCAGCCTCTTCGGCACCGTGGAGGACGACGCCCGCATCGGCGAGGAGCGGATCAACAACACGCTCGAAAATGACGCCGCCGCGCCCGGCGACGGAAAGCAAATCGTCATCGCCTGCATGCGCGCCCGCGGGCACGCGGTCATCGGCTGACCCCAAACGAAAGCGATCCCATGTCCAAACGCATCTTCATCCTGAACGGCCATCCCGGGGCGACATCGCTCTCGCGCAGTCTCGCCCTCAGCTATGCCGAAGCCGCCGAGGAGGCCGGGCACCAGGTCCGCATGACCCACCTGCCCGATCTGACTTTTGACAGCGATTTCGGCGCGGGCGGTTACCAGACCCTCAAACCCCTCGAGCCCGCTCTCGACGGCGTGCTGCGCGATATCGAGTGGAGTGACCATGTCGTCCTTGCCACGCCGATGTGGTGGGGCGGGCTGCCTGCCAAGCTCAAGGGGCTGTTCGACCGTGCGCTCTTGCCCGGACGCGCCTTTGACACGCGCAGTCGTCGGTTTGGCCTGCCCCGTCCCATGTTCACCGGTCGGACGGCGCGCGTGCTGCTGACATCGGACACCCAGAGCTGGCTGCTGCGCCTTGTCTATCACAACGCGATCCTGACGCAGTTGCGCTGCCAGATCTTCAGCTTCATCGGGATCAAACCCACCCGCGTCACCCAGTTTGCCGAAGCCAGTCACCCCGATGCGCGCACCGTCGCCGCATGGCAGGCACGTGTCCGCCAGCTCGGGCTGAAGGCCGCCTGAAACCGCATATTCGGAGGAAACCACCATGAAAACCGTTCTCGTTGCCGGGGCCACCGGCTATCTCGGTCGCCATATCGCGCGCCACTACAAGGCTCAGGGTTGGCATGTGCGAGCGCTGGTCCGTGATGCGGAGAAGGCGCGCGGCACCCATCTGGAGGCGCAGGAACTGTTCGAAGGCGCTGCCACGGATCCCGATAGTCTGGAGGGGGTGATGGCAGATGTGGATCTGGTGATCTCGACCCTCGGCATCACGCGCCAGCGGGACGGTCTCGGCTATTGGGATGTGGACTATCAAGCAAACCTGAACATCCTGAACCAGGCACTCGCCGCCGGGGTCCCGCACTTCGCCTATATCCATGTGATGAACGCCGACAAGATGCCCGGTGTCCCGCTTGCAGCCGCCAAACAAGCCTTTGCAGACAGGCTGGCTGCGGCGCCGATCCGTTCAACGATCATCGCCCCGTCGGGCTTCTTTTCGGATATGAGCGATTTTCTGGCCATGGCGCAGGCGGGGCGGGTTTGGCTCTTTGGGTCGGGGCAGCTCCGCCTCAACCCGATTGACGGGGCGGATCTGGCCGCCGCGCTGGCCGAGGCGATTGCCGAAGGGCGGCGCATCGCCCCCATGGGCGGCCCTGACATCCTGACCCAAACCGAGCTGGCCGAGGCGGCCTTTGCCGCCCTGGGAACGCCGCCACGGATCACGCGCCTGCCGGACTGGATCCGGCGTGCTGCCATCAGACTGCTGCCCTGGGTTACGCCGGCCCATATCCACGGGCCCGCCTTGTTCTTCCTGAGCGCGCTCGGGCAGGACATGGTCGCCCCGCCGCGCGGCACCAAACGGTTGAGCACGCATTTCGCCGAAGAGGTTCAGCTCCGCCGGACCCGGACCGATACCTCGCGCTCCGCCCGTCCGCAGACGCCCTGAACCAACGCAAAAGGCTGGCCGCGTCACCACGGCCAGCCTTTGAACCCATCTGAACGCCCGGGCGGGCGCGCCGCTCAGTAATGCACGGAGAGCGAGTCGATCGGCGCCTTCTTCGGCGGGGCGAACTTCGTCAGATCGATCCCGTCGACCGCGGTCTTGTACTCGTCCATGGTCGGTGTCCGGCCCAGGATGGCCGAGAGGACAACCACCGGGGTCGAACCCAGCAGGCTTTCACCCTTCTTGGTTTCGCTATCGGCCACGACGCGGCCCTGGAACAGGCGGGTCGAGGTGGCCAGAACCGTGTCGCCCTTGGCGGCCTTCTCCTGGTTACCCATGCAGAGGTTACAACCAGGACGCTCGAGATAGAGGATGTTCTCGTACTCGGTGCGCGCGGTCTGCTTGGGCGCGGAATCATCGAACTCGAAGCCCGAATACTTCTGCAAGACTTCCCAGTCGCCCTCTTCCTTCAACTCGTCGATGATGTTGTAGGTCGGCGCGGTCACCACCAGCGGGGCCTTGAACTCGACACTGCCCTGGGCGGCTTCGAGATTGCGCAGCATCTGGGCCACGATCTTGATGTCACCCTTGTGGACCATGCAGGAGCCGACAAAGCCCAGATCCACCTTCTTCTCGGCGTTGTAGAACGAGATCGGACGGATCGTGTCATGGGTATAGCGCTTGGAGACGTCGATATTGTTCACGTCCGGGTCGGCGATCATCGGCTCGTTGATGGCATCCAGATCCACCACCACTTCGGCGAAATACTTGGCGTTGGCATCAGGCACCAGTGCGGGCTTCGTGCCCGACTTGATCTCGGCGATGCGCGCATCCGCCTTGGCGATCAGCCGCGCGAGGGTGCCATTGTCATGCTCCATCCCCTTGTCGATCATGATCTGGATCCGGGATTTTGCCAGCTCCAGCGACCCGATCAGAGTCTCGTCATTGGAGATACAGACAGAGGCCTTGGCCTTCATCTCGGCAGTCCAGTCCGTGAAGGTGAAGGCCTGATCCGCCAGCAGCGTCCCGATATGCACCTCGATCACCCGTCCCTGGAAGACGTTGTCGCCATGCTGTTCCAGCATTTGGGCCTGCGTGGCATGCACCACATCGCGGAAATCCATATGGTCCGCCATCTCGCCCTTGAAGGTCACCTTCACCGTCTCAGGGATCGGCATGGAGGCCTCGCCCGTGGCCAGCGCCAGCGCGACCGTGCCGGAGTCTGCGCCAAAGGCCACGCCCTTGGACATCCGCGTGTGGCTGTCGCCGCCGATGATGATGTCCCAGTCGCTCACGGTGATGTCGTTGAGCACCTTGTGGATCACGTCCGTCATCGCGTGATAAGCGCCTTTCGGGTCACGACCGGTCACGAGCCCGAAATCGTTCATGAACTTCATCAGACGCGGGGTGTTGGCCTGCGCCTTGAGGTCCCAGACCGAGGCCGTGTGGCAGCCCGACTGATAGGCGCCGTCCACCAGTGGCGACACCACCGTGGCCGCCATCGCCTCGAGCTCCTGCATGGTCATCAGACCCGTGGTGTCCTGCGAGCCCACGATATTGACCTTCACCCGGACATCCGAGCCCGCATGGAGCGGCGCGTCCGAAGCCACGCCCAACGCATTCGCGTTGAAGATCTTCTCAACCGCGGTCAGGCCCTGCCCCTCATGGGAGATTTCCTTGGCCGGGGCGAAGGCGGATTTGAGCGGGATGCCCAGCGCCTCGCAGGCGAATGTCTGCAGCTTCTTGCCGAAGACGATGGCATAGGAGCCGCCCGCCTTCATGAACTCCATTTTCTGGGGCGTGAAGCTGTCGGCCATATCGACCAGTTCTTCGCCGCCATCCTCGGAATAGAGCTTCTGAGCCTTGGTGTTGATCGACAGGACCGTGCCGGTCTCGACCGAGTATTTCTGCTCGAGGATCGGGTTGCCGTCATTGTTCAGGATCGGCTCGCCATTCTCGTCGACTTTCTTGACCCAGTTCTTCAGGTCGACCCCGATCCCACCGGTCACACCGACGGTGGTCAGGAAGATCGGCGAGATGCCATTGGTGCCCGCCACGATGGGGGCATAGTTGACGAAGGGAATGTAGGGGCTGGCCTGCTTGCCCGTCCAGAGCGCCACGTTGTTCACCCCCGACATCCGCGACGATCCCACACCCATGGTGCCCTTCTCGGCGATCAGCATGACCTGCTTGTCCGGATGCTGCAGCTTGAGCTCGTTGATGTGCTTCTGGGCTGCTTCCGAGATCATGCACTTGCCGTGCAGCTCGCGGTCGGCACGCGAATGCGCCTGATTGCCCGGCGACAGGAGGTCGGTCGAGATATCACCCTCGGCAGCGATATAGGTGACGACTTTCACCTCTTCGTCGATCTCGGGCAGCTTGGTGAAGAACTCGGCGTCGGAATAGCTCTCGAGGATGTCCTTGGCCACGGCATTGCCCGCATCCAGCGCGTCCTTGAGGCGCGCGGTGTCCGCGTCATAGAGGAAGACCTGCGTCTTCAGCACGTCCGCCGCATCCGCCGCGATCCCGGCATCCTCGCCAAGCGCAAGATCCAGCAGGACCTCGACCGACGGACCACCCTTCATGTGGGACAGCTGCTCAAAGGCAAAGGCCGGCGTGATCTCGGCAACCTCGACCTCGCCGAGGATGATCTCCTTGAGGAAATCGGCCTTCTGGCGTGCGGCGGCGGTGGTGCCGGGCAATGTGTTGTAGATGAAAAACTGCAGGGAGTCGGCGCGATGCGCGTTCCCCGTATCCTTGATCTGCGCGATGATCTCGCTGGTCAGCGCACCATCATCAATCGGCTTGGGGTTCAGACCCTGCTCTTTGCGCGTTTCGATCTCTGTCAGGTATTCGGAATAGAGGCTCATTGGGATCCCCACATATGTGTTGGCTAGAGCTTGAACACCGGCTCGCACACAGGGTCCGGAACCGGGAAAAGACGGACTGTATGCGGCGGTATACTAAAAGCTGGAACCTGGCAAGATCAGCCAAAGGCGACATATCGCCCACCTCGGCGACCAGAGCATGAAAAGCCCTTTCAAGGAACGGTTTCGCAGCCGACCAAGGTCGGAATGCGCGGATTTGCCACCAGCTGGACGCGTCTGATCCGGCACCTGCCGGATGCGCAGCCGCGCGACGCGCAGGCAACGCGCCCGCGCAGCGACTCAGGCGCGATGCGCCCCCGCGGCAAGGTCGGCGACAAAGGCGAGAATCTCGGGCACGGGCTTGCCCTCTTCCACCATCTTGACGATGGCCGAGCCAACCACGGTGCCATCGGCGGTGCCCGCGATGCTTTCGGCGAGCTCGGGCGTTCTGACCCCGAAGCCGACGATCACCGGCAGATCGGTCGCCGCCTTGATCCGCGCCACCTCGGGCGCAACATCCGTCGCCTGCGCCTGGGCCGCGCCCGTGATCCCGGTGATCGAGACATAATAGACAAAGCCAGACGTGTTCTGCAGCACCTTGGGCAGGCGCGCATCATCCGTCGTCGGCGTGGCAAGGCGGATGAAGTTCAGCCCCGCCTTCTGCGCCGGGATACACAGCTCGCTATCTTCCTCGGGGGGCAGATCCACGATGATCAGCCCGTCCACCCCGGCCTCCTTGGCCTGCGCCAGGAATGTTTCGACCCCGCGCGAATAGATCGGGTTGTAATAACCCATCATCACGATGGGGGTGGAGGTGTCGGTCTCGCGCAGGCCCCGCGCCAGATCGAGCGTCTTGTCGAGGGTCTGCCCCCCCTCCAACGCGCGCTGCCCGGCCAGCTGGATGGTCGGACCATCGGCCATCGGATCCGTGAAGGGCAGCCCGAGCTCGATGATATCCACCCCGGCCCCCGGCAGACCGCGCACGATCTCCAGCGAGGTCTCGTAATCCGGATCTCCGCCCATGACATAGGCGACGAAGGCCTTCTTGCCGTCAGCCTTGAGGCGCGCAAATGTGTCGTCGATCCGGGTCATTCTGTCCTCGCTTGAACCTGTCCAAGGGGGTTTGGCGAAAACCGGGGCGGAAATCAATGGGCCGTGGCGCATCACCCGGCCCCCGCGCTTGCAGCGCCGGGGCCTTCCGCCTAAGAAGCCGCGACACCGGATCTGGCAGAGGACGCACGC
Organism: Dinoroseobacter sp. S124A; assembly: GCF_049801015.1. Classification (NCBI taxonomy): domain Bacteria; kingdom Pseudomonadati; phylum Pseudomonadota; class Alphaproteobacteria; order Rhodobacterales; family Roseobacteraceae; genus Dinoroseobacter; species Dinoroseobacter sp. S124A. The sequence goes on along the minus strand of NZ_JBNAGD010000003.1, from coordinate 517,535 downwards.
CATGGGCTTCAAGATGGGAATTGTCGGGCTGCCGAATGTGGGCAAGTCCACCCTGTTCAACGCGCTGACCAAGACAGCCGCCGCGCAGGCCGCGAACTTCCCCTTCTGCACCATCGAGCCGAATGTAGGCGAAGTGGCCGTGCCGGATACACGCCTCGACGCTTTGGCCGAGATCGCCAAATCCAAGCAGGTGATCCCCACCCGCATGACCTTTGTCGATATCGCCGGGTTGGTGAAGGGTGCGTCCAAGGGCGAGGGCCTTGGCAACCAGTTCCTCGCCAATATCCGCGAGGTCGACGCCATCGCCCATGTGCTGCGCTGCTTCGAAGATGGCGACGTCACCCATGTGGAGGGGCGCGTCGACCCGATCGCCGATGCCGCCACCATCGAAACCGAGCTGATGCTCGCGGATATGGAAAGCATCGAAAAGCGCCTGCAGAACATCGTCCGCAAGGTGCGCGGTGGCGACAAGGAAGCCGTCCAGCAAGAGCGTCTGATGAAGGCCGCGATGAAAGCGCTCGAGGATGGCAAGCCCGCGCGCGTGGTCGAGGTGGATGACGAAGACGCCAAGGCGTGGCGGATGCTGCAACTCCTGACCACCAAGCCGATCCTCTATGTCTGCAATGTGGACGAGGCCACGGCCGGATCCGGCAACGCCCATTCCGACGCGGTCGCCGCCATGGCCGCCGAGCAGGGCGCGGCCCATGTGGTCATCTCGGCCCAGATCGAGGAAGAGATCAGCCAGCTCGAAGCCGACGAGGCCGAGATGTTCCTGTCCGAGATGGGGCTCGAGGAAGCCGGGCTCGACCGGTTGATCAAGGCGGGCTATGCGCTTTTGCATCTCGAGACCTATTTCACCGTCGGCCCCAAAGAGGCCCGCGCCTGGACCATCCCCGAAGGCACCCATGCCCCTCAGGCCGCCGGCGTGATCCACGGCGATTTCGAGCGCGGTTTCATCCGCGCCGAAACGATCGCCTATGACGACTTCGTCGCACTCGGTGGAGAGCAACCGGCGAAGGAAGCAGGGAAGATGCGCGCGGAGGGCAAGGGCTACGTGGTCAAGGACGGCGACGTCCTGCACTTCCTGTTCAACACCTGAGTCCAGGTCGCCGACCAAGGCGCATTTCGGGCACCAGTCCGAGACCTGCAGACACCCTCGCGCATGAGCGCGACGCGACCCGGGGTTACACTCGCACGCCACGCGGCTTTCGGGCCACGGTTGACGATCCCACTGCGGAGGGTGTCCGTCCCGGACCGCAGCCCGCGCGCGCAGATAACGCGCAAGGCCCGAGCCAGACCTGTCGCTGCCTTTTCCTTCCATCTGAGAACCGAGCCCCCTCTCTCCGGCAGCCCGGTTCCTGATCTTGGCGCGGCGCAATAAAGCTGCCGGCATCTGCTGGATAAGACAGGCCAGGAACAGGATCCGACGGCCGCCACTCGGCCACTCCCCCGTCAAGTCATCCTGCGCGCCCCATCGCTAGCGCCATTTTCTGCAAAGGCTGTGATTTGCCCTTGTTTTCCCTCACATGCCGCTGATAGACGGGTCAGCGGAGACGTGGCCGAGTGGTCGAAGGCGCTCCCCTGCTAAGGGAGTAGGCGGGAAACCGTCTCGAGGGTTCGAATCCCTTCGTCTCCGCCACCCACATTCAATACGATGCGTTTCGATGGCAATGGCGCCAAGTCGCCCGTGGTGCTAAGGCATCGCATCACCGGTTCAAATGGGGCCGCATTCGCTGCGGAGCTCCCTGGAGCTTCTCGCGCAACAGGCCAAGGTGCCGCCTCAATCAAACTGGCGCCCGGCGAAGCCTTCGCCTGTTTGACGAGCTCGACCCTTTCCGTGGCAGGATAGCTGAGCGATGTGCTGCTGTGACGACGTGTCCGGCAGCCAGAATCTCGGGACAGCCGGTCCCGAAGCAGCCTCTGCCAAAGCTCAGGTCAACCTACGCCTGGTTCCGTTCATATAGAAATCAGGCTCGAGCATTAGACTTAGGATGGTTTCCCCTCTCAGGTCGCGAACTTTTTTCGGCTTGGTAAACGCACCAACGCGCAGGTCCCCGAAGCTGCGGCCCCATCCGCAAACGCGATCCCGGGAAAAGCCGGATCAAGATGGTCCGCGTTCGCCACGAGGTCACCCCCACTAATTGGGGCACAGTCGTACTGCTTCCTGCGCCCGGTTCTGTGCCCAGCAGGTTCAGACCACCTGAGCCAGCTATGGGTAAGCCAAAGGGCGCGCGGGGGATTCGGGCATATCATGGCAAAGAAACCCGGATGCCCATGGCGCGCGACACCCGGAACGCCAGCCAGGCGGCCTCCGGTCTGGCGGCCGCCCCAAGCGCGATCCGAGGATCAGGTGAAAGGCGCAAGAGCGTTACGCGTTGACACTGTCGGACGCAGCATCCCGGTACCCCCAACGAAACAGGATGCCCTCGCCGACCCCGCGCTAAACCACTTGTTCCGGGTGGCGCTCGGCCCAGTCCGACAGGAATTCCACGATGTCATCGCCCCCCGCCAGATCGATTGCCCGGCGCGGCAGGAGCACGCCCTCCTGCAGGGCGAGCTGCAGGCACCCGATATAGTCTCGCTCTGCCCGCTGCGGGCAGTTTTCCGCCCCATGCAGGATCGTCGACAGAAGCGTGCCGCCATAGCTGTTCATATGGGTCAGATCCGGCTTTTGGGTCAAAAGATAGGCCATGACCTCGGGCAGGCCTTCCCAACCGGCCACCTGCACCGGGGTGAGCCCTTCGGTATCCGGCAGGTCCGGCGCGACCCCCAGCGCAACAAGACTGCGGACATGGTCCAGCTTGCGCGGGATATGCAGGATCATGCGAATGATGTTGCGATAGGCCACGGGGATCGCTGCCGGGTCAGAGATCCGCGCGCCCGTCGCCCCCTCGGCGGCCGCCGCGAGCAGGGTTTCGATCTCGGTCAATGTCGTATCGACCCCGCGCGCCGCCAGCGTCCGGGTCAGCGCCTGATTGCCAAAGACACGGGCATAGGCATAGGGCGTGGTCCCCTCGAAGCGACGCTCGGGATCCGCCCCGTTTCGGAGCAGACGATCGATCATATCAGCCCCACACATGCGACGTGCCGCCTGATGCAGCGCGGGTACGACCCAGGGCGCCTCGCCCCCCACATGGGACCCGTCGAACTCGTCCACCTGCGCGCCATGATCGAGCAGCATCTGCACAGCGGTCGTGTCGTGGAAATCCATCGCGCGCAGCAGCGCATTGGTGCCCTTGGGATCGGCCCCATGCGCCAGCAACATCTCCAACCCCGCGTGATGGCCCAGCTCCGTCGCATGATAGAGGCTCTCTCCATCATTGGGGTTCGCCCCCTTCTCCAACAGCCACTGCCCGAGCGGCATGTTGTTCGCATGCCCGATCGCGAAGTAGAGCAGCGACAGCGTATAGTCCGTCCCGTCATAGACCGGCGCGCCGAGATCGAGATCCGCGTCATGGGCCAGCAGGGCGTCCGCGATGGCAAGCATGTCCCCGGCCCGTTCCGGTTTGTGGTGGATCCATTTGGACCGGGCGAGGATCGTCAGAGGCGGGGCGCGAAACCCGATGAGCTGCGTCGCACGTTCCGGCGCCTCCTCCAGTATCTGCAGGACCTGTGGCCTGAGATAGAGCCCGAGGCAAAGCGCCAGATCACCCTCGGCCAGATCGGGCGTGTCCGCGAGCAACTGGTCCGCCACCCCGAATTGCCCATTGTAGAGCGCCAGTTTGAGCCGCTGGCGTTTCGCAGCCAGGTCCATGCCAATCATGTCCGCCGCGAGCTTGAGCGCGGGCCAAGACGGGAAGCTGTTCTCCCGTGCGATCACATGGAGGTAATCCGCGTATTTCAGAGCGGTGCCCTCGGGACGGGGCGGATAATTGGCAATGCGCTGGGTCGCGCGCAACTCGCCCGCCTGATGCGCCTTGCGCAGAGCCTTGGCGTCACGACGGAGCTGTTTCAGGGATTTTGTCATCGGATCTCTCACTTCAGGCTCGCAAGTCCGCTGGTTCGAGCATGAGACAGCCGAAAAAAGGATGTCTGTCTTGGACTGGGCTGCCGATGACGGCTTTCCGCGGACCTGGATACTTGCCCCGAAGCCCCGTCAGGCTAGCGAGCCGCGATGACCAGTTCAACCATGTCCTGCCCGGCACGGGTATCGGGGCATGGAATCCCCTGGCGCGGTTCAGAGCGCCATGCCCCCTCTCAGAGGGGCTCGGGCAGCGGGGCCCGAGTTGCGGTTGGTGCACGCGAACGCACCATTCGTGCAGGCGCGCTGGTCCGCGGCTCTCGCGGCACCATCTGGGTCACCGGATACCACAGGGGAGCACCAAGATGCTGGAGACCGGATTGCAGCGGATCAGATCCACCGCGCATGCCATCGCCATCCCCACGCGGTTCGATGCGGCCCGCGGGTTCGCGCGCCTGAGCCGCGCGGCGGTCGGGATGACCCTCCTGACGCTGGGGATGCTCATGCTCGATGACAGGATGATCGGTGGCGAGCCGGTCTGGTTGAAACCGTTCAAATTCAGCGTCTCTTTCGCGCTGCTCTTTGCGACCCTCGGTCTTGCCACGCAGCGCCTGTCGCCGCGCTGGAGGACAAGCTGGCTGCTGGTCTCGACCGTCGGGGCCTCCGGGGCCGCCTTCGTCTTCGAGATGGCCTATATCGGCACACAGGCCGCGCGGCAGGAACTCTCGCATTTCAACGATACCACGCCGTTTCACGCAATGATGTACGGGCTGATGGGCGCGGGGGCGACGGTACTCATGCTGACCGTGGGGCTTGTCGGGGGTGCGGTCTGGATGGACCGAGCCGCCCGCTTCGCACCGCGGCTGCGACTGGGCATCGCCCTTGGCTTTATCGCGACGATGGTGCTGACCTTCTGGGTCGCCGGGACACTGGCGGGCAATGGCGGGCGCTTTGTGGGCCTGCCCTCGGCGGATGGGCCAAAGTTGCCGCTGCTCGGCTGGTCCATGGAGGTGGGCGATCTGCGCCCGGCACATTTCTTTGCACTGCACGCCATGCAGATCCTGCCAGTCTTCGGGCTTCTGGCGGATCGGCTCAACCTCTCGGCGCGGGTGATCTGGATCGTGGCGCTGCTTTATGCCAGCTTCACCGCCATGGTGTTTCTCAAGGCCCTGCAGGGCATTCCGCTGATCAGCGCATGAAGGACGATGGCAAGAGCAGCGGTGCCACAGATCCCGGTATAAGGGCACCCGCTCGCGGGTCGAATATCGGCTGGGTGCCTTATCTTATCCTCTGCGGCATCGGCCTGATCATCGGCTTGACCTCGATCGGCCCAAGCGCATCCGAGGGGTTGGGCACCCTGAACACCTTGGCATTCTGGGCCGCCCATGTGGCCCCCGCGCTTGCCCTGCTCGCCTTGACCCAGATGGTGCTTGGACGGATCGAGCGTTTTTCCGCGCTTCCGAGCATCGTGCAGGTCGTGGTCTCGGCGATCCTGGCCTCCTTGCTCTTTGCGCCCATTGCACTTGGCATTGACGAGGTGCTCGGCGGCGAGGGCGCACTCGACGATCAGGGCGATGCGCTCGTGCTCCGCCTCGGCGCTGAACTGGCGCATTTCTTTCTACCCCTCGTGCTGATCTGGAGCCTGATCAACGCGCCAAGCCTTTTGCAGCTTGAACGCGGCGCGCGGCGTGTCGCGCGCCCGCAGGACGCCCCGGCAGACCCCGACCCGCAACGGGCAGACGCGGCCGAATTCTGGTCCCGTATTCCCGGGCGGCTCGGACGCCAGCTCGTGGCACTCTCGGCAGAGCTGCACTACATCCGCGTCTTCACCACCCAAGGCGATACGCTGATCCTGTTCCCCTTTGGCCGGGCGGTCGATCTGTTGCAGAGCCAAAACGGCATGCAGGTCCATCGCTCCCACTGGGTTGCCCTGGACCAGATCGACGAGGTGGTCTCGGGCGACGGCCGGGTCATCTGCCGGATGATCAGCGGGGTCGAATTGCCGGTCAGCCGCAGCTATCGCGCGGCCCTCAAGGCGGCGCGGCGCAGCACGGTCTGACCCTGCGGGGGAGGGCGGTCGGCCGCGCGCCCTACCCTCTGCCAAAGGATCGCAAACCCGGGCTGCCATTCGTGCAGTCAGACGGGCCGTTCGTGCAGATCCCTTTGAAACCAGACGCTTGCGCTTGAAGTGTCGTGGCATCGCTTGCTCGGCAGGCGGCTCAATGCACGCTCACAAAGGACCTCGCACATGGCCTTCTCATCCCTGTCCCGCACCGTTCTCGCCGCAGCACTCCTGACAAGCGTCGCCTTTCCTGCGGTGGCGGATGGCAGCTTTTACATCCGTGGCTTCGGGGGCGCATCCATGCTGTCGGATACAGATCTTTCCGGCGTGACACCGGGCGACACGGGCTTTGACAGGGGACAGATCCTCGGGGGTGCGATCGGCTATGACTATGCCGGAAGCCCGTTCCGTTCGGAGATCGAATACGCCTACCGCACCGGCGACGCCGATGGTGGCGCAGGGGTACGGGGTGACTTTGCCTCCACCACGCTTGCGGTGAATGGCTATTACGACTTCGCCCCGCGCGCCGGGGGCCGGGTGACCCCCTATCTGGGCGCAGGCCTGGCCTATGTCACAGAGGTCGATTTCGACGTGGAGGGCGGCAGTGCACCCGGTGAATACAACGACACTGGCAGCATCGGTTTCCAGATCATGCTGGGCGCTGCATACGCGCTCTCGGAGCGATGGTCCGTCAATGGCGAGCTGCGCTATTTCGATGCCGGGCGGCAGGACCTCTCGGGTCCAGGTGGCAGGCTGAAGGCCGACTACCAGACGGTCGATCTCATCATCGGCACGACATTCACGTTCTGAGCTTCGGGACCTATCGGTTCATTGGACCCCTGCACGGGTCGTCCCCTCTCTCTGCAAACTGGAGAACCCTCATGACGGATACGCGCCAACTCGGCACGCTCGTTCTTGGTATCAGATTTGCGGCCACGTCATCCAAGGCGGCCAATATCGTCGACATCGCGGCGGGCAAGTTTGCCAATGTGATGATCGCGGGGATCGAAGCCGACAACGCGTGATCCCTGTGACCGACACGGTGCTGCGCCCAGGCCTCCACGCCTGCCGCTGACAACACGGCGCGAGCGTTCCCCGGACTGTCGCCCCTGGCCCATGGCTCGGCGGGTGAGCTTGTTCTTTCCGTCACGCCCCGACCGCGAAGCCTTGCCTGCCTAGGGCAGGCAGGGTCACCCGCGCGCGTACCCCGGCGCAGCGGAGGAACGACGCCTCGCTATGGACGTCTGAAACGGGTGCCCCTTGGGGAATATTGCCCATGCATCCGCAGCTTCCCTTGGGTCAGGCTGGGTCTGCGTCAACGGCGCACGGAGGAAAGCGCCGGACACCCGTAAACAGAGATTTTGCAATGAAGCTTCTTACCCTTCTCGCCATCCTCGCCAGCAGTGGCGCCGCCCTCGCCGAAAGCGGATCCTTTGATATCAGCGGCACGACCCTCGGCAAGGCGAGCAACGAATACACCCCCCTCGGGGACACCCATCTCTATATCAAGAGCGACACCGCCTATACCCTGCCCGAGAACGGCACGCCGATGGCGGGGATGGGCGGCACCTGTACCGGCAACATGCTGGTCACGATGGGCGCCGGCGCAACCGGTGGCGGCATCTGCTCCTGGACCGATGCGGATGGGGATATGTGGTACGGACCCTGGTCCGTGCATGGCATGACCGCAGACCGCGCCGCCCTCGGCACGTGGCACGTGTCCGGCGGCACCGGCAAGTTCGCGACGGCCACCGGCGGTGGGACCTTCACGACACTGACCAACCCCGAAACCGGTGACAGCAAGCTCGACGTGCTTGGTTCGGTCACGCTTCAGTAAGAGGACGCCACATGTACACACGTGTCACAACCTTCGAAGCAACTGACATCGCCGCGGTCGAAGCCCAGCTTGACGGCATCTCAGAAAAGATCGCTGCCATCCCCGGCGTCATCCGCATGCAGGCGGCCTGGACGGGCGAGGGCAAGGGCATCGTCATGGCCATCTACGAAAGCCAGGAGGCGGCCACGGCGGGACAGGCCCACGCCTTGGGCATCTGGAACGCGATCATCACCCATCTGGCGGGGATGCCCGAGTCCGTCGAATACGAACGCGGGCGGATGATGGTCTGACTCAGGACGACCGTCCGGAAAAGACGCCCGGGGCGGGCGCATAGAGGATCGGGTCGTCCGGGTCGTACATGGCCCCGACGATCCGAAAGACCGAGAGCGCTTCGCCCAGGGCCCCGGTGGAATGCACGCCCACCTTTTCCAACACGGACTGCACCTGATTGCGGATGGTCTTCTCCGCGCGGCCCGTGAGGGCCGCGATTTCCGCGGGGCTCAGGCCGGTGACGATATGCCCGCACACCTCGGCCTCGCGCCGCGTCAGGCCAAAGACATCCTGCAACAGCGCCGGGTTCACCGCCGCGGTGCCCTGGCTGCCGACAAAGATCGAAAAGAGCGTGGCGTTTTCGAAGACGTCCCGATCGGCCTGAACCTCTTCGGACATCCTCGGGTGGAAGGGCGCAACGCAGAGCGAGACCGGCCCGTCTTCGACCTCGACACGCAGGCCCCGCGTCTGCTTGCGGGTCTCGAGATCGCGAAAGCACCGATAGAGCCAATCCGTCGCGTGGTGCTCGGTCAGGGTGACCCGCCCGGCGTCAGAGATCCGGAGGATGGCCCCACGGGCGAGCATCCGGCGCCCAGCCTCATTGCTGTAAAGCATCAGCCCCTCCGCATCGCAGACGATCAGGGGCAGCGCGACCACATCGAGAAACCCATGGAAGGCATCCGCCCCCTGCTTCGCAAGATGGAGCGCACGGGACATCCGCATGGCGCGCACCACATGCGGCGACAAAAGCTCCAGCAGCGCGTGCAGTCCGGTGTAATCCTTCTCACCCGGCATCGCGTCGATCTCGGCAAAGGCGATCGTGGCGTAGCGGGGACCGGACACTGCAAAGGCCAGCCCGATCCAGTGGCCGATGCCGAGCGGCTTCATCTTCTGCTTGTAGAACTCGAACCCGTGCAGCTCTTCATCCGTGAACACCTGTCGCGAGTTCAGGATCCCGCCAAGGGTCGGCATCACGCGCTGCCGCTGCACGCGGCGCATGTCGTTCAGCTCGTCCGGCATCTGCGAGAAGACGCGGTCGTCATCCGTGCGCTCCACATCCCAGCGTTCCAGCAGCAGGTCGTTGAACCCATCCGCATTGTACATGCCGAGCCAGTATTCGTTGTGAAAGGAACTGGTCCAGCCAAAAAAGCCCGGGAACATGTCGGTGATCCGGGTGATCAGGCTTTGCCACTGGTTCTGCTCCAGCGCGGAATCATACACCACGCCGATAAGGTCGCTCAGCGCATGGACATCAATCTCTTCCGGTCGCATTGCTCGTCCTCAAATCGCGCAAAGTAGAAGGCCGTTCCCCGATCCGGGCAAGGGTTTTCGAAATGAACCGACCCTGCGACCCCAACCAGCGACACAATCGAGGCGCAGGGCAGAGACCGTAGCGCCGCCCAAATCCGCCCAGTGCATTCCGGCGATGGGGTCCGTGACGAATCCGCCAGGGATCCCGCGATTTGCCCGTTGACTTGGAGCGGCTCCAAGTCGCTATCCAGAACGCGGAGGATCAGAAGCGACCATGAAAATTGCAGAGGCATCGGCGGCCTGTGGCCTGTCCGCGGACACGATCCGGTTCTACGAAAGATCGGGCATGCTGCCCGAGATCCACCGCGGGGGCGATGGGCACCGCCGCTTTGCGCCGCGCGATGTCGAATGGCTGACCCTGCTCTACTGGTTGCGCGAAACGGGCATGCCGCTGAAACAGATGAAACGCTTCACCGCCCTGAACCTGGGCGTGGGCCAGCCGCACAGCGCCTTCATCGCGCAAGTTCCGGATTGGGGGTTGGCGCTGGTCCCCGTTCCGACGGAGGAGGCACCGCCCGCGTTCGGTGCCTTCGCCGTCCACCGGGACGACAAGGCGTTCCTGCGGGATGTGAACGCGGTTCTGGCGGCCTTTCTGGGGACGGATGCCCATCGCGCAATCCTCGCGTCCTTCGGGGCGTCGCAGGATGAGCCCTCGCGATCAGCGGATTGAGGTGCGCGCGCAGTGCAAAGCAGGGACGCTCTGCATCGGTCGGCTCCACAACGCGGGCGCATGCGCACTCGGATTGATTGACATCCCACCGTTCAGCCGTCACTGGCCAAGAGGATGACAGGCGGCGCATCGCCCGCAATCCATGCAGCACACTCAGTTTCGGAGGCTTCGATGAGCGCAACAGAAACCCTTCGGGCACAGGTTGCCGAGGACTGGAACGCAGCCACCACCCATGCGTTCACCGACGCGCTTGCAGAGGGCACGCTCGACCCCGAGAAGATGGCCGGATACCTGCAACAGGACTACTTGTTTGTCGAAGGCTTCGTCCGGTTGCTTGCCGCCACCGTCGCCCATGCGCCAACCTTGGCCGATGCCGTGCCGGGCGCGCAGTTTCTCGGCGCGATCTGCGGTGCGGAGAACACCTATTTCCTGCGCGCGCTGGAGGCGCTCGGCGTGCCCCAGGCCGAGGCGGCCGCCCCTCAAACCCGCGCGTTTCAGGACCTGATGGAGGACGCGCGCCTTTCGGGCCGCTATGAGCTCATGCTCTCTGTTCTGGTGGTAGCCGAGTGGATCTATCTCGACTGGGCCGCGCCGGTCGAGGATCGCGCCGACGCGCTGCCATTCTGGCTGGGTGAGTGGATCACCCTCCATGCGGGTCCCGATTTTGCGGGCGTCGTGGCGTATCTGCGCGGGCAGCTCGACACGGTCTACGAGACACTGGACGAGACCCGGCGCGCGGATGTGCGCGCGACTTTCGCCCGGGCGGTTGCCCTTGAACGCGCCTTTTTCGACGCTGCGTGGGACGGGTTCTTCGTGGCCCGCTGACGGCCCGCACGTCCTTAGCCGGGACGATCGCTCATGTGGATCTCGCAGCCCAGGTGACCGAAAAGCTCCGTCGCTCTCGGCGCCGCCTCGCCGGAGACGACAAGGCCGTCAATCTCGGCCCAGCGGGCGATCTCGCAGGCGGCAACCGTGCCAAACTTTTCCGACGACCCGAGGATCACCGCGGCACCTGATCGGGCAATCACGGCACGCTTCACGGCGGCATCCTCGCTGTCTCCGGTGGTGATGCCCTCATCCGGGTGCAGGCCGGTCGCGCCGATGAAACACAGGTCCGGCCGATAGCGATCCAGCCATTCGATCGTGGCGGCACCGCTTGTCACGATGGAATGGCGCAGAAGTCGACCGCCCACGATCTCCACCTCGAGATGCGTGTGGTTCAAAAGCTCCATGACCACATTCGGGCTATGGGTGATGACCGTCGCGTTCAGGGCATGTGGCAGGTGTCGGGCCAGCTGAAGTGCCGTTGTCCCACCATCGATGAACACCACATGGCCCGGCTCAACCATGGCCGCGGCATGCCGCCCGATCTCGATCTTCTCGGGCGTTGCCAACCCGATCCGGCGCGGAAAGGGCGCGTTTGCCGGTGCCACCGGGACAGCGCCCCCATGCACGCGCTTGAGGCGGCCCTCCTTCGCCAGCTCGCGCAGATCGCGCCGGATCGTATCCTCCGACACCCCGAGATCGCGGCTCACATCCCTCGCCACAAGACGGCCCTGTGACGCGAGAAGGGAGAGCAGGTGGGTCTTCCGTTCATGGCTCAGCATTGCACGACTTTTCTTGACTCTGCACGTTTTTGCACGATAACGGCAGGGCACAAAAGGATCAAGGTGATGCACACAGCAGACTGGTTTCGCCCCATTTCCCAAGAAATCCTCTCAGATGACTGGGGGGTTCTGACCAAACACGCATTTGAACTGCGGCGGCGGGATGGCCAGTGGCAGCGCCAGACACGCGAGACCTATGACCGAGGCAATGGCGCGACCTGCCTGCTCTATAATGCCGGGACGGACACCGTGCTGCTCACCCGGCAGTTCCGGCTGCCTGTCTTTGTCAACACGGGGCTGGAGGCTCTGATCGAGACCCCGGCGGGCTTGCTCGAAGGGGAAGGGGCCGAGGATCGAATGCGCGCGGAACTCTTTGAGGAAACCGGCTACCGGGTCCAGACGCTAACGCATCTGTTCGACGTTTTCATGAGCCCCGGATCCGTGACGGAATACCTCGCCTTCTTCATGGGGACCTATACCGCCTCGGATCAGGTGAGCGATGGCGGCGGCGCGTTCGACGAGGGCGAAGACATCGAGGTGTCCGAGATCCCCTTGGGCAAGGCGATGGAGATGATCGAGACCGGTGACATCCGGGATGCCAAGACGATCATCCTGCTACAAAGGCTCTGGATCGAGCGGCTGACGGCGCAGGCCGCAGGGTAGCGTCCCTCTGGTTTCCCCCTTGGAACAGGCGTTGCCGACCCACACCGCGCCCTACCCCGCAGGCGCGTCCTCGAGCGCATCCGCGACACGATTGAGAAGCCGCGACACGATCAGTTTGTGGGCTGGCCCGACGGGCAGCATGTAGAGGCGCCCGAATGCATTATGGGTCCGGACCGAAGAGGTGATCGCGAGGTTGCGACCCGTGCAGGACAGACAGGTCAGCACGTCGAGATGCCGGTCCCGAGCGGTCAAGCAGAGGCATGTGTCCGAGACATGCTCCACCAGAAAGAAATCCAGCTGGTCCCCCACCGCCACCTCGGACGACCGCGTGCCACTGAACCCGCCAATGGGCGCGACCCCGGAGGGCGCGCAAATTGCATCGCGGATCCGAAAGGCCAAGGGCAACAGGGGCAGCGGACGCTCCGTCGTCAGGTTCCAGGCTTCCAACGGCGTGACTGAACGCGGTAGCAGGATCGCACGGGTGTCGAAATAGTCCAGCGCCTCCATCGGGGCGAGGAGCAGCGCGTTGGCCTCGCCCAGAGGCACGAAGGTGGAGCCGGTCTCGGTCATGGGAACGTCCCTTTGTGACAGCGCGCCGCGCGCGGGGTCTGGGCACGTGCTTAGGGCAGGATCCGCTCCGAGGCGACTGTGCCTTGCACCCCGAACGGTTCCCCCCGGTTTGGCTCTCTCTGCGCCCTCACCCCCGCGTTTGCGTTCAGTGGCGCCGCCCTTAGCGCGGCGTGCAGATGGCCCCGTATTCCTGCGGTTCGCGATGCTTCTGAAAGTCGAAGATATTGGCCCGGATCTCCGTGCAGCGATCGAGATCGACCTCTGCCGTGAACACCTCGTCCCCCGCCGTTGCGGCACGTGCCACCACCTCGCCGGTCGGCGCGACGATCAGGCTGCCCGCGATCAGCTCGCAGCCTTCTTCCTGCCCGGCCTTGGCGACCCCCACCGCCCAGAGCCCGTTCTGATAGCAGCCCGCCTGCAGGGACAGATCGTTGTGGAAGTACTGCAGATGATCGTGTTCCGGCGCGGGCGGATAGTGGAGCGGCGTGTTATAGCCAAGCACCACCATCTCGGCCCCGCCCAGCCCGAGCATCCGCCAGGTTTCCGGCCAGCGTCGGTCGTTGCAGATGCACATGCCGAGCTTGCCACCCAGCGCGTCAAAGACCGGAAAGCCGAGATCGCCGGTCTCGAAATAGCGTTTCTCCAGATGCTGGAAGGGTCGCCAGGGCTCATGCTGATCATGGCCCGGCAGGTGGATCTTGCGGTACTTGCCGACAATCGCCCCTGTCTCATCCACAAGGATCGCCGTGTTGAAGTAGCGCCCATCCGGGGTTTTCTCGGCATAGCCCAGGTGAAACCCGATGCCGAGCTCGGCCGCGAGTTCAAAAAGCGGTCGGGTCTCGGCCGAGGGCATCTCGGTCTCGAACCACGCGTCCAGCGCGGGGCCCGGCTCCTGAAACCAGCGCGGAAAGAAGGTCGTCAGGGCAAGCTCCGGAAAGACCACCAGCCGTGCGCCCCGACCATGGGCTGCGCGCATGAGGGCCGCCATGCGGGCGACGGCGGAACTGCGCGGTTCGTCCCGGGCGATGGGCCCGAGCTGCGCTCCGGCCACGACGAATTTCCTGCTCATGCAACCGCTCCTGCGAGATCGAGGACAACATCGAGGAGGACCTGCGCCCCCGCAACGAGATCCGCCTCATCCGTATGTTCGTGAACATTGTGGCTCAGCCCCCCTGCGGAGGGCACAAAGACCATGGCCGCAGGGCAATTCGGGGCAAACATCTGCGCGTCATGCCCGGCCCCGGATGGCATCCGGCGCACCGTCAAATCCCGCGCCCTGGCCGCTGCCGCGATCCTGTCGACCAGCGCGGGGTCAAAGGTGACCGGACCGAACCGGGCGAGGCGGCGCGCAGTCAGCGCACAGCCCTCGGCCTCTGCCGCGGCCTCGGCAGCCGCCATCAGCCGCGCTTCGGAGGCGGCCAGCTGAGCCTCCTCCGTGTGACGCAGATCCACGGTCAGCCGGGCTTCGGCAGGCACGACATTGACGAGACCCGGCGTCAGTTCCAGCACGCCGACCGTCGCGACCTGGGGCGGCCCCGCATCCCCGGCAACGCGGCGCGCAGCAATGGCGATCTCTGCCGCGACAACCCCGGCGTCCCGCCGCATGGACATGGGCGTGGTGCCCGCATGGTTGGACTGCCCAGTGATGGTGAACTCGGTCCAGGAGATGCCCTGAACCCCGGTGACCGCCCCGATGGCCACGCCCTCGGCTTCGAGCACGGGTCCCTGTTCCACATGAAGCTCCAGATAGGCGCGCGGCGTCATCGAGGCCGCCGGGACGGGTCCGGCATAGCCGATCCGGTCAAGCTCGTCGCCGAGCACGGCGCTCCCATCCGTGGCGCGGGTTGCGCGCATCTCGGCCAGATCCAGCGCGCCCTGATGGACGCCGGACCCCATCATGTCCGGGGCGAAGCGCGCGCCCTCTTCATTCGTGAACGCCGCGACGGCGATTGGGTGTCGTGTCTGGATCTGCGCCATGTTCAGCGCCTCGACCAGCTCAAGCCCCGCCATCACCCCAAGCGTCCCGTCATAGAGCCCGCCGGTGGCGACCGTATCGATATGGGAGCCGATCATCACGGGCGGCCCCTCCTCCAGACCCGGGCGCAGCCCCCAGATATTGCCGATCACATCGATCTGGACCGTGAGCCCCAGCGCCTCGAGCCAGGCGACAAACTGGTCCCGCCCCTCGCGGTCCGCGTCCGATAGGGCCAGACGGCACACGCCCCCGCCCTCGAGCGCGCCGATCTCGCCCATGCGGCGCAGCCGCGCCATGAGGCGGGGGCCGGAAATGGATGGGGCGGTCATCAGCCCGCCAGCCGGACGGTATCAGCGCTCTTGCCGACCAGCTCTTCGTAGAGGACCGGGTCCGTATCCGCCTCGGTCCCGAAGACCAGCACCCGCGCCCCGACGCCGAGGCCAAGCGCGGCCATGGCATCCGGGTCGGACAGCACTGCGCGCATCCCGGCCAGACCGGCCACCGCGCTTTCCCCCGCCACGATGGGCGGATCACCGGGCAAGGGATCCGCGAGATCGCGCATGGAGGCCACGGCCGCCGCATCCGTCAGGGCGATCACTGCATCCCCGTGATCCCGCAGCACCTCCCAGGCCAGCATCGACACTTCGCCACAGGCCAGCCCCGCCATGAGCGTGTCGAGATCCCCCTCGACCGCGCGCGGCTCTCCGGCGCGGTAACTGTCAAGCCAGCAGGCGGATTTGTCGGGATCGGCCAGCACGATGGTCGGGCGCGCCGATTGCCAGCGTCGCTTGGCGAGGGCCGCAACGGCGGCGGCCATGCCACCAACCCCGGTCTGCAGAAAGATATGGGTGGGCGGGGTCTCCAGTTGGTCAAAAGCCTCCGCCGCCATTAGTTCATAGCCCTGCATCACGTCTTTCGGGACTTCGAGATAGCCCGGATAGGACGTGTCCGAGACCACGAACCAGCCCTCGCGGCTTGCAGTGTCCTGCGCCTCGCGAACGCTGTCATCGTAGTTGCCGACGCAGCGGCGCACCTCGGCGCCATAGGCCTCGATCGCGGTCTTGCGGCCCTCCGAAACGGTGGCGTGGATAAAGATCACGCAGCGGCAGCCGAAGGTCTGCGCGCCCCAGGCGACGGAGCGTCCGTGATTGCCATCCGTGGCGCAGCACACGGTGATGCCAGCGACGATCTCGGGATGGGCACCGCCGACAATCTCGGACATCTCGACCGCGCGCCCGAGGGTATCCGCGACCTGCGCCTGCAGGAGCCGCGCCACCGCATAGGCCCCGCCCAGCGCCTTGAAACTGCGCAGGCCAAAGCGCGGGCCTTCGTCCTTGTAATGGATTGCCGCCACCCCGACCTGCGCGGCCGTCTGGTCCAGCGAGACCAATGGTGTCTCGGCATAGCCCGGCCAGGACCCGATCGTGTCCCGGGCCGTCGCCAAGGCCCGGTCATTCAGGATGGCATCCTGCGCGTCGGTCCAAGGGTGATCCTTCGCGGCAAGCGGATTGATCAGAAGGGTGAAGTCGTCGGCGCGGCCTGTGGCGCGGCGAATTTCCGTGGTCATGCGGTCCTCGCAGGAACGACAGGGGCCTGTCCCCCGTCGTGGAAGTGTCGTCAATCGTCGTCGGGGTGCCGGGCGCACGCAGCGCCCGGCCTGTTCCGTGACAGCTTAGAACTCCGCCTTGGCGGCGGCCACGGAGTCCAGCATCGTTTCCAGCATGGCGATGCCCTCGGCGCCATATTGCTCTTCGATCAGGGCGCGGACCGCGGGCTGGGCGGCCTCGGCGAACTTGGCCAGTTCTTCACCGGAGACCACATTGACCTCCATGTTCTCGGCCAGCGCGGGCAGACCGGTCTCGGAGGCCTCGATCACGCGGTTCATGGAGCGCCCGGCTTCGGTTGCGACCTCGGCGGCCCAGCTGATCAGGGTCTGATGCTCTGGCGAGAGGCTGTCGAAGAAGGCTTCGTTCATGGTCCAGATATAGGGCGTGATCACGTGGTTGGTGATCGAAAGATACTCCTGCACCTCGTTGAACTTCGCAAAGGCGATGATCGGGATCGGGTTCATCTGGCCATCCGCCACGCCGGTCTGCAGCGCGGTATAGACCTCGGCCCAGGGCAGCGGTGTCGGCTGGCCCCCAAGCGACGAGATCATCGCCTCATGGGTGGGCAGGGTCATAGTGCGGATCCGCAGCCCGTCCATATCCTCCACCGAGGTGATCGGCTGCTTGGAGTTGGTGAAGGCAAAGAACCCGCCGGAATCGAGCAGGCCCAATACCTTGAGCTCGGTCTTGTCCTCAATATCCCCGACGAATTTCTCACCAAAGGCGCTGTCCTTGGTGATCACCCGACTGGCGACACCGATATTGGGAAAGGCGAAGGGGATGTCGAAAACGCCGACCAGCGGATAGTGCTGCGCCAGCCCGCCCGAAGAGGAGATCGTGCTTTCCACCAGCCCCGCGCGCACCTGATCGAGCACTTCGGCATCCTTGCCAAGCTGACCGTTGGGGAAGAGCTGCACCTCGATCGCGCCGTTGGAATTGGCCTCGACCAGGGATTTGAACACAGCCGTCATGGCGCCGGAATGGCTCTTGAACGGATCCGCCGGGTTGAGATGCGCCAGACGGATGGTGACATCCTGCGCAACCGCCTGTCCGGCGAGCAATGCAACCGCGGCCGCCGCGGCGAGAGGTTTGATCAGGGACATATGTATTTCCTTTCCTGTTGGTCTGTGAGGTGTCAGAGGCCGAGCAGTCTCGGCACGAAAAGCGTCAGATCGGACCAGAACGCCACCAGCGCGAGGATGAGGACCTCGGCGAGGATGAAGGGCCAGAGCTCCCTCGTGATGGATTCCACCTTCTCGCCCGTGACCGAGGCCAGCACGAACAGGCAGGCCCCGACTGGGGGCGTCATGAGCGAGATGTTCAGCGCGAGAATGATCATGATCCCGGCATGGACCGGATCCATCCCGATCTGCAGGGTCAGCGGCGCCAGCACCGGTGCGAGGATGATCAGCGTCGCGTTGATATCCATGACCATCCCGATGGCGAGGATCAGCAGGAGGATCAGCCCGATGATCACATTGGGATTGTCCGAGATCGACAGCATCGCCTCGGCCACCGCCTGCGGGATCTGGTTGAAGGTCATCCACCAGCCGAGGATCGTGGCCGAGGCGATGATGAGGAAGATCACACCGGTGATCCGGGTCGTGCGCACCGCAACCTCGTAGAGGTCCTGCCAGCTCAGCGCGCGATAGAGCACCCCGCCCACAAAGAGCGCATAGGCCACGGCGATGGCCGCCGCCTCGGTCGGCGTGGCAAAGCCCCCCAGGATCGAACCCAGGATGAAGATCGGCAGCAGGACCGCGAGCACGCCCTCTTTCAAAGCGGCCCAGACCGCGCAGAGGCTGGGCCCACCCTCGCCCTTGGGCAGGTTCTTGACCCGGGCGGTCAGCGCAATGATCGCCATGCAGACCACGCAGATCAGCAGCCCCGGCAGGATCCCGGCGGCGAAGAGGCCCGCAATCGACACCCCCATGATCGATCCGTAGATGATCGCCAGGGTAGAGGGCGGAATGGTCGGCCCGATGATTGAGCCTGCGGCGGTCACGGCACAGGCATAGGGGCGGCTATACCCCGCCCGCTGCATCGCGGGCACCAGCGTGTTGCCAAACGCCGCGGCATCGGCGGTGGCCGAGCCCGTGATCCCGGCGAACATCACCGAGGCCACCATGTTGGAATGCGCCATGCCCCCGCGCAGCCAGCCCACCAGCGCCTCGGCGAGCTTGACCAGCCCCTGGGTGATGCCCGAGCGGTTCATGATCTCGCCCGCAAGGATGAAGAAGGGCATGGCGAGAAACGGAAAGAGGTCCAGACCGGCAAAGACCCGGTCCGGGGCCATGGTCATGAAGCGCGGCCCCATATCGAGGATCCCGATCATCCCGGCAACGCCGATGGCGATCCCCACCGGAAGGCCCAGCGCGAGGAAGCCGAAAAAGGCGGCCGGTACGAGGAGCATCCCCATCACTCGTCCCCCATGCCCGCGATGGAGGCACCTGTCGCCTCGACCGGTCGCTCTGACAGGGCGTCGTGAATGCCCATCAGCAACAGCTGGATACAGGCGAGCGCGGCTGCGAGCGGCACCCCGGCAAAGGCATATCCCTTGGGCACCGCGTAGATCATCGTGAGCCGGGTCATCCCGCGCTCGACAAAGCCGAGGCCGTACCAGAACAGGGCAAAGAAAAAGAGGAAGCCCACCACGTCGAAGGCCACCGCCAGCCCCCGGCGCACCCCGGCAGGCAGGCGGACAAACACGAACTCGACGCCAATATGCTCGCGATGCGCAATCCCCGAGGATACAGCCAGAAGCGCCATCCAGATCATCAGGTAGCGGGCCAGCTCTTCGGTGAAAGTCAAAGGCAGCGGGATCACGTAGCGCAGCAGAACCCCCAGCCACACATCCAGCACCAGCAGGACCAGAAGCGCCACGCAGACACGCTCCACCACCCAGTTCACCCGCAGGCTCCAGCGTTTGGAGGTGGCAGCGATCGACGCCATGGGCTGAGGTCTCCGGGACGGGGTGACAGGGTCCCTTGACCGAAATCGCAGTTTCGCCGCATATCAATTAGTGAAAAGAATTTTTCATCTTCGCGGAGTCGCTTTGCCCAAGAATCCAGCAGAATCCCCGTCAAAATCCCTGAGTCTGCGCATTCATGGGGCCTATGACCACTTGCCCGAGCAGGAACGGCGCATTGCAGACGTGCTGCTGCAATATCCCGGGGATCTCGCAGCCCACACCGCGACAGAGCTCGCGCGACGCTCCGGCGTGTCCAATGCCACGGTCACCCGGTTCTTCAAACGGCTCGGGTTCGAGACCTTTGACGCCGCAAGGCAGGCCTCGCGTCGTTTGCAGATGCAGGGATCCCCGCTGCATACGGCCTCCCGCGTCACACCGGGGTCTGAGTTTCTCTCGGCCATCCTGCAAGAGGAGATCGCCGTCCTCGATTCCACGCTCTCTGCGCTGAACCCGGTCACATTGCGCGATATCGCAGAGACGATCGGCGCGGCCCGCATGGTGAAGATTGCCGGGTTCCGGAACAGCCACGCCCTCGCTCAGTATCTGGCGGCGGGCCTGTCACAGCTTCGACCCAACACCTCGCTCATGGCGGCCCCGGCACAATCCATGGCCGAGGATCTTGCCCAGCTTCGCGCCGGAGATGTGGCCGTATTCATGGGGCTGCGCCGCAGGCCCGCAGCCTTCACCGATCTGGTCAAAGTGGCCGCCGAAACCGGGGCAAGCGTCCTCTTGATCACGGATACCAGCATCCGCGCCGCCCCGGCCTTTGCACGCTGGACGCTGACCTCGACGGTCCAGACCAGCCAGGCCTTCGATTCCTATGTCGGCGCCATGGCAATCCTGCGGGCCCTCGTGCTCAGTGTGGCCACCCATAGCGGCGAGGACAATCGCGGCCATCTCGAGCGTGTCGAAGCCCTGCACGACACCTTGTCGGATCTCGAATGACAGGGTTCGCCGTCGCAGGCGCATAAACGAGGGGCACAGTGGGGACTGGACTTGCGTGGGGTACCCCGCTTCGGGTCGACGATGCACACCAGCGGCAACCCGGTCAGGGCAGAGACGCCAAGACCGCGCTGAGCGGGACGGTATGCTGCTCGCCTGCGGCGCGATCACGCTGCAGCTTTTCCGAAAGTGCACTTTGGCGCGCCAACGCGAAGCCTGCATACAATATACACTCAATGTTCCCCGAGCCGCGCCGGGTCGAGAATTGCCTGCAAGTTTCGGAGGGGTTAATCACCCGAAACGCCGCAAAGAAGGGCCCGCCACGCAAATCAATGCTTGCATTGCACCCAATCAAGAATCGTCTTATATGCCTTTTGTATGCATATTGCTTACGCGAAGGAGCCCACTGTGGAAGCGATCGAGCACGACATCCCCGCCCGGAATACCCGACAAGCGCTCAAGCGCGGGTTCCGCATGCGCTGCCCGAAATGCGGCGAGGGCAAAGTCCTGCACAGCTACCTGAAGGTGAATGAGCGGTGCGAGGCCTGCGACCTCGATCTGACCCATGCCCGGGCCGATGACGGACCCGCCTATGTGACGATCCTCATCGTGGGCCATCTGGCGGGGTTCGCCATGCATCTCATGTGGTCGATCTGGCAGCCATCGGCGCTCACCATGGCCCTAACGGTGTCCGTGGGGGTGATCGTGCTTTCTCTTGCGCTTTTGCCGCGCTTCAAGGGGGCGATGATCGGCCTGCAATGGGCCAAACGTCTGCACGGGTTCTAGGACCCGGCGGCGTCAGACCGCCATCCACGCGGCCTCTCCGGGGTTCTTTAACGCTTCGACAAGACCGCGCAATTCGCGGCGCAGATCCCCCAGCCGATCCGGAGAGCCCAGCGCGATCCGCACCGCATTCACCGGCGCGCCGCAGGCAAAGGCCTGCCCCGGCAGGATCCCGAGGCCGCTGCCGCGCAAGGCAAATGCCAGATCGGTCGCCGATTGCCCCTCCGGCAGGGGCATCCAGACATGGAACGCCCCGTCGCGCAGGGGGATGCCCGGCACGGCCTCCGCAAAGGCCGCTTGCCGCGCGCGGGTCTCGACCAGAATGGCCGATGTGATCTGTGCCGCGAGACCGGAGGACAGCCAGGTCGTCACCAACCCCGCCGAAATCGGCGAGACGACCCCGCCATTTGCCCGAATGGCGCGCTTGAGCCCTTCATTCGAGGCACCTTGCGGCGGCGTGACAAAACAGACCCGGAGGGACGGCGCGAGGCATTTCGACGTGGTGCAGATATGCCAGGTCCGCTCTGGCGCGTGGCGGGCCAGAGGCGGCGGAGCCTCAGCGGCCAGCGCGCCATAGGCGTCATCCTCCAGCACGGTCAGATCGTGCCTGCGGGCAATCTCGGCAATCCGCTGACGACGCTCGGAGCTCAGCGTTGCCGTGGTCGGATTGTGCAAGGTCGGGATCGTATAGAGCGCCTTGGGCCCATGGGTCTCGCAGACCGCCTCCAACGCATCGGGCCGCAGGCCTTCGGCATCCATCTCGACCGGCACGAGGTTGAGCCCGAGATACTTCGCCACCGCGAGAAACCCGGGAAAGGTAATCGCCTCGCAACACAGCGTGTCGCCGGGCTTGGCCAGCAGCGAGAGAATGGAGAGCAACGCCCCCTGCACCCCGTTGCAAAGCACCACCTGCGCAGCGCCCTCCAGGCCAAACTGCGCCTCGAGCCAGCCCCGCGCGGCATCGCGATCCTCGGCGCTGCCCCCGGGGCGCTGATAGCGCATGAGAAAGCTGTCGCCTTTCTCGAGCCCCAGATCGTGGAAACTGCCCCACATCTGCTGGACCAGCCCCGGATCGTCGAAGCGCGGCGGCATGTTCATGCTCATATCCACAGTGCGGTCCGGGGCGGCGCGCCCGCCCCCCTCCGAGATCCGCGGCTTTACATAGGTGCCCTGCCCGACCCGGCCCTCGACCAGATTCTGTCTGGCTGCGGCCGCATAGGCCCGGCTCACTGTCGTGAAATCGACGCCGAGCGCCTTGGCCAGCGCCCGCTGCGGCGGCAGGCGTTGCCCCGGTGTCAGGACACCGCTGCGGATGTCCTCGGCGATGACCTCCGCGATCGAGAGATAGAGCGGCCCGTCCGTCCTCTGCACCTTCGGCAGCCAGGCGCGTTTCTCCGTCTCAGGCGCCATGGCGCGTCTCCTCCGATCAATGCCGCCATAGTGTATGCAGATTGTCGCGACCGCAATGCCTGCCCCGACACGGAGCCCGCGCGCCTATTGGGACAATTGCCAGATCTGATTGTTCAGATGTGACAGCGTCTGGGGCAGTGTCTCGCGGGGGATCCGCCCGCCGAGGCAGATGCGCACGAAGCGATCCTCCCCCGCGGACATGCGGAAGGCGCTTTCGGGCGTGATGCCGATCTCGTGGTTCGACATTGCCGCCATCAGCGAAGCACTGGTCACGCCCCTCGGAAGACGCAGCCAGATGTTGAACGCGTGGGGCTTGGCGACGAACGCCGCCTCGGTGACAAGCTCGGCGGCAATCTCCTGCCGCAGCTTCGTCTCGCTGCGGATGAAGCGGCGGATCTGGTCCGCGGTCCCGTCCAGCACCCAGCGCGTGGCCAGCGCCATGGAGACCGGCGAAGACATGACCGAGGCGGCGCGGATCCCGTTTTCCAGCGCGAAGGCCGCCCGCGCCGTGGGCGTGACCGTAAACGCCAGACGCAGACCCGCCCCGATGCATTTTGCGAGCCCGCCGATATACCAGGTCTGCTCCGGGGCACTGGTCGCCATGGGCGGCGGCGCATCCGGCAGCACGAACCCATAGGCATCATCCTCGATCAGCGGTAGGTTGTGTCGCCGGATGACCTCGGCGATCTCGAGCCGGCGGTCCTGCGGCACGATCATGGTCGTCGGATTGTGCAGGGTCGGGTTGAGATAGAGCGCCCGCGGGTGGTGTTCGGCGATGGCCGCCTCCAGCGCATCCGGCTGCACCCCATCCGCATCCATGGGCAACCCGACCAGCTTCAGCCCGAGCTGGGTGCAGATCTTCTTGAACCCGGCATAGGTGATCTCCTCGCAGAGGACGCAATCGCCCGGCCGGGCCAAGACCGTCAGGATTGCGAGCATCGTGGCATGGGCCCCGGGCGTGACCGCGATCCGTTCGAGATTGGGCACCAGACCCCGCATCGACAACCAGATCGAGGCGGCCTCCTTGTCGACACTGCCCCCGACCGGATCCTGATAGCGCAAGAGATGCACCAGATCGTCGGACACCGCCGAGAGCCCGGCCCGCATCCTCTCCAACAGTTCGGGATCGGTCGGCTCGGGCGGGGCATTCATGGTCAGGTCATTGGCCAGCGCCCGCCGCTCGTCACTGCTGCTCAGGCTCTTTTGCGGCAGCACGAAGGTGCCACGCCCCACATGGGACGCGATGAGCCCGCGATTGATCGCCTCGGTATAGCCGCGCGACACGGTCGTGAAATTCACCCCGATGATATCGGCCAGCTGGCGCTGCGGCGGGAGCTGATCCCCGGGCAACAGCACCCTGTCCTTCATGTCCTGCGCGATGCAGTCCACGATCGCCAGATAGCGGGGACGACCGGATTGTTTGATTCGCTGGGGCCAGTTCTGCATCGGACACCTCGGGGATTTGACAGCAAAACCCTTATTGTATGCATATTATGTAGACAATCCTGCAGGTGCTATCTGGCGCTAACATCGGCCTCTTGAGCCTATGCTCGCCCATTTTTCGAACAACCGGTTCGATCCACGCCCATCCGCTCAGCACATTCGTACAATCAATACAATTGCATTACCTGCAAAATTGTATGCATCAATAGCCCACTCCTGATCACCGCGCCTAGCTAAGTGAAACCCAAAAGCGCATGACAGGAGAATGCGATGCCAGAAGTCACAACCCCCGCTCACAAGGACGGAGACTTTTTCGTAGACTACGAACACAAGGTCTTTGAGGACGTCCAGGCCGAGGAGGGCCAGAAAGCCCTCGTGACCTTCCATACCGTGGCCTTCGAAGGCTCCATCGGGCTGGTCAATATCCTTCAGGCGATCCGCCTGCAGCGCAAAGGATTTGAAACCTCGGTCCTGCTCTATGGTCCCGGCGTGTCGCTGGGCGTGCAGCGCGGCTTCCCCACCCTTGGCGACGAGGCCTTCCCCGGCGCGCAGAACTATGCCGCGAACCTGACGAAGTTCATGAAGGAAGGCGGCAAGGTCTATGCCTGCCGCTTCGCGCTCCAGATGCTGATGGGCCATGGGGAGCCGTCGCTCCTGCCGGGGATCACGCCGATCGCGCCGCAGGATGTGCTCGACCTCAAGCTGCTGCATGTGCGCGACAACGCCCTGATCCTCGATACCTGGACCCTCTGACCCAGGCCTCGGCCGGGGCGGCAACGGCGTTGCCCCGGCCTCTTGATCCCCCACCAACCTTCCCGGGCGGCAACGGCGTCGCCTCTCGCGCCTGAAAGGATGCCTTCATGCCTGATGCCGACCCCAGCCGGATGGTGCGTGCCGCCGCCGTGCAAATCGCCCCGGATCTGACAAGCCGTGCGGGCACGATCGAACGGGTTCTCAACGCCATCGCCAAAGCCGCCGAGAAGGGCGCCGAGCTGATCGTCTTTCCCGAGACCTTCGTGCCCTACTATCCTTATTTTTCCTTTGTCCAGCCGCCCATGCTGCAAGGGGCCGAGCATCTGCGTCTCTATGAAGAGGCGGTTGTCGTCCCCTCGCCGGAAACCCAAGCGGTGGCCGATGCGGCGCTGAAACGGGGCGTCGTGATCGTGCTGGGCGTGAATGAGCGCGACAACGGCTCGCTGTTCAACACGCAGCTGATCTTTGATGCCGATGGATCGCTGGTGCTGAAGCGGCGCAAGATCACCCCGACTTATCATGAGCGCATGATCTGGGGCCAAGGGGATGGCGCCGGCCTCAAGGTCGTGGAGACCAAGCTGGGCCGGATCGGCGCGCTGGCCTGCTGGGAGCATTACAACCCGCTCGCGCGCTATGCCCTGATGGCCCAGCACGAAGAGATCCATGTGGGGCACTTCCCCGGTAGCCTTGTGGGACCGATCTTTGGCGAGCAGATCGAGGTGACCATGCGCCACCACGCGCTGGAAGCAGGCGCCTTCGTGGTCAACGCCACCGGCTGGCTGACCGAAGAGCAGATTGCCAGCATCTCGCCCGACCCCAAGCTTCAGAAAGGTCTGCGCGATGGCTGCATGACCTGCATCATCTCGCCCGAAGGCCGCCATGTGGTTCCGCCCCTGACCGAGGGTGAGGGCATTCTGATCGCCGATCTCGACATGCGCCTTGTGACCAAGCGCAAGCGGATGATGGACAGTGTCGGCCACTATGCGCGGCCCGAGCTTCTGCATCTGGTGCATGATGCGCGCCCTGCCCAGCCGGTCCACCGGATCGAGACGCCCCAGGGTCTCGTGCCCCAGTCCGAGACGGAGGTCGAAGATGTCTGAAGCCGACCTGATCAACGAATTGCAGACCCGGGGCATGCGGCTGGTCGATCCCACCGCCGGGATGGAGAGCCGCCGTGGCGGTGCGGGTCCGACCGACCACAAGGCCGTGACCTTGGGCGGCAGTACCGTCATGGTGCCGGTCCATACGGCCCCCGCCTTTGACAGTCCCTATCTGGTACAGGCTCCGGGCGCGGATGGGCTGGCCGAGGTTACGAAATCCGGCGTCCCCCTCGGCAAGGTGCGGTTCCCGACCCGCCCGCGGTTCTACGATCTCAAGACGGCAGACGGGATTGAGTACAGCAAGATCGCGACACTGCATTCCAAAGACGTGCTGGCCACCACCGTTCTGCAGACCTGCATCCGGTATGAGAGCCGCAAGAAGACCTGCAAGTTCTGCTCCATCGGGCAATCGCTCGCCGCCGGGCGCACTATCGCCCATAAGACCCCGCAACAACTGGCCGAGGTCGCCAAGGCCGCGGTGGAGCTCGACGGCGTCAAGCATATGGTAATGACCACCGGCACCCCCGCGGGCAAGGACCGGGGGGCCGCGGTGATGACCGACAGCGCCGCCGCGATCAAGGCCGCCGTCGACCTGCCCATCCAGGCTCAGTGCGAGCCGCCCGAGGATGACATCTGGCATGAGCGCATGGCCGAGGCCGGGGTCGACGCGCTCGGCATGCATCTGGAGGCGGTGACGCCCGAGGTCCGCGCGCGGATCATGCCCGGCAAGGCGCAGGTCAGCCTCGAGAAGTATTTCAGCAGCTTCCGCGCCGCCGTGGCTGTCTTTGGCCGGGGGCAGGTCTCGACCTATATCCTCGCCGGGCTCGGCGACACACCGGAGGCGATCCTCGCCACCTCTGAGGAGCTCTGCAAGATCGGGGTCTATCCCTTTGTGGTGCCCTTCGTGCCGGTCTCGGGCACGCCGCTGGAAAGCCATCCGGCCCCCAGCTCGGACTTCATGGCACAGATCCTGAGGCCCCTGTCGGGGATGATCCTGCGCGCAGGGATGAGTGCCGAAAGCGCCAAGGCGGGTTGCGCCAAATGCGGCGCCTGTTCGGCCCTGTCGGTCTACGAAAAGCTGAGGGTGTCATGAGTTTCCAGAACGCCCGCGCCTTTCTGTCGCCGGACTTCATCATCCGCGCCGCCGCCCAACCCTGGGAGCTGGCCGGGGTGCGCGAGCTGCGCCACCGGGTCTTTGTCGAGGAACAACAGATCTTCGCCACCGATGACCGGGATGCGATCGATGCCATCGCCACGCCCCTGGCCGCGATCAGCACGCTGGCCTCGGAGGCCGATCAGGTGGTGGGCACCGTGCGCATCCATGAAGAGAGCCCGCGCGTCTGGCGCGGGTCGCGACTGGCCGTGGCCGAGAGCCACCGCCGCATGGGCCGTCTCGGGGCCGAGCTGATCCGGCTCGCAGTCTGCACCGCCCATGGCCGGGGCTGCGACCGGTTCCTCGCGCAGGTCCAGATGCAGAATGTGAACCTGTTCAAACGTCTCCACTGGACCCCGCTGCGCGAGATCGAGGTGCATGGCGTCCCCCATATGGAGATGCAGGCAGACCCTGCCGCCTATCCGCCCATCCCGGACCCGTTCATCGGCTGGAAAACCCTGTCGCCCAAGCGGAGGCGCAGGTGATGAAACCCCATCTCCCCCTGCGTCAGATCGTGCGGGACCTGCGCGACCACCCCTCGATCCGCAGCAAGCTCGACATCGCCCAGAGCACGGGCACCCTGGGCCTGACGGCGCAGAGCACGGGTCAGCCCGGTGATGATTGCGCCGTGCTGCCAGGGCAGGAGGGCCATGACCTCTTTGCCTGCGAAGGGTTCATAAACGCCTTCGTAGAGGCCGATCCGTGGTTCGCGGGCTGGTGCGGGGTGATGGTGAACATCTCGGACATCCTGTCCATGGGCGGCCGCCCCCGGGCGGTGACCAACGCGATCTGGGCGCCCAGCGCCGAACAGGCCCAGCCCGTGCTGGCCGGGATGAAAGCCGCCGCGCAGGCCTATGGCGTGCCCATTGTCGGCGGGCATACCAATCTGCGGACCGAGGCGCTCCAGCTTTCGGTTTCGATCCTGGGGCATGCCCGCAAGGTGATCTCTAGCTTCACCGCGCGCCCGGGCGATGTGCTGATCTGTGCCACGGATCTGCGCGGCAGCTATCGCGAGCCGTTCGACAACTGGAACGCCGCGCTCACCACGCCGCCCGCCGCCTTGCGCGCTGCGCTCTCGATCCTGCCGGAGGTCGCCGAAGCCGGGCTGGTCACCAGTGGCAAGGATATCAGCCAGGGCGGCATCGCGGGCACCGCCCTCATGCTGGCGGAGGCCTCCGGCGTCGGGATCGACATCCAGCTGGAGGCCCTGCCCCGCCCGGAGGGCGTCGACATGGGCCGCTGGCTGCGCAGCTTTCCGAGCTTCGGCTTTCTGCTGACCGCACAGGCGAGGGATGCGGACGCGGTCTGCGCCGCCTTTCACCGCCACGGCATCTCGGCCACCCCCTGCGGCGATGTCACCGAGGGTACGACCGTGCACCTGACCAGCCGCGAAGGCTCTGCCCCGTTCTGGGACTATGCCCGCACCCCCTATCTCAACCTGACATCGCCGGAGCCTCGCCATGCCTGAAACCCGCTTCACCGTGCGATGGCCCGATGGCCGGACCGAAGAGCTCTATTCCCCCTCGACCGTGATCCGCGACCACCTGAGCGCGGGCACGGCCTATCCGCTCGAAGAGTTCACCGCGCGCTGCCGAACCGCCCTCGAACAGGCCAGCCTGCGGGTCGAGGCGAAATACGGCTTCCGCTGCACCAGCGCCGATGCCCAGCTCGCCCAGATCGAGCAGACCCTGCGCAGCTTCTCACCGCCGGCAGATGTTGTCTGCCTCACGATCTCATAAGGACCCATCCATGGCTCATCGCGAACATATCCCTGTTGTCATCGTCGGCGGCGGTCAGGCCGGCCTCTCCGTCAGCTATTACCTCGCCCAGAAAGGGCTCGACCATGTGGTTCTGGAGCGGCACGAGAAGTTCCATTCCTGGCGCGTGAACCGCTGGGACAGCTTCTGTCTGGTGACCCCGAACTGGCAATGCCGTCTGCCCGGCTTCCCCTATGCGGGCGATGATCCGGACGGGTTCATGGTCAAGGAGGAAATCACCGACTATCTCGACGCCTTCGCCGAGACATTCGCGCCGCCCATCATGGAGCATTGCACGGTCACCCGGATCGCCGAGCGGCCCGGCGGCGGGTATCTGGTCGACACCAGCCAGGGCCATTACGCGACGGATCAGGTGGTGATCGCCACGGGCGGCTATGACAATCCGATCGTGCCGCCCTATGCGGATCAGCTCGACCCGGCGATCCGGCAGATCCATTCCGTCGATTATCGCCGCCCGGATCAGATGCCCGAAGGCGCCACACTGATCGTCGGGACGGGGCAGTCCGGCGTGCAGCTCATGGAGGATATGCACCTCGAAGGCCGGGACGTGCATCTCGCCGTGGGCCCGGCCCCGCGCTCGCCGCGCAAGTATCGCGGGCGGGATGCCACGGACTGGCTCTATGATATGGGCCATTACGACATCACCATCGCCCGGCACCCGGACCCCCATCACGCCCTGACCAAGACCAACCACTACATGACCGGCCGCGATGGTGGGCATGAGATCGACCTGCGCAAATTCGCCACCGAAGGCGTGTCGCTCTATGGTTCGGTCAGCGGGATGGAGGGCACCAAGATCTCGTTCCTGCCGGATCTCGAGACCAATCTCGACGATGCTGATAGCAGCTATCTCGGCATTCGCACGGCCATCGACGCCTATATCGCCGAGACCGGGATCGACGCCCCCGAGGAGCCGCCCTTTGCCAAGCTGTGGCGGCCGGAGCGGGAGATCACCGAGATCGATTGCGCCGCCGAGGGGATCACCTCGATCCTTTGGGCGATCGGCTTCCGCCCGGATTACAGCTGGATCGATGTGAATGTCTTCGACGCCCAGGGCCGCCCGCAATTCGATCGCGGGATCTGCAAGCAGGACGGCTTCTATTTCATCGGTCTGGGCTGGCTGAACACCTGGGGTTCCGGGCGGTTTCTCGGGATTGACGAGGATGCGGGCTATCTTGCCGATGCCATCTTCGCGAAATCCAAACGGGCGCTTCAGGCCGCGTCATGACCGCGGCGCCGTCCCTGCATCCCGGCCCGGTCCGGCGCGAGACGCGCCTGACCCTCGGCATGGCACAGCTGGCCTATCGCGGTCTCGCAGAGGACTGGTGGCTGCGCCATCTGGGCGATGTGCACTGGCAGCTGATTGCCGATGCCGTCGGCCAGCACAGCACCGTGTTTCGGGATGCGGCAGGGCGTCAGATCTACGCCGCCTTCTGCGCGACGGAGTTCGAGCAACTGGATCCGGAGGCGGCAGCGCTCGGATCCGAGACGACCCTGTGTTCCGAGTTGTGGGCGGTCGCCAGGAGCCGCCTGCAATCGGTCCACAGGCTCGTCATCGGCGGGCAGGAGGTCGCGCGGATGCGCCTGATCTCGACCTTCGTGACCCATCTCGAGCAGGGTGTGAATGCCAGCGTGTGCCGGGCGAACCCCTACCTTCTGCCGGTCCTGCCGCAAGCCCCGGACGGCTTCGCAGAGCGTTCGAGCGCGCTCGCCAAGGCCCAGCGGACCGACCCGCGCATTGGCTCGCCGAAGCTGGAGCTGCACCCCTGCACGGGCAGCGATTTCAACGCGGTGGGGCTGCTCTATTTTCCGAGCTACACGCGCCTCTTCGAACAGGCCGCGCAGCGTCTCGACCCGCGCGCCGACTGGCGTCCGGTGCGACGGCGCTGCGTCACCTATTTCACTAATATCGAGACCGGCGAGACGGTCCATGCCGCGCAAATGCCGGATGGTCCCGGGCATCTGGCCCTTTGGCGGCAGGGCTCAGGGGAGCACCCCGCGCAGAAAATGGCGCAAAGTCTCTGCGAAAGGTTCTAGACAAAGCAGCGTCCGCCCGATCCCGGGCAGACGCGGATCGGGTGCAAGATCAGAGCGTGACCCAAGTCGCATTGCGTTGCGAGCTGCGCACGCAGGCATCCACGAATTGCACGCCTTTCAGCCCGTCGGACACGGTCGGATAGACCACATCCGCCGGGGCCGCCTCGCCCTTGCGATGGGCGCGAATGGCCTGCGCGGCCTCGGAATAGATCGTCGCAAACCCCTCCAGGTACCCTTCGGGATGGCCTGGCGGGATGCGGCTGACCCGGGCAGCGGCATCGCCCGCGCCGGCCCCATTGCGGGTGATCAGACGCTTGGGCTCGCCAAAGGGCGAGTGCCAGAGGTAATTCGGATCCTCCTGCGCCCATTCGAGCCCGCCTGTCTCGCCATAGATCCGGATCCGAAGAGCGTTCTCGTTCCCCGGCGCGACCTGACTGGACCAGAGCATCCCCTTTGCCCCGCCCTTGAACCGCAGCATCACATGGGCGTTGTCATCCACCCGCCGCCCCGGAACAAAGGCGTCGAGATCGGCGGCAAGCTCGCTCGCCTCAAGCCCCGAGATGAAACAGGCGAGGTTATAGGCATGGGTGCCAATATCCCCCGTGGAGCCTCCGGCACCCGAGCGCGCAGGATCGGTACGCCACTCGGCCTGTTTGAAGTCTTGCTCGATGGTCAGCCAGTCCTGCGGATACTCCACCTGCACCACGCGCACCGCCCCGATCTCGCCGGCAGCGACCATGGCGCGGGCCTGCCGCACCATCGGGTAACCGGTGTAATTGTGGGTCAGCACAAAGAGCGCGTCAGAGGCCTCGGCCGCTTTCACCAGCTTCTTGGCATCGGCCAGCGTCGAGGTCAGGGGCTTGTCGCAGATGACATGGATCCCCCGCTTGAGGAATTCGCGGGCCGCTGCGTAGTGGACATGGTTCGGGGTGACGATCGAGACCGCCTCGATCCCGTCCTTGCGCCGGGCCTCGCGGATCGCCATCTGCTTGAAGTCGTCATAGACCCGCGTCAGTCCGAGCGCCGCGCCGCTTTCGCGGGACTTTTCCGGTGTCGAGGACAGCGCCCCCGCAACCAGCTCATACTGGTCATCAATGCGCGAGGCGATGCGATGGACGGCCCCGATAAAGGCGTCATTGCCGCCGCCCACCATGCCCAGCCGAATACGATCCGTCATCCGTCGATCCCCAGCATCTTGCGGTTGGCCGCCTCATCCGTGCCGCCATCGGCGAAATCGTCAAAGGCCACCTCGGTCGGGCGAATGATATGATCGCGGACAAAGGCCGCGCCCTCGCGCGCGCCATCCTCGGGATGCTTGATCGCGCATTCCCACTCGACCACGGCCCAGCCGTCAAACCCATTTGCCGTGAGCTTCGAGAAGATCGCGCCGAAATCCACCTGCCCGTCGCCGAGCGAACGAAACCGCCCGGCCCGGTCGACCCAGCTCTGATAGCCGGAATAGACCCCCTGCCGCCCGGTCGGATTGAACTCCGCATCCTTGACGTGGAACATCCGGATCCGGTCCTTGTAGATGTCGATATTGTCGAGATAGTCGAGGCATTGCAGCACGTAGTGGGAC
This sequence comes from Dinoroseobacter sp. S124A, assembly GCF_049801015.1. Taxonomy (NCBI): domain Bacteria; kingdom Pseudomonadati; phylum Pseudomonadota; class Alphaproteobacteria; order Rhodobacterales; family Roseobacteraceae; genus Dinoroseobacter; species Dinoroseobacter sp. S124A. The sequence goes on along the minus strand of NZ_JBNAGD010000003.1, from coordinate 485,053 downwards.
GGATCATAGAGCATGCAGGCCCGCGCGTGGTTATCCACTCGCTCGAGGAACATCTCGTATGTCACCCCGTCATGGAGGTCCTCGCCCGGATGGATTTCGTAGCAGACATCCACCCCGCAGTCCTCGGCGTGATCGAGGATCGGACTCCAGCGCGCGGCAAGCTCGTCAAAGGCCGTCTCGATCAGCCCTGCGGGGCGCTGCGGCCATGGATAGACATAGGGCCATGCCAGAGCGCCGGAAAAGGTCGCATGCGCCCCGATGCCGAGATTGCGGGAGGCTGAGAGCGCCTTTTTCACCTGATCAACCGCCCAGGCCTGCCGCGCTGCGGGATTGCCGCGTACCTCTTCGGCGGCGAACCCGTCAAAGGCCGTGTCATAGGCAGGATGCACGGCGACCAGCTGCCCCTGCAGATGGGTCGAGAGCTCGGTCACCGCGACGCCATTGGCCGCCGCCACACCCTTGAACTCGTCGCAGTAATCCTTGCTCTCGGCGGCGGTGGCCAGATCGATCAGGCGGCCATCCCAACTGGGCACCTGCACCCCGACATAGCCGCAATCCGCCGCCCATTTCGTGATCGCGTCCCACGAGTTGAAGGGTGCCTCATCCCCCGCGAACTGCGCCAGAAACAGCGCCGGTCCCTTGATCGTTTTCATCCGCATTCCTCCCTAAAATGCTTATTCCATCGATGGCAGATTCTCGCGGATCACGATGTCGATCCGGATTGTCTCCTGCGATTTGATCACCGGGGTCTTGTCGCATTTGGCGCGCAGCACGCGCAGGGCGCTGCGGGCGAGATGCCCGGTATTCTGGGTGATGACCGCATCCACCACACCCGCGCGCAGCAGGCTGGCGGAATTCTCGGTCAGCTCGTGATCGATCAGTACCGGACGCACGGGCAGGCCCGCCGCCGTGATGGCGCGGGCGATCCCCTGCACGCTGGCCCCCACGGAATAGACGCCGATCACATCCGGGTTCTGCTCCAACGCGCGCAGCGTGACCTTTTCGGTATGGGCCGGATCCTCCTGCCCTTCGACGCTGGGCAAGGGCTCCAGATGGGGAAACTCGGCGCTGACGATCTGGTCAAAGCCATGGCGCCGCTCGATCATGTCGCGCGATTGCTTGTTGGTGATGACCACCACCACCTTGCCCTGCCGCCCGCCGGTGAACCGACCCAGCAGCGTGCCCGCCGTCCGGCCCGCCGCCACGTTGTCGATGCCGACGAAATGGTCCCGATCCGAGTTCGGCTGGTCCGAAACCAGCGACACGACCGGGATCCCGCGTTTGCGCAGATCGGCGATGGCATCGCGCACCAGCGGGGTCTCCTTGGCCATGATGGCGAGCCCGTCGATCTCGTCCGGGCTCAGCTCAGACAGGGTCTTGGCAAGCTGAGTATGGTCGTGGTTCGGCACCCGGATCGTGCGCAGCTCGGTGCGGTCATGGCGCGCGTTCACCACCGTTTCGGCGATCCCGCGCTCGAGACTGGCGAGGAACTGCCCCTTCCAGTCCGGCAGCACGAAGGCAAAGCGGTAGGTCTTCTGCCGCGCGAGATTGGCCGCCGCCGTGTCGCGCACATAGCCGAGCTTGTCGATGGCCGCCTGCACCTTCTTGATCGTCACGGAGCGAACGCCCGGGCGCTCGTTGAGCACCCGGTCCACGGTCGCAAGGCTCACGCCAGCCACCCGGGCAATGTCATTGACCGTTGGTTTTGCGACGATTGTGAGGCGCGGCTTGCTCAGTTTAGGTCACCATTTCTCTGGCGAGCGCATCGAACAGAAGCGCCACGGCTTCTGCGCCCGGATCATTGTGGCCCCGGAGGTTTTCCTCGGGCACATAGGCCGCCCGCCCGGCCTTGGCCCGGTGGATGGCGGCGGTGCTGTCGGCGCCGGTGCGGGCGGCTGCAGCGGCGGCCGAGATCCCGCTTGGCAGCGCGTCCAGCGCCGGGGCGAGCGCGTCGATCATGGTTCGGTCCCCGACCGAGGCCCCGCCCACCTGGCTGACACGGGTCAGACCATCGACCAGCGCTTTTTGCACGGTCGCACCATTGGCGCAGGCATCGCCCGCGGCGTTGAAATAGATCGCGAGGATCACGCCGGACGATCCGCCCATGGTCTGGCTCAGCTCATTGCCCAGGGCCGGGAAAAGCTGCGTCAGATCCGCAAGCGGCATCCGGTCGAGGCTCGATTGAAGCGCCCGCGCCGCCGTGGCCAGGGTGCTGCCGGTGTCCCCATCGCCGGACTTGGCGTCGAGCGTGTTCAACTTGGTTTCGGACGCGATCAGCAGGTCGGTGACCTTCTGGATGATCTCACGGGTCTTGGGGTTCTGCGAGGGGATCGGCTCGATCGGGGTGAGCCCATCGGGCAGCGGCACGACCGGCGGCGTCACCACCTGTGCCATGCCGGGCCAGGCGGGCATGGGTACCGGCGCGCCGAGCGCGGCCAGTTCCGCCGGGGTCACCGCCATGATCGAGACCGAGAAGCCATGCATGTCCAGCGAGGTCATCAGCGGCGCGGGCCCGATCAGGTGGTCTACCAGCCCGGCCTCGGTCAGGGCATGGGTCAGTACCGACATCTCGAGCGGTGTGGTCGAGCCGAGATTGTTCACGATGGCCACGGCCTGCCCCTCGGCATGGCCGCGCAGCTTGTCGACCACGGTGCCCATGGCGCTCATGGCGGTGGAGAAATCGACCTGCTCCACCCCCGGCTCACCATGGATGCCGAGCCCCAGCTCGGCCTTGCCCGCCCCGATCCGGTTCTCCTTGCTGGAACCGGGAATGGTGCAGGTATCAAGGCTCATCCCGATCGAGGCGACCTTGCCGATCACGGCCTTTGCTGCCGCCGTGACCGTGTCGAGATCCGCGCCCTGCTCGGCCATGGCCCCGGCGATCTTGTGCACAAACAGCGTGCCTGCCACGCCGCGTGGCTGCGGCAGGTCCGGCAGGGCGATGTCGTCATCCACCACGACCATCTCGACCTTGCGGCCCAGCGCCCGGGCCCGCTCGGCGGCGAGCCCGAAATTCAGCCGGTCGCCGGTGTAGTTCTTGACGATCAGGAGACACCCGGCCTCGCCGGTCACGGCCAGAATGCCGGCCAGCACGGCCTCCACCGAGGGGGAGGCAAAAACCTCGCCGCAGACCGCCGCGGTGAGCATCCCCTCGCCCACGAACCCCGCATGGGCGGGTTCATGCCCCGAGCCCCCGCCCGAGACCAGCGCGACCCGGGACTTGTCCCAGTCGGAGCGGAACACGACCTTGATATGCGGATACCCGTCGAGCCGCGACAGCGCCCCGCCCGCAGCGGCGAGCACCCCGTCCAGGGCCTCCGTGACCAGATCCTCTTTGGCATTGATGAATTGAGCCATGGTGGTCCTCCCTTACACGACCCGCGCGCCAGAGGCGTCGAAATAGAGTGGATTTTGCGGGCTGATTTTTATCGTTTCATGGGCTGCGTAATCCTGATGCGGATCCGTGAGCGTGGTGATCGCATGGCCCTCGACCTCGAGATGGAGCCGGGTCTGATCCCCCAGATGCTCGGACCGCAGGACGGTCGCGGCAATCCCGTCGCCCTGCCGGATATTCTCGGGGCGCAACCCGATGCTCGGGCCCTTATGGCTGCCGGGAAAGAGCGACGAGGGCAGGATGTTGATCCGCGGCAGGCCAAGGCGGCTGGCGACATAGATGCTGCTGGGGTTCTCGTAGATCTCTTTCGGCGTGCCGTATTGCACGAGGCGCCCTTCCTCCAGCACGCCGATATGGGTGGCCATGGTCATGGCCTCGATCTGGTCATGGGTGACATAGAGAAGCGTCGAGCCGAGATCCGCATGGATGCGCTTGAGCTCCACCCGGAGATCCGCGCGCAGCTTGGCATCGAGCGAGCTGAGCGGCTCGTCCATCAGGTAGATCGCCGGATCGCGCACCAGCGCCCGCCCGATCGAAACGCGCTGCATCTCGCCGCCCGAGAGCTCCGTCGCCTTGTTGTCGAGCTTATGCGGAATCTGCAGCACTTCGGCGATCTTCTGGACCTTCTGGGCGATCACATCCTCAGGCGTCTTGAGGATGGGCGAGCGCAGGGGGAAGGCCAGATTGTCCCGCACCGACATATGCGGATAGAGCGAGTATTGCTGAAACACCATCGCCACGTCGCGCTGCGCCGGGGTCTCATCGCCGACATCGCGCCCGCCGATATGGATGCTGCCCGCATCGAGCTTTTCCAGCCCCGAGATCAGGCGCAGGGTCGTCGTCTTGCCCGCCCCCGTGGGCCCGAGGAGCACGACGAACGCCCCATCCTCGATGGTCATGGAGATATCCGAGACGGCCTGGGTCTTGCCAAAGGCCTTGGACACGTTCTTGAGCGAAACCTCAGCCATGGAGCACGCCCTCATTCAGTTCCGATTTCAGAGCCCGGCCCGATTGCCGGTCAAAAAGCGTGACCGTGCCGGGATTGAAGGCGAGGCCCACGGTCTCGCCGGTCTTGGCGACCTGCTTGGCATCGACCCGGGCCTTCACCTCGCCCGCTGCCGTGTTCAGCGTGACGATCTGGGTGGTGCCGAGATACTCGCTCGCCAGCACTTCGGCCCGGAAGGGCGCATCATCGGCGAGCCGGATATGCTCGGGGCGCACGCCAAAGGCCATATCCCCCTCGAAAGGCTCGCGGGTCCGGGGCACCGCGAAACTGTTGGCGTGCATCGCGACTTCCGCATCGCCGGTCCCGACCTTGCCGTGGAACTTCAGGAAGTTCATCGAGGGCGAGCCGATGAAATCGGCGACAAACATGGTGGCGGGCTTGTCATAGATCTCTTGCGGGGTGCCGAACTGCTCGACCACGGCATTGTTCATTACAACGATCTTGTCGCCCATCTGCATCGCCTCGAGCTGGTCATGGGTCACGTAGACCGTGGTCGCCCCCATCCGGTCATGGAGCGCCCGGAGCTCCTCGGCCATATGCTCGCGGAACTCGGCATCGAGCGCGCCGAGCGGCTCATCCATCATGAACGCCTTGGGTTCCCGCACGATGGCGCGACCCAGCGCGACCCGCTGGCGATCCCCGCCCGAGAGGCCACCGACGGGCTTCTTGAGGATGTCGGTGATGCCGAGAATGCCCGCCACCTCGTCGATCTTGGTCCGGATCTGCGCCCGGGGCATGCCCTGGCTTTTCAGGGGATAGGCGAGGTTGTTGTAGACATTCATATGTGGGTAGAGCGCGAACATCTGGAAGACGAAGGCGATGTCACGCTGCGAAGGGGCGCGTTGCGCGATCTCTTCGCCGTCGAGAAAGATCTCGCCCGAGGTCGGCAGCTCCAGCCCTGCGATCATCCGCAGGGTCGTGGTCTTGCCGCAGCCCGAGGGGCCGAGCAGCATGAAGAACTCTCCATCCTCGATGGTGAACGAGCTCTCGCGGACGGCGGTGAAATCCCCGAACTGCTTCTTGAGGTTCTTGATGACGATCTGCGCCATGCTTACTCCGGGAAGTGGCTGACGATGATGAACATCACCGTGCCGATCAAAGTTGTGATGAAGGAATAGGTGAAGGCCCAGATCGCAAAGGGCTGCATCAGCATGAACACCCCGAGCGCGATGATGATGGTGGCCAGCATCTCCCACGGGCCGCGCCGCAGCCGGAGAAGGCCGTTGAAGAACTTGCTCATTTGCGGACGGCTCCGAATGTGATCCCGCGCAGCAGGTGCTTGCGCAACAGGATGGTGAAGATCATGACCGGCAGGAGGAAGATCGTGGCCCCCGCCGCCACAGCCGGCCAGTCGAGACCGCCAATGCCGATGATCGTCGGGATGAAGGGCGGTGCGGTCTGCGCCGTCGCCGAAGTCAGAAGCACCGCAAAGGCATACTCGTTCCAGGCAAAGATCAGGCAGAAGATCGCGGTGGAGGCGATGCCCGTCGCCGCCTGGGGCAGCACCACCTTGTAGAAGGCCTGAAACCGTGTGTAGCCGTCGATCAGGGCCGCTTCTTCATACTCGCGCGGGATCTCGTCGATGAAGCCCTTCAGCAGCCAGACCGCGAGCGAGATGTTCACCGCCGTGTAGAGCAGGATCATCCCGAGATGCGTGTCCGACAGCCCAAGGTTGCGGTACATCAGGAAGATCGGGATCGCGACCGCGATGGGTGGCATCATCCGCGTACTGAGGATGAAGAACAGCAGGTCATCGGCCAGCGGGATCTTGAACCGGCTGAAGGCATAAGCGGCCAGCGTGCCAAGGAAGATGCTCAGGAAGGTGGAGCCGAACCCGATGATCACCGAGTTCATGAAGCGCTCGCCGAACTTCGACGGGCCGACGATGACCATGTCGTATTTGCGCACGATCTCATCCGCCCAGTTCTCGGGCGGGTTCGCCTCGAGGAATTCCTGGGTCTGGCGGGTCCGGGTGGTGAAGAGGTTCACATAGCCTTCCAGCGTGGGCTGGAACCCGGCCTCGCTCTCGCTGCCGATGATGTATTTCGGCGGATAGCTGATCGCGTCCGCAGGGCTCTTGAACCCGGTAAAGCCGATCCAGACCAGCGGGATCATCGTGATCAGCGCATAGAGGATGACCAGCGTCCCTGCGAACCACTTGGTCCGGTTGGAGGGTTCGGTGATGGAATACCCGCTCATCTCTCTTTTACCTTGTTCAGGGCTTTGACGTAGATGCTGGCGAGGCCGAAGACGGTCACGAAGAGGATGATCGCATAGGCCGATGCATAGCCCGTGCGCCATTTCTCAAAGGCTTCGCGTTTGAGGTTGATCGAGGTGAGCTCGGTGACCGAGCCGGGCCCGCCCCCCGTGAGCTGCACCACCAGATCGAACATCTTGAAGTTCTCGATCCCGCGAAACAGCACCGCCAGCATCAGGAAGGGCAGGACCATGGGGATCGTGATGGTGAAGAACTGCCGCAGCTTGGAGGCGCGGTCGATCTCGGCCGCCTCGTAGATATAGTCGGGGATCGAGCGGAGCCCCGCGAGACAGATCAGCATGACAAAGGGCGTCCACATCCACGTGTCCACGATCACGATCGACCAGGGCGCGAGATTGACGCTGCCCAGCATTTCGAAGCTCGACGGATCCTTGCCGGTGAAGAAGCTGACGATGTAATTGAAGAGGCCAATTTGCGGCTGATAGAGGAACTTCCAGAAGTTGCCGACCACCGCCGGGGAGAGCATCATCGGCAGCACGATGATCGTCGTCCACAGGTCGTTGCCCTTGAACTTCTTGTTGATCAGCCAGGCCAGCGTGAACCCGATCAGGACCTGAAAGAAGATCGTCCAGAACAGGAAATGCGCCGTGGCCTGCATGTTCAGCCAGATGTCGCTATCGGTCAGGATCCGCTCGTAATTGCGCAACCCGATGAACTCGGGCTCGCGGTTGATGCGGTTGGCCTTGTAGTTGGTAAAGCTCAGCCGGATCGTCCAGATCAGCGGGAAGATGTTGATCGCCAGCAAGAGGAAAATCGTCGGGGCCACGAAGATCCAGGCGATGGCCCGGTCCGACAAACCCTTGATTTTGCGCGCAACTGGAGTGGGCGTTGCCGCCGCAACGCGATCTATTGTCCGGTCAGACATGTGATTGGCCTGTGTCCTGGAAAGATACGCCGGGACCGGGGGTCCCGGCGCGAGGGGGTGCTGGTGCGCGACGGGATCGCGCACCCGGCGGGGAGTTAGAGCTTGCCTTCGTCCTCGAAGACCTCGGTCCAGTCCTCGATCAGCTTGTCGAGCGCCTCTTTCGCGCTGCCCTGATCGGCGACCACGTAGTCATGGACGCGCTTCTGCATCGCCAGCAACAGCTCGGCATAGGCCGGCTCCTGCCAGAAGTCCTGCACAGCGCCCATCGCCTCGAGGAAGTCCCCGGCAAAGGGCTGGCTGTCGACAAAGCCCGGATCGTTCAGCACGGAATTGTGGGCCGAGTAGCCGCCCAGCTCCCACCACTTGGCTTGCACGCCGGGATCGGCGAACCACTTGATATACTCAAGCGCGGCATCCTGTTTGTCAGAATAGGCGACCACCGAGATCCCCTGCCCGCCCAGCGTCGAGCCTGCCTGGTTCTGCGGCGGGTTCACGAAGAAGTCGATCTTGTCGCCGCCCGTGGACGGATCCGCATAAAGACCCGGGAAGAACGCGAACCAGTTCATGGCCATGGCGACCTGACCGGATTTGAACGCATCGAGGCTCTCACCCATATAGGAGTTCGTATAGCCCGGCGGGGTCGCGGTCGCATAGAACTCCTTGTAGAATTCCAGCGCTTCGACGGCCTCCGGCGAGTTCACCGCGCCTTCCATGTCGTAAGATCCCGGGGTGTTTTCATACTTGAACCCCCACGGATAGAGCGCCGAGGTCACCCCCATGGTGATCCCTTCCGAGCCGCGCTCGGTGAAGATCGCCGCGCCATAGACGGTCTTGCCGTCGATCTCGCGCCCCTGGAAGAACTGCGCAATCTGCAGCATCTCGCGCTGGGATTGCGGCTCCCGCAGGTCCTCGCCCGTGGCTTCCTTATAGGCGGCCTGGATGTCCTCGCGCTCGAACCAGTCCTTGCGATAGAACCAGCCATTCGCATCCCCCATCGCGGGCAGCGCGTAATAGTTCGGCGTGCCCTTGGGCCATGTGGAATAGGCATAGACCGTGGCCGGTGCGAAGTCGTCCATCGAGATGCCCTCGGCATCGAAGAAGTCGTTCAGCTTGACGTAATGGCCGTTCTCGGCACCCCCGCCGATCCACTGGCTGTCCCCGATCAACAGATCGCAGAGCTTGCCGCCGGAGTTCAGCTCGTTGAGCATCCGGTCCGCAAAGTTCGGCCATGGGATGAACTCGAAGTTCATGCTGTGGCCCGACTGGGCCTCGAATTCTTTGGACAGTTCGACCAAGGCATTGGCCGGATCCCACGCGGCCCAGCACAGGGTCAGATCCTCGGCTTGCGCCGTGTTCGCGACCCCTGTGGCCGCAAGTGCAATGGCACTGGCCGTTGCCAGTTTTGAATATGACATTCATTCCTCCCGTTTTTTTGCCACCAAGCCCAAGGACGAATCGCGGCATGCTGTCACGCTATCTGAGGTACGCACCTCAGGTCTACATATTTTTGAGGTGCGTACCTCTAAAATATGATAATTACATATTTTTCAGTAACTTACGAGAATTCGGCTTTCTGAAAAACGCCAGGCCGCAGCGATTCGCCAGCAGTACCGGGTGCGATTCTCTTGGTCACGGCACAGCGTTTTCCGCCCCCGGCCGCCGGTGTTTCAGCCCATTGAGCGGATGCCCCGCACACACCGCCCGACATAAAAAAGCCGCCCGCGCCGAAGGAAGCGGCGCAGGCGGCGAGGCCCGGGGTCAGGCAGAAAGAACGCGGTGTCAGGCGGCGGTATAGAGCTTGGCAGACCGCCCGCCCCCGACAATTCCCTGATCGTAGAGATGGGCGATCTCGGTGTCGTCGAGGCCGGTGACGCAGCTCAGCACCTCCTCGGTGTTCTCTCCCAGCAAGGGGGCCGGCTGCGGTGCGGAGCGCGCGTATTCCGAGAAGGCCGCCACATGGCCCGGGACCGGGAATTGCCCGAGCCCCGCCTGCGCAAGCTCGGTGAAGACCGGGTTGTCGGGGCTCAGATCCGGGTCCTCGGTCACAGCCTCTTTCACCGTGCGGAATTGCGACCAGGTCAGCTTGGCCGCCTCGAAGATCTCGCCGATCACATCCGCCGGGCGCGCCGCAAACCACGGGCGCAGGATCTCTGTGATCTCCGCGCGCAACTCCCAACGGGTGCCCTCGTGCGACAGATCGCGGCGCGTGCGACGCGCCAACGCGTCCATCTCGTGCTCGGTGCCCGTGACCTTGACCAGCCCGGACCATTGCCGCCCGGTCAGACCGATCACCATGATGCGCTTGCCATCCGCGCAGAGGAAGTCCTGCCCATAGGCGCCGTAGAGCGCATTGCCCGATTTGCCCCGCTGGGTCTCGTTCAGCACCGCGTCGCCGATCATGCCGAGATGGCCAAGCGTGGCGGCGGCCACATCCTTGAGGGTCAACGCCACCTCCTGCCCCGCCCCATGCCGGAGCCGGTGGCGCTCGGCCGCCAGCACCGATGAGACGCACATATGCCCCGCCATCAGATCCCATGCCGGCAAGGCATTGGCGACCGGCGCATCATGGCCCTCGGGGCCGGTGATGTCGGGAATGCCGAGCGCGGGGTTCACCGTGTAATCCACCTGCGGACGGCCATGGCGATCGCCGAGCAGGGTGACCATGATCAGGTCTTCGCGCTGCTGGCGCAGGGTCTCGTAATCCATCCAGCCGCGCACCCGCAGATTGGTGAGCAGAATGCCCGCATCCTCGCCCGGAGCGGCGATGGTCCGGGTGACCAGCTCGCGCCCCTCGGGGCGGCTGAGATCCACCGCGATGGAGCGTTTGCCCTTGTTCAGCCCGGCCCAAAAGAGGCTCTGCCCCGAAGGCGCCAAGGGCCAGCGCCCGGCATCAAGGCCGCCTTCGAGCCGGTCAAAGCGGATCACATCCGCGCCCATCTGCGCCAGCGTCATCCCCGCGAGCGGGACAGCCACAAAGGCCGAGCTTTCCACGACGCGCATCCCGTTCAGAATTCCGGTCATCTCATTCCTCCCATTCGGCTGTGGCGGTCATGCCCCTGTGGCCACCATCGGCGGTGGTGCACATCTCGAGGCAGCCTGCGCCGCTTTGTTGCGCGCAGAGGCGCATGTCACTGTCGTGGAACATCGGGTGCACCCCGCGGAACCGGAACCGATCCGGGCGCCGCCCCCGCCAGGCGCAGGCCTCGGCCATCAGCAGGTTCGCCTGCAGGGGCCCGTGGACCACGAGGCCGGGGTAATGCTCGATCTCTTGCGCATAGGGCAGGTCGTAATGGATCCGGTGCGCATTGAAGGTGATCGCCGAGTACCGAAAGAGCAGCGCGGTCGAGACAGGCTGGTAAGTGTCGATCACAAGCTCCCCTGTCAGGCCGGGCTTTTTCGGGGGCGGCGTAAACTGCGGCGCGATGGGCAAATAGACGATGGTCTGGCTCTCGTGGATCGCGAGCCCGCCTGCGCCGCGCAGCTCATGGGCCAGTTCGACAAAGACCATGCCCCCGGTGGAGCCGTGCTTTTCATCCACGCGGGTGATGGTCGAGGTCTTCTCGATCTCTTCGCCGACGCGCAGATCGCCGTGAAAGCTGAGCGCTCCGCTGGCCCACATGCGCCGCTCATAGGGCACCGGGGGCAGGAAGCCCCCGAGCTTGGGATGCCCGTCTTCGGCGAGATCCGCCATGCCCACCGCGGGCGGAAAGGCGTACCAGTGCCAGAGCGGCGGCAACACCTCCCTCGGCCCCGGGCAGGTCAGATCCGCGCGCGCAAGCGTAGCATGGATGGTCGTGACCACGCCGTGGGGCACACAGCCCGTCACGGTTTCCGAGCGGCCCACCCAATCCGTCAGATCCACGGTCGGATCGGCCCCTGCGCCAAGGTGTGTCTGGGATCCGTCCATGGCGCTGTCACGCTGCCGAGCGGTCGGGCGACAGGATCCGCGCCACGGTGGCACCCATGGCCGAGGGGTTCGGCGCAACCTCGATCCCGCAGGAACTGAGCAGCGCGACCTTTTCCTGCGCGCTCTCTCCGAAGGCCGAGATGATCGCCCCCGCATGGCCCATCTGCCGCCCTTTGGGCGCGGCCAGACCGGCGATATAGGCGGCCACCGGCTTGGTCATGTGATCGCGCACATAGGCGGCGGCCTCGGCCTCTTGCGGGCCGCCAATCTCGCCGATCATGATCACCGCGTCGGTGTCCGGATCCGCCTCGAAGAGCTCGAGGATATCGCGGAAGGACGAGCCATTGATCGGATCGCCACCGATCCCGATGGAGGAGGAAATCCCGATCCCCATGCCCTGCATCTGCGAGGCGGCCTCGTAGCCCAGCGTGCCGGAGCGACCGACAATGCCCACGCGCCCGGGGGTGTAGATATGCGGCGGCATGATCCCCATGAAGCCCTTGCCCGGGCTGATGATGCCCGCGCAGTTCGGCCCGATAAGGCGCATCTTGCGCTCACGCGGGAAGCGGCGGAGGAAGCGTTTGACCCGCATCATGTCCTGCGCCGGGATCCCGTCGGTCACACAGACGGCGGTGCGGATGCCCGCCTCGGCGGCCTCCATCATCGCGTCCGCGGCGGCGGGGGGCGGCACGAAAAGCAGGCTCGCCTCGGCCCCGGTCGCCTCCACCGCCTCGCGGACGGTGTTGAACACGGGCCGGTTCAGCACGCTGGTGCCGCCTTTGCCCGGGGTGACCCCGGCAACGACCTTGGTGCCGTATTCGATCATCTCCTGCGCGTGGAACTGGCCGATCCGTCCGGATAGGCCCTGCACCACGACGCGGGTGGTCTCATCAATCACGATAGCCATGGGGGCCTCCTATTCAGCAGCGATGGGATGGGGGCGGGCCGAGACCGCGGCGTCGGCGGCTTCGGCAAGGGTGTCGGCACTGATGATCGGCAGACCGCTCTCGCGGATCAGCTTCTGGCCGGCCTCCACATTCGTGCCCGACAGACGCACCACGACCGGGACCGTGATGCCCACATCCTTGTAAGCCTGGATCACCCCGTTCGCGATCCAGTCGCAACGGTTGATACCGGCGAAGATGTTCACAAGGATCACGCTGACATTCGGATCCGAGAGGACCGTGCGGAACGCCTGACAGACCCGCTCGGGGCTCGCACCACCGCCGATATCAAGAAAGTTCGCAGGCTCCCCCCCGGCAAGCTGGATCATGTCCATGGAGGCCATGGCGAGCCCGGCCCCGTTGATGATGCAGCCGATATCCCCGTCGAGGCCCACATAGGCGAGCCCGTGATCGGCGGCGAAGCTTTCGCGCGGATCCTCTTGGCCCGGGTCGCGCAGGCTCGCGACCTGCCCGCGCCGGAACAGAGCGTTGGTGTCAAAGGACATCTTGGCGTCGAGCGCGACCAGCGACGCATCCTTGCACACGACCAGCGGATTGATCTCGACCATCATCGCATCGAGGTCGCGATACGCCCGGTAGCAGGCCTTGAGGACGGTGATCATCTCGGCGATCTGCGCCCCTGCGAGGCCCAGCTTGAAGGCCAGCTCGCGGGCCTGATACTCCGCCAGACCGACCGCCGGGTCCAGAACCATGCGGATCAGGCTGTCGGGATCCTCATCGGCGAGATCCTCGATCTCCATGCCACCATGGCCCGAAGCCACGATCATGATCCGCTCGGATTTGCGATCGAGGACGAAGCCGAGATAAAGCTCGCGATCGATCTGCGAGGCCTCCTCGACCCAGATCCGGTCGATGCGCTTGCCATTCGCGTCGGTCTGCTTGGTCACAAGGTTCGTGCCCAGCAGCTCGCCCGCAAAGCGGCGCACCTCCTCCTCGCTGTCGCAGAGCTTGACGCCCCCGGCCTCGCCGCGCCCACCGGAATGGACCTGCGCCTTGACCACGCAGCGACCACCGCCCAGCTCGCGACAGCGAAACGCCGCCTGTTCGGGGGTGAACGCGATGCCGCCGCGCGGGACGGGCACACCGAGATCCGACAGGATCTCCTTGGCCTGATACTCATGAATATCCATGGTTTCTCCTCCCTGCTGCGGCTTATTCGGCGGCCACGGCCTTGGCCGCGATGGCATTGGCCGTGTCGATCAGGTTGCGGGCCATCTTCTCGCTGGCCGCGTCGATCATCTTGCCATCGAGGCTCGCGGCGCCTTTGCCCTCGGCCTCGGCGGTGCGCAGCTCGGTGATGATCCGTTCGGCCTTGGCGACCTCGGCCTCCGGCGGGCTGAAGACATCATTGGCCATGTCGATCTGGCTCGGATGGATGGCCCATTTGCCCTCACATCCAAGGGCTGCCGCGCGCTGCGCCCCGGCGATGTAGCCATCCGGGTCACTGAAATCGCCGAAGGGACCGTCAATCGCGCGCAAACCGTAAGCCCGGCAGGCGATGACCATGCGGGAGATCGAGGCGTGCCACTGATCGCCGGGGTAGTTCGGGTTGAGCCCGCCGATATTCACCGTGCGCGCCCGCATGCTGGCGGCGTAATCCGCCACGCCGAAATGCAGCGCCTCAAGCCGGCAGCCGAACTGCGCGATGGCCTCGACATTTGCCATGCCCAGCGCGGTTTCGATCAGAGCTTCGATCCCGACCCGGGTCTGCAGCCCGCCTGCCTGCTCGGCCTGATTGACCATGGCATCCACCATGTAGAGATCCGCAGGCACACCGACCTTGGGCACGAGCAACGTGTGCACGCGGTCGCCCGCCTGTTCCATGATGTCGACCACGTCGCGGTACATATACTGCGTGTCGAGCCCGTTGATCCGCACCGAGACCGTCTTGCCCTTGGCCGCCCAATCGACGTCGTTCAGGGCCTGGATCGCGTTCTTGCGGGCCTGCAGCTTCTCGGGCGGCGCAACCGCATCCTCCAGATCGAGAAAGACGAAATCTGCGGCACTGTCGGCGGCCTTGTCGATCATCGCCGGGTTCGAAGCGGGCACGGCCAGCTCGGAACGTTGCAGTCGCTGGTGACGCAAAAGGTGCAAGGTATGTGACATGGGAAATCCTCGGGGTCGGAAAAAGGGAATGGACGAAGGGGGGGGGCGGTTACTCCGCCGCCACCCGCAGGGCCGGGCGCGCTTCACCCTGGGTGGCGAACCACGCCTGGGCGGCGCTGACACCATGGCCCAGCTGGATCGAAGCGCCCGCACGGTAGAGCGACATCTCGGCAATCGAGAGCGCGGTCAGGCACATCCCCTCGTTCAGATCGCCCAGATGGCCAATCCGAAAGACCTTGCCCGCAAGCGGCCCAAGGCCACTGCCGAAGGAGGCGTTGAACTCCTCATAGGCGATGCGCAGGACGTCGCGCGCATCCACATCCGCAGGCACCCGGATCGCCGAGACCGTGTCGGAGTAGAGGCTGTGATGCTCGGCCACGAGGCACAGCCCCCAGGCCGCGATGCCCCGGCGCACGCCCTCGGCCAGACGGTGATGGCGGGCGATGACCTGATCGAGGCCCTCCTCGTTGATCAGGTTCAGGGATTGCCGCAACCCGTGAAAGAGCTGCGTCGGCGGCGTGTAGGGAAAGTACCCGCCAGCATTCATGTTCAGCATATCCGTGAACTCGAAATAGGCCCGGCGCATGGTCGCGCTCTTGGAGGCCTCCAGCGCCTTTTCGCTGACACCCAGAATGCCGAGCCCGGCGGGCAGCATCAGACCCTTCTGGCTGCCGGTGACCACGAGGTCGACCTCCCAGCGGTCCATCTCGAAGGCGAGCGAGCCCACCGAAGAAACCCCGTCCACAAAGAGCAGTGCGTCATGGAAGTTTTCGTCCAGCGCACGGCGCACAGCCGCCACATCCGAGGCCACGCCGGTCGCCGTCTCGTTATGGGTGACGAAGACCGCCTTGATCTCGTCCTTGCGGTCCTGACCCAGCAGGCGCGAGAACTCCTTGACCGGCGTGCCTGCGCCCCAGGGCACATCGACAACCTCGACATCCAGCCCGAGCCGCTGGGCCATCTCGACCCAGAGCGTCGAGAACTGCCCGAGCCGCGCCATGAGCACCTTGTCGCCGGGGTTGAGCGTGTTGGTGATCGCCGCTTCCCATGCGCCGGTACCGGAGCCCGGAAAGAACATGACCTTGCCGGTCTCGGTGCCGAGGATCGGTTTCATATCCTCGAACAGGCTCAGGGTCAGGTCGCCGAAATCCGACGCGCGCATGTCCTGCATCGGGACATTCATCGCCCGCCGCACGGGTTCGGGCACATTGGTGGGGCCGGGAATGAAGAGGTGAGTATGGCCAGTTCGCATGGTGAATCCTCCGTTGTGCAGAGGGTCGTAACGCGGCCTATTGCGATGCTGCAAAGGCAACCGGGTCCTGCTGTGAATGCGAAACTTCACAAACTCATAATTTGTGAAACTGTGAACTTCATGTTAACAGAACTGATGAAGACCTTTATCGGACCCCGTCTGCGCCGCCTGAGAAACGAGGCCGGGCAGACCCAGGCAGAGATGGCCAAGCTGCTCGGGATCAGCAATTCCTACGTGAATATGCTGGAAAAGAACGAGCGCAGCGTCTCGGTGCAGGTGTTGCTCAGGCTCTTCGAGGCCTATGGCGTGGACTGGCGCGACATCGCCGAAGAGGCGGATACCGCGACGCTCGGCGACCTGCGCACCATGTTTCAGGACCCGCTGTTCGAGGCCAACCGCCCGGACCTGCCCCAGCTGCGGGCGCTGCTGGCCCATTGTCCGGATGTGGCGCAGAGCTTCCTGCAGCTGCATCGCTCGTACCTTGCCAATACCGACCAGCTGCTCAACCTGGCCAATGCGAGCGAATCCGATCTCGGCCTGTTGCGCGCCTCGCCCGAAGCGGTGGTCCATGACTTCTTTCGCAACAACAAAAACCATTTCCCCGAGCTGGAGGAAGCCGCCGAGGCCTTCTGGGACGGCAAGACCGTGCGCAGCGATGACGTCTACAGCGCGCTCAAGGCGCGGCTACGTGACAAGCTCGATGTGAAGACCGAGCTGGTGCCGGTCGCCGAGATGCCCGACACCCTGCGCGAGTATGACGAGGTCCGGCAGGAGCTGCGCCTGTCCGAAGGGCTCGACCATCCCAACCGCACCTTTCAGCTCGTTCACATGACCGCGTTGATCGAGCATAGCGACCTGATCGACACGATCCTCGAACGTGTGAACCTGAGTGATCCGGCAGGCCTGAACCGCTGCAGGGTGGAGCTGGCGAACTACTTCGCCGCCGCCGTGCTCATGCCCTATGACCTCTTTCTCGCCGAGGCCCTGCGCAGCAAGTATGACTTTGCGCATCTGTCCCTGCGTTTCGGCGTCAGTTTCGAGCAGGCCTGCCACCGGGCCACCACTCTGCAGCGCGAGACCGCCAAGGGCGTGCCCTTCTTCTTTCTGCGGGTGGACAAGGCCGGGAATGTCACGAAGCGGTTCAATTCCACCGGCTTCCATCTGGCCGAATATGGCGGGGCCTGTCCGCGGCTGGACGTGCACACCTCCTTCCGGACCCCCGGCGCCATCGTTCCGCAATTTGTCGAGATGCCCGACGGCCGGCGTTTCTTCGTCTTCGCGCGCACGGTCAACCGCCCGCGCTTTACCCGGCATACACAGGACAAGCGGCTCTCGATCGCCATGGGCTGCGGGACCGAACATCTGGAGGTGATCGGCTATGCGGATGAATTCCAGCAGAGCAATCCGAAGATCACAGAGGTCGGGATCAACTGCCGGATCTGCCCCCGCGCCAATTGTGACCAGCGCGCCCATAACGCGATGATCCTGAACGAGCCCGTGGACATCCGCCGCCGCGGCCCCACGCGCTATGCGACCTGACCGGTCGCTGGGCTGCTAGATCGCGATCATCTGGCGACCGCAAGCACCCCTGCGAGAAGAATTTCAGCAAGGATCGCCAGCCAGATACCCGGGCCAACCCCATCCTGCAGCCACTCCGCAGCGCCCAGAACCGCCATGGCGCAGAGCATGACGGCGCCCGCCTGTTGCACCGCCTTGCGGGTGGGATTGGGTCCATGGGCTTGCGTCAGAAACAGGACAAGCGCGAGACCGAGGAAGAGGATCCCGGCCCGCTTGGCCAGCACCTCTGCCGAGGCGGCGCCGGCCAGATCAAACAGCCAGAGGATGACCTCCGGCACAAGGATCAGCGTCGCGCAAAGCACGGCAAACACACCCCCGGCGATCCGGGCGGCAAGACGGTAGGACAGCACCATCATGTCAGCCCCCACCCCGCCGCCGCGAGCGCCAGCGCAAGGTGAAAGAACACCACCCAGGACAGGTGCCGCCCCCGGCTCGCGATCAGGGCAGTGGCCCCACAAACCCCGAATTGCGCGGCCAGGGTCAGCAGGAAGAGCTGCGGGAACCCGGCCGCGCTCATCTCAAGCCGCAGCAGCAGCGCCGCGAGCACCAGCCAGATCAGCGACAGGAAATGCCAGCCGAATTTCAGGGTCAGCACGGCATTGCGCCGGCTCCCCAGGATCACCGGCACATCCGGCAACCGACAGATCGGGTCGATCAAGTCGCGGCCTCCGAGCCAGGAATGCATGGCGGACACAAGAACGAGACAGATCGCGGCAAAACTGAGCATGAGCGCCCCCTAGGTCAGGGCCAGCAGCGCAACGCAGATCGCCCCGAGACCAAGGATGAGTGGGTTGAAAACCCGGCGATTGAGGGTCCGAAACGGTTCCAGCGGGGCCGCGCGCTCCATGGACGGGCTGTAGCCATAACCGCCGCGCAGCACGAAGACACCGGCTTCGGCCATCAACGCCCAGCGCAGCAGAGGATCCGGAACGCCGGTTTCGAGCAGGCCGCCAACGGCCAAAGGGATCAGTCCCGCCATCAGGATCGCTCCGGCAGCCATCAGTGTCAGCGCGACCTTGCGCGGGCGGGGCAGGTCAAACGGCGTTCCGATCACGCTGCGGGCGAGATGCGCTTCGGAGCGAAAGGGCCAACTCACACCCGTCGCCCAGAGCAGGTGCAACGCTCCGATCGGCAGCAGGATCAACGCGGCGAGCACGGCCAGATAGCTAGGCATCGGCGCCCCCATTGGTCAGGGTGTCGAGCAGGCGCAAGCGCGGCTTGTGCCGGGCCCTGTACATCACCCGCGCCCAGAGCAGAAAGAGCGGCGTGGCCAGACCGGCCCCGATCTCGATCTGCTCCTCGATCCGGCTGCCGGTCCCTGTCGGCACCACCTGCAAACGATGACGCCAGACCGTGACCCCTGCGCCGGTCTCGTCCGATTGAAACCACATCGCCGCGTCATCCAGCGCCTCAACGGTCATGCGGTAGGGCTGGTAGGGCAAACGCCCGAACAGCGAGACCTCGACCTCCAGCACCTGCCCCGCATGGATCCGGCCCGAGGGGAGGTCGCGGAAGGCCAGCATCCTCTCGGTCACGCGGCGCAGGTGATCGAGATCGGTTGCGACCTGCCAGACCCGATCCGCCGGAAAGGGATACTCATGGGTCAAGCGCAGGATCCGGGTCATCGGGATCAGATCTCCATCCGTGTGAGGGTTTGTATGCGCAGCGCGGCGCGCCCGGACCAGAACATCCCCGCCGCCTCGGGCGCGCCCCAGTCCTGCCAGATCACAAAACTGCCATCGGCCGTGCGCAACGCGCTTGCACTGATGCAATCGGGGCAGCGCCGCAGCGCGGACAAAACCGCCACCACATCCGCCTCGGAGCCGAGACAGGTCCGGCGGTGCGACACACCCGGCGATGCTGGCTGCGCCGCGGCGGGCCAACCGGCGCAGCTCATGGTGGCGCAACTCGCGGCGGCGATGCCCTTGAGAATGTCCCGGCGGTCCGGGTCTTGCGGCGCCGTCATCACATTACCAGCCGGTCATAATACGTGACTTCGGGCGCCCCCTCCATGAAGCTCAGCAGCTCGGCCATCACGCCGCGCTCCTCGATGAAGGCGAGATAGGCCGCGTGGTGATCACGGCTCAGCCACTCCTCATGGATGAGAAAGGCGCGGGTCTCCGCGTCGTGGTAGAGCGTCACGCTCAGCGCACCGTCAAAGCGGCGTACATTGGCCAGATTGGCCCGCAGAAAGGTCGAGAGCGCGTCGAACGCCCCGGGCTTCACGGTCATCTCAAGGGTCACCCAGATGGTCATCTTATCCTCCTGTCCTGGATGCGCGGAGGGTGCATCGACGCGAGGCGAGGGCCATAGAA
The DNA here is from genome assembly GCF_049801015.1 of Dinoroseobacter sp. S124A. Lineage (NCBI taxonomy): Bacteria > Pseudomonadati > Pseudomonadota > Alphaproteobacteria > Rhodobacterales > Roseobacteraceae > Dinoroseobacter > Dinoroseobacter sp. S124A. The sequence goes on along the minus strand of NZ_JBNAGD010000003.1, from coordinate 465,387 downwards.
CGCGGGCCCCAAAAATCGGGTTTCCGCGTCGGAAAGCGGGCTCACCGGCTGAGGTCTTGCCGAAGCTGCTTGGGCGTCGTGCGGAAACTGGCCTTGAACTGCCTGATGAAATGCGAGCTGTCGGCGAACCCCGCCGCATGGGCGATCTCGGCAATCGGCTTGTCCGAGTGCGTGACCAGCGCATGGGCATGGTCCATCCTCGCCTGCCGCAGCCATGTGCCCGGCGGCATCCCGAAGGCGCGCTTGAAATCCCGCTGAAACGCCGAGAGCGAGCGCCCCGAGAGCTTGGCGTAATCCGCGATGGTCATATCATCGAGCGCATGGGCCCGCATGATCTGTCGGATGTTGCGGCGGCTGGTGTCCTGGCTCTGATGCCGGAGAAAACCGTGGAGATGATGCCCCCGGTCCTGCAGGTGCAACAACATCAGAAGCTCCAGAAGCTTTGCCTGCACCAGCGCAGCCGGGGCGGTGATTGCGCCATAAACCTGCGGCAGGGCCCTGACGAAGGCATCGAGGCAGGCCGACCCGGCAAAGAGCGCCGCGCGCCCCTCTGACGCCGACGGAGCGGGCGCCGGGCGCGCCACGCGCAGGAACTCGGCAATCACCGGTGCATCGAAGAAAAAGAGCCAGGCCTCCAGCGGGCCGTCCGCGTTACGAAAATCGGACAGCATGTGCTGGTGGCGGGGCAGGAACAGCATGTCTCCGGGTCCGACAATCGTCTCGCCCCCGTCCGCATCGGTGAAGGTCTCGCGCCCCCGCGCCACATAGGCGAGACAGGGCGCATTGGTGAAAAACGCCACATCCTCCATGTCATTGCGAATACGCTTGTGAAAGATCCCGGAGCGGCCATGGGTCATGATCGCACGGGCATCGGCGAAGCCGTGCAGATCCTCGGGGATCAACAGCGTGTTGTCGCGCACATGGCATTCGAGCGTTTCGACGGGTCGGTCTTTCAGGCGCATCACTCTCCGGGGGCGGCGGGTCTTGCCCGGTTGACTACGCTGTTCTCCGGAAACATAGAATTCGTTATGGTGACGCAGGATATGAGGTTTGGATGCGTCCGAGCTCGGGATCAAAGACCAAGCGGTTTGGCAAAGACGACTGGCTGGCCTTTGGCCTGTCGCGGCTGGCCAGCGATGGTCCCGAGGCGCTGAAACTGAACGCGCTGGTGGGCGCGGCGGGCAAGACCATCGGGTCCTTCTACCACCATTTCGAGGACCAGTCGGAGTTCTTCGAGGCCCTCGTGTTTCATTGGCGCGACACCAACACACGCCCGATCATCGCAGCTTTGGAGGCGGTTCCCGATCCGGCGCAGAAGGCGGACCGACTGGCGGATCTGGCCACAAGGCTCGATGCCGCCGTGGAAATGGGCGTGCGCAGTTTCGCCAGTCAGAACCCCGTGGCCGCCGCAGCCCTTGCGGAGGTAGACGCCTTGCGGATCGACTATGTGAGCGGGATGTACCAACAGCGCTTTGCCCTGCCCGCGTCAGAGGCGGACACCATCGCCCGGCTCGAATACGCCGCCTTTGTGGGCACGCAGATGCTATTTCGCGACCAATATGCCGAGATGGCCCCGACCCTTGCGGCGGCCTTTCAAAAGCTTCTTCAGGTCGGTGTCCCCGCCCTCCGATCCTAGCCGTCCAAAGGCCACAGGTCGCGCGCGCAGCGGCCCTGCCCCCATGGCCGGCGGGCTGTCCGGGCGCGGCCCGTCACGCCAACTGCAGGCACTTTAACAGGTCCGGGGGAACCTGCTCCCCCTTGCGGATGATCACCAGAACCTTGCCATCGGTTTCGTAATCCGCCGTCACCCCGTCCGGCACTGCCGCCGCCAAGGGCGCATGCCCCAGCACCTGATAGGCAGTGCTGTGCGCCACCTGCCGGGCCAGAAGGTGCCGCGACATGTCAACCTTGGGGTCGATATCATGCAAAAGCACCGGCAGATGGCTGTAATACTTGATCGCGATCTCCTCGTCTTTGCTGATCGCACCGAGATGGATCCCAGCCCCCATATCCCACCAGCGGATATACTCGCGCGCGCGAAGCGATCCGGGCATCTGATGCGCGCTATCCGCGGGAACACCCGCGAGGTAGAGCTCGGAAATCGGCGGAGTGCTCTGAAGCAGAAGAGTCAGGTAGCGGAGAAACCCGATCTCGTCATGGGTGAAGGTCACGTTGCGATGCCAGCCGAGATGCGCCATCAACCCGGCCCCGCCCCACCGGTCATAGAGGATGACATTGACCGGTTGCGGCAGGTGCAGATCCGTCTCCCCAGGATAAACGGTGAAGGGCCCCTCCGCCGCCTCGCAAGCGGATTGGTAGCTGTCACGCGGCAGGAGCGGGCCCACATGGCTGTTCAGCACGAAAAAGTAGAGAAGGTTGGAGCCGAGAAAGACCAAGGCCGCCAGCCCCGTGACCTGCAGGCATTTCGCCGCAAAGGACCGCTCGCTCCGTCGCCAGATATAGAGCCCGGAGAGCAGGGTGCAGAGGCCAAGCAGGATGACCGCGAAGTGATCCACCATGACTGGCACCACATGGTTCAGAACCTGCGCGCCGAGCGCCCCGTAGACCAGAAACTGCCCGACACCCAGGACCACCCCGAGGCCAGAGGCCGGCAGAAACACCCGCCACGGCATGCTCAGACTGCCCGCCAGAAACGGGGTGACCCAGGCCACCGGGCCGAGAAACCGCGCCGCCACGACAAAGACCGCACCACGCGTGGCCAGCTCGGTCCTGGCCCTGCGCCAGGCGCGCCGCCGCTTGTGATGTCGCAGGAACGGAAGCGTCAGGCGCGGACCGTTGCGCGCGCCGATCGCGTAGCTCATCACATCCCCCGCCCAGGCAAAGACCAGCACCACAATCGCGGGCCAGAGGGATCCGCCCGCCGCGACCAATAGCATGACAAAGGGCGCCGTGACCGAGGATGTCCCGCGGATGGGCTGGCCTGCCGCGGCGGGCGAGATACTCCGTTGAGGCGACGACAGCCATGGCCAGTTCCGGCCCGACCGCGACCGCATGGGTGTCCGGCCCGAGCAACGGGCTCGACCGGATCGCCGCATCGATCCCCGAGGTCAGCAAGTCGACCTTTCGGTCATCAAAAATCAACTCCACATCCACCGCCGGATAAGCCTCGGCAAAGCGGGCCACGAGCGCGTCGAGAAAGAAGGGCCCCGCGCTATAGGGGGCCGAGAGGCGCAGGACCCCGGTCACCTCATGCTTCTGGTCATCGAGATCGCGCAGGGCTGCCTCAAGCTCGACAATCGCGGGCAGGCTCTTGGCGTAGAATGCCTCCCCGATCGGGGTGAGCCGCACGGAGCCAGAGGAGCGCTCGAACAGCCGCACGCCCAGCCGGTCCTCGAACCGCTGCACCGCCTCGCTGACCGAGGCTGTGGCCTGGCGCAATTGCGCCGCAGCCGCGCGAAATCCCCCCTACCGGGAGACTTCGCAAAGGACACGCAGGGCGCCACGCGCTGCGCCTTTGCCGCCAATCTGGAGAGATCCCATGACATCCCCTATCGCCCAACGTCCCGGCGAGATCGCCCAATGCGTCAGCGCCAGTCTCGCGCGGAAATCTGGACGGCATCACCGGGCTCTTCCATCCCGACTGCACGATCTTCTTTCCGCCGGACGCGCCTCCGAGGATCGGTCATGCCGGTGTGCGTGCGGTCTTTGCCGGGTTCCTCGGTCAGACACCGACCATCCAGAGCAGACTTGTGTCCGAGGTCATCGTCGGAGACATTGCCTTGTTGCAGGCCGACTGGCAGGTGATCGCGCCCGATGGCAGCGTGCTGGCCAAGGGACGCTCGACCGAGGTTGCCACACGGCTGGCACATGGCGGCTGGGGCTACCTGATCGATTGCCCGAACGGCCATCCACCCTGTTCCTGAGCCCTTTGGCCCGCGCTGCCCCCCGCACGCGCCCCATGGCTCGCCCGGATCCGGTGTTAACAAGGGCTTTGCGCTATGCCATAAAAATCAAGGACGGGGAGTGAGGGATACACGGAGCCAGTGACGTCAGGGTGGCCAGCGCAGGCCACAGGGTGTCGCGGGCGCGTGCTGGATGGATGCAGGACACAGCCACACTGAGTTTCGAGCCGGATGATGCGGCGACCATCGAGGACCCCTATCCGGTCTATGAACGGCTGCGCGCCCGGGACCCGGTCCACTGGAACCCCAAGGGGTTCTGGTTCATCAGCCGCTATGAGGACGTGCTCGCCTGCCTCAAGGATCCCCGGTTCAGCAACCAGCCCGCCCCCTTTGCCCTGGTCCATGCGCGCAACAGGGCCAAATTCGTGGCCGCCGATGTGGCCAACAACCTGATCGCCTTCAAGGATGGGCCGGAGCACAGCGCGCTGCGCGGCTGGCTCGCGCGGAGTTTCGTGCGGCACACGCAGCGCCATCAGGATCGGTTCGGGGCGCTTGCGACGACCTGCGCCGCGCGTCTGCGGACCCAGCAGAGAGCCGACATGGTCGCGGATTACGCCCTGCCCTTCGCCAGCCGTGCGATCTGTGCCGTGCTGGGGGTTCCAGACAGGGACGCACCGCAGATCGCCGCCTGGAGCAATGATTTCTTCCGACTGTTCCACGCCATTCCCGACGCCGATGAGTTCAGCAGGCTCAACCAGAGCCTCGACGCCTTCCGGCAACATGTGATGGATTTGATGGCGCAGCGACGCGCGGCACCTGAGGATGACCTGATCTCCGAGCTGGTCGCGCATATGGACGGGGCGGTCTCTGAGCACGAGGTGGCCGACAACCTCATGCTTCTGGCAGCCGATGGCATCGGCAATGTGCAATCGGGACTGACCAACTGCCTAAGCATCCTGCTCGCGCAGGCGCGTCTGCCAGAGCCGCTTATTGGCACGACACGGGACATCGCAAGGCTCGTGGATGAGTGCCTGCGCCTGGAAAGCCCAGGCCAGTATCAGGGCCGCATCACCCGCGAAGCGGTCGAGATCGGCGGCAAGACCCTGCGCGCGCGCTCGATCGTTTTGCTGGGGCTCGCCTCGGCCAATCGGGACGCAACCGTGTTCGCGGACCCGGAGGCCTTTCGCCCCGCCGACCAGCGCCCCCAGCATCTGGCCTTCGGCGCCGGGGCGCATATGTGCCTCGGCAGCGCCATGGTGCGCGCCGAGATCGTGCAGGCCTTGCGCGCCCTGTTCCCTGCGGACGGGCCACGGATCAGTTCCGCGCCTGACCGCGTCTGGATGGCGCGGCCCGGGCATCGCTGGTTGGACCGACTGGATGTGGAGATTTCGGCATGAAGGATACCGAGGACACGGCCATCCGGACCATCGCAGAGCTGATCGCCTTTCAGGCAAGGCAACGGCCTGACGCCCCGGCCCTGCTGGATCCCCGTGGCGGGTCCCTGAGCTACCGCGAGCTGCAGCAGGAGGTGACCGCGCTGGCGAAGGCCATCGCCACGGCTGCTGGCCCGGTATCGACCGATGCGCCCTCCCGCTATGGGCTGGTGTTTCCCAACGGGCTGGACATGGCCGTCCTGCTTCTGGCGATCACGACGGGGGCCGTGGCCGCACCCTTCAACCCGACCATGACCGTCCCGGAATTCATCCGGGAGTTCTCGGCCACCGGGATCGACGCGGTGGTGCTGCCACGGGGTGCGCAGGACGCGGCGGCGGAGGCGGCGCGACAGCTCTCTCTGCCGATTGTCTGGGTGGACGCGCAGCGCGAGGTGACATCGGAAAGTCCAGAGCCCCCCGCGCAGCGTCTCGCGTCACCGGATCAGGTCGCGCTCTTGCTGATGACGTCCGGATCCACCGGTCGGCCCAAGATCGTGCCGCTGACACAGCGCAATGTCTGCTGCTCGGCCTTCGACGTGGCCCGGTCGTTGCATCTCACGCCGGGCGACAGCTGCCTCATGATGTGGGAGCAGTTTCACATCGGCGGGCTCGTCGATCTGCTGCTTGCGCCGCTGGCGGCGGGCAGCCGTGTGATCGCAGCAGGCAGCTTCGATGCCGAGCAGTTCTTTGCCCTGCAACGCCAGCACGCCGCGACATGGTTCCAGGGGGTTCCGACAACGCTCGCCGAGCTTGAACTGCAGGCCGTCCGACAGGCGCAGCCTGCGCCGTTTGCCGGGCTGAGGTTCCTTCGCTGCGTCGCTGCCGCCTTGTCGCCTGCCATGCAGGCCAAGCTGGAGGATCGGTTTCAGGTCCCGGTCGTGCGGACGCTCGGCATGACCGAGGCCGGCCCCCTCATCACCTCGACCCAGTTGCCGCCCGCGCCGGACAAACCCGGCTCGGTGGGCCAGAGCGCGGGCCCAGAGGTCGCGATCCTGTCACCAGAGGGCGCGGTCCTGGCACCGGGCGCGCGCGGGCAGATCGCGGTGCGCGGCGAGAACGTGTTCGGCGGCTACGAGGCCAATGACGAGGCCAACCGGCTGGCCTTTGTCGGGGACTGGTTCCTGACCGGTGATCTGGGATATTTCGACGAGGACGGCTTCCTCTTCCTGACCGGACGCGCCAAGGAGATGATCAATCGCGGCGGCGAGAAGATCAGCCCGACCGAGGTGGACGAAGCCCTGAGCGCCTATCCCGGGATCCGCGAGGCGGCCTCCTTCGCCCTGCCCCATGCGAGACTGGGGGAGGACATCCATTGCGCCGTCGCGCTTGAACCAGAAGGGGATATCGCGGAGCTGCGCGCGTTTTTGTCCACACGGCTGGCGCCGCACAAGATCCCGCGCCAGATCATCCCCCTCGACACCCTGCCCAAGACGCCGGTCGGAAAGGTTGACCGCCAGCGCCTCGCCGCTTTGGCCGCAAAGGACGAGATGGCGGAACCCGTGGCGCAAAGCGCCCCGCAAACCCCGCTCGAACTGCTGCTGGTCGAGATCTGGAAACGGGAGCTGTCTCTGGTCTCTGTCGGCCTCGACGATGATTTCGCGAGCCTCGATGGCGATTCCCTGTCTGCGGTGCGCGTCATGGTGGAACTGGAATCCGTGCTCGATGCGCAGATGCCCGATGATGTGGTGGAGAATTTCACCACGATCCGCGACATCGCCCAGCGGCTGGAGGATCACGGGCTCGTCCCCAAGGATGAGCCGCGCGACACCGAGGCGGATCAGGTCACGCGCGCCGTTTTGTCAGAGCAGTTCATCTTCTCGGGCGATTTCGATGAGGCGCGGCAGCTCATTTCCGAGACGAAGGGGCGCTCGGACCTCAAGCTCAAGCTTGACTTCGTCTTCACCCATCTGGCCCCCGGGGACGTCCTGCCCCATGCCGAGGCATTGGAACAGCTCAACCTCGACGAGACGCACAGCACCCTCGGCTTCATCGAACGCTTGAGGATGAAGGCCGAGTTCAAGGAGCGGCTCACGAATACCAAAGGCTATCTCGACCTCAACGCGCAGATCAACCGCTGGCAGCGCGAGGTGCTCGTGCCGTCTGCCCTCTATTTCAGCGACCCGACGGTCCCGCCCGAGGGCAAGACCCTGATCGTCGGGTTTGCTGGCAACCGGATGCGCCTGTCCATGCCGACCTATCGGTTCCTCGCCGGGATGGACGTGGCGCGCACGGATCTGCTCATGTTCATGGACTATTCGCAACGCGTGTTCCTGCATGGCGTGCCCGGCATCGGAGAGGACGTGCCCGGCTTGGCCGCGTATATACAGCGCTTCGTGCGCGAACGCGGGTATCGGCGCGTGACGGGTGTCGGCGTCAGTGGCGGCTCTCTCGCGGTGCTCTATGCCGGCCATTGCGCCGCCTTCGATGCCATCGTATCCGTGGACCCCTCCAGTCTGATCAAGCACCCGGAATGGCGTCCGCTCTTTGCCGAGATGGGCGCCGCGCATGACCCGGATCGTCAGAGCGTCAAGCTGATCCATGGCCGCCGCCGCCGCCACAAGGACTGCGCCGACATGATCGGGGAGCTGATCCCCCATGCCACCCGGATCCGGTATCCGCATGCGGGCAAGAACATCCTTCCGGAGGCGCAGGACCGCGGCGAGTTCGAAACCCTCTGGGAGAAATGGAGCCACTAGCCCCCTCCCCGGCGCCCCTTCGGCCATGAGGCCGCGCGCGACGGGCAGAACGAGACATCTCCGGCAAGCCGCGCGGGGCCATCAAGGACACAGTGATTTGGACAGAGACTTCAAGACCTCCTTTCTATCGGATCTGCACGCCGAGATCATGGCTCTGGGTGGGATGTTCAACGCCCATCTCCATCTGGACCGCGCCGAGACGCTGCAACCGACGCTCGACATCATGCGGGCTCTGGGGAGCGGGTCGGATTCCGCGCTCGCCATCGCGCAAAAGCACGCGCTGATCCCGCTGATCCATGACAGCGAATGCTACGATCCGGACGCGCTCGAAGAGCGGGTCGAAGGCTGCGTGATGAAGATGGCCGGCCTGGGCACGACCCACGCCCATAGCGTCGTGGACGTGACCACGGACCGCGTCGGCACGTCGGCGATGGAGCGACTGTTGCGGATCGGCGACCGGGCGCGACCGCGCATCGATTTCCGGGTGGGCGCCTACTCCCCCCTGGGGTTTCGCGATGATGACCCGGATCGCTGGGCGCTGATCGAGGCGGCCGCCCAGCAGGCGGATTTCCTCGGTGCCTTGCCCGAGCGGGACGATGTGGCCGACTACCCCGAGCATATCGGGTTCGACACCTGTTGCCGGCGCATCATCGCGCTGGCGCGGGATCTAAACAAACAGGTCCATATCCATGTCGACCAGAAGAACCACAGCCGCGAGCACCAGACCGAGCGCGTCATCGAGATCGTTCGCGAGGCTCACTGGGGTCATGACGGGGCCGAGCCGAGGATTTGGCTGATCCATGTGATCTCTCCTTCGGCCTATGATGACGCCCGGTTCGATCGCTTGGCGCGAGACCTCGCAGAGCTGAATATCGGCGTGATCTGCTGCCCGTCCGCGGCGATCAGCATGCGCCAGATCCGCCCGGTCGCCGCGCCGACCCATAACTCCATCGCGCGGGTGCTCGACCTGCTGGCGGCGGGTGTGTTCGTGCGGCTCGGGACAGACAATGTCTGCGATATCACCTCACCGGCGGGAACACTCGACCTGATGGACGAGCTTTTCGTTCTGTCGAATGCGGTGCGCTATTACGACCCGGCGTGTCTCGCCTATCTGGGCGCGGGTCGGCGGCTGCCTGCGGATGCAATTGACCGCCTGAAGGCGCATCTCGAAGAAGACCGAGACCAGTGCCGCAGGGCCGAGATCGCCTACAACCGCGCGCCCGGCTCCTGATCTGATCCGCGATAGCGCCCGGGTGTGACGCGTCGCGCCGGTCCCCATCTGCGCGATGGCGTGCCCGAGGCCAAAGACCCGCGCCGCAGGGGTTTCGGACCCTCGTCCTTACCCCTTGCCGTACCACATCCGCCAGATCAGCCCATCCCGCTTGACGAAGTGATGATAGAGCGCAGCCCCGACATGCAGCGCCAAGAGCCCCAGCATCAGACGCGCCCCGAGCCCGTGAGGCATGCGGGGCGGGAGCTGCGAGAAGTCGGGGAGCGGTCCAGCACTCTGCCCGGACAGGATTGCCCCGGCACCGGAGACCACCATCAGGCCCAGTCCGCTCAGCCCCATTCCGATGAGCACAACGTAAAACAGAACATGGACCGCCTTGGCCGTGACGGTCTGCCATAGCGGGTCACCAGAGACCGGCGCGGGTTTGGTGTCGACCAGCCACCACCAGACAGCCCGCGCAACCATCAGAACCAGAATGACCATGCCGAGGGGCGCATGCAGCGTCAGCAGCGCCTGCTTCGCCGCGTCGTCGAGGGAGGCGGCCGCGCGAAACCCGGAGCCGAGCTGCACAAGGATGAGACCTGCGCAGAGCCAATGTATGCTGATCGCAGCAGTGCCGTATCTGGTCGAGGTGCTTTTCATTGCGATGCCCATTTGCTGGCGCGTGCAGGATCAGGCGGACAGAGCCTCAGCCGGCCTGATCCTGCACGACGTCACTTTCCGGCCAAGGCCGCGCGATACGCCCGGTTGACGATGTATCCTGTGAGGAACTCCTCCTCGCTCAGAAAGGCATCGCCATTGATATCGGCACTTCGGAAATCCGCGATCATCGACTTGTGGTATTCCGAGCTGTCAATGTCGCCGTCCCCGTCACGATCCCAGAAGGCAAAGAGGATCATCTGCGCGGTTTCATAGGCGCGCTGCTGCGTTTCGTCCTCGGCAATGAAGGTGAAGCCGAAGTCCCAATCCGTGAATTCATCGAAGGTGATGGTGTTGCTTCCATCCGCATCCATCGAGACAAAGATGTCATTGCCGAATGCGGTGAACTCGCCCATATCGGCAAGCCCGTTGGGTCTGGCTTCGATCGAACCAAAAACGAGCTTGGCCAGTTCCTGACCTGGTCCGATCTCCTCCATGTCCGCAATGGCGGGCGCCACAAGCAAAAGGTTGGACGCACAGATGGCGGCAAGGGTCTTCATTTTGGTCTCTCCTGGGATGTCGGGTGGGGGTTCGGGGCTTGGGGGTCGGCCTTGTCGGACCAGGCGACCTCTGCGTGGGATCCGTCGCAGAACGGCTTGTTTCGGGACGCACCACAGCGGCACAGCACATATTTGTCGGGCGACGCACCCTCGGCATGCGCATCGCTGGCCAGCCGGAGACCGGTGACTCGGTAGGGTCCGTCGCGTTCAATCGTGATGCCGGGATCTGTGCCGATTTCGTGCCGCGCCACCGCGCTGCCGGAGGGGCTCCAGGACAGGGCGCCAGACGGGCAGGCCCGCACGACATCTTTGATTTGATCCCGCGTGCCATTGTCGGGGGTGATCCAGGGACGCAGGCGGGTGTCGAAGACAGAATTCAGCCGGGCCTCGCACTCGCCAGCATGGGAGCATAGGAGCCGGTTGTAGTGGATATGGATCTGCTGGCCTTCGAAGACCTTGATTCCATCGGGCGTGCGATCCGGGCTGGGCTCGGTGTCGAACGCGGTCTCTGTGTGAGAGCCATCGCAAAAGGGCTTGTTCTGCGAGCGCCCGCAACGGCAGAGCGCCATGACAGCGCGCGGCGCGATCTCGGCGCCCTCGACGCTTGTCAGCCTCGGAACGGACTTGGCCACAAGCGGTCCGGCAGGCCGCTCCTCGATGACGGGATCTTCCGGCCCGGCGGACCGGGCCCGCGCCCCGCCGATCCGTCCGGTCATGGTCAGACCGTCGCGGATGTTCAGGCCCATCATCGTCAGGTTGGCGGCGCCACCGACCAGTTCCACGATCTGGATCAGATAGAACGCGCGGTCGAACTCTCCGGCGGCGGCCTTGCCCGCCAGAAACCACGCAGAGGGCAACAGGATCAGCAATCCGTTCACCGCGATCAGAGGCATGCGCCTTTTCTTGGCGCTCGCCAGGGCATCCGTCCGGTGCCTGCCCAGCACGGTGCCGCTGCCCCCCGCGATCGCCATGGCCGGAATGAGAATGACCATGCCCTGCAGTATAAGCGCCTTGACCGCCGCGACTGTCTCATGGGGTGCGAAGAGCTCTGTGATCGCGGTTGCTGTCCAGAACAGCAGGATCATCACAAAGCCGATGCCACCTGCAATTGCGTGAATACGTGTTTTCATCTAGGAACCCTCAGGACTGAGCTTTCGCAAAAGGCAACGTCAGGCCGTGCAACAATTGGAAACGGCCACCTTTTCGAAGAGGTGCGGCGCCGTGACAGCGCTTGAGGGGTAATGGCTGAGGGCCTGTTTGAACTCTGGGTTCGAGAACGCTGCGCGGAAGTCGGCAACCGTGTCCCAGACGGCGTAGTTAAGGTACATGCTGCTGTCACCGACGGCCTTATGCATCTGCGTGCTGATATAGCCCGGCTGTTTTTTCATATAGAGCGCATCCGCTTTCCAGGCCTCGAGCAGAGCCTCCTGATCGGCGGGATCAATGGTGAACAGGTTGATCAAGACCACCGGACCGGCCTCGACACTCAGCTGGTGTTCGATCGGAAACTCGGGATCGAGAGGTTCGAAGGTGACCATCTGTCTTGCTCCGTGGGCAGCTCAATAATTGGTGACATGTTGTCAATTTTGGAAAATGACCACTTTGACAACACATTGTCAAATAAAAGATGGATCAGACATGGCTGAAGAGCAGTGGACAGAGGCAGGCGCAGCGGTGACCACGCTCATTCTGGATGTCTTCCGACTGAGTGGGCGGTTGCAGCTCGAGGGCGATCGGCTCGTCGAAGGGCTTGGCCTGACCAGCGCCCGCTGGCAGATTCTGGGGGCGATCGCCTATGCGGACCAACCGGAATCCGTCGCCTGGCATGCCCGCACCATGGGGGTTCACCGACAGGGGGTTCAGCGCATCGTGAACGAGCTCAAGAAGGAAGAGATCGTCGCGTTTCGCCCGAACCCCCATCACAAGCGGGCCCAGCTCGTCGTGCTCACTCCCAAGGGGCAGAAGCTGTTTGCGGATGCCGTCGCCCTGCAGGTTCCCTGGGTCAACGAGATCTCTGAGGGCATGTCGGCGGAGGACATCGCGACCACGCTGAAGGTCATCGGCACCCTGAAAAAACGTCTGTTGGAAAAGTCCAACGCTCAGGACAGCCCCCCGTCCTAGCGGCGGCCATCTCGCCTCTGCCGGCCCCGCGCCGGAGGGAAGCCGCCGGGCAGAGCGCCCTTGCTGCCGGACCGATGCGCGGCTGAGGATCGGTCGCTGCTCCCGCGACCTCCGGGCACGCGGTCCGGAGGTCACGGGGTTCGGACCGCGTGCCCGACGCCCCTCAGAGGTTCAGGCCCGCCGCGATGGCCGCGATCAATTGATCATGGATGACTGCGCGATCCACGCCTTCGGGATCAGTGCAGATCGGGTCATCCTTTTCGTCCTCCAGCAGGGCAACCGCCCCCGGTTTGCAGGTGCCCAGAAAGGTGAAATGGTTGGCCGGTGCGAGCTCGACATAGGTCGTCTGAGGAAGGCGCTGCGCCAGAGCGTTGCCATCGGGCCCGACATCGGCGGCGCCAAGACGGTCGGCATCACCGAGATTGATCAGCGTGATCCCCGCCAGCGCCTCTGCCAGGCTCTGCGGGTCAGCCGACCCGCCAAAACCGGGATCAACGGCCACGGACCGGGTGATCCGGGCATCACGCGCATCGGCCTCATATCCGGGATGATCGGCGAACCGGACGCCCCCAAGACGGAAGTACACGCAATCCGCAGCCTCCGGCCCCGTCGCGCAGTTTGCATCCTGAACCGCACCGTCAAAGCGCACGCCTGCCATGCCCAGCGCCGTCGTCCCGCCCAGAGAGAACCCGACCACAGAGACCCGGTCTCGATCCACGAAGCGCGCGAAAGACGGGTCGGCAAGCACCATGTCAAGCGCGGCCGACAGGTCCTGCGCCCGCGCCCCCAGATCCACCGAACGTCGTGGAGAGCTGTCCCCGCTGGTGGACCCGGGATGATCGACCGCAAGGACCATCGCGCCCTGCGCCACCAGCCCGCTGGAGAGCCACCCGAGGCTATCGGCATTGCCGCCCGACCCATGGGACAGCAGCACGAGCGGATGCTCACCTTCCGCAACCGCGGGACCGACATAGGCAAAACTCGGGTCAAAGATCGGGCCATCCCCGACCGGGGCGCGATAGGTCGGGGCGGCGGCCGGATACCAGATCGAGGCGGCGATGGGCCGCGCCCGATGGTCGGCCCTCAGGTCGAACCGGTCATAGCCGGGCAGCATGTCTGCCGCTGCGGGAACGGCCTGGGACACCGCCATCAGGGAAAGAAGAGCAAGGCGTTTGATGGGAACCTCCGTTTTTGAACGCTGGGGGAACGGGTGCTGGAAAATGCGTCTTGCCGCGTCCTGTTTTCGGGATTCAGGTCGTCACGATCCGGATTTCGGACAATACTCGCCAGATGCCCATGCTTCCGATCCCTGCTTTCGTGGCCCTCGTGCTTGGCTATCTCGCACTGCGCTCCTTCCTGTCCGGGAGGCGCCCTCTGCTGGTGGCCTTTCTGGCGGCTTGCGCTGTGCAATCCGGCCTCGTCACCCTGGTCGGGGGCTATGGCCTGGATGTCCTGCGCCCGATCCTGCCAGTCAGTGCGACCCTCATTCCACCGCTGGCCTGGATCACGTTTCAGGATGCGCTGGTTCGCCGCCTCTCGCCGCGCGCCATGGCGTTTCACGGGGCGGCGCCCGCCTTCACCCTGTTCTGCCGCGTCTTCGCGCCCGAGACCACGGATGTCGTGGTGCCGCTCGTCTTCGCAGGCTACGGCATCGCGATACTCGCCCAGCTGCGTGGCACCTCGGATATGCCCCTTGCGCGCCTCGAGGCCGAGCGCGTTCCAGCGGTGATCTGGCAGGTCCTCGGCTGGGCGCTGATCGTATCGGCGATCAGCGATGTGTTGATCGCCATCGCCTTCGCGACCGGCCATGCGGGCTGGGCGGGCTGGATGATCACGGCGTCCTCCTCTCTTGTGCTGCTCTTTGTGGGCATGCTCAGCGGCAGCCCCTCCGCCGCTGGTGCGGAGGGCCCAGAGCGGGACGCAGCGCCCGACGCGGCAGCGCCCCCCCGCGAAACCCAGCAGGAAGATGTGGAGATTGTCGCACGTCTGGAGGCCTTCCTTCGGCGGGAACCGTTGCATCTCGACCCCAACCTGACGCTGGCCCGCCTCGCCCGCCGCCTGCATCTGCCGGAAAAGCGCTTGTCCACGGCGGTCAACCGGGCCACCGGTAACAACGTGTCGCGCTACATCAATTCATGGCGCATCCGGCATGCCTGCACATTGATCGACGCCGGGGCGAGCGTCACCGAGGCGATGCTGGACAGCGGTTTCAACACCAAGTCGAATTTCAACCGGGCGTTCCTGCGGGAAACCGGCATGGCGCCCAGTCAGTGGCGCGTCCGGGCCCGGGAGGATGCAAAGGTCACGCCGATCGCCCAGGTCGGCACGCCGCCCTGAGCAGGTCGCATCCGAGGTTGCGCCGTGGATGGCCGGACCCGCCGACCGCGGCACCAGCGCAGAGCTTGAGACCGCCTGCCTGGCGCGTGCAGCCAACCGTTGCGCTATCCATCCGGTCTGATTTGCGCCAACCATTTGAACTGGCGCAGTCGGAACAGAGCCATCGCCTGTCGCGCAGTTTCCTCGCTGTTGAAGGCGAGGAACACCCATGGGAAGGGCAGCGCGAACACCACGACGCAAGCATAGGAGAGCGGGATCGCGACCAGCCATTGCGCCGCGAGATCCATGAGGATGGGCGAGGTCGTGTCGCCGCCAGCGCGCAGGACCCCCACCACCATCGTGACGTTGAGCGCCCGGAACATCAGGACCGCCGCCAGCACCGTGAACACGCTCTCTGCCACATCCAGGACGTCGGGCCCGGCACCGGCATAGAGCGTCAGAAGCGCTGGCGTCAGGGCCAGTAACAGCAGGCTCATCGCAAGCGACGCCATGGCGGTCCAGAGCACAAGCGCGATTGCGTCAATTGTGGCGCGGCGGAAATCGGCGCGCCCAAGAGCTTGCCCCACGATGACATTGGTCGTGGAAGACAGCCCGATCAGGACCGCAATGGCCATGGACTCCACCGGCGTCACAAGCGCGAGCACCGCCAGCGGCACGGTGCCCGCCATGGCGGAGACGATGCTGTAGACGAAGATACCGATGGCCCAGACCGCAGAGCCGAGCGCAATCGGCACCCCGATGCGCAGGATTTTCCGCACCGTGTCGCTGTTCAGGTAGGCGGCGATCCTGCGCGGCGCGAAAAGGTGATGGTCGTGGAACAGCACCGCACAGACCGCGACCACCCCAGCCTCGATCACGAAACTCAGCGCAGAGGCATAGGCCGCCCCCGTCACGCCAAGGGCGGGCGCGCCCAGATTGCCGAAGATCAGCGCAGAGTTCAGGACGACATTGCTGATCAGACCGATGACCGACGCCCAGGTTGCCAGACCCGGCCGCCCGATGCTGCGCAGCCCCACCGCGATGGCAAATCCGACCGAGAAAGGGAGCACGATGGCGCTGGCGGGCAGCAGATAGTCCAGCGTCAGCCTCTGGAGCGCGGGATCATCGCTCGACCAGAGCGCAAGCGTCCCGGACAGCAGGATGATCAGGCCAAGGCCCAAAAGCGAGATCGCGAAGGACAACAGCATGGTGGTCCCGACCGCGTGTTTGGCCCGCGCGCGCGCCGCCTCCATGGAACTGCGCGATGACTACGCCCGCGCGTTGCAAATCCCCAGCACCAGCAGGATCAGGATAAACACGATCCGGCTGCCATAGCCCACGACCGCGACCTCCTCGGCGCCAAGGCTGGAGGTCATGAACACATCAAAGACCGTGCGGGACGACGCCATGAGCGCCTGCGCGGTGGTCGGCAGGGCGGTCCAGAGAAACAGGCGCACGAAGTCACGGGACCGGGCCTGCCGCGCGCCCTGAGACAGGAGGTGCCAGCGGTTCTCTCGCCACGCCCGGATGACTTCTGCCGGGTCGGGATGCGCTTGATTATCCATCGGAGCGCCCGCGCTCGGCCACGGGGCGGTCCGAGCTGTCCGGCCCTCGGGTCTGCCGCTGATAGAGAATGATGGATCCGATGATCGCCAGAGCAGCAAGCCCCGTCAGCCCGGACAGGTGGTCCCCGAACCACACGGCCCCGAAGACCGCCGCGAAACCGATGGATGCGTAATTGGCAAAGGAAACATAGGTGGCCCCGTAATCTCGCGTGATCCTGAGATAGACCACAAGCGCGAGACCCTCGCCGATCACGATGAGAAGCAGCGCCGGAACGTTCAGCCCCGCCAGGGTCCAGGCGCCGGTCGTACCTGTGGCAACACTCCCCGTCAGTGCCGCCAAAGCCACGATCAGAGCCTGAGCCTGGGCGACATTGACCGGGCTTGCATGGGGCGGCCAACGCGAGGCGACAAACACCGTGTTCAGCGCATAAAGGAGCGGCACCCCGAACGCCGCCAGGATCCATCCGCCCTGCGCCGCGCCGACAGAAGATCCGCGCGAGACATCCCACAGGATCGCCACCGCGCCGACAAAGCCGAGCGCGATGGCCATCAGGGGCCCGGCTCGCATCCTCTCGCGTCCGACAAGCGCCGCCAGACCGAAGGTGAAAAGGGGCATCGTTGCGATGATGACGACGAAGACAAACACCGGCAGATGCGGGCCAACCGCTGTTTCCAGGATAAAGGGCGCGAGAAAGCCGAGCAGCCCACTCAGCCCATAAAACCCGAGCGTTCCGCGATCCAGCGGCGGCCAGTCGCGACGCAACAGAGCCACTCCGGTGAAGAACAGGGCTATGCCAAAAGCAGAGAGGGTCACGACCACATGCACCGGAATACCAGACATGCCCGCCGCCTTGATGGCCGACAACCGGAGGCTCCAGAGGAGCCCGAGAACAATGAGAAGACCCGTTTTCAGTACCATACCCGCCCTCGCCTAAATGGCCGGTTTCGGCACTTTGGATTGCTTGACTTGCCCTCGGATACGGCCTCAACCTTGGTTGAGGTCAAGCAATGAAATGGGAAGTGATGCCATGCCGGCGACGTATCTGAGTATCGGACAGCTGAGCCACCGCAGCGGGGTGCCCATCTCGACCCTGCATTTCTACGAACGCAAGGGTCTGATCGCTTCGGAGCGGAATGCGGCAAACCACCGGATCTACCGCCGCGAACTGTTGCGCCGCGTGACAATCGTGAAAGTCGCCCAGCGCGCTGGGCTCACACTGGCCGAGATCGCGAAGGCCTTGTCGCATCTGCCCATGGACACCGTGCCGAACACGGCGGAATGGGCACGTCTTGCCGATATCTGGCATGACGACCTGACGCGGCGCATCGAAACCCTGACGGCGCTGCGGGACAAAATGGCTATCTGCATCGGCTGCGGCTGCCTGAGCGTCGAGCGCTGCGCGCTGGCCAATCCCGATGACAGGCTGGGCAAGGAGGGCCCCGGGGCCCGCTACATTCCGGACATGTCGATCTGAGATCAAAGGCGATCGCAGTCCAATGCGCCGATATGTGCAAGCCTGACATCCCCGGCATTGCCGCGCCCATGCCTGTGGGCACAAGACTGGGCTGGTTCAGGACCCGAGACGCCCGATCATGCCCCTTTGCCAGCCGGGCTCGCGAGCGCATTGACGCGCGCCGCCATGCCCGTCCCCTTGGCACGCAACACGCTGCCCTCTGGTCGCAGCCGGTGACACGCCAGCGTTTCTGACCCGGTACGCAAGCGCGAAACCCCGAGGCCTGCGGCTCTCATTCTTTGGAAACAGTGGTGAGCCGTGCAGGATTCGAACCTGCGACCCACTGATTAAAAGTCAGTTGCTCTACCAACTGAGCTAACGGCCCACTCTGGCGGCCCGTTTAGCCATCGGGCCCGGAGGGGTCAAGGGTGGAATGTAGAGTTTTCTGCGCCTTCTGGATTATGTCGCAGTTCGCGCGTATATGGCCGCCATGACCACGCAGGATCAGACCTCTTTGCCCTTCTACAAGATGCATGGGCTCGGCAACGACTTTGTCGTCATCGACAGTCGTGCCCAGGGCCATGCCGTGCCAGCGGCACTGGTGGCAGCGCTGGCCGACCGCCATCGTGGGGTCGGGTTTGACCAGCTTGCGGTCGTGACCCCGGGCGAGGGCGTGGATGCGCATCTGACCTTCTACAACGCCGATGGCTCGACCTCGGCGGCGTGCGGGAATGCCACGCGCTGCATCGCGCGGATGATGCTGGATGAAACCGGGGCCAGCGCGCTGCGGCTGTCGACGGACCGGGGGCTACTGCTGGCCAAAGAGGCCGGTGGCGGCCAGACCCGGGTCAATATGGGCCAGCCCCAGACCCTCTGGTCCGAGATCCCGCTGGCCGAGGCGATGGACACGCTGGAGCTGCCCATCGAAGGCACGCCCGTGGCCACGGGCATGGGCAACCCCCACTGCACCTTCTTTGTCGAGGATGCCGACGCGATCGCGCTGGAGAGCTTCGGACCCCGCTATGAGCATCACCCGCTCTACCCGGAGCGCACCAATGTGCAGGTCGCGCAGGTGATCGGCCCCGACCATTTGCGGATGCGGGTCTGGGAGCGGGGCGTGGGGATCACGCTGGCCTCGGGGTCCTCCTCTTGCGCGACCGGCGTGGCCGCCGCCCGGCGGGGCCTGACCGGGCGCAAGACGCGGATCGATCTCGATGGCGGGACCCTCTGGATCGACTGGCGCGAGGACGGGGTCTGGATGACCGGCCCCACCATGACCGTGTTCTCGGGGGTTCTGACCCCGCAATTCATGGCCGCCCTATGAGCGCGCCGCGGTTCACCACCCTGGGCTGTCGGCTCAACGCCTATGAGACCGAGGCCATGAAAGAGCTGGCCGAGGCCGCCGGGGTGCGCGATGCGTTGGTGGTCAACACCTGCGCCGTGACCTCCGAAGCCGTGCGCAAGGCGCGGCAGGAGATCCGCAAGCTGCGTCGGGAAAACCCCGATGCGCCGCTGATTGTGACGGGCTGCGCGGCACAGACCGAGCCCGAGACCTTTGCCGCCATGCCCGAGGTCACCCATGTGATCGGCAATACCGAGAAGATGCAGGCAGAGACCTGGGCCGGGCTTGCGCCCGATCTGATCGGCGAGACCGAAGCCGTACGCGTCGATGACATCATGTCAGTCACCGAGACCGCCGGGCATCTGATCGACGGGTTCGGCACGCGCAGTCGCGCCTATGTCCAGGTCCAGAATGGCTGCGATCATCGCTGTACGTTCTGCATCATTCCCTATGGCCGGGGCAATTCGCGCTCGGTGCCCGCGGGCGTGGTGGTGGACCAGATCAAGCGGCTGGTGGATCGGGGCTATAACGAGGTGGTTCTGACCGGTGTGGACCTGACAAGTTGGGGGGCGGATCTGCCCGGGGAGCCCCGGCTGGGGGATCTGGTCATGCGGATCCTGCGGCTGGTGCCGGATCTGCCCCGGCTGCGGATCAGTTCGATCGACAGCATCGAGGCGGATGAGAACCTGATGCTGGCCATCGCCACCGAGACGCGGCTGATGCCCCATCTGCATCTCAGCCTGCAGGCCGGGGACGACATGATCCTCAAGCGGATGAAGCGGCGGCATCTGCGCGATGACGCGATCGCCTTCTGCGAAGAGGCGTTGCGGCTGCGGCCCGAGATGACCTTTGGCGCGGATATCATCGCCGGGTTTCCGACCGAGACCGACGCGATGTTCGCCAACTCCCTGCGCCTGGTGCGCGACTGCCATCTGACCTGGCTGCATGTGTTTCCCTATTCGCCCCGTCCCGGCACGCCGGCGGCGCGGATGCCTGCGGTGGCGGGGCCGGTCATCAAGGCCCGGGCGGCCGAGCTGCGCAAGGCCGGTGACGCGCAGGTGGCAGAGCATCTGGCCGCGCAGGTGGGGCGGACCCATCAGGTCCTGCTGGAGAACCCGCGCATGGGCCGCACCGAGCAGTTCACCGAGGTGCAGTTCTCGGAGGACCAGCCCGAGGGGCAGATCGTCTCTGCCAGGATCCACGGGGTGGCCGGGCGCCAACTGGCCGCCTAGCGATCTGATCCGGGCCGGCGCGCGGGGGGCACGGGTGGGAGCCTCCGGCGGGGATATTTTCGGACTTAAGTTGGGGCGTGGCGCAGCGAGCCTTTGGGCGCGCGGGTGGATCGACTCTGGCCGCGACTCACCCTAAGATGAGAACAAAGTGAGAACGATATGAGCTGCCCATGCCGTCCCCACGCCGTATTCTTGCCCTGTGGTTTCCCCGTCTGGGGGCCGAACGCGCCCTCCGCCATCTCCGTCTGGCGGAGCCCGGGCCCTTTGCGACCGTCGCGACCCATGGGGCGGCGCAGGTGCTGGCCTCCCTCTCTGCGGGGGCAAGCGGGGAAGGGCTGCAGGTCGGGCAGGCCCTGCGGGATGCTCAGGCGATCTGTCCCGGGCTGGTGACCCGGGCGGCCGATCCGGTGGGCGAGGCCGGATTTCTCGATGCCCTGCGCCGCTGGGCGGGCAAGGTATCGCCCTGGGTCGCGGCCCAGGAGGACGACACGCTGGTGATCGACCTGTCGGGCTGTGCCCATCTGTTCGGGGGAGAGGCCGGGGTGGTCGCCCTGCTGGATCAGGATTGCGCCGATATGGGGCTGAGTCTGCGGATCGGGCTGGCAGATACGGTGGGCGCGGCCTGGGCGCTGGCCCATTACGCCGGGGCGCGGGCCGGATCCACGCGCAGCGGCGATGCCATCGATCAGGAGGCGCGGGCCACGCGGTCGCGCGCGCGCAAGCGGCGCCATTGGACGCGGGGCGGGGATGCCCCGCCGGCGGGGCGAGCCCTCTCCACCATCCCGGTGGAGCGCATTGCCCCGCCGGGCCAGACCCGGCAGGCTCTGGCGCCCCTGCCCGTGGCCGCCCTGCGCCTGCCCGCCGATACTCTGGACGGGTTGTCCCGGGTCGGGTTGCGCCGGATCGACGATCTGGCCGGGTTGCCACGGGCTGCCCTGGCCCGACGCTTTGGGCTGGAGGTCGGTCGGCGGCTCGATCAGGCTCTGGGGCGGGAGCCGGAGCCGGTTTCGCCCGTAGCGCCGGATCTGGTCTGTGCCGTGCGGCTGACCCTGCCGGAGCCTATCGGGTTGCGCGAGGATCTGGAGGCCGGGATCGACCGCTTGCTGCCGCCGCTGGGCGCGCGCCTGGCCAAGGCCGGGCGCGGGGCGCGGCGGATCCGTCTGGAGTTGCTGCGCTGCGATCACACGCGCCAGAGCTTCGATCTGGGGCTGGCGCGGCCCTCGGCGGATCCGGCGCGGTTGCGGCCCCTGTTGTTTCGCAAGCTGGATGAGGCCGATGCGGGGTTCGGCATCGATGTGATCCGCCTGGAGGCGGTTCAGACCGAGCCTGTGCATGCGGTACAGCATAGCGGGCATGTGGAGGCCGCGCGCGGCGCACAGAGCGCGCAGGACAGCACCGCTCTGGATGATCTGATCGGCACGCTGGGGGCGCGGATCGGGCTGGAGGCGATCACCCGCTGGCATCCGGCGGACAGCCATATTCCGGAAAAGACCGCCAGCATTCAGGCCGCCGCCTGGAGTGCGCCCCATGCGGGGGACTGGCCGCAGATGCATGCGCCTCGGCCCTTGACCCTGTTCCGGCCCGAACCGGTACAGGCCCCGGATCAGGCGATACCGCCCACGCGGTTTCGCTGGCGCGGGCAGGATTTCAAGCTGGACAATGCCTGCGGGCCAGAGCGGTTGGCGCCGGAATGGTGGCTGGATGATCCCAATTGGCGCAGCGGCGTGCGGGATTACTGGCGGGTGGAGACATCAGTGGGCCAGCGGCTGTGGCTGTATTATGCCCATGGGGCTGGACTGTCTTCGGGCTGGTTCTGTCAGGGGCGCTTCGCGTGAAAGAGAGGGTGCGGGGAGACCCTGAGAGAAAGCAAGACAGCCTGCCCCTGCCCCGCGGGGATGGCCGACCGGCGGGATGGTGAGATCCGCGCGGAAGACCCAAGCTCAGAGCCGCTATCGGCTCTGCTCTGCTTCCGCGGGCACATGCTGGCCCTGCACCTGTCGCGACGCACCGCGAAAGACCGCGACCACAGTCTCCCCCTGGGTCACCGTCACGTCATAGATCCCCGAGCGCCCGCTGCGCGATACCTCGACCGCTTCGGCGATCAGCTCCTCCCCCGACCGCGCCGGCGCGAGGTAGGAAATGCTGTTATGCTGCGCCACCACCCGTTGATTGTAGCTGTTACAAGCCACCGCGAAGGCCGTATCCGCCAGGGTGAAAATCACGCCTCCGTGGCAGATCCCGTGCCCGTTCAGGTGGTCAGCCCGCACCATGAGGCGGCAGCGCGCCGCCCCCGGACGCACCTGCACCAGCGCGATGCCCATGCCCCGGCTCGCGGCATCCTCGTCCAACATTGCGGCGGCGCTCGCCTCGGCAAGGGTTTGCGGATCCATCTCGGCCCTCCAGATCGCGTCTCGACCCGACCATGTGATCCGACCCATCCATGCCGCGCAACCCCGCGCGGCCGCACCGCCCCTCCGCACGGGAAAACGCCCCGCCTGTGAGGACGGGGCGTCTGGAGTATTCAGTCCCCCCGGAGTGGTAATCTGGGTGGGGGCAATGACGATCGCCTACTCCGAGGGACAAGAGCGTCACCACTCTCGATGCATTGACTATCGCCGGTGCAGATGGCGCGGGTGCGGGCGGTGTGAGGAAGCACTGAGGTGATTTCGCGGCGAGAATGAGGCCAAGCCCCGTGCAACCGCCCTTGATTTGCGGTGCGTTCCGGCTCACCATCCGGGACATGGTCATTCAAACCCCGATCCCGTTCCGCAAACCCGACCCCATCCCGGAGCAGGTCGCATTCGACCGGCGCGAGCTTGGGGTGATCCTGTCGCTCTATGGCCGCATGGTGGTGGCGGGAGAATGGCGGGATTACGGGATCTCCTGCCAACGCCATGTCGCCGTCTTCTCGGTGTTCCGGCGCACTGCGGAACATCCGCTCTACCGGATCGAGAAGCGCCCGAAACTGGCACAGAAGCAGGGATCGTATGCGGTGATCGGCATGGATGGGCAGATCCTGAAACGGGGGCACGACTTGAAAACCGTGCTCCGCGTTCTGGAAAAGAAGCTGATCCGGGCCGTCGACTAGGCGCGCCGCATCACGCGAGGCGGCGGATGGTCGTCACCTCCCCGTATTCATAGGCACTGATGCGCTTGAGGGCGGCCTCCAGAGGTTCGATCGCGACGGCCATATGGTGGATATTGGCATGGAGCAGCCGATCCGCATCGAGCATCAGACCCACATGGCCGTGCCAGCAGATCACGTCTTCGGCCTGCAGGGCCGCCCCCTCCGGCAGACCGACCCCGATCTCGGCAGCCTGCTGGTCACTGTCGCGGGGGCAGGCATGTCCCGCCAGACGGAAGGCCAGCTGCACAAGGCCCGAGCAATCGGTCCCCGCCGCACTGTTCCCGGCCCAGAGATAGGGCGTGTCCACAAGGCTCAGCGCGGTTTCGAGGATTGGTTTGGGTACATCGCGCTCGGCAACATGCTGCATCGGGACGAACCCGTCAGGGGTTTCGAGAAACCCGTCGCGGATGCGGGCCCCGGCCAGGGCACTGCCCAGGGACAGGGTCTGCAACGGCCGGGATTTGAAATGAGGCTCGGAATAGAGATGGCTGGCGCGCGCCACCAGATGGTGCGTGGTCTCGGCCGCGCCCCCAAGCGCGTCGGACGTCACATAGCCCACATAGCCATCCCAACCGGATTGCACGAAGGCATGCCCAGCGCTCTCGGAGATCACGGTCACCGGCTCACCAAAGAGCAGCGCCTTGTCCGCGCCCCCGGTCGTCCTGCGGGTCAGCGGGGTCTCGGGCACGGTCACACGGGCGGCCCGCCCGGGCACAAAGCGGGTGGCGTCGACCTGACCGCGCAGGGCCTCCAGCGCGGTCTCGCCGTCAAACCCGGTGCGGCGACGGTCCAGGGTGTCGGGTGCCTCTGCCACGCTCATAGGCCCAGAAGCTCCGGCAGGGCCTCGAGCACGGCGCGCGCGCCCTGTCCCACACCGCCCTTGGGGCGGGCCGGTGCGGCACTGGGCTGCCAGCCATAGATGTCGAAATGGATATAGGGCGTCGCCTCCACGAAGCGGCGCAGGAAAAGGGCGGCGGTGATCGACCCCGCAAAACCCCCGGCGGGCGCGTTGTCGAGATCGGCGATGCCCGGCTCGATCATCTTCTCATAGGGCGCATGGAAAGGCAGTTGCCAGACCGGATCGGCCACACGCCCCGCAGCGGCCTGCAGCGCTGTCGCCTGTTCCGGGGCCGTCGCATAGAACGGCGCCAGATCAGGGCCCACCGCCACCCGGGCAGCGCCGGTCAGTGTCGCCATGGACAGGATCAGGTCCGGAGCCTCCTCATCCGCGAGCGCGAGGGCATCGGCCAGCACGAGACGCCCCTCGGCATCCGTGTTGTTGATCTCCACCGACAGTCCCTTGCGCGAGGTCAGGACATCGCCGGGCCGAAAGGCAGTGCCGGACACCGCGTTCTCCACCGCCGGGATCAGGACCCGCAGCCGCAGGGGCAGACCCAGCGCCATGATCATATGCGCGAGCCCCAGCACCGTGGCAGAGCCCCCCATATCTTTCTTCATCAGGGCCATGGATCCGCCGGGCTTGAGGTTCAGCCCGCCGGTATCAAAGCAGACCCCCTTGCCCACAAGCGTCAGCGCCGGCCCCTCGCTGCCCCATCGCAAATCGATGAGCCGGGGACGACGCGCCGAGGCGCGGCCCACCGCGTGGATCATGGGGAAATTGGCGCCGAGCAGATCCTCGTCCAGCGTCACCTCGCAGGAGGCCCCATGGGTGTCGGCGAGCCTGCGCGCCGCCGCTTCGAGCTCATCGGGCCCCATATCGTTGGACGGCGTGTTGATCAGGTCGCGGGTCAGCCCCTCGCCCTCGGCCATGGCCAGAACCCGCGCAGCATCCAGCTCGGGGGACGGGCGCAGGCGGGACGGGGTCGGTGCCTTTCCGGCATAGCGCGTGAACCTGTAGCCCGACAGAAGCCAGCCCAGGGTCTCTTCGGCCAGCGCCTGCGGGTCGGTCAGCCCTTCGAAATGGTAGTCACCCGCAGGCAGGGACAGGGCCAGCGGGCCGAGGGCAAAGCGCATGCGCGCCCGGTCCGACGCGCTGCCATAGCCTGCGACCACATCACCGGCGGTGCCATCCGGATTGGGCAGCACCAGATGCGTGCCCAACGTGGCCTTGAATCCCTGCGCGGTGATCCAGGCACGCTCGGGCTCCGGGCGGCCAGCGCTCCACGTGTCGAGATCAGCAGCCTCGATCACATGGATCGGCCGGGTGGGCGCACCTTCCGGTGCGAATTCGCAAGTGAACGCGGACATGGGCACCTCTCTGGGGTCCGGGGACGGGCCAATAGGGGCAAGCCTAGAGGGTCCGCGCCCAGCTGCAAGATCAGAGCGCAAAATACCGGGCCGCGGCGGGCATAAGCCTGCGGCAGCCATGAAAGATGTGAATTCAATTGCCGCGCACGGGACTTCGGCCCGCCCGCGCCCTTGGCCCGGGACGGACAGGCCCTAGCCGGAAATCCCCTGCGAGCCCCAGGCCGTGGGGCGCGGCATGGCGCAGACCCGGTCGAGCCGCGCAATCACGGGCGGGATGTCATTGGCACTATGGGCCTGGGCACAGACCGCCACGTGCTGGGCCGCTGTCTCACAGGAGATAAAGCCGATGGAGGCGGCAAGCGCGGCCACTTCCTGCGCCAACCCCTCGAGCCCTTCCCAGGTCCCCCGCGCGTATTCGATCGGCAACAGGCCGACCCGGTCGCGGATATCGCTGAGCGTCGAAGAGACCGTGCTCTGCGCACCGATCTCGCCCAGATCCACGAAAAGTTCCACCACACGGTCCTGATCCAGGACCACAGGTTCCTGCGGGGCGAGGACAACCACATTCGGTTCCCCGCTCAATTCATGCTGCGTCGATGCGCTTGACTGTTGCATCTTACCCTCGTTCTTTCGTCGTCCACCACGGGCAAGAGACTGCCGGGCCAAAGTGAACACTCCGTTGCCCCGCGCCAATTTACTCCATCGTTTTTTAGTGAAACTCGCGCTATGCGGGAGGTCAGACGATCCCCGGAGGCCCCCCATGATTGCAGCAAAACCCCTGCCCTCATATCTCGCCCAGCGCTATCACGGCTGGCGTGCAACGACCTATGACGAGAACAAATACTGGTACCGACGCCTGGCCGAAGAAGGCCAGCGCCCGCGCGCCATGCTGGTGGCGTGTTGCGACAGCCGCGTGCATGTGACGAACATCTTCGGCGCCGATAGCGGCGAGATTTTCATCCACCGCAACATCGCAAATCTTGTCCCGCCCTATCAACCTTCGGGCGATCACCACGGCACCTCGGCGGCCATCGAATACGCGGTCAAGCATCTGAAGGTCGCCCATGTCATCGTCATGGGCCATTCCGATTGCGGAGGCGTGCGGGGCTGCATCGACATGTGCAGCGGCCACGCGCCCGAGATGGATGAAGGCGACAGCTTCATCGGACGCTGGCTCGACATTCTGCGCCCCGGCTATGACCGCATCAACACCAGCCCCGAGAACAACGCACAGGCAGAAAGCCTTGAAAAAGAAGGTGTTGTGATCTCGCTCGAGAACCTCATGAGCTTCCCCTATATCCGCGAATCGGTGGAGCGCGAGGAGCTGACCCTGCACGGGCTCTGGAACGATATCGGCGAGGGCACGCTCTACGCCTATCACGGCGAACCGGGCGTCTTCAAAGCCGTCTGACCCAAGAGATATGCGGTGCCCCAGCCTGACGGGGGGCCGCGCCATACCCCCGCGGGACGGGCGCACACCGTTTGCGCTGGTCTCTTTTCCTCATCGCGGATATTCTGCTGCGGCGCAGCGAGGCGGCGAGTGAAACGGGGTGCCCATGGACAATATCTTTGCATTGGCGATCAACAATCTGGGCTCGCCGATCATCCTGTGCTTTGCCTTGGGTCTCGCGGCGGCCTTCGCCCGCTCGGATCTGACCATTCCCGAGGCGGTGGCCAAGGGGATGTCTATCTACCTGCTCTTTGCGATCGGCTTCAAGGGCGGCGCGGCCGTGGCGGCCCACGGGCTCGATACGACCCTGATTCTCGCCCTGATCGCGGGCGGCATTTTGTCCTTCGCGATTCCCTTTATCGCCTTCGCCCTGCTGCGCTTCATGACAAAGCTCAGCATTCTCGACGCCGCAGCGGTGGCCGCCCATTACGGTTCGATCTCGATTGTGACCTTTGTCGCCGCGACCTCGGTCCTGAACAGTCAGGGGATCGCGTCCGAAGGCTACATGGTTGCCGTGGCCGCCGTGATGGAGGCACCAGCCATCCTCGCCGCGCTCTGGCTCGTGAGCCGCGCCACCGCCGGGAGCGGGGAGGACGACCGGATGGATGCGGAGCTCTGGCGCGAGATCCTGCTCAACGGCTCCATCGTGCTGCTGGTCGGGTCCTTCCTGATCGGCTGGATCACCGGGGAAGACGGGCTGACCCAGATCTCGAGCTTCATCATCTCGCCCTTCCAGGGGGTGCTGTGCCTGTTCCTCTTGGATATGGGGCTGGTGGCCGGACGGGGCCTGCGACAGGCGCGCGGTGTGATGACCGCCCCGGTCTTTGCCTTCGGTGTGATCATGCCGCTGGTGGGGGCGACGCTGGGCCTGTGCACCGGGTTGCTGCTGGGCCTGTCGACCGGGGGCGTTGTGCTCTTCACGACGCTGGCGGCCTCGGCCTCCTATATCGCGGTGCCGGCAGCCATGCGGGTCGCCCTGCCCGAGGCGAACCCGTCGATCTATCTGACCCTGTCGCTCGGGGTGACCTTTCCGTTCAACCTGACACTTGGTATCCCGATCTACGTCGCCGTCGCCTCGGCGCTTTCTGGGGGGTAATCACATGGAAACACACAAGGCCAAGCGGGTCGCGATCATCATCGAGGCCCCGATGGAGCGGCGTTTGACAGACGCGCTGACCGGTGCGGGCGTGACCGGGTTCTCGATCCTGCCGGTGCTTGGCGGATCCGGGCGCTCGGGCCTCTGGAGCCGCGAAGGTCAGGTGAGCCGGGCGGGGGGCATGATCCAGGTGGTCTGCATCATTCGGCCGGACCGGCTGGACGCGCTGCTCGACGCTGCTTTCAAGGTCGTGGACCGCCATATCGGCGTGGTCACGGTCAGCGATTGCGAGGTCCTGCGGGCGGAGCGGTTCTGACCCGCCCTACGGCGACCCCGAACACAGCAAAGGCGCAGGCATCCAAGGATGCCCGCGCCTTTTTCGTGTTCACCGGTTGGGTCTGCCGAACCTAGCCCTTCTTGAGGACCCGCTTGCCCAACGTTTCGGCGATCTGGACCGCGTTCAGGGCCGCCCCTTTGCGCAGGTTGTCCGACACGCACCACAGGTTGATGCCGTTGTCGATCGTGCTGTCCTGACGGATCCGGCTGATGAAGGTCGCGAAATCGCCCACGCATTCGATGGGCGTGGTGTAGCCGCCATCCTCACGCTTATCGACCACCATGATGCCCGGGGCCTCGCGCAGGATATCGCGGACCTCGTCCTCGTCGATGAACTCCTCGAACTCGATATTGATCGATTCGGAATGCCCGACGAAGACCGGCACGCGCACGCAGGTCGCGGTCACCTTGATCTTGGGATCGACGATCTTCTTGGTCTCGGCGACCATCTTCCACTCTTCCTTGGTGGAGCCGTCATCGAGGAACACGTCGATATGCGGGATCACGTTGAAGGCGATCTGCTTCTGGAACTTGTTGACCTTCACATCATCGGTCGGGTTGTAGACGGCCTTGGTCTGATCCCAGAGCTCGTCCATCCCCTCCTTGCCCGCGCCGGACACGGATTGATAGGTCGACACGACCACCCGCTTGATCTTCGCGCGGTCATGGAGCGGCTTGAGCGCCACCACCATCTGCGCGGTCGAACAGTTCGGGTTCGCGATGATGTTCTTGTTGGCGTATTGCTCCACGGCCTCGGGGTTCACCTCCGGCACGACCAGCGGGATCTGCGGGTCATAGCGATAGAGCGAGCTGTTATCGATCACGACACAGCCCACCGCCGCGGCCTTGGGCGCATAGTCCTTGGTCGCCGCCGACCCCACGGCAAAGAGCGCCATGTCCCAGCCGGTGAAATCGAACGTGGCGAGATCCTGGGTCTTCAAAGTTGTGTCGCCAAAGCTCACCTCCGTCCCCAGGGAACGGCGGGATGCCAGAACGGCAATCTCGTCCACCGGGAACTGGCGCTCGGCCAGGATGTTCAGCATTTCGCGGCCCACATTGCCCGTGGCCCCAACGACGACGACTTTATAGCCCATTTTGGGTCTCCTTTGGGTGTCAGCGCGCTCTCTATCCCAAGGGAACGCGATGGGAAAGGGGGGCAAAGTCGCAGCTCACGCGCGGGCGAGCAAATCCCGGTAGACCGCGATCAGGGCCTTGGCCTCGCGTTCGATACTGAAGGCCGCTTCGACCCGGGCGCGGCCAGCGGCTCCTTCGGCTGCGAGATCCCGGGACAGCATCTCTGCCGTGGCCGCTGTGAGGGCCGCGAGATCATCTCGCGGCACCAGAAGCCCCACATCCGGCGGATCGAGCAGTTCGGAGAACGCCCCCACATCCGTGGCCACCACGGGCACGGCGCAGGCCATGGCCTCGATCGGGGTGAGGCCGAACCCCTCCCACCGTTGGGGTGCCACGAAGAGGTCGAGCGCCTGATACCACCTGGCGACCTGATCTGGAGGCACCTCGTCGGGGAAATGAATGCGATCTGACAGGCCCGCCGCCGCGATCCGCGCCTTCAGATCGGCGAGGAAAGAGACGTGTTTCTCGGTGGCCCGCCCCAGAACGATGGCTTGTGCCTCGGGCCGATCCGGCAGAAGCGCCAGCATAGCGTCCACGAAGACATCCGTGCCCTTCTGCGCGCGGATCCGCCCGATACAGCCGATCAGAACCGCGTCGGGATCCATCCCGAGCGCGCGACGCAGGGCAGCCTTGTCCTCGGGCGGCGTGAACTCCTGCAGGTTGATGCCATGCAGGATGACCGTCGCCTCACGTTCCAGATAGGCCGCGGATTTTTGCGACACGGCCACCACATGTTCCATCTGCCGGATCAGCCATTTGGTGTAGCCGGAATGGGCGCGCTGGGAGGCGGTCGTGAAGAGCAGTCGCAGCTTGCGTCGAAACACATGGCGCAGCACGAGACCCAGCAGCATCTCGGTATTGCGTCGGGCATGCCAGACCCGCCAGCGATCCCGCGGCAGGGCAAAGAGCGCTGTCAGCGGCACATGGGGCACATGCTCCGGCAGGCCCGGCCCCGTGGCCGCGATCCCGATCTCGCGCGCCTGCAAGGGCACCAGTCGGATGATCGTCGAGGTGACCCCCGACAGCCGCCGTTTGAGGTTCGGCGCGATGACATCAAGATCGGCAAGGCGGGGCGTGCTGGACATACTCCCTCCTAGGTCACCGGCACCGCCATTGCAAACCGCCGGAGCCTGCGGGGGCCAGACATGAACTGCCCGCTTTCCGGGCACCGCCGCGAGTGGAACCTCCCGGCAGTTAACACCCGTTAACAGGGCTATTGCAGGTTATACGGAATAGGTTAGCCTCACTTTTATGACAGTTACAAAGCCCTTTGACGAAATGACCGGTCTGGGCGACGGCCATGTGCGCGCGCCCTACTCAGATTTTGACAGCTGGTTCGGGAGCGAAGACCCGGCGCGATTACGCAAGAAGGCCCGCGAAGCCGAGGACGTTTTTCGCCTGACGGGCATCACCTTCAACGTCTATGGGCGCGAAGAGGCTGCCGAACGGCTCATCCCCTTCGACATTGTGCCGCGCATCATTTCGGCCCGCGAATGGTCCCGGCTGGCCAAGGGCATCGAACAGCGGGTGCGGGCGATCAACGCCTTTCTCTATGACATCTATCACCGGCAGGAGATCATTCGCGCAGGCCGCGTCCCCGCCGAGATGATCGCCCGGAACGAGGCCTTCCTGCCGCAAATGATTGGCATGACCCCACCGGGCAACGTCTACACCCATATCGTCGGCATCGACCTCGTTCGGACAGGCGAGGATGAGTTCTACGTCCTCGAAGACAATGCCCGCACGCCCTCGGGCGTCTCCTACATGCTCGAAAACCGCGAGACGATGCTGCAGATGTTCCCGGAGCTTTTCGCCCGGAACTCCGTCCGCTCGGTCTCGGAATACCCCCAGAACCTGCGCCGTTCGCTGAGCGATTGCATGCCCCCGGCCTGCACGGGACGTCCGGTGGTGGGCGTGCTGACCCCGGGGATCCACAACTCGGCCTATTACGAACACGCGTTTCTCGCCGACAAGATGGGCGCGGAGCTGGTGGAGGGCCATGACCTCAAGGTGGTGGATGGGCGCGTGGCCATGCGGACCACGCAGGGCTATACGCCGATCGATGTGCTCTACCGCCGGGTCGATGACGATTTCCTCGACCCGCTGAATTTCAACCCCGACAGCCTGCTGGGCGTGCCGGGGATCATGGATGTCTACCGGGCGGGCGGCATCACCATTGCAAATGCCCCGGGCACCGGGATTGCCGACGACAAGGCGATCTATTCCTACATGCCCGAAATCGTCGAGTTCTATACCGGCGAGAAGGCCATCCTGAAAAACGTGCCCACCCATCGCTGCAACGAGCCCGAGGCGCTGTCCTATGTGCTCGACAATCTCGCGGATCTGGTGGTCAAGGAAGTCCACGGGTCGGGCGGCTACGGCATGCTCGTGGGTCCCGCGGCCAGCAAGAAAGAGATCGCCGCCTTCCGCGACAAGCTCAAGGCGCGCCCAGACAACTACATCGCGCAACCCACGCTGAGCCTGTCCACGGTGCCCATCTTTGCCAAGTCCGGGCTCGCGCCACGCCATGTGGATCTGCGGCCCTTCGTGCTCGTTTCGCCCAAGAAGGTGCATATCACGCCGGGCGGGCTGACCCGCGTGGCCCTGCAGAAAGGGTCGCTGGTCGTCAATTCCAGTCAGGGAGGCGGCACCAAGGACACCTGGGTGCTGGAGGAGTAAGGCCATGCTGGGAAAAACGGCAGGCGGGCTGTTCTGGATGTTTCGCTATCTCGAACGCTCGGAAAACATTGCGCGGCTGGTGGATGCCGGGCACCGGATCGCCCTGACGCGCTCGGGTGCGGCGGAAAACGAATGGGCCTCGATCCTCGCCACGGCAGGGGCGCGGGACGCCTATCTTGAGAAATACGAGGAGTTCGAGGGCTCGAATGCCATCGATTTTCTGCTGCGCGACAAGGACAACCCGTCGAGCGTGCTGTCGGTGATCTCGGCCGCGCGGGACAATGCCCGCATGGTGCGCACCGCGCTCACGCGCGAGGTCTGGGAGGCGGTCAACGAGTGTTACCTGACGCTCAAGAAACTGCTCGCGCGCAAGGTCCCGGCCCGCGATCTGCCCGATGTGCTCGGCACGATCCGCCAGCGCAGCGCCTTCGTGCGCGGCGCGCTGCACGGCACGATGATGCGCAATGACATCTATGACTTCGCGCGAATCGGCACCTTTCTGGAACGGGCGGACAACACCGCGCGGATCCTCGATGTGAAATACTATGTCCTGCTGCCCTCGGCGAATTTCGTGGGCAGCTCGCTCGACAATGTTCAATGGGAGACGATCCTGCGCTCGGTATCGGGCGAGGGTGCCTTCCGCCATGAATACGGCCCCGATGGCAGCCCCGTGGACATCGCCGAGTTCCTCATGCTCGACAAGCGGATGCCGCGGTCACTGGCCTTCTGCTATAGCAAGCTGCGGGACAATCTCGGCTATCTCGAGACCGATTACGGCGACCGCCATGCCTGTCACGACACCGCCGACGCGGTCTGTGCGCGGATCAAGGCGAGCACGGTCGACATCATCTTCGAGGGAGGGCTGCACGAATTCCTCCAGGACTTCCTGCGCTTCAATGCGATGCTCGGTCAACAGATCGAGCAGGACTACCGCTTTTACGGATAAACTCATGCTTTTGAAGATCACCCACCGGACGACCTATACCTATGACACGCCGGTGGCCTATGGCCTGCAGCAGGTGCGCCTGACGCCGAAATCCCGCGACACGCAGAAGGTGCTGAGCTGGACCATGTCGCTGGAGGGCGCCCAGTCCCAGGTTGTCTATGAAGACGCGCATATGAACGAAACCCATCTGATCAGCTTTGATCAGGACGTCACGCAGGTCACGATCCATTGCGAGGGCGAGGTGGATGTGACCGATACCAACGGGGTGACCGGCAGGCATTCGGGCTACATGCCGCTCTGGATGTTCCAGCGCCCCACCCCCCTCACCAAGGAGGGGCCCGGCCTGCGCAAGCTGCTGCGGGAGTTCGAGGGCGAGGGCACGCCCTTGGACCAGATGCACGCGCTCTCGGCCCATATCGGGCAGGCGGTCACGTATCAGCCCGGCGAGACCCATGCCGGCAGCACGGTCGAAGAGGTGATCGCGGCCGGCAAGGGGGTCTGTCAGGACCATGCCCATGTCTTCGTCACCGCGGCCCGCGCCCTGGGGATGCCCGCGCGCTATGTCTCGGGCTATCTGATGATGGAAGACCGGGTTGAGCAGGACGCCACTCATGCCTGGGCCGAGGTCCATGTGGACGGGATCGGCTGGATCGGCTTCGATGTGTCCAACGAGATCTGCCCCGATGCGCGCTATGTCCGGGTGGCGACGGGTCTCGATTATGCCGATGCGGCGCCCGTTTCGGGCATGCGGTTCGGTGACGGGACTGAAAAGCTGTCCGTCGCGCTGCAGGTCCAGGCCCAGCGCACCGGGCAGGCGCAGAGCCAGAGCCAGGCCCAGAACCAGGCGCAATAGGTCAGGCGGCGGGGCCTTGCGACCTCATTGCGGGTGACAGGCCCGCCAAAGGCCAGTATGCGAGACGGCGTTTGCACATCCTCGGGCCAAAGGACGGGTCCGGGGCGCGCGTAGGTGGGAAGAGAAGATGACGTATTGTGTGGGGCTCCGGATGGCCCAGGGCATGGTGTTCATGTCGGACACGCGCACCAATGCGGGCGTGGACAATATCTCCACCTTCCGCAAGATGGTCAGCTGGGAACAACCCGGAGAGCGCGTGATCACCCTGATGACGGCGGGAAATCTCGCGACGACCCAGGCCGTGATCAGCCTGCTCGATGAGCGAATGAAGGCCCCCGGTGAGCGGACGCCATCCGTGTTCGAGGCCCCATCGATGTTCCAGGTGGCCCGCATGGTCGGCGCGACCCTGCGCGAGGTGATCCAGTCCAACGCCGATACGGGCGCGCGGGCGGACAGCACGTTCAACGCGACGATTCTTGTAGGCGGTCAGATCAAGGGCAGCCCGCCCCGGCTCTTTATGATCTACCCGGAGGGGAACTTCATCGAGGCCAGCGAGGACACCCCGTTCTTTCAGATCGGCGAGACAAAATATGGCCGCCCGATCCTGGTGCGCGCCTTTGATCCCGAGATGAGCTTCGAGGACGCGATCAAGCTTCTGCTGGTGAGTTTCGATTCGACCATCAAGGCGAACCTGTCCGTGGATCTGCCGCTCGATGTGCAGGTGATCGAGACGGACGCGCTGAAACTGGGCTATGCCGCGCGGATCACCCGCGAGGACAGCTATTTCCAGACGATCTCCAGCGGATGGGGCGAAGCCCTGAAAATGGCCTTCGACAGCCTGCCCAATTACCGCATGGATGACAGCCGCGAGACCTAGACGAGCCCTGCGCCCCCCGGCTGCGGCGGGAAGAGGCGGCGCAGGATGTCATAGCTATCGGCAATGGATCCGGTTTCGACCCGGGCAAGAAAGCGTTCCAGCTCCGCATGGGCGATGATCGCCGCGTCGATTTCCGGATCGCTGCCCTGGCTGTAGAGCCCGGACTGGATCATCAGCTTCGATCTTTGGTAAACGCCCATGGTCCGGCGGGCCTGCAAAAGCAGCCCATTTTCCTCGTTGGTCGCGGCCTCCGGCAGGCTCCGCGAGACCGATTGCAGGACATCGACCGCGGGGAATCGTCCACGCTCGGCAATCTCGCGGGACAGCACCACATGCCCGTCGAGCACACCGCGCAGGATATCCGCGACAGGCTCATCCATATCCGACCCCGCAACCAGAACACTGAAGATCCCGGTGATGTCCCCGACCCCCTCGGGACCGGGCCCGGCCCGCTCTGCAAGGTCCATGATCATCTGTCCGGTGGACGGCGGAAAACCCCGCATGCTCGGTGCCTCGCCCGCGGTCAGGGCCACCTCGCGATGGGCCTCGGCAAACCGCGTCACCGAGTCCGTGAGGAACAGAACATGCCCGCCCAGATCGCGGAAATATTCCGCGATGGACATGGCGAGCCAGGCCGCACGACGCTTGAGCAACGGGGCCTGATCGGAGGTTGCGGCGACCACGATCGCGCGCTTCATCCCGGCCTCCCCAAGGGTTTTGTCCACGAACTCGCGAACCTCGCGCCCCCGCTCGCCGATCAGGGCCACGACAGCGATATCCGCAGAGACACTTCGCGTAAGTTTCCCCAATAGCGTGGATTTTCCGACCCCCGACCCGGCAAAGAGGCCCAGACGTTGCCCTCGCACGATCGGCAGAAAGGTGTTGAAGACGGCCGTTCCGGTCTCAAGCCGCGCCCCAAGCGCCTTGCGCGTGATGGCCGAGGGCGGCACCCCCCGCAGGGGATAGGGCTTGGGCCCCGGCGCGGGCGTGCTGCCATCATAACAGCGCCCGAACGGATCGATCACCTTGCCAATCCAGTCCTCGGAGGGACGCACCTCGCTGCGCCCCTGGAAATAGGCGCGATCATGCAGGGCAAACCCCTGCATCCGCGCCTCGGGCAAGACCTCGATATGAGAGCTCGAGAGCGTCACCACCTCGCCCCCGACCTGCGAGCCGTCGGCCCCGGTGAGCAGCACACGATCCCCGAGGCAGGCGTGGCGGTTCAGGCCCGTCACCTCGACCACCGCCTCGCGCAATGCGGAGACATGTCCAGAGATCCGATGGAAGCTGTGACCGTCGATCGTCGCGGCGAGGCTGGAGAAGTCGGTCTGCATGGGCGGCCTTTCTGTGCCGGGGAATGTTCACTTACTGTTTCTAAAGGAATCGGGGTTAAGCGTTGGTTGAAGCCATCGAGGGAGAAGCCCCGATATGAAAAATTTGACGATCCTTAACACTGCGAGCGCAATGGCGGCCCACGCCACCGAGCGCCACGGTGCCATCGCTCGAAACATTGCCCACGCGGACACGCCGGGCTACCGCGCGCAGGACCTGCGCAGCTTTGCCGAGAGCTTTCGCGAGATCTCGTCCTCGGGATTGCGCACCACGCGAGACGGCCATGCCTTTGGCGTCCACCGCGATCTCGATCTTACCCTGTATGACATCACCGACACACCCATTGCCCCCAATGGAAACTCCGTGTCGCTTGAGCATGAGATGGTACGCATGGCCGAGAACCGGCATCAGCACGAACTGGCGCTTTCGGTCTATCGCAGCTCGATGAATATCCTGCGCACCAGTCTGGGTCGGGGGTGATCGATCATGAGTGACCTTCTGAAATCCCTCTCCGTTTCCGCCACGGGCCTGATTGCGCAGGCCCATCGCCTGAACGTGGTGTCCCAGAACATCGCGAATGCCGACACGCCCGGATATCAGCGCAAGCAGTCCGAATTCGTTCAGATGCTCAACGGGTTCGATGGCAGCGATGGCGTGAAAATGGCGCGCATCTCGCTCGACGATAGCGCGCTGCGCAAGATCTATGACCCCGCCCACCCGCTCGCGGATGAGACGGGCCATTACAACGGCTCGAATGTCGACGTTATGGTCGAGGTGGCCGACGCGCGCGAGGCGCAACGCAGCTACGAGGCCAATCTTCGCAGCTTTGACAACGCACGGCAGATGTCGCGCTCCCTGCTTGAACTCCTGAAACGCTAAGCCCCGAGGACAGAATGGACATCACCTCCAGCACCGCTGCCCAGTTATACACCCGCTCCAAGGATGCCATGGCACCGCAAGGCTCCGGACCCGATTTTCTCGGTGCCGCACGCAGCTTTGCCCAGACCATCCAAGAGGGGGAGGCCGCAGCCCAGGCCGCCATGACCGGCGGTGCAGACCCCCACGCCCTGGTTGAGGCCCTCGCCCAGACCGAACTGGCTGTTGAGACCGCCGTGACCGTCCGGAACAAGGTCGTCGAGGCCTATCAGGAAATTCTGCGGATGCCCGTCTGATGACCGAGATCATCTTCTTTGACACCTTGCGGCAAGGGCTCTGGATTTCGGTCCTGATGTCCGCGCCGATCCTCACCGTGGCCCTTGTCACAGGTGTGATTGTGGGCCTGTTTCAGGCGCTGACCTCGGTGCAGGAGATGACCCTCACATTCGTGCCCAAGGCCGCCCTGATGCTGGCGGTGTTCTGGGTCAGCATGAGCTTCATGACCGAGACCCTGACCGATTTCTTCCACGCGGAAATCATCCCGACAATCGCGTTGTTCTAGGAGGCGCGCATGGACAGTACGCAATATACAACCCTCGCGCGCCAGAGCGGCCTGAAACGGGAAATGGCGATTATCGCGAACAATATCGCGAACATCTCTACGACCGGGTATCGCGGCGAGGGCCTCGTATTCTCCGAGTTTGTCCAGACGACCGGTCTGGGACAGCCGTCGATCTCGATGACCGATACGGGCGCGAAGAACACGAATTTCTCCCAAGGGGTGCTGCGCGAGACCGGTGGCACCTTCGACATGGCAATCGAAGGCGAAGGCTTCTTTCAGATCGCCGCCCCCGAAGGCGTGCGCCTGACGCGGGCAGGCGCGTTCGAGCCGAATGCAAATGGCGAGCTGGTGACACCGGATGGCTATGCACTGCTGGATGCGGGCGGCGCCCCGGTTTTCATCCCGCCCGATGCCCGCTCCATCGCGCTTGCGGCGGACGGCACGCTGAGCGCGGACGGCCGCCCCCTGACCAATATCGGAATGGTCGTGCCCGTGGAGCCCGAGTTGATGGAACGGGCCAAGGGCGTATCCTTTATTCCAAATGGCGAGGTCGCCCCGGCCGAGAACGCCACGGTGCATCAGGGCTTTGTCGAAGGCTCCAACGTCAACCCCATCGTTGAGGTCGCCCGCATGATCGAAGTGCAGCGGCGCTACGAATCCGCGAAGTCCTTTCTCGAGAAGGAAGACGACCGGGTGAAAACAGTGATCCAGACCCTGGGCCGATAGGCGGCCGGAAAGAGAGGCAGAATGCGTGCTCTGAAAATTGCAGCGACCGGGATGAGCGCCCAGCAGATGCGGGTCGAGGTGATCTCGAACAATCTCGCGAACATGAACACGACCGGGTACAACGCCCGTCGGGCTGAGTTCGCGGATCTGCACTATCAGCAGGTCAAACAACCCGGAACGATCAACGCCTCGGACGGGACCGCCCTGCCGACGGGTGTTCAACTGGGCCTGGGTGTCCGGGCTGCAGCCGTGACCGTCGAACTGGCCCAGGGCACGCTCAGTCAGACCGGCGGCGATCTGGACCTCGCCATTGAAGGCAAGGGCTATCTTGAAGTCACATTGCCCTCCGGTGCCTCGGCCTACACCCGGGACGGGGCGCTGAAACGCTCCGCCGAAGGCCTGATCGTGACCTCGGATGGCTATTCGGTCGTCCCCGAAATCGTCATCCCCGAGGGCACCACCCGCATTTCCGTGGACGGCGAAGGCGAGGTCTACGCCTATTTCCGCGACACGGTCGAGCCCGAATTGCTGGGGCAGTTCTCGCTGGCCGGTTTCACCAATGCCAAGGGTCTTGAGGCGATCGGCAGCAACCTGTTCATGGAATCCAACGCCTCTGGCCCCCCCCTCGTGGGGACACCGGGTGAGGACGGGCTTGGCACGTTCCGGCAAGGCTATCTCGAAGCCTCTTCCGTGGACGCTGTCCGCGAGGTGACCGAACTGATCGAAGCCCAACGCGGGTATGAGCTGAACTCCAAGGTGATGAGTGCCGCCGACCAGATGATGGGCGCAACGTCGCAGATCCGATGACCCGGTTGATCGTCACTCTTCTTGCCGCCCTCGCCTCGACACCTGTTGTGGCAGACACGCTGGTCGCCGCGCGCACCATTCGCGCGCAGGCCGTGCTGACCGCAGACGACTTCAAGATCGTACCGGGTGCCACGC
Organism: Dinoroseobacter sp. S124A; assembly: GCF_049801015.1. Lineage (NCBI taxonomy): Bacteria > Pseudomonadati > Pseudomonadota > Alphaproteobacteria > Rhodobacterales > Roseobacteraceae > Dinoroseobacter > Dinoroseobacter sp. S124A. Next base: position 425,791 of record NZ_JBNAGD010000003.1, on the reverse strand, counting down.
CGGGCGCGGTATCATCCGCGGCCGAGGCGCTCGGCAAGGAAACGCGTGTGGTTCTCTATGCAGGGCGCCCGATCCGGTTGGATCAGATTGGCTTGCCCGCGCTGGTGGAACGCAATGCGCTGGTGTCGCTGGTCTATGCCACGCCCGTCATGCGGATCAGCACCGAAGGTCGCGCCCTGGGGCGCGCAGGCCTCGGGGAGACGATCCGCGTGCTCAACATTTCCTCCCGGACCACGGTCTTCGCGACCGTCACAGGCCCGGGTGAAGCCACCGTCAAAGCGCCCTGAGCGGAAAGGATCTCCGATGCGGATCACAACAGGCCTGATCGTCTGCCTCTCCATGCTGACCGCTTGTGCGCGGATTGGCGATGTGGGCAAGGCGCCAGATTTCACTTCGTCCTCTGGCGGGAGCGAGTACCAGGCCATGGTGTCCGCACCGCTGCCCAATGACCGCGTCTTGCTGCGTGCACCGGATTCTGCTTCTCTCTGGAGCGGGACCCGCAATTCCCTGCTCGGAGACCGCCGCGCCGGACAGAACGGCGATATCCTGACGGTTGTCATCGAAATCGATGAGCGGGCCGAGATCTCGAACAGTACCGAACGTTCGCGCGCCGGCAGCGAAAGCCTCGGCATCGACAGCTTCTTCGGCCTGCCCGAACGGATCAACGAGGACCTGCCCGAAGGCGCAAGCCTTGGCTCCGCCGTCAGCACGAACTCAAGCAGCAGTTCCGAAGGGGACGGATCGGTAAAGCGCCGTGAGAAACTGACCCTGCGGGTCGCGGCCACCGTGATCGGTGTCATGCCGAACGGCGTGTTCCAGATCCAGGGCACGCAGGAAGTGCGCGTGAATTTCGAGCTGCGAGAGCTCATCGTCACCGGGTTTGTACGGCCTGAGGATATCTCGCGTCAGAACGAGATCACCTATGACAAGATTGCCTCCGCCCGGATCTCCTATGGCGGTCGTGGACAGATCACCGATGTGCAGCAGCCACGCTATGGCCAGCAGATCGCAGACATCATCCTGCCCTTCTGAGGTCGACCATGGCGAAGCTTCTTCCAGTTATCCTGTTGATCATCGGCCTCGCTGGAGGGGGTGCGGCTGGCTATTTCCTCCGTCCGCCGCCGCCCCCTCCGCCAGAACCGGACACGGCTGAGGTCGAGGAAGAGCTGCCCAAGCTCACGACCGAGGAAACCTACGACCAGAACGCCAATTACGAATACGTCAAGCTGAACAACCAGTTCGTCGTACCGGTTGTGCGGGATGGACGAGTGGCGTCGCTGGTCGTGATGTCGATCACGCTGGAGGTCACAAATGGCGTCCGTGCGGACATCTATGCACGCGAGCCCCGGATCCGCGACGCGCTGCTGGCGGTTCTGTTCGACCATTCGAATTCCGGCGGCTTCGACGGTGTTTTCACCGAGAGCTTCACACTCAAGACACTGCGCGTCGCCTTGCGCGAAGCGGCCCGGTCAATGATCGGCGAAGACATCAAGGATGTCCTCGTGATGGACATCGTGCGTCAGGACGTCATCTGATTGGACAGCGCAATCCGGGCCTCTTCCCGGGATTTGCGCTGATCCTTCTCGGCCCGATCCAGCAGCGTTTCAGCGACATCATTGCGGGCGCTCGCCTGTGCCAAGGCCGGTGAGATTTGCGCGATCCTGGCCTCCACCTGGCTGAGATGCACAAGGCGCTGCTTGAGCTTCTGCTCCAGTAGGTCTTTGTGGGCCGTATCCTGCAGCATGAGAACAGGGTCCGAAGGATCCGAGGGCGGTGCAGAGAGCCGCTCCCGAAGGCTCGCGATATCGCGAGAGATGGCCTGACGCAGGCTCAATTCCGGCTGCATCCGACCAAGCTCTATCTGCTTTTTCAGCTCTGCAAGCTTTGCAAGATCACGCAACTCGTCCGGGGTCATTGGGGTCGTCCTTTGGCTTTCTTGCGCATGGCCTCGGCAAATCGGATGGCTGCCGCCACGGCCTTGAACTGCTCGCGCGGGATTTCGTCGCCGAGCTTGCAGGTTGCATGAAGCGCGCGCGCTGTCGGTGGATCGCGATGGATCGGGACACCCGCCTCCTGCGCACGCTCACGAATGGCGGCCGCGACATGGTCCACCCCCGAGGCCACGACAATCGGGGCATGGGGAGAGAACCGGTCCCATTTCAGGGCCACTGCATAATGGGTCGGGTTGACGACCACGACACTAGAGTCTGGCACATCCGCCAACATCTGCTGCGTCGCGATCTCGACCGCGCGCTGTCGCCTGTATTGCTTGGATTGGGGGTCACCCTCGGACGCTTTCGCTTCGTCCATCATCTCCTGCCGGGACATGCGGTTCTTTCTGAGATGCGACGCGCGCTGCCAGAGGTAATCGACAGCCCCGATCACCGCCGTGACGACCAGAGTGAGGGCGAGAAACTCCAGCAAAAGAAAGAAAATGAACACGATGATCGCGCTGATGGGTTGCGCAGCGAGCGCGACGATCTCATCAAGTTCCCAGAGGAGAAGAAGGCTGAGCAAGATGGTGAAGATCACCAGCTTTATCGCGCTTTTCAGGAACTCGAACAAACCGTCGCGCCCGAACTTGTTCTTGGCATTCGACAGGATGGAGATCCGGTTCAGCTTTGGCTCGAGCTTGGTCGGGGCGAAAACGAGCGCGCGCTGCAGCAATATGCTCATGAGCGCACCCGCCATGGGTATGAGAAACCACAGACCGAGCGCACCAACCGTGCCGATAATCAGCGACAGCGAGACGGTCGTGCCCCCTCCTGAGAAAAGCTCTGTCGACAGAGTATCCGCGTTGCGCAAAAGCGCCTGCATTGTCCCTGCGGCCTGGGACAATGTCCCCGCGCCGATGGCCAGAAGCCCAAGGGTCAGCCCGCCATAGCTTCCGGCTGCGATCAAGTCGGTGGACTTGACCAGCTCCCCTTTCTTGCGCGCATCGAGGAGCTTCTTCTCAGAGGCCTCGAACGGCTTGTCATCGGGATCCTCTTCGCTCATCTCACCGGTCCAAAGGGCGCAAAGAGCGATGCTTCAAACAGCTCCCACCAATGGGCCAACAGGAATGGCACGCTCAAGGCGGCGAGGGCGAGGCCCCCAGCCGTAAGTGCCGGTGCGCCCACGAATGCCACCATGAGTTGCGGCATGGCACGATTGATGGCGCCCAGAGCGAGATTGTAGAGCATTGCCGCGGCAACGAAGGGCGCCGAGAGCGAGAATCCGATCACGAACATGCGACTGACATCGGAGATCGCCCAGGCGCTTAGGGTCGTCGGGTTCGGTAGGGTCCCCAGAGGCAAAAGCGAGAATGACAGCAAGAACGCCTCGGTGAGGTGGACGTGGAACCCCGAAAGTGCCGCCAGAGCGAGGCCGGACATAAGGAAGATATTGCCAAGGGCCGGCTGCGGATCCGGTGTGACCCCCCCACCGAATACCTGCGCAAGGGAGGTCGATTGGGCCGCAATGGAGCCAGCAACCTGCAAAGCAAAGACCATCAACCGGAACGTGAACCCGAGGAAAATCCCGCTCAGAACTTCGGCGCTGCCGCGGGTGACCCAGTCTCCTGGCCCCGAGATGGGCTCAAACGGGGTCGCCAGCAAGACCGGGAAGACAAGGGTCACTAACGCCAATGTCAGCACCAGCTTGATGCGCACCGGTACAGCGCGCTCTCCGAATGCCGGCAGGAACGCCATCGCGGCCCCGATCCTCAGAACGGCAAGGACGAGGATCGGGAAGGCCTCTCCGACCAGATCCAACAGAGCGGCTGTCATACGCCAATCACGCCCACGAGCGCCGGGCGGCTGGTTTTGCCAAGTTCCTCGAAAGACAGCACCGGGACCTGAACACTTTTGCTCGCAAGAACGGTGGACAGGAACCGCCTGCGGCGCACCGAGGTGACGATGGCCGGGCTGACGCCAGTTTCGCTGGCTTTCAGAACCTTCTCGGTCGCGTTCTGGACAAGCGTCTGGAAAAGATCAGGGGGAAGCGCGACATCGGATGCTCCATCCTCACGCCCCACCGAGTTCGCGGCGAATATCGGTTCCCAGTCCGGGGCCAGCTGGATCAGGGGAATAGAGCCATCCGGCCGCTTGATCCCCGCGACGATCTGAAAGGCCAGACGCTGGCGAACATACTCATGAATGCCGTCGATTGAGCTGCTGATTTGCTTGGCTTCGGCAATGGCCTCGAGGATGAGCGGAAGGTTGCGGATGGACACCCGCTCTTCCAAGAGGAGCCGCAGGATCGCGATCAGAGTGTCATTCGTCACCCGCTCCGGAATGAGCTCTTCGATGAGCATGCGATTGCCTTCGTTCCGGGCCGGATCCGCGGTATTGGTCAATTCCGAGATCAAACGGCGCAACGCCTTCAGGCTCATCAATCGTGCGAGGTTCGCCTTCATCACTTCGAGCAGGTGGGTTGCCAGAACCTCGGTCGCCGCCACTGTAGTCATTCCGAGAAGCGACATCTCCTCCCTGTCTTTTTCGTCGATCCAGCGGGCAGGCGCCCCGTAGACCGGCTCTTTGACATCCATCTCGGTTGGCTCGCCGAACCCTTCCTCGGGGAGAAGCAGAAGAATGCGTCCCGGGTGCAGAACGCCTTGTGCCTCCTCTACGCCATGCATGTGGATCGCATAGGAAGAGGCCGGAAGCGTCGGATCATCTGTCAACCGGATCTCCGGCAGAATGACACCAAACTCGGTCGCAATATGGTTCCGCATGCTTTGAATACGGCTGTCCAGTCCCCCGGCTGAATCCAGAATTGCCGAGACGAGATCGGTCGAGAAGGTGACATGGATATCATCCACGTCGAGCACATCCCCCATGGTCTCCGGCTTGACCGAGTCTTCGGTCGGGGCTTCGAGGGCGTTCTCGGGCTCTGCCGCGTCCTCGGAGCGATAGAGCAGAAGCGCTGCCACCCCCAGAAGAGCGGCCCCAAGCATGAACGGCACAAATGGCAGGCCAGGGACAAGCGCAAACAGAAACATCATGAAGGCGACAGTTGCCAGGGCTGCGGGATGCTTGCCAAACTGCGCCGTGATCGCAATGTCGGCCTTTTCCGATGACCCCCCTTTCGCCAGTAGGAGCGCGGCTGCGATAGAAATGATAACAGCCGGTATCTGCGTCACCAAGCCATCGCCGACCGTCAGGATCGAATAGCTCCGGAACGCTTCACCAAAGGGCATGTCGTGCAGGGTCGTCCCGATGATCAGGCCCATGACAAGGTTGAGAGCAGTGATCAGAAGACCCGCGATCGCGTCCCCTTTTACAAACTTCGACGCCCCGTCCAGCGATCCGAAGAACGTCGTTTCGGCCTGCTCGATTTCGCGCCTTTGCTTGGCCTCCGCATGATCGATCGCCCCGGCGGACATATCCGCGTCGATCGCAAGTTGTTTGCCGGGCATCCCGTCCAAGGCAAATCGCGCACCCACTTCGGCCATCCGGGACGCGCCCTTCGTGATGACGATGAAATTCACGATCAGCAGGACCAGGAAGACGACGAGGCCGAGGAAAACACTGCCGCCCATAACGAAATTGGCGAAACCTTCGATCACGCCACCTGCGGCACCGGTCCCTTCATGACCGTTACCGATAATCAGCTTGGTGGAGGACACGTTCAGCGAAAGGCGCAGCATCAGCGATGCGAGCAAAACGGTGGGAAACGCCGAGAAGTCCAAAGGTCTCTGGATAAAAAGCGTCACCGTGAAGATCAGAATGGCGAGAGCGAAGGAGAGCGCCAGCCCGACATCAAGGACGAAAGATGGCATTGGGAGGATCATCATGATGATGATGCCCATCAGCAGAACGACAAAGAAGATCGTCGGTTGTACGATCTTTCGTCCTTCTCCTTTTTGCGCTGCAAGGCTTTCTGCACTCACAGGAATTCCTCCTACCCGGCGTCGAGTGTGACGAGCACCCCGGTTTTTCGATCTGACAGACGGGTTCTAAGTTCGTCCACGACAGTGCGGTCGCGCAAACTGCTGCGATCCAGCAGTGTTTCGGCGACTTTAAGAAGCCCGCTATCTATGAGCCTTGTAACGACGGCCCCAAAAACCTCGGCGCTTGCGGTGCGTGCTTCCAGCCGGTTTGCAAGGGCAAGTGCAAAGCGACCGAATACGATTTCGGTTCCGGTCTCGGATGCAAGATCCAGAAAAAGATCCAGCTCCTGGTCACTCAACTTCCTCTCGCTGCTTTGAAACCGGTCCATGACATCCAAGGCATCGTTGAGTTGGCCCGCACGGATAAGAAATTCAATCTCGCGCAGCGCCAGTTGAGCACCCGTAGATGTCCCCTGGAGCTCGAAACTGTAGCTGGAGATCAAAGCCATGAACTTGTCAGGAGGTTCCAATCCATTGCGGCTATAGGCATCGAACAGCCTCAGAAGGGCTGTTGGCGCGTCGGCCGTGTCTTGAAGAACCAGTTCTTCTAGATGTTGAACACCATGCTGGGTTTCTTTGATTTCCAGGGCCATGGAAGCATCAATGCTTCGGAGCGCCGCGAACTCATTGGTCTCTGCACGCACGAGACTGTTTCGAATGACCTGAGCCACTTCCACATAGCCCGCTTCGGCAAGTTTGACGCCGAGTTCTGGCCCGATCCGTCGCCGTAGCTGTTTTGGCAACTCCAGAAAGTGCAGCTGGATCCCGCGAAGATGCTCTTCGTCAAGCCGGCTGGCGGTTTCGCGCGACAGCACTTCCCAGATCACGTAGCCGCCACGGCATTCGATCTGACCCCAGAACGGGTTCGCAGAGGTAATGGGTCGTTGTTCGAGAATGGCACCGATCGCTTTGAACGCCGGCGTACGGGTGTCCTGCTGGTCCACAAGCTCGAGAATCTCGAGGGCTTCGGCACCGAAACCGAGAGAGAGATATGCAATAGCCAGATCAAACGCCGACCTCTGTGACAGGCGGCCCATGGGATCGTAGAGGCGCGCGCGTTCTGTACGCACACCGCTGAGGGGATCAATGTTGTCGAGCGTAAACTCCAAATCCTGGAACTTGGCGCATTGTGACGTGTTGCGCTCAGGGTCCGACAAAAACCGCCGTAAGCGATCAAGTTCCACCTGCGTCAGCGTCGTGCGGCCAACCGAGTTTGGCGCAACCTCCTCTTCGGGATCGGAACTTGCAGTCACATCCGGGTTTGGCTCATCTACTGGTTTCTTGGCAGCTTCCTCCAATGAGAACCCCGGCGAAATCAACCCTTGCGTCATAGCCTTCGACAGCCCTTCAACAAGTTCGGAACGGAACAGATCGCGATCGAGGTTGACGGGCAGAGGCGGAGGTATCTCAGCCTGAGGAGCAGGTGAGGGAACCTCCGCAACGGGTCGCTTTGCGTCCTTTTTCTCCGCAATCGTGCGGGATTTGAGCGGTTCTTCAAATCTTGCTGTGTCCGGCGCGCCCCCGGCTTTCACGTCGATCACAACGCGCCCCCCGCGGAGCTCAAAAGCATCCGCATGGCAATCACATGCCAGATCAAGCCAAAACTGTGATGTCGAGGGGTCGTGCCGCACACGAGCGATCCGCGTGCGCGGAATGAGCCTGAACACCTCCGTCAAGTCCATCGGGGTCCCAAGCCCCGCTGATCGCATGACATATCCTGTATCTGAGCGCCCCAACTCCCAGTCGGTGGCTTCATCAAACTGAATAACCAGACGAGAGAAATCCGCGTGCTCTCCTGACCGGATGTTCGCGGCAAGCAACGGCGTGGCGAGCGTCATCGCCAGAAGAACTGCGACGAAGCGGATCATGCCGCCTCCTGCTTCAACTGCTTGAGCGCTTCTTCAAGATCGCTGAACGACGGCCGGATGTGGCTCGGAGTGTTTTGGCGCCCGACTTCGATACAGTTGTTGACGGCGTGTTTATGGAGGTTCGCCACGAGCACCTCTCGAATGAGAAGGTAGAAATGGGAATCTTCCTCAACAACCGTTTTCACCTTGGTAGAGAACGGCCCCACCAGGCCATAGGCAAGAAACACCCCAAGGAATGTACCGACGAGGGCGCCGCCGATCAGCTTACCGAGAATCTCAGGGGGTTGATCAATGGATCCCATCGTCTTGATCACCCCGAGAACCGCCGCAACGATCCCGAGGGCAGGCAGCCCGTCAGCCACAGTCTGAAGCGCATGGCTCGAATGCAGCGCATGCTCGAGATTTGCGTCAATTCTCTTGTCGAGCACTTCTTCGACTTGATGGGGATCGTCATAGTTCATCGATGCGCTGCGCATGGTATCTGCGATCAGATCGATGGCTTCACGATCTTCCAAGATTTTCGGGTACTTCGAAAAAATATTGGATTCCGGCGGGTTCTCGATGTGTTCTTCCAACCCCACAGGGTTTTGCCGCGCAAGGCGAATCAACTCGAACAGCAAACACAAAAGGTCGCGATAGTCTTCCGGTGCCCAGCGCGGTCCCTTGAAGACTTTCTTGAGGTCTTTCAGGGTGTGCTTGATCCCTCCCATATCGTTGCTGATGACAAAGGCGCCGACCGCGGCACCGCCGATCATCGTCATCTCGAAGGGCAGCGACTTTAGGATGATCCCCATCTTCCCGCCCGCGGCGAGATACCCGCCAAAGACCATGACGAAGATGACAACGATACCGATAATACCAATCACAGTCTTACCCTTTTCAGGTCGGATGCCGCTATGCGGCGCTCAGGTTAGTTGGACGCGCTCATCCCGGCGCTATGACCGGCCATGAGAACACTGACGGAATAGGCGAAATCTGGAGACAGACCTGCGAGGATGGAGGCAGCCGTGTCAGGCGGCATCTCGCGCAGGAAGCCAGATGCAAATTCAGGTGACATGGCCTCGAAGACTTTGGCCGCGTCTTTCGGCTTCATCGCCTCATAGACCGCGATCAGCTGCAATATGTCGGTCTCGCTGGCCTTCTCGACCTTCTTCACGCGCGCCGCAAAGTCCGCTTCGGCCTGAGCAAGGGCAGATTGGCCAGCGTCAAGTTCGGCACGTAGCTTCGCCATGTCTTCCTCAGCGGCACGGACGGCCGCCTCTCGCGCGACTACTGTTTTTGCCTGCTCCATAAGCTCGGCTTCACGCGACAGAAGCGATTTTTGCAGAAGGTCCAGTTCAGGCTCAGTCGGGCAACTGGCGATTTCATAGTCTTCCGCTGCCATGGCGGTTTTGGAGTCTGCCATGACCGGGCCGATCCCTTCGGTGATACGAATTGCCGCCGAGCCAACGAGCATCAAAGCCACAACGATCAGAGGCCGGCTGAGGGTACGGCGTGAGGGGGGTGTTTTCGTCATCACATTGCGCCTCCAACGGGGCGACGCGTGCGCCACTGGATTGCCCCATCCGCTGGCTCCGGGCCAGATTCTGGCGCCTGTGTCGCTGACACGGGGGGCGCGGCAACCTGGGCCCGGGCGGTCGGGGCCGCGGGCACGCTTGCAGCAGGAGCCGGCGGAACTGGCGCTGGAAGATCGTGCATGGATGCCAACAAGAGCTCGAGCCGTTGAGCCGCCGCCTCCGCCCGTGCAGAGACCGCATCAAGATCCGTTTGCGCGGTACTTGCGGTGCCTTGCGCTTTGGACAAGGCCTTCGTCATGTCGTCGACCTGAACCGACAACACGGCAATGGCACCGCCCATGCCTTTCTCGAGATCAGAGAAGCGCGCAAGCCTCCGCGACAGCACGAGGCAGTAGATCGCTGCGCCAAGAGCTCCGGCAGCAAGGAAAATATCGGCGATCAAAGTCATTGCGAGCCCTCAGTTCAGTACAAATTCAGTAACAAGAAGATCCCGCACGCGGCCTTCACCGGTCACGATCTGAACCCGATGCAGCATCTGCGACCGCAAGCGCATCAACGCGGCCGGCGCTTCGATATCCTGAGCCTGCAGCGCGCGAAGGTAGCCATTCAGCACGTCGAGCACGCGCGGACGCAGATGCGAGACCTCGGACTCGTAGCGACTTTCGACTTCGAGCTCGGCTGTGAACCGCAGATACGAGTTGCTCCCATCCGCGCCAAGCGACACGACGAGCGGATCCAGCGGAACAAAGGCGACATCCGGCGCGTCATCCTTCACTTCCGGAGCCGTATCCTCCGCATGCTCAGCCGGTGCGAGAATCATTCCCGAATACACCGCAAAGAACGCGCCGCCACCGCCCGCAAGCAATAGAACCAACCCTATGATCAGAAACAGCTTTCCGCCCTTCTTCTTAGGGGCGTCTTCTGTCTCTTCCGTGTCTGTCTGTGCCTCGTCCGCCATGGAACCTTTCCCGCTTCGTTCTCCTTTTGGATTAGCCCAACAGCACTAACCGATTATTAAGACCGACTGCTCTAGCTTGAGTTCAGCGACGACCAGAAGGTCAGAAGGGAAAGAACAGTCATGGAGCAATTGCGCGCAACCTGGACCGGGATCGGTTTGCGGAACCAGATGATTGCTGCGGCTGCGGTTATTGGTGTGTTCGGGGCGCTTATTGCCCTGTCGAGAACAGCCATGGCCCCAGACTACGCGCTTCTTTATTCGGGGCTTGAGCCTGCGGCGGCGGGAGAAGTCGTCGCGAATCTCGAGCAACGCGGCGTACCATTCGAGGTGCGCGGCAATGGAATCTACGTGGATCGCGCCCAGCAGGACCTGCTGCGAATCGCGCTTGCGAATGAAGGACTCCCCGCGGCTGGAGGCGGCGGATACGAGCTGCTCGACAATATCAGCGGGTTCGGAACGACATCCCAGATGTTCGACGCAACATATTGGCGCGCCAAGGAAGGCGAGCTTGCACGGACCATCGCTTCCAGCCCGTCAATCCGCACCGCGCGGGTCCATGTCTCTGCGGCCAGCGCGCGCCCATTCGAGGCCCGCAAGGCGCCAACCGCCTCGGTTTTCCTGACCCCCGCGCGCGGCGCCCTCAGCGCCGGGCAAGCGGACGCACTTCGGTATCTTGTTTCCTCGGCGGTGGCCGGGATGACACCTGAAAACGTGTCCATCATTGATGCGGTCAGTGGCACGATGCTGACCGGTGACGGTCCGGTTTCCGCCGCGGCTGAGCAGGCGACGCGATCAGACGCGTTGAAACTGCGGATTGAACGGCTGCTCGAAGCGCGAGTCGGCCCCGGCAACGCGATTGTCGAGGTCAATCTCGACACGGAACTGGACCGGGAACGCATCTTCGAACGCACCGTTGATCCGGACGGCGCTGTTGCGGTGAGCACGGAAGTTACTGAAAGCCTTCTGCAAAGCAGTCGAGATGCCGAGGGTGCCGTGTCCGTGTCCAGCAACCTCCCCGATGGGGACGCTACTTCAAATTCGGCGAATGATTCCCAGAACGAAACCGAGACGCGCGAGCGCGTGAACTACGAGGTTTCGGAGACAAAGCGCGAGATTGAGCGCAATCCCGGTGCCGTCAAACGCGTGACGGTCGCCGTGCTCGTCAACGGCATGCAGACCGTCGGCGAGGATGGAGAGGTTTCGTTCGCGCCGCGCCCTGAGGCTGAACTGATCGCGCTCGAGGATCTGGTTAAGTCGACGGTTGGGTTTGACGAGACCCGCGGCGATGTGATCACAATCAAATCCATGGAGATGCCGGGGGCTCCTGTGGGGCCACCTCTGGAACAGCCTGCGTGGTTCGCGCCTCCGCAGCTCGACATCATGTCCCTGGTGCAGATGGGGGCACTGGCTCTGGTCACCCTGTTTCTCGGGCTTTTTGTAATCCGCCCCATCCTGCGCCCTGCAAACGCACCCGCGCAACTCGCCGCTGCTCCTGAAACAGGGCTCCCTGCCCCGGCGCCGGAAAGCCGCGCAGCTGCGCGCGCTGCCGGTGGCCCGAGCTATGCAGCCGCACCCGCAATCGCAGCCCCCGCCTCGACCGCCAGCGCAGAGGCGCCCCGGGTCCTGACGGGGGAGGTCAGCGACAGTTCGGACCTCCAGTCGACCAACGCCGCCGCTCTGGCCGCGCCGGAACAGGAGCTCGATCCGGTGACCCGGCTGCGCCAACTCATCAAGGATCGCGAAAGCGAAACGATCGAAATCCTAAGCTCGTGGATCAATGACAGCGAGGAGGTACGCTAACATGAATGTCCTGTCTCTCGAGGACTTCCTCGACACGCCCCAATCGACCCATCACACGGCGGCTGCGAGCCAAGCCGCCCAGAATGGCGACCTGGAAAGCTCCCGGCTTGCGGGCTACGAATCCGGGTATCAGGCCGGTTGGGATGATGCCCTGAAGTCCAGCGAGATGGAGCACACGCATATCTCCGCTGAGTTTGCGCGAAATCTCGAAGAACTGTCCTTCACATTCCTCGAGGCCCGGCGGCAGGTTTGCCTCTCGCTGAAGCCTCTCGTCGAAACACTCGTACGGCAGGTCGTTCCGGAGTTGATGCAATCCAACTACAAGGAATTGCTCGAAGAACTTCTGCTCCCCATCGTCGAAGCGCAAAGTCAGGCGACGGTCGATCTGATCTGCGCGCCCGAGGACGAGGACATGATGAAGCGCCTCCTCGCGGGGCAGGACCGCTTGCCGGTCGTGCTGCGGACGGAGTCGTCCTTCAGCCAGGGGCAGGTCCGTTTCTGCCTGGGGCATGAGATCCATGATGTGGATGCCTCGGGTCTGCTGACCCAGATCAAAGACGCGGCAAGCGCCTTCTATGCCAACCTGGACACGGAGCAGGCCCATGGATGATCTTCCCGCACGCGCCGACAGCCCGCTGGTGGGCGTTCCGATTGCTCTGAGCGTTTCCGTGGGGCAGGCCCACCCAACCGTTCGGGAGCTTCTCGCGCTGGAAAAGGACGCGGTGCTTTTGCTCGACAAGAAAATCGAAGATCCGGTGGAGCTCTATGTCGGCTCTCATCTGATCGCGCGCGGGGTCCTCGAAGAGGATACCGAAAGCCATCGTCTCTCCGTGCGCCTGACCGAGGTGATCTCCCCGGAGCGCGTCGTCTGACCATGCGGTTTTGCCTGATCCTGAGCGTCCTGGCGGTGCTGGGCCTGGCAACCGGTGCCTCTGCGCAGGAACTGGCGATCAACCTCGGGGATGAGACGTCCCTTTCGGCGCGCACATTCCAGATCATTGCCCTGATCACGGTGCTCAGCATCGCGCCGGGGCTCGCAATCATGATCACCTGCTTTCCCTTCATGGTCACGGTCTTGTCCATCTTGCGGCAAGGCATCGGGCTGCAACAGTCTCCGCCCAACATGCTGATCATCAGTCTGGCGCTGTTTCTGACCTATTTCGTGATGGACCCGGTTTTTCGCGAAGCCTGGAGTGTCGGGATCCAGCCTCTGGTGGATGGGGAGCTCGATTGGGAGACCGGGTTTCAGCGCGGGATCGAGCCCTTTGTCCGCTTCATGCAAGCCCGTACCGAAGTGGAAACACTGGAACGTCTCGGAAATCTGAGGATGGAGACACCCGGTGTCGCGCCCTTTGATCCCAGCGAACCTCCCCTGTCTGTTCTGGTGCCCTCGTTCCTGCTGAGCGAAATCGAGAAAGCATTTCAGATCGGTTTCCTCATCTTCCTGCCCTTCCTGATCATCGACCTGATCGTGGCCGCGATCCTGATGTCCATGGGCATGATGATGGTCCCTCCGGCCATCGTCTCTCTGCCCTTCAAACTGGCCTTCTTCGTCGTGGCAGATGGGTGGACCCTTATTTCAGAGGCCCTACTGCGCAGCTATATGTGACGCGCCAAGTGTAAACTTTGATTGACATTCATTGTCGTTCCGGCAGTCTGAACTCTCAGACAGACACGGATCTTACATGCTCGATTCCACACCTCCCGCCATTTGGGCGCCTACTCCAGGCCCGGCGCTGCCCCGGAGCCTCTGCACGGATTGCGGTTTGTCCCGTGGCAAACGCGCGGGCCAATGCGGTGCCGCCTGCCAATTCATCAAACCCGACTACCCGACCATGGAACTTCAGGTCCATGGACGGGCCCGCGATGCAAAGCGCGCGGATGAAGCCTTCTTCGGTCCGTTCCACGCCATGTACAGAGCCGCGTTGAAGGACCCCAAACCCGGAGCCCAATGGACGGGGCTCACCACGCGACTGGCTCAAAAACTGCTGGAGACCGGCAAGGTGGATGCGATCCTCGGAATCGGCCCGCACCCGGACGACACATGGCGCCCGCAACCCGTAATCGTCACAGACCCGGCGGAAGTCCACCAGCTTCGCGGTATGCGCATGGGCTACGCGCCCTTGCTGTCACTTCTGGAACCCGCTGCGGAGCAGGGCCTGACCCGACTCGCAGTCATCGGCATCCCGTGTCAGGTCTACGCCCTCAGGTCGATAGAGCGGGACCTGGGCCTCGATGCTCTTTACGTCATCGGCACCCCATGCTCCGACAACACGACGACCGAGAACTTCCACGAATTTCTCGCACGGCTTTCGGACCGACCTGAGCGGATCACATATCTCGAGTTCCGCGCAGATTACCATGTGGAGCTTCGCTTCGACGATGGCTCCGAGCGAGACATCCCGTTTCTGAAACTGCCACTTTCTGATCTGCCATCGGACTTCTTTCCGATGACCTGCCGCACATGCGTCGATTACACCAATTCGCTCGCGGACATCACGGTCGGGTATATGGGTGGTGAGGGCGACCAATGGGTGATCGCGCGCAACAAACGGGGCGAGGATCTGCTTGCCGCCCTAGGCGATGAGGTTCGACTGGCGGAACCCGGGTCGTCGGGCAAGCGTGCAGGCTCCGTGAAAGGGTTCGCGCAGAACACGGCCCGAGCCGCAGGCGGATTGCCCTTGCGCAAGATGCCAGATTGGGCGCGCGGGATTGTCGGCTGGCTCATGCCCCGGATCGGCCCCAAGGGGCTCGAATTCGCCCGCGCCCGGGTCGAAATGAAAGCGGTCGAGAGCATCCTTCATCTCCGGCGCGCCCACCCGAAACGCATGCGCTACATGATCCCGAAACACGTGTGGGACCTCGCCGCACCCTATGACCTGACACCCGACCCCGGCGAAACCCACAAGGACTAGCCGCGGGGCAAGACCGGCGCGGATCGGTCGAGCGCCAAATCCGCGTCCGAGAACCGCCACGGCCCGCGCACGCCGGGCACGCCTTCGGGGGAGATTTCCAAACCGCGCGCCAGAACCTGTGGGTCCGCAAACACCTGATCCAATCGATTGATGGGGCCGGCGGGAACGCCCTGCGCTTCCAACGCCGTCAGCAGCGGATCGGAGCCCCACCGCGCAATCCGACCGGACAGAAGCTCGGTCAAGACCTCCCGGTGGGCCACCCGCGCCGCATTCGATGCAAAGCGCGGGTCCGCAGCCGTCCCCGGCAGATCGAGCACAGCACAGAGCTTTGCGAACTGGCCATCATTGCCCACGGCAATGATCACATGGCCATCCGAAGTCGCAAAAACCTGGTACGGCGTGATATTCGGGTGGGCATTGCCCTGCCGCACCGGCGGCTGACCGGTCACAAGCTGGTTCATCGCCTGATTGGCCAAAAGCGCCGTCGCGCAATCGAGCAGGGACATATCCACATGCTGCCCACGCCCGGTGCGGTGCCGTTGTTCCACCGCCGCCAAAACCCCGATGGTCCCGTAAAGGCCAGTCACGATATCCGTCACTGCCACGCCGACCTTTTGCGGCATCCCCTCGGCCTCGCCGGTGATCGACATCAGACCGCTCATGCCCTGGATCATGAAGTCGTAGCCCGCACGGTGCGCATAGGGCCCGTCCTGCCCAAACCCGGTGATGGAGCAATAGATCAGTCGTGGGTTCAGCTCGGCCAGAGACGCGTAATCGAGCTGGTATTTCGCCAAACCGCCGACCTTGAAGTTCTCGATCAGGATATCCGCCTCCGCCACCAGCGCCCGCACCTTCGCGAGCCCCTCGGGCGTCCGGAAATCGGCGACCACGCTTCGTTTGCCCCGATTCGCACTGTAGAAATAGGCGGCACTCCGGTCCCCATCCCGCTCGACAAAGGGTGGCCCCCATTGGCGGGTGTCATCCCCCGAGGGTGCCTCGACCTTGGTGACCTCAGCGCCGAGATCCGCAAGGCTCTGCCCGATCCAGGGCCCCGCCAGAATCCGTGCAAGCTCAACGACTTTCAAACCGTTCAATGGTGTCATGATGGCCCCCTCACATCCGAGGGTAGCGCAGGCCTGCCCGAGCGCAAGCGCGTCTGTCAGGCGACCCGGCGCAGGCCCGCCGCGAGCGTTTCCAGGGCGGATCGGCTTTCGATCACCAGACGGCTCGGCGAGCGCTGCGAAATGGCCCCCTCGGAGACCAGCGCCTTGATCTTGCGGCTCAGAGTTTCCGGCTGCATGCCCAGATAGCGTGCCAGATCGTAGCGCCGCATGGGCAGATCGAAGCCTAGGCTGGCCTCTCTGGCGCCGGTCACCTCTTCGAGCCAGAGAAGGAACGCCGCAAGTCGTTGGTCCGGCGCCTTGATATAGAGCTCGGCGGCGTGCTCCCGCAGGTTGAAGGACTGCCGCTTGAGATTGGCACAGGCGATCAGGGCCAGCTCCTTGTGACGCTGCATCGCAGCATCAAAGCCCTGAGCGGAGAATACCACCGCGCGGGTGGGCCGCAGCGCGACCAGACGGTCCATCGCATCGTATGGCCCGGGGTGCAGATCGACCAGATCGCCGACCAGATAAAGCGCCGTGACCGCGCTCCGATCCGCATCCGCGCCGCGCATGACGCCGATAAGCCCTTCGGAAACAATATAAGTTCCATCACCCAGAACGTCATCCTGTGCGAAACTCTGGATCGAGGCGAGTTGGGCAAGGTCCTGCAGACATGCATCCGTCAATCCTTGCCATTCCGCCCCTGGAAGGAAGCGGGCAAGTTGCAGAGCAGATACGAAGGACATGGACAGGCCTCTATTGGGGACAGCAACATTATAAATGCTGCATGTGCAAAGTTCCCTTGACCTGTATCAATTTTGTGACTTTGTCGAACCACGACATTGGTCGTGAGACAGCATGCCGCGCCGCAGCATAATCAATCGTCGAGAGATCCGTGGATTGCAAACTGATCGAGACCGGCCGCATCCGGTTTGATCACCCGATAGGCTTCGCGCACGCCGCTCTCGCTGAGGTCCCGCGCGACGGTCAACAACGTGTTGGGGTCGTGATCTTCGCAAAGCTCGATCATCTGCGCGATCTCTTCGGCCGCCACGCTGCGCGCTACTTCGAAAGAAGGCGCGCCATAGAGGTCCACGAAGTGCTGGGCGAGCGCCGTCTCGAGCCCGTCGATCTCGGCCTGCTCGACCTGCGTGACGGCCACGAAGGTCACCCGCCCAAAGGTCTCGAGCCCCAGCCAGCCATTGGCAAAGGCCTGCCGCGCCTTGCCTACCAGATCCGCTTCACCCCAGTTCGAGAATTCGAACCCGCCGCTCAGACACCATTCGCCGGTGCGCGCGGGGGAGTGATAGACACGCTGGTCGCTCTCATCGAAATGGATCGCTCTGGCCAGTTTCACGGGGCGTCTCCTGTGGAAAGGATGCTGCGCAAAGGCAGAGATGTGGTGACATCTCCGACCCGCAGCAGCATTCCGAAATGCTCATCGACACCCAGAAAGGTGCCCTCATGGGCGGCATCGCCCAGATGGACGGTCACATCCTCGCCGAGATTGCGCGCAAGCCCCCGCCATTCCCCATGCAGGGCGCGCACGCCATCCTCCTCAAGGCGGCTGATCCAGACCAACGTGTGCCGGGCCCACGCCTCCAGCAAGAGGGTCTGATCGACCTCGGCGCAGCCTTCCTCATAGAGCGAGGTGGAATCCGGCGTGGCGCCGGGCGAATCCGGGTTCTCAGGCAGAAAGGGGATTTCGAGGCCGACCACGATCCAGTCCGGTTCCGCATCGCCCTCCTGATGGGACGCGGCCACCTGCAACCCGCCGCAGCGCGCACCATTCACGAAGAGGCGGCCATCCCAGTCCAGGTGGACCGCGACCTCAGGGGGGGCAAGGGCCCCCAGCGCGTTCTGAAACCCGACCCCGCAGGCCGGAAGGATCGCCATCGCCTGATCCAGCGAGCTCTCAGGCGCAAAGACGATCGCCGCCCGCAGCCGGTCACTGCCCTCGGCATAGACGATAAGACCGGAGTCGCAGCCCAAGGTCGCCTCGGCAATCGCCTTGGCAAACGGGTCGGCCTGCGCGGCGACAGGCATGCCGACAAAGAGCGGCGGGAAGCTGGGCGTCGGCGCGTTCATGCGTTTCCGTCTGCGATCAACTGGCGTGCCACCTTGCGAAAGGCTTCGGCCTGGGGCCCGTGGGGGGTCGAGACAACGATCGGCGCGCCACCATCGGCAGCCATGCGGATCGACATATCCAGCGGGATCTCTGCCATGACCGGCACGCCCAGCTTGGCAGCCTCGGCACCGACACCGCCATGGCCGAAGACATGCTCTTCATGGCCGCATTTCGAGCAGATATGTGTGCTCATATTCTCTATCATCCCGAGGATCGGCGTGCCCAACTTGTTGAACATATCGATCCCCTTGCGGGCATCGAGCAGGGCGATGTCCTGCGGCGTCGAGACGACGATTGCCCCGGTGACATCGGCCTTCTGGGCCAAGGTCATCTGCACGTCCCCGGTCCCGGGCGGCAGATCCACCAGAAGCACGTCGAGCGCACCCCACTGCACTTGGCTCAGCATCTGCTGCAACGCCCCCATCAACATTGGTCCGCGCCAGACCACGGCCTCGTCCTCGCCCATCATCAGACCCAGCGACATCATCGTGACGCCATGGTTCCGCATGGGCAGGATCGTCTTGCCATCCGGGCTTGCCGGGCGGCCGGAGACCCCCAGCATACGCGGCTGGCTGGGTCCGTAGACATCGGCATCCAGCAACCCGACCCGCCGCCCTTCGGCGGCCAGCGCCGTGGCGAGATTGGCGGCCACGGTGGATTTGCCCACCCCGCCCTTGCCGCTCGCGATGGCGACAATCCGGTCGATCCCGGGGATCTTCTGCGGGCCCTTCGGCTCGGAGGCCTTGGCGGCATTGCGCGGCTTGAGGTCCGGCGGCGCGGCGGGCGCGGAATGGGCCGTCATCACCGCCGAGACACTGGCAACCCCGGCCAGCGCCTTGAGCTTCTCTTCCGCCTCGAGCCGTGCGGGTTCGATCTCGGCGGCGCGTTTGGGATCCACCTCGATCACGAAGCGGACCGCCCCGCTATCCACGGTCAGCGCGCGCACCATGCCAGCCGAGACCAGATCGCCACCGCCCAGCGGATCCTTGACCTGCTTGAGCGTGTCCAGAACATCATCCCGTGTCAGTGTCATGTGCTCGGTCCTTCGATTGTGCCCGTCACCGTATGTTCTAGGTCGACGCCTTCGATCGTCAGGACCATCTTGGCCTCGAAGCTTTTGCCAGCGGTGTCTTCGGCGTTGCGCATCGCCTCCTCGATGGCCTGCTGCGAGGTCACGCCCACCTGTTTGAGAAACTTGCGCATCGTCATGTTGAAGTCATCGCTCATGGCTTCGGTCCTTTGCTTTGGCCGGTGACGGCCCTGTTGTTGACGGATCGCTCAGTGCCCGTCTAGGCTGGCACTCCGCGCAGCCATAACGGGAGGTTCCGGATGCTGACCCGCACACAAGCACGGTGTTTTGTGCTTTTGTTCTGGATAGTTGGGGCGGCGGCAAGCGCCAGCGCCCAAGAGAAGCGGTTCACGCTCCATGCGGATCCGGCACTGGTCGAGGCCGGTCTGATCAAGTTTCTGCTGCCGCGGTTTTCCATGAAAACCAACACCCGCGTGACCCTGTCCGAGACCGCCGAGACGGGCGCGGCGCAGCTTGTGCCCGGCGGGGCGGCGGGCGCGCAAGACGTGATCGCCTCGGGCGATGAGGTCTGGTCCCTGTCGGTCCCCGAAGGTGATGCAAACGCGGCGCGGTTTGCGGATTGGCTGACATCCGATGTCGGAAAGCGCACGATTGCGAGCTTTGCGCCCGAGGGGCGCGCGGGGTTCACCGCCGCCGCGGACCGCCCAGTTGAGGTCGTGGCCCGTGATCTGAGCCGCGACACGACCGAGGGGATCAGCCTGTCGCTGGTCCATTGCGGGCGTTGCCACGTGATCGGGCCGCAAAACCGCCATAACAGCATCGGCTCCACGCCGTCCTTTGGCCTCCTGCGGAGCTTCCCCAACTGGCAAGAGCGGTTCGAGACCTTCTATGTCCTCAACCCGCACCCGGCTTTCACCCAGATTGCGGAGGTCACCGCGCCCTTCGATCCGGGCCTGCCCTCGCCGATCCACCCGCTGAGCATGACCCTCGAGGAGCTCGACGAGATCCTGGCTTATGTCGCCACCATGGCGCCAGCCGATCTGGGGGCTCCGATCCGGCATCAGTGATCCTTGCGGTCGCTGTAATAGTCAGCCGTGGTCCGGGGCTTGGGGCGTTCATTACCCGCGAAGGGATTGTTCTGACTGTGGAACTGGGCATTGACCCGGCAGTCATCGCACATCCGGATCATCTTCGCGGCGTCTGAGTTGGCGAACATGTGGTGCTTGCCCTCGAGCTTCTCGACGATCTTCTCGATGGTCGATTTCACCCCGAAAAGCGCACCGCATTCGATGCAGGCGGCGGGCTCTTCTTCATGCTTGACCACTTCGCTCAGGGCGCTGTCGCCCAGATTGAACTGCGGCTCCAATGTGATCGCCTTTTCCGGGCAGATATTGGCGCAGAGACCGCATTGCAGGCAGGCATCCTCCTGAAACTTGAGCTGCGGCATGTCCGGATTATCCGTCAGCGCCCCCGAGGGGCAGAGCGAGACACAAGACAGGCAAAGGGTGCAGCTGTCGGTATCGACCAGCACGGCCCCGTAAGGTGCGTTCTCCGGCAGGGGCAGGACCGCATCGCTCTCGGATCCGTGCAAGGCCTTGGCCGCGAGCCGCGTGATCTGCCGCCGGTCGCCCATGGGCAGGACCGGCTGGACCGCGTTGGCGGCGACATCGGCGCCATAGAGGTGATCGGACAACGCATCCGGATCGGCCACATCGATCAGCCCCATCCGCGGCGTGTCGCTCAGCGCATTGGCCAACGCCACCTCGCGATCCAGTGCCTCCCGTTCGGTTGTCGGGGCGATCAGGACATCGACCGCCGCGAAACCGCTGGCCAGCGCGCCAAGCGCTTCGGCATGGCCAAAGCCCGACACCTTTTCCAGCGACATCGGGATTACATCCGCAGGCAACCCGCGTCCGAACCGCGCCGAGAGCGCGATCATCTCGGCCCCGTGCCCGGCATCATGGACCAGAAGCCGCGGCGCGGTTCCGCCCGCCTTGGTATAGGCCTGCACCATCGCCCCCACGCGCCGCATCAGGTACGGCACCGGCGGATCCTGCGCCGTGATTGCGCCGGAGGGGCAGAGCGCAGCACAGGCCCCGCAGCCCGCGCAGATCATCGGATCAATGGTGACGTGATCGCCATCGGGGCTGATTGCGCCCGTGGGGCAAATGTCGAGACAGTTGCGGCACGCCTCCTGCCCGGCGCGGGAATGGGCGCAGAGCGGTTGGCTCAGCCCGACATGGAGCGGCTTTTCGTAAGTTCCGACCATGTGGCTCGCGGCCAGCACGGCCCCCGCCACCAGGTTCGGCGCGCCTGGATCCGCGCGCAGATAGCCGTCGCGCTTTTCCGGCGCAGGAAAGAGCGGCGCACCGCCGCGCAGATCGAGGACCAGATCGCACTCGGTGCGCGCCCCGTCTTGCGGTGGTGTCAGGGCAAAGGCCCCGCGCCCGCCTGGCTGCACCTGTTGCAGGGCATCCAGCGTGATCGCGAACTGACCCAGCGAGCCCGTCGCATTGCGCAGCTTGCCAACGACAACATCAAAGCCCCGATGCAGCGGCAGATCCTCAGCCGTCTCCAGCAGGACCGTGACACTCAGATGCTCGGCCAATTGCTCGGCTGCGGCCAGCGCAACCTCCGGGCGACCGAGGATCAGACATTGGCCCGCACTCGAGATATCTACAGCCGGGGTCGCCGGGGCTTCGATCAACGCATCCGCGACCAGCGCGGCCATCTTGGGGCCAGCCTCCGAGCCCTGCTCAGACCAACCCGCACGGTCCCGCAGATCGAAGGTCAGAGGGGCCTCGACCCCCAGATCCTCGGCCAGTTCCTCGAAAAGCTGGGTCTCCTGGGCGCAGGCCACAGCCGTCTCACCGGTGGCAATCGCGGTGGCCAGAGCCTCCGTCTGATGCATGCAGAGCCCGGTATGCACCTTGCTGCAGGCCATCCCGGTCGCCTCGGAGAGCGCATCGGCATCCACCGTTTGCGTGCCGAGACAATCGCATAATAACAGCGTCTTGGGCATGCCGCCTTCCCCCTCCTCCCGCGAGCGCGCCCGGTTTGGCGGCTCGAACGGCCTCACAAAGTCACGAATTCCCGGGATGGTAAAGGCGAATCGGACCGAGACCTTTGCACAATGCAAACAGCACGCAGCCGGGTCGCTGTCAGCGCCGCGCATTAAACCCATATACAACAATCATCTTTTCCAGCAAAACCAGTTTCTTGCGCAAAAACATCGACCAAAGTCCTGCGCGCCCTGGCCTCCGCGAGGTCGCGGTGCCGGTTTTTTGCTTTGCAGTTGCCCCGAAATCGTTTCATCCTAGAGGCGAGGGCGCAGAAAAACCGCAACAAGAAAACGCCCTCGGAGTCGGGAGGACTCATGGACACATCGGAGCGATCGCTCACCATTCCCCTCGGAGTGGTTGTACGGCGAGTGCCGGGGGTCACCCGGTGGGCCAAGTGGTCCTGGCGCGCTGTTGCCGTGCTGCCCGGTGCGCCGGAGGCCGACTGGCGCGAGATGCGCCGCGAAGGCGAGAGTGTCGAGTATCATGCCGCCACCCTGCCGCTTGAGCTGTGGCGCACGGACACCGAAGCGTATCAGACCGGCCTGAATGTGGACGAGCCGTCGATTTATGTGATCATGCGCGCGACCGAGGATCCCGAGGCCGAGCATGAGCTTGACCTGCTGCTCGTGACCGCCTCGCCCTACGAGGCTCAGGATTACACCGATAGCGGCGAAGAGATTGTCGAGCGGGTTCCGACCCCGCCTGCCCTGATCGCCATGATCCGCGACTTTATCAGCGCCCATCACGAGGACGAGGTCTTCGTGAAGCGCCGCCGGGACAAGAAGCGCATCGACCTGAGCGAGGATGGCAAGGGCGATTCCCGGATCCAGCAGCTCTCGGATGTCTACCGCGCGCCCCGCCGGGCCGGGCGGGTCCATTGAGCGATACCGGGGATTTCTGGTCGCGGCGCAAGGCCCGCGTTGCCGCCGAGACCGAGGCCGAGGTCGCGGAGGAACTCCGCTCCGAGCGCGCCGCCGAAAAGGCCGCGATGGAAGAGCAGCCCGATGAGGTCGTCCTGCAAGAGCTTGGCCTGCCGGATCCGGACACCCTGCAGCCCGGCGATGACTTCTCGGCCTTCATGCAGTCGGCCGTGCCGGACCGGATCCGCCGCCGCGCCCTGCGCAAGCTTTGGCTGAGCAACCCGCTTCTGGCCAATGTGGACGGGCTGCTGGATTACGGTGAGGATTTCACCGACAGCGCGATGGTCGTCGAGAACATGCAGACCGCCTATCAGGTCGGCAAGGGCATGCTGAAACATGTCGAGGAAATGGCTCGCAAAGAGGCCATCGCCAATGGCGAGATCGACCCGGAGGCAGAGGCCGAGGCGCCCCCACCGGTGGAAATGTCGCAGGCGATCCCTGCGGAAACCCCTGATTCCGAGACCGAAACGACCGCCTCTACGACCTTCGTCGCAGAGGCCCCTTCGGAACCTGCTGATACAGTTGCCGGGACAGACACGGATCCCGGCGTGACTTCATCGACAGAAACACCGCCCTCGCGGCGGCGTCTGCGTTTTCAGTTTGATACGTGAGCGCAGAGAGCAAGACATGACAGATGACGCCGAGAGGACACCGATGACCGCCACTGCCCAGAGCCTGCAGATTGCCGAAGAAGACAAGCTGCGCGCGGATCTCTACGACTTTCTCGGAGTGTTGCTGGCAGGCCCGCCCAATGCCGCGCTACTCAAGCAGGCCGCGAGCCTGTCAGGGGATGACAGCGAGCTCGGTCAGGCGATCGGGGCCCTGTCGCGGATCGCCAAGGTCACCTCGGCCCGCGCGGTCGAGAGCGAGTTCAACGCCCTGTTCATCGGGCTCGGGCGCGGCGAGCTTCTGCCCTATGCGAGCTACTACCTGACCGGGTTCCTGAATGAAAAGCCGCTGGCGACCCTGCGCGGGGACATGGCGGCGCTTCAGATCACCCGTGCACCGAATGTTTACGAACCCGAGGACAACATCGCCTCCATGATGGAGATCATGGCCGGGCTGATCACCGGACGCTTCGGCGAACCGGCCCCGGTGACGAAACAAAAAGAGTTTTATAACAAGCATATCGGCCTCTGGGCCGGTCATTTCTTTGCCGATCTCGAGGCTGCCAAGAACTCGGTGCTCTATGCCGCCGTCGGCGCCACCGGCAAGGCCTTCATGGCCATCGAATCCGAAGCCTTTCGCATGACGAGCGACTGACAAGGCTCCCAGCCAGGGCGATTGCCCAAGCCAGACCACCCAGCCGGGGCCGTCACCCCAGCCAGGACACACGGAGGAGACACATGTCCAAGCAAAGCAAAGCCGGCGAAACCGCCAGCCGCCGCGACTTCCTGAAGCTCGCGTCGACCTCGGTTCCCGCTGCTGCGGCTGCCGTGGCGCTCGCGCCCGATGCCGCCGAGGCGGCAACGCCCGACGCTGCTGGCGAAGGCCTGCGCGATACGGCGCATACCCGCGCCTATCTCGACAGCGCGCGCTTCTAGGCGCGACATCTGCTGCCGCCCGGGGTTTCTCGGTCGGAGGCCAAAAACCGTTCCAGCGACTGGTTGCGTGACGCCCGACTGACTGGAGCCAAAGCCAACCCAAGCAAGCTCACGTGCAGACCGCGTGGCGCGAGCAAGGAGAACGAAAATGCTCAGGAAAAAGACCAACGGGGTTGCGCGACGCCCCCAGCGGACGACGCTCCTGTCAAACCTCGCGGAGAAGACCGTCGACAGACGTAGCTTCCTGCGCACATCCGGCCTGGCCATTGGTGGCCTCGCTGCGATCGGCGCAACCGGAGGGACAGTAACGAAAGCAGATGCAGCTACCGCCGTGAAAGGGGCCGTCGAGACCGTCAAGTCCGTCTGCACCCACTGCTCGGTCGGCTGTACCGTGATCGCCGAAGTGCAGAACGGTGTCTGGACGGGTCAGGAACCCGGCTGGGACAGCCCGTTCAACCTCGGGGCCCACTGCGCCAAGGGCGCCGCGGTGCGCGAGCACGCCCATGGCGAGCGCCGCCTCAAGTACCCGATGAAAAAAGAGGGTGGTGAGTGGAAGCGCATCAGCTGGGAACAGGCGATCAACGAGATCGGCGACGGCATGATGCAGATCCGGGACGAAAGCGGTCCGGACAGCGTCTACTGGCTCGGCTCGGCCAAGCATAACAACGAACAGGCGTACCTGTTCCGCAAGTTCGCGGCCTACTGGGGCACGAACAACGTGGATCACCAGGCGCGGATCTGTCACTCCACCACCGTTGCGGGTGTTGCGAACACATGGGGCTACGGCGCCATGACCAACAGCTACAACGACATCCACAAGTCCAAGGCCATCTTCATCATCGGCGGCAACCCTGCCGAGGCGCACCCCGTCTCGCTGTTGCACCTTTTGAAGGCCAAGGAGCAGAACAACGCCCCCGTCATCGTCTGCGACCCGCGCTTCACGCGCACCGCGGCCCATGCCGACGAGTATGTCCGCATGCGTCCCGGTTCGGACGTGGCGCTCGTCTGGGGTATCCTGTGGCATATCTTCGAGAACGGCTGGGAGGACAAAGAGTTCATCCGCACCCGCGTCTGGGGGATGGACCAGATCAAGGAAGAAGTGGCCAAGTGGACGCCCGAGGAAGTCGAGCGTGTCACTGACGTGCCCGGCAGCCAGCTGCAGCGCGTGGCCCGGACCCTGGCCAATAACCGTCCCGGCACCGTGATCTGGTGCATGGGGGGGACCCAGCACACCACGGGTAACAACAACACCCGCGCCTATTGCGTGCTCCAGCTTGCGCTGGGCAACATGGGCACCTCCGGTGGCGGCACCAACATCTTCCGCGGCCACGACAACGTGCAGGGCGCGACGGATCTCGGCGTTCTCAGCCACACCCTGCCGGGCTATTACGGCCTTGCAGCCGGTTCCTGGGCCCATTGGGCACGGGTCTGGGGC
Organism: Dinoroseobacter sp. S124A; assembly: GCF_049801015.1. NCBI lineage: Bacteria > Pseudomonadati > Pseudomonadota > Alphaproteobacteria > Rhodobacterales > Roseobacteraceae > Dinoroseobacter > Dinoroseobacter sp. S124A. Next base: position 399,639 of record NZ_JBNAGD010000003.1, on the reverse strand, counting down.
GAGGATATCGATTGGCTCAAGGGTCAGTTCCAGACGGTCAAGGCGGCCGATGGCAAGGACAAGAACCTGATGAACCTGACGGGCATTCCGGTGTCCCGCTGGATCGACGGTATCCTTGAAGATCCCGAGAACATGGATCAGCCGAACAACGTGCGGGCCATGGTGCTCTGGGGCCACGCCCCGAACTCCCAGACCCGTATGAAAGAGATGAAGACGGCGATGGAGAAACTCGACATGCTTGTCGTGGTGGACCCGTTCCCGACGGTCTCTGCAGTTCTGCATGATCGCGAGGATGGCGTGTACTTGCTGCCGGCAGCCACGCAGTTCGAGACCTATGGCTCGGTCACCGCGTCCAACCGGTCGATCCAGTGGCGTGACAAGATCATGGACCCGCTCTTTGAGTCCAAGACCGATCACGAGATCATCGGCCTCTTCGCGAACAAGTTCGGCTTCGCCGACCGGTTCTTCCGCAATATCGAGATGGACGACGAGAACACGCCGAACATCGAGAGTGTCACGCGCGAGTTCAACGCAGGCATGTGGACCGTGGGCTACACGGGCCAGTCGCCGGAGCGGATCAAGCTGCATATGGCCAACCAGCATACGTTCGACAAGACGACGCTGCAGGCTGTGGGTGGTCCAGCGGATGGCGATTACTACGGTATGCCGTGGCCATGCTGGGGCACGCCGGAGATGAAGCATCCGGGCACCCCGAACCTCTATGACATGTCCAAGCCGGTTTCCGAGGGGGGTCTGACCTTCCGCGCCCGGTTCGGCGTCGAGCGGGATGGCGACAACCTGCTGGCCGAAGGCGTCTACTCGGCGGGCTCGGAGATCCAGGACGGATATCCCGAGTTCACCTATCAGATGCTCAAGGACTTGGGCTGGGATGGTGACCTGACACCCAACGAGCGGGCGTATATCGCCAAGGCTGCGGGCGTCGAAGGCTTTGCCGACTACACCGCCGAAGTGGGCGAGGCGGGCATGTCGCCCTTCCCGTCCGACTACGACGACAAGGTGGCCAAGGTGAACTGGAAAACCGACCTGTCGGGCGGCATCCAGCGGGTCGCGATCAAGCATGAGTGTGCGCCCTTCGGGAACGCCAAAGCCCGTGCGGTCGTCTGGACCTTCCCGGATCCGGTGCCGGTGCACCGCGAGCCGCTCTACACCAACCGTCGTGACCTGGTGGCGGATTATCCGACCTATGAGGACCGGAAATTCTACCGTCTGCCCACCATGTACGCGTCGATCCAGAAGAACGACTACTCCAAGGACTATCCGATCATCCTCACCTCCGGCCGTCTGGTCGAATATGAGGGTGGCGGTGACGAGACCCGGTCGAACCCCTGGCTTGCCGAGCTTCAGCAGGACATGTTCGTCGAGATCAACCCGCGCGATGCCAACAATCTCGGCATTCGGGACGGGGCACAGGTCTGGGTCGAAGGCCCCGAGGGCGGCAAGGTCAAGGTTATGGCCATGGTCACCGAACGGGTCGGCTCCGGTGTGGCGTTCATGCCCTTCCACTTCGGCGGGCATCTCGAGGGCGAGGACCTGCGGTCCAAATACCCCGATGGCGCGGACCCCTATGTCCTTGGGGAAAGCACCAACACCGCCCAAACCTATGGCTATGACAGCGTAACCCAGATGCAAGAGACGAAAGCCACTCTCTGCAAAATCTGGTCGGCGTAAGGAGAGCGACCTATGGCAAGAGCAAAGTTCCTTTGCGACGCTGAACGCTGCATTGAGTGTAATGCCTGCGTCACAGCGTGTAAGAACGAGCACGAGGTGCCCTGGGGCATCAATCGTCGCCGCGTGGTGACCATCAATGATGGTCAGCCCGGCGAACGGTCGATCTCCGTGGCCTGCATGCACTGTTCCGACGCGCCCTGCATGGCCGTGTGCCCTGTGGATTGCTTCTACCAGACCGATGACGGTGTGGTGCTGCACTCCAAGGATCTGTGCATCGGCTGCGGCTACTGCTTCTACGCGTGCCCCTTCGGCGCGCCGCAGTACCCGCAGGCGGGCAATTTCGGATCCCGCGGCAAGATGGACAAGTGCACCTTCTGCGCCGGTGGACCGGAAGAAACCCACTCCACCGCCGAGTTCGCCAAGTATGGGCGCAACCGCGTCGCGGAAGGCAAGCTGCCGATCTGCGCCGAGATGTGCTCCACCAAGGCGCTGCTGGCCGGTGACGGCGACGTCGTCTCGGGCATCTACCGCGAGCGCGTGGTGGCCCGTGGCTTCGGCTCCGGCGCCTGGGGCTGGGGCACGGCCTATGAGCAGAAGGGCGGCTGACGCCCCTCTGATCACGATCTGATGAACGCCCCGGGCTCACCGCCCGGGGCGTTTTTCTTTGGCCAATGCGGGGCTTTACAGCCCGCGCGCGGCAGGCCACATCTAGAGCGGCCCCCGACGCAGGACTTTCTCCGTGGCACTGAGTTTTACCCGTTTCAAAGACCGGATCTGGTTTCTCTTCGATGGCGGATTGCGCCGGATGCGCAACGCGCCCCATTGGGTCGAACGGGCGGGCTATGGCGGGTTCGGGTTGATGTTGCGGATCGCCTACCACCTGCCCGGGGCCCCGATGAAACCCACCAACACCGCGTTGGCCCGGATCCTCGGCAATCCGAACCCCACCGCGATGCACCACGCCTGGGTCAACCGCATGCAGCTGGGTCTCGAACGGATGGAGATGCTGCGCAATGGCGAGACCGAGGCGCTCGACGCGATGCTCAAGATCCCCGAGGCCGCCAAGCTGGACGCTGCCCTCGCCCAAGGGCGGGGCGCGGTGCTGGTCATGCCCCATTGTCAGGCCTCGATCGCGATGGTTCGGGGGCTCGCGGCACGCTATCCCACCCTGATGCTCGTACGCGAGAGCAAGAAGGACGCGCGCGCCGAGACCCAGCACAGCTACTATGTCCATCTGGGATGCGACTGCATCGACGTGCGCCGCACGCCCGAGGCATCGGTCGCGCGGGCAGTCCTCAAGGCATTGAAATCAGGGATGCTTGTGGTCGGTGTTGTCGACCGGATCCAGCGCCCACCCCCGGATGGGGTGTCCTATGACAAGACCCGCGATCGGGTGCGCGTGGAGGTTTTCGGCCAGCCCGTAAGCATGGCAGGGTGGCCTGCGCGGTTTGCCGGCAAGCTCAAGAGCCCGATCCTGCCGGCCATGGCCGTGCAGACCGAGACCACCATCTCGCTGGAGCTTGCGGACCCCCTCATACCGCAGAGCATCGAGACCACGACACAGGATATCGCATCCGGGCTCGAAACCTTCCTGCGCAGCTCACCGCAGGACTGGCTTTTCCTGTATGACAAGCAGTGGACGCGGGTACTCAAGGCCGCCGCAGCGTCGGATTCCTAAAATGCCGATCGCATTCATGAAAAAAATCTCTGGCAGTATTTGATTTTTTCAATGGATTTTTCGCGGATTGCTTCATTATTGTCATAGGAGAACACCGTACCGAAAATAGGTCCCTATGCAACGCACCGATCGTGTGCCCTCTGAGGCACGCGTACCCGATCCCAGATTGCTGACCCGGCTCGCCTGGGAATGCAGATGGACAGACCGCGTGCGCAGCGAGGAGCTGGCGCGTCAGGCGCTGGCGCTCGTTGAGCAACAGACGAGCGGTGACCTGCTCGCCCGGTGCAGCGCGTTGCGCACGCTGGCATGGCAGGCCAAGTGGCGCGGGGATTTCGAGAAGACCGCCTCCTACTGCCTGCAGGCCAAGCAGGGAATGGACCGGCAGATCGCAAAGCATCTTCTGGTGGATGTCTTCTCCCTGCTCGGCGTCGTCCATTACAGCGCCGGGCGCAGGGATTTCGCGAGCCGGATGGTGCGCAGGGGGTTCGAGCTCGTGGATGACACGATCCCGGACGAAACCATGGTGGATCTCTACATCACGCAATCGACCATTCAACGCTATCGCGGGCGGGTGGAGGAATCCCGGCACGCGCTGGAGAATGCTCTGAACCTTGCCAAGGGCGCCGAGCGCGCCCGGGTAGAACATAACTACGCCCGCGCCCTGCATTACGAGACGCAATACGACGAGGCCGCCGCCCGCGCCGAGCAGGCGCTTGCGCTTGCAAGGCAGTTCAAGAGCCGCGTGATCCTGCCCTATACCCACGAGGTCCTGAGCGCCGCCTATATCGCCCTGGATCGCCCGGTGGAGGCCCTGCCCCATCTCGAAGAGGGGCTCGATGTTGCGCGGACCGACGGCGATCAGCGTGCCATCTGTCAGCTTTTGCACCAGCTTGGCATCGCACAGCACAAGCGCGGCGAGATGGACTACGCCAGCGCAGCCCTCACCGAGGGTCAGCGTATCGCGCAAAGCATCGGCTATCCGATCTGGGTCGCGCGCTTCACCGAGGCCCTCGCCCAGTTTCACGAGGCCCGCGGTGAATTCCAGAAGGCCGCCACCGCCTATAAGGAAGTCGTGCGGATCAAGGATTCCATGCGCGACTAACCCGGCACCAAAGTCGCGTCTTTCGCGGCCGCTGCCCCCTAACGCCCCCCAGCCCGAGCGCCTATAGTCGCGACCGGAATTCGATGGACAGTCGGCTCAAAAAACCTACTCTTCAGTACATATTTGCGGCTTAGAACCGCATCAAAATGGGAGGCCACGATGATTTTACGCAGCTTGCTTGCGCTCGTGCTGTCGCTGACCCTTGTTAGCATGGCACCAGCCCAGGACACCCCAACCGCAACCGAGCCGGACCGCTCCTCCACGGGCGGCGCCCCCACGCTGGAAGACATTCTGGCCCGGCAACGCGGCGAGAATGTCGACCTTTCCTACCGATTGGACAGCACGGGCAACAATGCCGCCGACATGGCCGCGCAGCTGGGCACGCTGGGCGGGGCGTCAGATAGCGATGTGTATCTCGCCCTGCGCTACGGCACGGCGGATGTGACCGTTTCGGCCCGGGGCCCGGCCACGGGCGTCCTGATCCAGGATCGCGGCATGTGGTGGCTGGAATTCCGTCAGGGCCCCCTTCTGAAATACGGCGGTTACCTGCTCCTGGGGACCCTTGGCGCGCTCGCTCTGTTCTTTCTGCTGCGTGGTCGGATCACCATCGACGGGACCAAGACCGGGCGAACGATCCAGCGCTTTGCATCGATCGAGCGCTTTGCACACTGGCTCCTTGCGGGCAGCTTCATCGTGCTGGGGATCACCGGCCTCGTCTCGCTGTTTGGGCGGCTCTACCTGATCCCGGTCTTCGGCAAGGACAGTTTTGCCGTGCTCGCCGGGGCTTCGAAATGGGTGCATAACAACATCTCATGGGCCTTCATGCTGGCCATTCTGATGATCCTCGTGCTCTGGATCAAAGAGAACATCCCCAACAAGACCGACCTGAAATGGATCGCCGTGGGCGGCGGGATCTTCAAGAAGGGCGTTCACCCGCCCGCCAAGAAGTTCAATGCCGGCCAGAAGGTGATCTTCTGGTCCGTGATCCTGCTGGGCGGTTCGATCTCGATCTCTGGTCTGTCGCTGCTGTTCCCCTTCGAGATGCCGATGTTCGCCAAGACCTTCGCGGTGCTGAACAGCACGGGCGTCCCGGAAATGCTCGGGTTCGGCATCCTGCCGGAGCAGCTCGCCCCCCACGAAGAGATGCAATACGCGCAGCTCTGGCACTCCATCGTCGCCTTCGTGATGATGGCGATCATCCTCGCCCATATCTATATCGGGTCCGTCGGGATGGAGGGCGCCTATGACGCCATGGGCTCCGGCCAGGTCGAAGAGCAGTGGGCCCGCGAGCACCACTCCCTCTGGGTGGATGAGGTGAAGGCCAAGGAAGCGGCCGCGCCAAAATCCCCGTCAGCGGCCCCTGCCGAGTAGCCCGATGCGGCTGTGGATCGCGCTGTGTTGCGCACTCTGGCCGGGCCTCGCCCCGGCCGGGGAATTCTATACGCTCAAGGGGCATGGCGGCCCGATCATGGGGGTGGCGGTGTCCCCCTCCGGGACGGTTGCCACGGCCAGCTTCGACAACGCGGTCGGGCTCTGGCAGGCGCGCGAGCCGCGTTGGCTGGATGGCCACGAGGCGGCGGTCAAGACCGTGGCCTTTGTCGATGATCAGACCCTGGTCTCTGCGGGGGACGACTTCGCCGTGCTGCTCTGGGATGTCGAGACGGGCACGACCGAAGAGCTCGGGCGTCATCTGGGCAAGGTGTCGGACTTGGCGGTCAGCCCGGACGGGCGCGTCATCGCCTCGGCGAGCTGGGACGGCACCATCACCCTCTGGTCCCGCGACGGGGCCGCACCCCGCGAGCTGAACGGGCATGATGCCGGAGTAAACGCCGTGGCCTGGATCGAGGGGGGCGCGACGCTGCTCTCGGCCTCTATCGACGGGACCTTGCGCGCCTGGGACGTGGTCGAGGGAACCGAGAAACGGATCCTGCTGCGCCACGGCTTCGGGATCAACCGGATGGTCGTGAACGAGGCGGGGGGATGGCTCGCCTATGGCTCCGTCGATGGGGTCACCCGGGTCCTCGATCTGGCCAGCGGGGCCGAGATCGCCGATATCACCCTGGGCCGCCGTCCGATCCTTGCATTGGCGCAATCGCGCGATGGCAGTCTGCTGGCGATGGGCGATGGCGAAGGCTACATCTCGCTGCTGAACACGGCAGACTGGTCCATCGGCTCGGACTTCCGCGCCACGACGCGCGGTCCGATCTGGGCGCTGAGCTTCTCGCCCGATGGCGAGAACCTGCTGGCGGGCGGGCTCGACGAGGCGCTCTATAGCTGGCCCACGGACCGCCCCTCGGACGCGCCGCAGATGGATGTCAGCGGCAAAAAATTCCTGAACGGCACCGAGACCGCCTCGAATGGCGAACGCCAGTTCAACCGGAAATGCGCGATCTGCCATACGCTGGCCCCCGACGGGCAACGCCGAGCGGGGCCGTCGCTCTATGGTCTGTTCGGGCGCGAGGCCGGGGCGCTGCCCGATTACAGCTATTCCGAGAGCCTGCAGAATTCGGACATCGTCTGGTCCGCCGAAACGGTCGACAAGCTCTTCGATCTCGGGCCGGACAACTACACACCGGGCACCAAGATGCCCATGCAACGCATCACCAAACCGCAGGATCGCGATGACCTGATCGCCTTTCTGCAGGCCAATACAACACCCAAGGGAGAGACAGAATGAAACCCATGCTGCTGGCCTTCGTGGCGACCGCCGTGATCACCTTCGCCGCACCCTATGTGCTCGACAATTTCGGCTTCTCTACCGAGAGCCAGACCACCAGCCCCTGGGTCCGGGGCGGCTGAGCGCGCGCTCAGCCGATCTGACCGCGCAGACCCTCGCCCACCTGGCCCCGGTGGAGCAGCAGGTGATCGAGCAGGACGCAGGCCATCATGGCCTCGCCCACGGGCACGGCGCGGATGCCGACACAGGGGTCGTGCCGGCCCTTGGTGATGATCTCGGCCGGGGTGCCGGATTTGGTGATCGTGCCGCGCGGGGTCAGGATCGATGAGGTCGGCTTGACCGCGAAGCGCACGACCACATCCTGCCCGGTAGAGATCCCGCCAAGGATCCCGCCCGCATGGTTCGAGCTGTAGATCGGGCCGTCCGGCCCCATGGAAATCTCATCCGCATTGGCTTCGCCCGTCAGGGCGGCTGCGGCCATCCCCTCCCCGATCTCGACGCCCTTGACTGCATTGATGCTCATCATCGCCGCGGCGAGATCCGTGTCGAGCTTGCCATAGATCGGCGCACCGAGGCCCGCGGGTACGCCGCGCGCCGTCACTTCGATCACCGCCCCGACGGAGCTTCCGGATTTCCGCAGCCCGTCGAGATAGCCCGCCCAGTCCTCCGCCGCTTGCGGGTCCGGGGTCCAGAACGGGTTCTGCTCGATCTGGTCCCAGTCAAAGCGCGCCCGGTCGATCCCGTGCGGGCCCATCTGGGTCATGTAGCCGGTGATCTGCAGCCCCGGGACCAGCGCCTGAAGCGCGGCACGGGCCACGCCGCCCGCAGCGACCCGCGCGGCGGTCTCGCGCGCGCTGGAGCGTCCACCGCCCCGGTAATCCCGGATGCCGTATTTCTGCCAATAGGTGATGTCCGCATGGCCCGGGCGGAACTTCTCGGCGATATCCCCATAATCCTTGGAGCGTTGATCCGCGTTCCGGATCATCAGCTGGATCGGCGTGCCCGTGCTCTGCCCCTCGAAGACACCCGAGAGGATCTCGACCGCATCCGGCTCGCGGCGCTGGGTGGTGTATTTGTTCTGCCCCGGCTTGCGCTTGTCGAGCCAGACCTGCAGCGCCTCTGGCGTGACCGGCACGCCCGGAGGGCAGCCATCCACGGTCGCCCCCAGGGCGGGTCCGTGGCTCTCTCCCCAGGTCGTGACGCGGAAGAGGTGACCGAATGTGTTCATGGACATGGGGTATGCTCCTGAGCCTTGGCCTGCCTCATGTACCGGCCTGTCGGGGTCCGCTCAAGCGGTCATTGGGGGATGGGGGTCTACAACAGAAAAGCGCGCCCCGGATGGGACGCGCTTATATCGGTTTTGATCTGACTTACTCGGCGGGGGATGCCTTGGCGCGGGCCTTGACCGGCGCCCAGATCCGCTTGTTCGTCAGGTAGAGCAGCACGGACAGCACGATCAGGAACGTGACCGCGATGAAGCCGGTTTGCTTGCGTGCGTTCTGCTTGGGCTCAGCCGTCCACATGAGGAAGGCCGCCACGTCCTGCGAGATCGCTTCGAGCTCGGTGGAGGCGCCGTCGGCAAATTCCACGTCATCGCCATAGAGCGGCGGTGCCATCGAGATCCAGCCACCCGGGAAGGTCACGTTCTCATAAAGAACGGTGCCCGCTTCCTCTTTCTCTTCGCCGGTATATCCCGCCAGCAGGGAGGCGATGTATTCCGCGCCACCCATGCCGTTGAAGAGCTGTGCCAGACCGGTGCCGTAGGGCCCGTGGAAGCCGGCCCGGGCCTTTGCCATGAGGCTCAGGTCAGGGGCGTTTTCCAGAGAGCTCTCCGGGAAGTGGTCGGTGGGACGCGCTGCGCGGAAATCGTCGATCTCCGGGTCGAAGACCTCGTAGAACTCCGCATAGGCGCGCACCTGATCCTCGGGCAGGGCAGGACCGCCCTGATCGCCGAGCATCCGCAAGGGCACGAACTTCAGGCCGTGACAGGCCGCGCAGACCTCGGTGTAGACCTGCAGACCGCGTTGCAGCTGCATCTGGTCATAGGTGCCAAACGGACCTTCAAAGGAGAAGTCGTAGTCGTCCACATGTCCAGCGCCGCCTGCCGCCAGCGCCGCGCCCCCGGTGAGGGAGAGCGCCGCCGCAACGGTGAGTGCGAGTTTCCTGATCATGATGTGATCCTTTCTCTCGCCCGTTATTCGGCAGGCGAAGCTGCGGGTGCGGAACCTGCGGCGTCGTCGGCTTTGCCGTAATGGGCGTTGAAGTCGTCTTCGATGGTGGCGGGCTGTGCCGTCGGTTTCTCGATCACACCGAGCAGCGGCAGCAGCACGAGGAAGTAGGCGAACCAATAGACCGACGCGATCAGAGCGATGTAGGGATAGATCCCTTCGGCCGGCATTGCGCCCACCCACATCAGCACGAAGAAGTCGACAATCAGCAGCGCGAACCACCACTTGAACATCGGGCGATACTTGCCGGAGCGGACCGACGAGGTGTCCAGCCACGGGGCCAGCGCCATCACGGCAATCGCCCCGAACATCGCCAGAACCCCGAAGAACTTGGCGTCAACGATACCACCGGTGATCCAGTCCACCGCAATCACGAGCCACACTTCGGTGTCGAAGGCGCGCAGGATGGCGTAGAAGGGCAGGAAGTACCATTCCGGAACGATATGCGCAGGCGTCGCCAGCGGGTTCGCCTCGATATAGTTGTCCGGGTGGCCCAGATAGTTCGGCATGAAGCCCACGATCGCGAAGAAGACGACCATGATCAGCGCCAGCGCGAACAGGTCCTTCATCACGAAGTAGGGCCAGAACGGCAGGGTGTCCCGCTCGGCTTCTTCCTTCGAGGTGCGGCGCACTTCGACCCCGGTCGGGTTGTTGTTCCCGGTGGTGTGGAAGGCCCAGATATGCACGATCACCAGACCGGCAATCACGAAGGGCAGCAGGTAGTGCAGCGAGAAGAAGCGGTTCAGCGTGGCGTTGTCCACGGCGGGCCCACCCAGCAGCCAGGTCTGCAGCGCGTCGCCCACGAAGGGGATGGCGCCGAAGAGGCCGGTGATCACGGTCGCGCCCCAGAAGGACATCTGACCCCAGGGCAGAACGTAGCCCATGAAGGCCGTGCCCATCATCATCAGGTAAATCAGCATCCCGATGATCCAGGTGATCTCGCGCGGCGCCTTGTAGGAGCCGTAGTAGAGACCGCGGAAGATGTGCAGGTAAACCGCCACAAAGAACAGCGAAGCGCCGTTCGCGTGCAGATACCGCAGCATATAGCCGCCATTCACGTTGCGCATGATGTGCTCAACAGAGGCGAAGGCCAGATCCACATGGGGGGTGTAGTGCATCGCAAGGATGATGCCGGTGACGATCTGCAAGGCGAGGCAGAAGGTCAGGACGATGCCCCAGATCCACATCCAGTTCAGGTTCTTGGGTGTGGGGATCATGATGGTGTCGTAGATGAGACCGATCACCGGGAGACGGGAGTGAACCCACTTCTCACCGCCGGTTTTCGGCTCGTAATGGTCGTGCGGGATGCCAGACATGTCGTTCTTCTCCCTTAACCCAGTTTAATGGTTGTTTCGTCGACGAATTCCGACACCGGAACCGGCAGGTTCTCGGGCGCGGGGCCCCGGCGGATCCGGCCGGAGGTGTCATAGTGCGAGCCGTGGCAGGGGCAGAACCAGCCGCCAAAGTCGCCCGCATCGCCCAGCGGAACGCACCCCAGATGGGTGCAGACGCCCATCTGAACCAGCCACTCGCCGGTGTTCTCACCGCCAAATGTGGTCATCGAGCGGTTTTCATCGGTCGCCTCGACATCGCCGAGGTTGTTGTTCCGTGCAATCGGATCGGGCAGATCGCTCAGATCCACATCCCGCGCCGCGGCGATCTCTTCTTCCGTCCGGCGACGGATGAAAACGGGCTTGCCGAGCCATTTCACCGTGATCTGAGTGCCAGGCTGCACATCGCCCACATCCACCCGGATGGAGCTGAGGGCCTGCACGTCGGCAGACGGGTTCATTTGATTCACAAGCGGCCAAACAGCGGCACCCGTGGTGACGACACCTGCGCCGGCCGTGGCATAGTACAGAAAGTCGCGGCGTGTGCCGGTCTGATCCTCTGCGTGGGACACGTGGGTTCTCCTTACTCCGGGCGCAAATAGGCGCCAGCGATGACGCGGAACCTGCAAGGCAGGCCCAACTCCATTGGGGTTATAGGGGGGTTGCCCGGACCGTCGAGGGGACATAGGAGCGCAGTTTTGTCGCAGTCTGCAAACTTCTTAACGCTGACGGGGAAATGGGGGCGCTAACGGGCGAGATGCCGCAGCGCAGCACGACCTATCCCTGCGGAAAACTCCGCGTTTTTGCGCCCCGCGCCCCCGGTCTCGTGCGACTCAGTCCGTGGGCATGGTGGCGCGCATCGCCTCGGTTGCCAGGATCTTGTCCGCCCAGTCCGACAGCGCGGGTCGCGTCCCGCGCCAGTTGCGCGCGTCGTGGCGGAAATCGAGATAGCCCAGCGCACAGCCAATCGCGATCTGGCTCATATCCATCGGCCCGCTCAAATGGCTCATCCAGCGCGCCTCGATCACGTCCAGCGCCCGGTCGATCTTGGTCCACTGCCCTTCGACCCAGCCGTCGAACTGCTTGTCCTCGGGGCGAAAGCGCGCCTCGTAGACCATCAGCACCCCGGCCTCCATGAGCGCATCCGCCGTCGCCTCGAGGGTCAGAACCTCCCACAGACGGGCCTCCGGATAGGCGTCGAGCTGCAACCGCGCGTCCAGATAGCGGCAGATCACCCGGCTGTCGTAAATCGCAGGCCCATCCGCCCGCAGCAGCACCGGGATCTTGCCCAGCGGGTTCGCCGCCGTGAGGGTCGTGTCGGCCTGCCCCACCGCGGCTGCCGTGACGGGTGTGAAGGTCACCTCATCTGCGTAGCCTGTCACCTCAAGCAACGTGCGGACCTTGCGGACAAAGGGCGAGGCGGTCGCGCCGAGCAGCTCCATCCTCAGATCCGCCGCAAGCGGACGCGGCCCAGCAGGCTCATGTCTAGCTCGACCCCGGTGCCGTTCGGCATCCGCACGGCGCGGCGATAGCGGCCCGTTCCATTGACCTGGTGCCCGTCCGGGGCGCGGGTGAATTCCATCCCGTCCGAGACATCATCCATCAGGTCCTCGGCGGTCTGGTTAACCGCCCGTGGCTTGGCACGAGCATAGGCGACGGTGGCCAGAGCGGCCGCCGCAAGCGGTCCGTATTTCAGGACCGCGCTGGCAATCGGAACAACGGGAATGGGCATGGCGTCCTCCTTGATGGCTTAAAGGTAGGGGCTCCCCCCGGTCCTGCAAAGCTTAAAACCGCAAATCCCGAGACGGTGCGGTCTCGGCCGCTCTCAGGTCGCGCCGCCCTCACGGGCGCGGTAGGCCGCCAGAAGATCCTCCACCGGGATCCCGTCGATGGTCGCGCCGGTCAGCCGACACTCAGAGATCGCCAGCCCCGACAGGTTCGCATTTTCGATCTGCGCCCCGGACAGGTTCACGTCATTGATGACCCAGCCGGTCATGTTGCTGTCATTGAACCGCGCGCCGGAGAATTCGATCTGGTTGAAGCTGCACCCCGACATGTTGGCGTTGTTGAACCGCGATCCGGACAGGTTGGCGTTTTCGGCATCGAGTGTTTCCGTAACGTCATGCAGCTTCATGCGGTGCCCTCCTCGGCATCAGACATCGAAAAGGGGCCACGGATGCGGCCCCTTTCCCGGACAGATGTGCCCTCAGATGAAGGCAATATCATCCGCATCGGTGATGCCGACCACCCGGATCAGGTCCACCGTGTCGGTCTCGAGGCGAATCGTGGTGCCCCGCGCGCCCTCGGTGATCTCGCGAATCTCGAGCCCGCCGAGATCGATCACATCCTCACCGGCGGTGTAGTCGGTGATGCGCAGGCGGTTGTTCAGACCCTCTTCATCGGTGAAGACGAAGACGTCATCGCCGCCATTGCCGGTCACGATGTCGATGATGCCGCCCTTGCCGTCGATCCGGTCATCCTCGTCGGTGCCGCGCAGGACGTTAATGCGCACATTGCCGACGATCTCGTTGATCCGGTCACTGTCCAGATCGAGCCCGATGATCACCGGGTCATGGTCCGAGTTGCGCGCCGGGTTGGACCCGTCGAACAAAGCCTGATCCTCGGGGCGCAGGGTTGGCGAGCCGAAGGTCGATTCCTCGTTGTAGTCATAGACCACGAACTCGTCGGAATTGATGTTCCACTCGGTAGCACCGGTGACCTGCTCTGTCAGGCTCTCGGAGCCCATGGCATAGTCGAGGGTGCCCACTGCACCGCTGAAGCGGTAGCCATAGGTGTCCTCGCCTGCCTTATCCGCCACGAGGTTGGTATAGCCGGCCTCTTCGAGGATCTGGATCGGCTCTTCCTTGGCATAGGAGTTGAGGTCCCCGAGGATCACCACATCCGGATCATCCGATCCGGTCGGGTTGGTCTCGAGCCAGGCCGCGAGCTCCGCCGCCGCCGCGGCCCGCGTGGCGTTGTTGTTGCCCGCACCATCCCCCTGATCCGCATCCTCGGCCGCGCCGGTCAGCGAGCCCTTGGATTTGAAGTGATTGACCACGGCGGTGAACTCGCCACCGCTTTCGATCTCGACAAAGGTCTGGGCCACGGCGGCCCGGTTGAAGCTGTCGCCGCCCGGGGTCTCGTCGCCATTGCTGTCATCGCCATCGTCCAGCGGGTCGAGGAAAGCCTGGGTGTCGAGAATGGCGGCATCGCCCACCAGCTCCACCGTATTGGTGTTGTAGATGAAGCCCACGGCAATCGCGTCCGTGCCGACAAACTCCTGCCCCGGATCAACCACGGCATAGACCTCGGAGCCGAGCTCCGCATTGATCCGGTTCACCAGATCCTGGATCGCGGTGACATCGGCGGGGTCCGTCGGGTTGCCGGCGAAGTCATTCTCCAGCTCGATCAGGCCGTAGACATCCGCGTCCATCTCGAGGAAGGCGGTGACCAGTTTCTCGGCCTGCCGCTCCAGCTCTTCGGGGCTGTCAGCGCCGCGCGGGTTGCTGCCATTGTCGGTCTGACCGTCCAGCGTGGTGAAGTAGTTCAGCACGTTGAAGCTGACGACCTTGAGGCTGCCACCCACATCCTCGGGACCTTCGGGGCGCGGGTTGCTGTCCTCGATGGCCTCGAATTCGCCCGATTGCGGCACGCGCAGCTTGTACTCGCCAAAGCCGAAATCCATGACGCCAACGAGGGGTTCGATCTCCTGCCCGTGGCGCGGACCGTCCGCGACCCCGCCCAGCAGATCGCCATCGGGCTCAAAGAGCGGATCGAAATCACTGCGCGCCCCGTCAGTGCCGTCATCGATCTGGATCGTGTTATCCGCGATGAACGCCTGATAGGCCTCGTTGCCCTCCACATCCGGTGCGTTGAGCTGGCTGTATTGATAGATGATGCCCTCGGAAGACACCGTGATCTCGCCGAACTGCTCGTAATCGAAGCTCTCGGTGATGGTCAGGGTGTCCGTAATCTCGATCAGCATGGATTCGAACGCTTCGCGCTCATCCAGCCCGGGCAGTTCGGTTGCCACCGCAAGATCGGAGACATCCGGATAGGCACCGGGCTGCTCGACACGGATCTGGCTGGCCTCCAGAACCGTGCGACCGAACTCCTCGCGGACGATACCCACCACGCGGATGATATCGCCCTCGGCCACGTCGAGCCCGCTTGCGACACCGCTGTCATCCACGAAGATGCCCTCGGAGGTGGAGGTGTCGGCGTCGAAATCCTCCGGCTCTTCCATGGCGAAGAACCCGCCGAGATCGCGGAACGTGTCATCATCGCCATTCTGGTAGTCGCCGGTGACCACCACCTCGATCACCACTTCGGTGCCTGCGATGGGGCTGTCATCGCCGCTGCCCTGAATTGTCGAGAGCAGGGTCGGCTCATCGTCGAGAGAGACATCGCCCCCTCCGGTGGACCCACCGCCGCCTGCAGTCGGGGTATTGGGCGGCGAGTCGTTGAAGAAGTTGAGGAGGTCCCAATCCTCGACCGTATCTGTATCGACACCGTCCTCGACCCGGCCGACACCGGCGGGCAGGAAGGTTCCGTCCGGGCCAACGGTCGGCGCGTCGAAGAAGGTCACATCGCCATCGTCACCATCGGAGACCCCGACCGCATCCACGACCATCTCGTTGCCGGTGACCGCACTCCCCTCGATCGACGCGGTCTCGACAAGCGCAATCGTGTAGGTGGAATTCTCGAGGAAATCCTCCGGCAGTTCGAGGTCCGGGGTCACGGCATAGGTGCCTGCGGCTGTTGCGTTCGCCACGAGGAAGAAGCCATTATCGCCAATCGTATCGCCGGGGCCGAAATCGAATTGTGCGTCAATGGTGCCTTGGGGCGAACCCGCATCCCCTTCGACCACGATGATCGACAGCCCGTCCAGCGATGCGCCGGGCGTCCCGACAAGCTCGACATATTCACTGTCGGCGCCGGTGGTGGAGCCCAGCACCTCGTTGAGCAGGATGGTTTCCCCGAGGGTCGGGTCGTTGGGCGCGCCATTGTTGAAATCGAGAATTTGCCAATCCGCCGGATCGCCGGTGTTCACACCATCCTGCACAAGGCCCACGCCCGCAGGCAGAAAGTCACCCGACGGGCCGACGACCGGCGCATCGAAGAAGAAGGTGTCGCCATCGTCACCATCCGTCACGCCGACCGCATCAATCACGACCTCGGCCCCGGTGACCGCGCTGTCGGTGATCGAGGCCGTCTCGACCAGTGCCAGCGTATAGGAGGAGTTCTCGAGGAAATTGTCGGGCAGTTCGAGATTCGTGCCGACCTCGTACACGAGCTGGGCCTGCACGCTGGCCGCAAGGAAAAACCCGTTGCCGAGGATCGCATCACCGGGACCGAAATCGAGCCGCTTGTCGATAGTGCCGGTGGACGAGCCCGCGTCCCCTTCGACTACGATCAGGGACAAACCATCGAGTGACGCGCCGGGTGTCCCGATCAGCTCGATATACTCCGCATCGGGGCCGGTGGTGTTGCCCACCACCTCGTTGATCAGAATGCTCCCCGCCAGCGCAGCCTGCAGCGTGTCGTCCTGGGTGAAATCGCGTGCCATGGTCTCAATATCCCTGTTGTCCGTTATTGCCGCGCCCAGCCAAAGCATGACTGCCGCGAGACAAGCTGCGAGAGCTTGCCCGATCACGAAACAGTCCTGACGCGTTGGACTAACAACAGCATGACACGACACAAACGCATAGGGGTTTGTTAACCATTTTTTAACTGACCCTACGGCACGGCCGCCGCCTTGACACTTGGCGCCGGGCTGGCGCAACTGATCGGTGGATATCCTCTCCTGTTTTGCAGGCCCGTCGGACAAAATCCGGGCGGGAATACGGCAGGTTGCGGGATCAGCGGAGGATCAACGGACCATGGCGGCGGAAAACAGCACCGACGACTATCTGATCGCGCCGGATCCCGGGCGCGCGCGTCTGACCCGGGCGGTCACCGGGGTCGACCAGACCGGGGCCGCCGCCGAGATCTCGGTGGTCGAGGAACGGCCTCTGACGATCTTCCTCAACAGTCGCGAAATCGTCACGGCCATGACCATCGGGGATTACCCGGAATACCTGGCCATGGGATTTCTCAGCAATCAGGGGATGCTGTCGGACGCGGATGTGATCACCGGGGTCGAGTATGACGAGGATCTCGACGTGGTGGTGGTCCGCACGGAAACCGAGACCGACTACGAGGACAAGCTCGCCAAGAAGACCCGCACCTCGGGCTGCGCAGTGGGCACGGTCTTTGGCGACATCATGGAGGGGCTCGAGGGGCTGACCCTGCCCGCGACGCAGGTCCGGACCTCCTGGCTCTATGATCTGGCGGCGCGGATCAACACGACGCCGAGCCTCTATCTCAGTGCGGGCGCGATCCATGGCACGGTGCTCTGCCAGGGCAATCGCCCGCTGGTCTATATGGAGGATGTGGGCCGCCACAACGCCGTGGACAAGGTTGCGGGCTGGATGCGGGCCGAGGGCGTCTCGGGGACGGACAAGATCCTCTACACGACCGGGCGACTGACCTCCGAGATGGTGATCAAAACCGCGCTGATGGGAATCCCGGTGCTGGCCTCGCGCTCGGGCTTCACCGCATGGGGCGTCGAGATCGCACAAGAGGTCGGGCTGACCGTCATCGGGCGGATGCGGGGCAAGCGCTTCATGTGCCTTGCGGGCGCGGACCGGCTGATCTGGGACGCGGATCTGGCCAGCATCGCCGAGGAGGACCCCAAGACCCGTCGCAAGAGCGCCCGCGCATGAGCGGGGCGCGCTATCCGGCGGTGATCCTTGCGGGCGGTCAGGCCACGCGCATGGGTGGCGGCGACAAGAGCCTGCACGATCTGGGCGGGCAACCGATCCTGGCGCATGTGATCCAGCGGCTGACCCCGCAGGTCGGGCCGATCGCGCTCAACGCCAATGGTGACGCGGCACGGTTTGCCGATCTCGGCTTGCCCGTGATCCCCGACAGCATCGAGGGCTTTGCAGGACCACTGGCAGGCGTGCTGGCGGGGCTCGATTGGGCGGCTGAGAAGGGCGCCGAGACGCTGGTGAGTGTCGCCGCCGACACGCCTTTCTTTCCGACGGATCTGGTCGCCCGGCTGGATGCCGCGCGGGCCGAGACCGGGCATCCGATTGCCATGGCCGCCTCCCCCGATGGCGGCCGCAAGAGCGGACTGGGCCGTCACCCGACCTTTGGCCTCTGGCCCGTGGCCCTGCGCGATGATCTGCGCGCGGCCCTGACGGACGGGTTGCGCAAGGTCGTGCTCTGGACCGACCGGCATGGCACCGCCATGGCCCTGTTCGAAGGGCCCGGGCCGGATCCGTTTTTCAATGTGAACACGCCCGACGATCTCGAAACCGCCCGGGCCCGCCTGCGCGAGACCACGACATGAAGCTCTTTGGCGTCGTCGGCTGGAAGAATTCCGGCAAGACCGGGCTGATGGAGCGTCTGGTCGCCGAGATCACCGGACGCGGGTTTCGCGTCTCGACCCTGAAACACGCCCATCATGCGGTGGATGTGGACCAGCCGGGCAAGGACAGTCACCGCCACCGGCTGGCTGGCGCGGTCGAGGTCGTGCTGGCCTCGCGCAAACGCTGGGCGATGATGCATGAGCTGCGCGATACGGCCGAACCGGAGCTCGAAGCCCTGCTGCCCAAGCTGGAACCCGTCGATCTGGTGCTGGTAGAAGGGTACAAGCGGTCCCGCCACCCCAAGGTGGAGGCGCACCGGGTCGAGACCGGCAAGGACCTGATCGCACGCGGGGATGATACGGTGCGGGCCGTGGCCTCCAATGGCGCGCCCGAGGGTCTGCAGGTGCCGGTACTCGATCTCGATGACACCGCCGGGATCGCCGATTTCATCCTCTCCGAGAGTGGGCTGACCGCTGCGAGTGCGCCGGACCAGCCGCCCTCGCAACTCCGCAATGATTGTTTTGCCCTGCCGCCCGGTGTCGATTGGACCCCGGTCGATACGGCGCTGGATCTGCTGCGCGACGGGCTTGACCCCGTGACAGGGATCGAGACCTGCGCGAGCGAGGCGGCCCTTGGACGGATCCTCGCGGCCCCGGCCCTTGCCGCGCGCGACAATCCACCCGCCCCCAACGCGGCGGTAGATGGCTATGGCTTTGCCCATGGCGCGCTCGGGCCCGGCGATGTGATCCTGCCCCTGGCAGAGGGCCGTGCCGCCGCAGGCGTGCCCTTTGAGGGGGCCGTCCCCCATGGCGCGGCCCTGCGGATCCTGACCGGCGCCACCCTGCCGGCGGGCGTGGATACGGTCGTTCTCGAAGAAGACGTGACCCTGGCAGAGGGCGAGATCCGCTTTGCCGCCGGGCTCAAACCCGGCGCGAATACCCGCAAGGCCGGCGAGGATATGCGACGCGGCCACCCGGTTCTACCTGCGGGACATCGGCTGCGCGCGCCGGATCTGGCGCTGCTGGCCTCGGTCGGGGTTTCCGAGGTCGCAGTGCATCGACCGTTGCGGGTCGGCGTGCTGTCGACCGGGGATGAGCTGGCCCATCCGGGCGAGACCGAGGACCCGAACCGGATTTACGACGCGAACCGCCCTATGCTGTTGGGGTTGGCCGAGGGCTGGGCCTATGACGCCACGGATCTGGGCCGCGCGCCCGATGATCGCGACGCCCTGCGCGAGATCCTGAACGCGGCCGCCCGGCGTTGCGATGTGATCCTGACCTCGGGCGGGGCCTCGGCGGGGGATGAGGACCACATGTCCGCCATCCTGCGGCGGGAAGGGACCATGACATCCTGGCGGATCGCGCTGAAACCGGGCCGCCCGCTGGCGCTTGGCCTATGGCAGGGCGTGCCGGTCTTCGGCCTGCCGGGCAATCCGGTCGCCGCGCTGGTCTGTGCGCTGATCTTTGCCCGGCCCGCCCTGTCGCGACTGGCCGGGGGCGATTGGTGCGCGCCGCTGAGCTTTGAGGTCCCCGCGGCCTTTTCCAAGCGCAAGAAACCCGGGCGGAACGAGTATCTGCGGGCAAGGCTCGACGACCAGGGACGGGTTGAAACCTTTGGCTCCGAGGGATCCGGGCGCGTCTCGGGGCTTTCCTGGGCCGAGGGGCTCGTGGCGCTCGGCCCCGAGGCACAGGAGATCGTGCCCGGCACGCCGGTGCGCTTCCTGCCCTATGCCGGTCTGCTCAGCCCGAGTTAACGGACCCGGGCGAGCTGCACCGCGAGGATCCCGGCGGTGACGATCGCCACCCCGAGCACATCGCGCCCGCCCAGCGCCTCCCCCAGCAGGAGCGCCGCAATCGCGACCCCGAACACCGGGTTGAGGAAGTGGAAGGTGGCCGCGCGCACGGCCCCGATCCGTTCCACCAGCAGGAACCAGACCCAGGTCGCCGCGAGCCCGGGCACCAGCGTGGTATAGGCAAAGGCGGCGATGAGCTGCCAGCTCCAGGTCACGCTGAGGGTCTCCGTCGGCAAGCCGATCACCGCGAGGGCCGCCGCCCCCACCAGCATCTGCAGCCCGATCACCATCAGCAGGTTGCCCCCCGACGAGGCGGTGCGCAGGGCCATGGTCGCAAAGGCCAGCGCCAGCACGCCGATCCCGCAGTAGAGCACCCCGAGCAGGTCGACCCCCGCCTGCAGACGCGCGCCCATGATGATCGCAACCCCGGCGATCCCGGCAAACAGGCCGAGAATGGCAAGCGGCCGCAATTTCTCTCGTAGTACGATCCACCCGCCCAGCGCCACCACGAGCGGCATGGTCGAGGCGATGATCGCCGCCAGCGAGGCCTGCACCGTCTGCATCGCCACGAAGTTCAGGCCAAGATAGAGCGCGTTCTGGCAGATCCCGAACAGCATCGTCGCCCGCCATTGCGCGCGGGTCAGCTTCCAGGTCTGGCCCAGCGCCAAAGCGATCCCGATGGCGAGCAGCCCCGAGATGAGAAACCGCAGGGACAGGGTCGTCAGAGGCGGCGCCGCCGAGACGATGATCCGGGCCGAGGTGAAGGCGCTCGACCACATGAGGGCAAAGGCCATCCCCATGCCCAAGGCGCGCCAATCCATCTGCATCCTGCTCCCTTCCCGGCGTTCTGACCGCCGACGAAAAAGGGTCGCCAGCGGCGACCCTCATGACCTTGCGAAAGCGGTCCGGCGATCAGCCGTTCACGCTGTCCTTGAGCGCCTTGGCGATGGTCACTTTCACCACCTTGTCGGCGTCTTTCTTGATCTGCTCGCCCGTTGCCGGGTTCCGCACCATCCGCTCCGGGCGTTCGCGGCAATAGACTTTGCCAATGCCGGGCAGGGTCACAGCGCCACCACCGGTCACTTCGCGCGTGACGATGTTGGTCAGCGTGTCCAGCGCCGCGGAGGCCGTCTTCTTGTCGAGCTCTGCGCCTTCTGCGAGGGCTGCCACGAGTTGGGTCTTGGTGAGCGGCTTTTGGGCCATAGGTATCTCCCTGTTCCTGTACGCCCCTTTTTCAGGGGCTCACCGGCAAGGTAAACAGCGGATTGACCAGATGGACAAGAGTCTGCGCGCAAAATCCCCATAAAAAAAAGGGTTTGGCCGAGGCGAGTGCCCCTCGCTTGGGCAGGCCCGTCCGACGGGGAACGTCACGGGACTGGGACCGGCCCTTTTTCGCCCCGTCGATTTCGCGCCCCCATGCCGGTGGTCGCGAGACAGACACCGCTTTCCTTTGACACAGCCCGGAACGTCCTAGACACTGGATGAGTGCAGTCCGCACCCAGGAAGGACTTTTCAAGTGCTTAAGAAATTTACGTTTTTTCTACTCTTCACCATTTGCGCCACCTCGGCGCACTCCGCGATCGTAGCCGCGTTCGAAGAAACCGGTTCAGATGTCGCCCTCACGGTATCGGGCAGTCTGGACGTTGACGGGCTGCCCTTTTCGAGCGGGGGCGCCTCGAGTGACGGCACAGCCGTCATGTCGCGGAGCCCGGACAGTTTCGAGATCATTGCGAATGGCGGGCCCGCCCGCCTCTTTGCATTAACCGAAGCAAACTACCCGGTGACACCCAGCGTGACGAGCACCATCGTATTCGGGACGGGTACGGGCGATCTCTTCGCTCAGGTGAGAAGCACAGATGGACGGGATCTGTTGTTCCTGCCGCAGGCGTATGCGTCGGGCGAGGCGCTGTCGTCGCGTGCGACCTTCGTGAACGAGAGCTTCGCGACGCTCGGGCTGACCACCGGAACCTTCGAAAGCAAGGTCGGCACCGGCGACACGGTGACCTTCTATGTGGGGGTGGCGCCGCCCATGGCGGTGATCCCGCTGCCGGCGACCCTGCCACTCGCGCTGGTCGGTTTCGGGGCGCTCGGACTGATCAGAAAGCGCCGCCGCGCCTAGAGGAACGCGGTTTCCTCGAAACTGCGCAGTTTTCGGGAATGGATTCGTTCCAGCGGCATATCGCGGAGCGTCTCCATCGCCCGGATCCCGATCAGCAGGTGGCGCGCCACCTGCGTCGTGTAGAACTCCGTGGCCATACCGGGGAGCTTCAGCTCCCCATGGAGCGGCTTGTCGGACACGCATAAAAGCGTGCCATAGGGCACCCGAAAGCGGAAGCCGTTCGCCGCGATGGTGGCGCTTTCCATGTCGAGCGCGACAGCCCGCGACTGGCTCAGCCGCTGCACCGGGCCGGACTGGTCGCGAAGCTCCCAGTTGCGATTGTCGATGGTTGCGACCGTACCCGTCCGCATCACCCGCTTGAGGTCATACCCCGAAAGCTGCGTGACCTCGCCAACGGCTTGTTCGAGGGCGATCTGGATCTCCGCAAGCGCCGGGATCGGCACCCAGATCGGCAGATCATCGTCCAGTACATGGTCCTCGCGCAGATAGGCATGGGCCAGTACGTAATCCCCGAGGCTCTGGGTGTTCCGCAGGCCCGCACAATGCCCCAGCATCAGCCAGGCATGGGGCCGGAGCACGGCGATATGGTCCGTGGCGGTCTTCGCGTTTGACGGCCCCACCCCGATATTGACCAGCGTGATACCCCCCTGCCCTTCGCGGGTCAGGTGATAGGTGGGCATTTGCGGCGCCTTGGCGGGGGGCGGCAGTTCGGCCTCGGGATCTGTGATCTCGAGATTGCCGGGCGCGACGAAGCTCGTATAGCCGCTCTCGGGATCGGCCAGCGCCTCGCGGGCGAACTGGATGAACTCGTCCACGTAGAACTGGTAATTCGTGAACAGGACGTGGTTCTGGAAATGCTCGGCGGCGGTGGCGGTGTAATGTTGCAAACGGGCCAGCGAGTAATCGATCCGCTGGGCCGTGAACGGGGCGAGCGGGGCTGCGCCATCCTCATGGGTGAAGCCAAAACCGTTGACGATCTCGTCATGGGTCGTGGACAGATCCGGCACATCGAAGACATCGCGCAGGGTGAAGGCCAGCACGCCCTCTTGCGGAACGGCGGCGGCGGGCCCGTTGGTCATGGCGAAATGCAGCGGGATGGGTGTCTCGGACGGGCCAATCTCAACCGGCACCCCGTGGTTCTTGATCAGCAGGCCGATCTGCTGGGTCAGGTAATTCTCGAACAGGTCCGGGCGGGTCACGGTCGTGGCATAGGTCCCGGGCTCGGCCACATGGCCGAAAGACAGACGGCTGTCCACCTGACCGAAGGACGTCACCCGCACGCGGATCTCGGGGTAATAGGCCCGGAACCGCGTCATGGGCATGGGCCCCTGCACCGCCTCGGCAAAGCTCGACTGCAGAAAGGCGATGGCCTCGTCATAGATCCGGCGCAACTCGGCCACCGCCGCTGTGGCATCCTTGAAGGAGCGGCTTTCCGTCAGTGGCGGTGTTTTGAGCGGGTGGGTCACGGCGTCAGGAAGCTCCGATAGATCTCAAAGGTGCAGCGACCATGGGCGCGACCTGTCCGCGCCGCAAGACCGAAGTTGCCTCCGCGCGGATTTTATGTCAGCAATACTGACATAGATGGAGGAGACTCACATGGATTACGAGACCACCGACGCCGATTCCTTTGGCAAACACCTGACCGGGTTGGGGGTGAACCTGCTGGTGCGCGACCTGCCCGCGCGGGCGACCTTTCTGTCCGAGGTCTTTGACATGAAAGTGTTCCAGCCGACCGAGGATTTCGCGATCCTGACCTATAGGGACAGCGTGTTTCAGCTGCATTCGGACGGAACCTATCATGCGCACCCCCTGCCCAGCCTCCTGCCCGAGGCCGGAGCGCGCGGCGGCGGAATTGAGCTGCGGCTTTATGGCTGCGATCCGGATGAGGCCGTGGCCCGCGCGAGCGCCCGAGGGGCGGTGATCCTGCAAGCGCCCATGGACAAGCCCCACGGACTGCGCGAGGCGTTCATTCTGGACGCAGATGGCTACGCCTGGGTGCCGAGCAACGCGCTCGCCTGAGGACGCGGCCCTCGGCCTTGCATCCGCTGGATCCCATCGGCACCTTGCGGGCATGACACAGACACTTCTTTCCTTTGGCCATGGATATTCGGCCCGCGCGCTGGCCCGACGGCTCTTGCCCCAGAACTGGCGCGTGATCGGCACCACCCGCAGCGCGGAGAAGGCGGAAGCCCTACGCGCCGAGGGTGTCGAGCCCCGGATCTGGCCGGGGTCGGACCTCTCGGAGGAAATCGCGGCGGCGACCCATATCCTGATCTCTGCCGCACCGGGGGCCGATGGCGACCCGGTATTGGAAACCTATCGAGACGCGCTCGCCTCTGCAGCGCCGGGACTGGCCTGGGTCGGGTATCTGTCGACCACCGGTGTCTATGGCGATCATCAGGGGGCCTGGGTGGATGAGGACACCCCTCTTACCCCGGCGACCCGTCGCGGCCAGGCCCGGGTGGCGGCGGAAACCGCGTGGCGGACCTTGGCCGCCGAGACGGGACTGCCCCTGCATATCTTTCGGCTCGCCGGGATCTATGGCCCCGGGCGCGGGCCGTTTTCCAAGGTGCGCAACGGCACGGCGCGACGGATCATCAAGCAGGGGCAGGTCTTCAGCCGGACCCATGTGGAGGATATCGCGCAAATCCTCGCAGCCTCGATCGCGCGGCCCAATCCGGGCGCGGCCTATAACGTGTGCGACGATGATCCTGCGCCGCCCGAGGATGTGATCGCCCATGCCGCCGAGCTGCTGGGATTGCCGATCCCGCCCGCAGTGGCCTTCGAGACGGCCGAGATGACGCCCATGGCGCGCAGCTTTTATGCGGAGTCCAAGAAGGTGCGGAATGACCGGATCAAGGACGAGTTGGGCGTGACGCTGCTCTATCCGAGCTACCGGGACGGGTTGGCCGCTTTGCTGGCCGAGGAGACCGCACGCGGCTGAGCTTTGCGTTCGTGGGAGATGTCGCTCTGCGCGGGTCAGGGTCTGGGACAAGAGCCCCGCACGCGGCATTTGGCGCGCGTGTCGGCAAGCGGTGTACGGCGCGGGGCGATGTCTGTCGCTTAGAACAGACCAATGAACCGGTCTGGCAGGATCCGCAGATCCCCGTCCACGAACCAATCGGTGGAATAGAACCCGGTCTTGCCCTTCACATAGGAGCGTTTCAGACGTTCCCGTTCCTGCGTGAAATCGAACCCTGTGCCCTTCTTCTCGATCGTGAAGCGCAGGTAGTCATTGCTGATCCGCTGATACTCGAATTTCGACCAGCCCCAGGAGCCCGCTCCGAAGACCAGCGCGCTGCCATCCTCGTTGGTGCCGCGCATGTTCAACCGGTCCTGATGGCGGTCGATATGGAACTGCTGGTCGAACCACTTGAGGTGAAACAGGTAGAGGTCCTCGCTCAGCGTGTAGACCTCATGCTCGGATCCGTGCCCGTCCGGGCCCCATTGCAAGGGGATCTGCGTGAGGCAGGGTTTGCAGTACCAGGCATTGACCCGCATGTATTTGCGCTGCGCGAGCATGGCGCGGCTCGGGTCATAATCGCTCTCGAGATCGACGCGGTGCAGCACCTCGACGCCCAGCGGCGAGACGACCCTGGTCCGGCGGTCGATCCCCTCGATATAGCCGATCAGGTCCTCGCCCAGCGCCGGATCGAGCACCAGCAACTCGTCCACATCGTTATAGACCACCCAGTCGAACATGTAGTTCAGGCCCGAACAGAGGTGATTGACCAGCTGGAACCGGTCCTGATCCATGGAGCGATAGGGCGCGCGGCGGTTCACCTCAATGATATTGCAACCTGCCGCGATCTCATGGGCGTAGTCCTGCGGCCCATGGGTGATGACATAGAGGTTCCGACGGTCCGTGAAGCGGCTGTAATACCGCACCCAGAGATCCAGAAAGAACGCATCGTCATAGACCATGGTGACGAAGGCGACGGACATGGGCCTAGCCTGCCGCGCGCACGTAGAGATACAGCTTGGGACCCACCGCCTGATGCTCATATCCGAGGCCACCGAGCAGGTCGGCGATCTCTTTCAGATCCCGACCGGTCTTGTCACACAGGATCACCGGGCTGTCGCGTTGGATCGTCTCGAGCGCGCCGCGCAGGGCCGGGATCTTGGAGCCGTTGAAGCACAGATGCAGCAGCCCGACCGCGCCCAGATCCTCGGCATCCAGTGTGGTGGCCGGATAATCCCCCTTGGCGCGGGCCACGAAGATCGTCTCGCCCAATCGCGCGGATTTCTGGGTGCCCAGCGCCATGCGTGCGCCGTCCTCGGTCACGACGGACCTGTGGATCTGCGCGCTGAGCCCGTTGAGCGCGAGCGTTTTTTCCAGCGGCTCCTGCAAGCAGGTCTGCGGCTCGAACACATGGATTGGTCCGGGGGAGGCGATCTGGGCGAGCGCCACAGTCGAGACTCCGACATAGCCGCCGACAACCACCAGACTGCGCCCGGGCGGGACAATGTCATGCTCGGCCAGTTGGAAAAACGACAGCTCATCCTCGTGGCGCGCGGTCATGGCGAGGCGTTTCTGCCCCTCGTCAAAATCGGCATAGGGCAAATGGGCCTTGATCACCCGATCGCGAAAAAACACCGAGCCCACACGCTCCGGCCCCATGGCCGAAAGACGCGCGCTGACCGCGACCTCGCGCAGGGTGGCGCGCATCTCTGCCAGAACCGCATTGAGATCCCCGGCGGCGATGGCGCCATGTTCGGGGTCGGTGACCGCCTTGGTCAAAGGGGTCTGGTCGGTCATGGTCAGGCTCCGGTTAGGATTTCGCGCGTACCTCCAGTTGTGCAACACCAAGGGTTGCCAAAACCTTAGCCTCGATATCCTCGGCGTTCAGCCCGGCAATATCGTACATGTCCCGGGGGCTCGCCTGATCGATGAACTGATCCGGCAGCACCATGGAGCGGAACTTGAGGCCCGTGTCGAACACGCCCTCATCGCTCAGAAGCTGCGCCACATGGGAGCCGAACCCGCCGACCGAGCCTTCCTCGATGGTGATGAGCGCTTCATGCTCCGCCGCCAGCCGCAGGATCATGTCGCGGTCGAGCGGTTTGGCGAAGCGGGCGTCGGCAATGGTTGGGGTGATCCCCTTCGCGCTGAGCCGTTCGCAGGCCTCGCGCACTTCAGCCAGCCGTGTGCCGAAGGACAGGATCGCGACCCGCGCGCCCTCGGCAATGATCCGGCCCTTGCCGATCTCGAGCACCTCGCCGCGCTCGGGCAAATCCACGCCCACCCCTTCACCCCGGGGAAACCGGAAAGAGATCGGGCCGTCATCATAGGCCACGGCGGTCGCCACCATATGCTTGAGCTCGGCCTCATCGGCGGCCGCCATGACCACCATGTTCGGAAGGTTCGCGAGATAGGCCGTATCATAGGCCCCCGCATGGGTAGCACCATCCGCCCCGACCAGCCCCGCCCGGTCGATCGCGAAACGCACCGGCAGGTTCTGCAGCGCCACGTCATGGACCACCTGATCATAGCCGCGCTGCAAGAAGGTCGAATACATGGTGCAAAAGGGCTTCATCCCACCCGCCGCGAGACCGGCGCAGAAGGTGACCCCGTGCTGCTCGGCAATGGCCACGTCGAAGGTGCGACTGGCATAACGCTGCGCAAACTTGTCGAGCCCGGTCCCCGAGGGCATGGCCGCCGTGATCGCCACGATCCCGGGATCCCGGGCGGCCTCGTCAATCAGGCTCTCGGCAAAGACATTGGTATAGCTGGGCGCATTGGAGGGCGCTTTCTTCTGCGCGCCGGACACCACGTCGAATTTGGCCGTGGCATGGCCCTTGTCGGCCGCCCCTTCGGCGGGGGCGTAGCCCTTGCCTTTCTTGGTGATCGCGTGGATCAGGATCGGCCCCGTAGCGCGGGCCTTGACGGTGCGGAGCACGCTCAGAAGCTGCTCCATGTCATGGCCGTCGATGGGCCCGAGATACGAGAACCCCAGCTCTTCGAACAGCGTCCCGCCCACGGTCATATGCTTGAGCATATCCTTGGCGCGCTTCGCCCCTTCCTGAAAGGGCGGCGGCAGCAGGCTGACCGCGCCCTTGGCGGCGGCCTTGAATTCCTGAAACGGCGCACCCGCATAGAGGCGGCTGAGATAGCTCGACATGGCCCCCGTGGGCGGGGCAATGGACATCTCGTTGTCGTTCAGAATGACGATCAGGCGCTTCTTCAGGTGGCCTGCATTGTTCAGCGCCTCGAAGGCCATGCCCGCGCTGATCGCGCCGTCCCCGATGACGGCAATCGCGTCGCCGATCCCGTGCTCGGGCGCGCCGCCCAGATCGCGGGCCACGGCAAACCCCAGCGCCGCAGAAATCGAGGTGGAGGAATGCGCGGCCCCAAACGGGTCATAGGGGCTTTCCGAGCGCTTGGTGAAGCCCGAAAGACCGTCCTTCATCCGCAGGGTGCGGATACGGTCACGCCGCCCGGTCAGGATCTTGTGCGGGTAACATTGGTGCGAGACGTCCCAGATGATCCTGTCCTTGGGGGCATCGAACACCGCATGGAGCGCCACGGTCAGCTCGACCACCCCGAGCCCCGCGCCCAGATGCCCGCCGGTCACCGAGACCGCGCTGATCGTCTCGGCGCGCAAGTCGCGGGCCAGCGCCACAAGCTCGGCATCGCTCAGCCGCTTCATGTCGGCGGGTGTATCGACCCGGTCGAGTACCGGGGTCACGGGGCGGTCTTGGGTTGGGGCGCTCATGGGCGGTCCCTCCTCGGGTCTCAGGTGTCCCGTGCGATAACGAAGCGGGCCAGATCGCACAAGGTCTCGGCCTGCTCGCCGTAAGGCTCCAGTGCCGCTTCGGCCTCGGCGACGAGGTCGCGGGCCCGGGCGCGCGCGCCCTCCAGCCCCAGCAGCGAAACAAAGGTGGCTTTGCCCGCCTCCGCATCCTTCTGCAGCCGTTTGCCGGCCTTTTCCGCATCGCCCGTGACGTCCAAAATGTCGTCCGCGATCTGGAAGGCAAGGCCGATCCGCTCGGCATAATGGCGCAGCGGGGCGGGATCGCCGCCCCCCAGAACCGCACCGGCCTCGGCGGACCAGCGGATCAGTGCGCCGGTCTTGCCCGCTTGCAGGGCGGTGATCTGGTCCAGCGTCAGAGGCGTGGCCGCGGTTTCCGCGGCAATGTCGAGCGCCTGCCCCAGCACCATGCCCGCCGCGCCCGAGGCCTGTGCCAGACTGCGTGTCAGGGTCAGCGCGATGGCCGGATCATCCGTCAGGCGCGGATCGCTGAGCGCCTCGAAGGCCAGGGTTTGCAGCGCGTCGCCCACCAGGATCGCCGAGGCCTCGTCCCATTTGATATGCACCGTGGGTTGCCCGCGACGCAGGTCATCGTCATCCATCGCCGGAAGGTCGTCATGCACCAGCGAGTAGGCGTGCAGGCACTCGATGGCCGCTGCCGCATAGACCGCCCGCTCGGGCCCGACCCCATGGAGCCGCGCGGTCTCAAGCACGAGCACACCGCGCAGGCGCTTCCCGCCCCTCGTGGCATAGGCCATGCCATCGCGGATCGCGCTGTCGGGCTGTGCGCCGATCAGGTCTTCAAGACAGGCGGCAATCTGCGGCAGCCCCGCCGATTGCGCCGCGGCGAATCCCGTCTTCGTCGTCAGCAAGGGTCAGAGTCCTTCGGCGGCCTTCAGCCCTTTGGGCTGGCCTTCGGCATCGAGGGTGATCTGGGCGACCTTCTCCTCGGCTTCCTTCAGCTTGGCCTCGCAGCGCGCCTTCAGAGCCGCGCCGCGTTCATAGAGCTTGATCGATTCCTCGAGCGGGACATTGCCCCGTTCCAGATCGCCCACGACCTTCTCCAGCTCGGCCATGGCGGCCTCGAAACTCATCTCGGCTACGGGGGTGTCGGTCATCGGGCATGCTCCATCAGGGTCGTGACATGGGCGGCAACGCTGGCCCCCAATGCAGGCAGATCATAGCCGCCTTCGAGCGTGGACACCACGCGCCCATCGCAGAATTCATCGGCAATCTCGCAGAGACGCGCGGTGACCCAGGCGAAATCCTCTTCGACGAGGGCCATCTGGGCGAGCGGATCCGCACGGTGCGCGTCAAAGCCCGCCGAGATCAAGATGAGCTCAGGGCGGAAGTTCTCGAGCGCGGGGAACACCTCGGCCTCGTAATGCCGCCGGAAGGAGGGCCCGGCCGTGTCAGGCGGAAAGGGCAGGTTGAAGATATTGCCGTGGGCGCCGGTCTCATGGCGCGCGCCAGAGCCGGGATAGAGCGGCATCTGGTGGGATGAGATGAAGAGCGCGCGCGCCTCATCCCAGAGCAGATCCTGAGTGCCGTTGCCATGATGGACATCGAAATCCACCAGCGCCACCCGGGACAGACCATGATGGTCCAGCGCCCGTTTCGCCGCGATGGCGATATTGCCAAAGAGGCAGAATCCCATGGCGGTGTCGGTCTCTGCGTGGTGACCCGGCGGGCGACAGGCCACAAAGGCGTTGCGTGCCGCGCCTGCCATGACCGCGTCCAGCGCGGCACAGATCCCACCCACCCCGCGCAGGGCCGCATTCCAGGAGCCCGAGACCACATGGGTGTCGCCATCCAGCGAGACGTAGCCGTCCTCCGGAATCGCCGCCCGTACCCGGTCGATATAGGATTGTGGGTGACAGCGCAGAACCTCTGAGAGATCGCCGAGCGGCGCGGCATGACGCTCCAGCGCGTCGAACGCGGGTGTATCCAGGGCTTCGGCAATGGCAACGAGGCGGGCGACCTGCTCCGGGTGACCCGGCGGGGTCACGTGAGAGAGGCAGTCGGAATGGGTATAGACACGGGTTGGCATGCCACAGGGCTAGAGGAACAGCCTCTCGGAGACAAGGCGCAGGGGCGGGTGGCGGGGTCGACATGTCGACCCCGGAGGACGCGCCATGATCCCATCGGCGGTCGGATTTGGCAGGACGTTGCACAGAGGCGCGACCGCGCGGTCCTCATGAGGACCGCGCACGTTCTGAGGATGCACGAGGTGAAACTGCCGAGCGCGGAACACCACTCGACAGCTCCATGCGTTACTGGACACGCGCGCCGATGACCCCCCGGCCTCGAAACACACGTGCGACCCCTTTATCCGCATGGCGGTGAACAACCGCACCCACTCTGTACCTCACACAGCTCGGGTAAAGCACAGCGCAGCCAGCGGCGCATTTAACTATGACATAGCACCCTGCGACAGGGCGGCTCAGTCCACCGACAGCATATAGCCTGCCCCGCGCACGGTTTGCAGGAAGCGCGGCTGCTTGGGATCAGTCTCGATCTTGCGCCGCAGACGGGTGATCTGCACATCCACCGCGCGCTCTTGCGCCTGTCCTCCGTCACGCCCGCTGCCGCGCCCCAGGTCATCGACCAGCTTCGACCGGCTCAAGGCCTCGCCCGGGCAAGTGGCAAAGATCCGCATCAGGGCGCTCTCGGTGGCGGTCAGCCGCACAGGCTCATCGCCGCGCCACATCTCGCCCCGCTCCACATCGTAGCGCACGGGTCCGAGATTCAGCACCTTGGGACGGGAGGCAGGCTCATCCGCCTTGGGCACCCGCCGCAGCACCGCGTTGATACGCAGCAACAGTTCCTTGGGCTCAAACGGCTTGGCGATATAGTCATCGGCCCCGGCCTCGAGCCCCTCGATCCGATCCGATGCCTCGCCCTTTGCGGTCAGAAGCAGGATCGGCGTCTCGTTCGTCTCGCGCAGGGACTTGGTCAGGGCGATCCCGTCCTCGCCGGGCATCATCACGTCGAGCACGATCAGGTCGAAATCGAGCCCGCCCAGCAAGCGCCGCGCCTGGGCCGCATCCTTGGCCGCCGAGACCCAGAATCCATTGCGCATCAAAAACTTCTGCAACAGCGTGCGAATACGCTCATCGTCATCCACGATCAGCAGATGGGCATCTTCATCCTGCATCAAGGACCCTCCTTGAGCGCATTGAACAACGCCCGGCTGTCCGCGTCCATCATTTGTTCGAGCACGCGGCGGAACCCGGCAACGGCCTCGGGCCCGGCCTCGCGGAAGGCGGCCCGCATGCGCGCCCGCTGCGCCTCCGACAGCTCACGCTCCAACGCCGCCCCCGCCGCGGTCAGATGCAGATGTCGCTCGCGCTTGTCCCGCGTACCCACACGGCTTTCGACCAGCCCATCCTCGATCAGGCTGCGCAGCACCCGGTTCAGGCTCTGCTTGGTGACCCCGAGGATATCCAGCAGGTTGTTCACCGTGGTCCCAGGTGCACGATTGATGAAATGGACCGCCCGGTGATGGGCCCGCCCATAGCCATGCTCCAGCAGGATTCGGTCCGGGTCCGCCGTGAACCCGCGATAGGCGAAGAACATCGCCTCGATCCCCTTGCGGAGCTGCTCATCCGTTAGAAACAGCAGGTTTTCGCCCTGCACGGCACGACTGCCGGTCTCGGCCATCTTGGCGTCTCCTCAATTCTTCGGGGTATTTTATGTCAGCCTTGTTGACTTTCCAAGAGCCGATTGGTATCGAATCGCAGCTTTGACGCAATATTGTGACCGGTTCGGCCCTATCTTGCGCAACTTTTGAAAATCCCACTGGGAGATGGAGGGGACGACCATGGCTGGAGCCTATAACGACCGGGACGGAACAATCTGGATGAACGGCAAACTGGTGCCGTGGCGGGACGCCAATGTCCACATCCTGAGCCATGCGATGCACTACGCCTCGAGCGTCTTCGAGGGCGAGCGCGCCTATAACGGCAAGATCTTCGAAAGCCGCAAGCATTCCGAACGGCTGCACTTTTCCGCCGGGGAACTGGATATAGAGATCCCCTATACCGTGGATGAGATCGAAGCGGCGAAATACGAGGTGATGAAGGCCAACAACCTCAGCGACGCCTATGTGCGCGCCGTGGCCTGGCGCGGCGCGGGCGAAGACATGGGTGTCGCGTCGGCGCGCAACCCGGTCCAGCTCGCCATCGCCTGCTGGGAATGGGGCAGCTATTACGGCGACGCCAAGTTCAAGGGCGCCAAGCTCGACATCGCCAAGTGGAAGCGCCCCTCGCCGGAGACCATTCCGGTCCATGCCAAGGCGGCCGGTCTCTACATGATCTGCACCACCTCCAAGCACGCCGCCGAGGCCAAGGGCTGCTCGGATGCGCTCTTCATGGATTACCGGGGCTACGTGGCCGAGGCGACCGGCGCGAATATCTTTTTCGTGAAGGATGGCGAGGTGCATACGCCGGACCCCGACTGCTTCCTCAACGGGATCACGCGGCAGACCGTGATCGGAATGCTGAAGGATCGCCAGATCAAGGTGCATGAGCGCCATATCATGCCCGAAGAGCTCGAGAGCTTCGAGCAGTGCTGGCTGACCGGCACCGCCGCCGAGGTCACGCCCGTGGGTCAGATCGGCACCTATAATTTCGAGGTCGGCGGCATCACCCGCGAGATCGCCGAAAGCTACGAAACCCTCGTGCGCAGCTGATCGCCAGCGCCGGAAAGACAGAAAGGGCCGTCCATCGGGGCGGCCCTTTTGCGTGGAAACGCTCTCGTCCTTGCGGATCTCTGTGCTAGGCTCGGGGCATGGATCCCGTTGCGCTTGCCTTTTACGCCGCCATTTGCGCCCTGCTGAGCCTCTTTGCCCCGCAACTCGGGGGGCGCATGACGCGCCTCGCTGTCGGGGCGGGCGTCGGCGTGGTGGCCGCTGCGCTGCTGCCGATCCTGCGGACCGCGCTGCTTGGCGGCTGAGCGCGCGTCAGAAGAACACCCGTTCCACCGCCCAATAGGCCCCGACAAAGGCGATGGCCGCCGAGACCGGGATGGCGATCACGCGGCGGTACCACTCCTTCTTGCCGAAGGGCAGCCCGATCAGCACGAAGGCGAGCGCGATCACCGCCAGCTGGCCCAGTTCGACCCCGACATTAAACCCGATCAGGCTGGTCACGAATTGCCCCGGATTGAGCCCGACATCGCCCAGCACGCTGGCAAAGCCGAGCCCGTGCAGCAGGCCAAAGGCAAAGACCACCGCGGTCCTGCGCCACCCGATGGTGCCGCCGATGATGTTCTCGACCGCCACATAGACGATGGATGCCGCGATCAGCGGCTCCACGACCGAACCGGGCAGGCTCACGATCCCGAGCGTTGCCATGGCGAGCGTGACCGTATGGGCCAGCGTGAAGGCCGTGACCTGAATCAGCAGCGGCTTCAGCGCCAGGCTGAAGAAGAACAGCCCCAGGACAAAGAGGATATGGTCGAGCCCCTTGGGGATGATGTGCTCGAACCCGATGACCACGTAATTGGCGAAAGCCGCCCCGATGGACTGGGAGGCCACGCCGTCCCGGGGCAGGGGATCGCTGAGCGCGCCACCGGTGAGATAGGCGGAATAGCCGTCGCCCCCGGCCTCGGCTGCCTGCCGCACAACCAGCGGGCCATTCGCCGCGTCCCAGCCCAGGGTCAGCGGTGCAGCCCCCTCGGGCAGGACGATCTCGGCGGTGACTAGTGTATCGCGCGGCAGCTCGATCGCGGCCTCGCCAGAGACCGTGACGGTCCCCAACTCCCAATCGAGCCGAGTGCCATCGACCTCGGCGATCAGCCCCTGCGAGACCTCGGGCCAGGCGGCGCGAAACGTCTCGGCCATCTCTTCGGGCGACAGCGCGCGCAAGGCGTCATAGGCGGCGGCCTCCGGCGCGTCATCGGTATTCTCCAGCGCGCTGACATCAATCCCCGCAACAAGTGTCTCGGCGGTGAGCTGGATCGAGACCTGAGCCCGGTCCGGGCCAACCTCCACATCCGCGACGGCAGGGCGGATCTCATGGGCCTGCGCTCCGGCGGTCCACAGCAGCGCGCACAGGGCCTTGATCGCCCAAAGCGCCCCCATTGACAGGCCGGGCCAACTGCGCGCCCTATGTTGCACTCTGCCCTGAAGGTTCTGGTCCATGCGCATTTATGCCCCCTTGCTCCTCGCTCTGACCCTTGCGCTGCCTGCGCGGTCCCATGAATTCTGGATCTCTCCCGACGCCTACCAGGTGCCGCCCGGAGGTCAGATCATTGCCGAGTTGCGGGTAGGAGAAAAGCTCAAAGGCGCAGGCTACCCCTATATTCCCGCGCGGACCGCACGGTTCGACATCCTGCAGGGGGACCAGCGGATCGACCCGGAGGCGCGGATGGGGGATCGGCCCGCCCTGACCCGCGAGATGCCCGCGCCGGGGCTGGCCATCGTGGTCCATGAAACGGCGGACAATGTGCTGAAATACACCGATTGGAAGAAGTTCGTCGCCTTCACCGATCACAAGGATTTCGCCTGGGCGCAGGCAGACCACCGGACCCGCGGCTTGCCCGAGACCGGCTTCCGCGAAACCTATCGCCGCTATGGCAAGGCACTGGTCGCCGTGGGCGACGGGACCGGGGCAGATCGCCCTGTCGGGCTCGAGACCGAGATCGTGGCGCTGGCGAACCCCTACACCGACGATCTGGAAGCGGGCCTGCCGGTGCGGGTGCTCTATCGCGGTGCGCCTCGCCGTGATGTTCAGGTCGAGCTTTTCGGCCGCGGACCCGATGGCAAGGTCGCCGTCAGCCTGCACCGCACGGATGATGCGGGACGGGTCGTTCTGCCCATGGCGCCGGAGACGGAATACCTGGTGGATTCGGTGATCATCGAGCCGCTCGATCCCGCCGAAGAGGGGGATCCGGTGTGGCACACGCTCTGGGCTTCGCTGACTTTTCAGACGCCCGCGCGCTAGCCCGGATCAGTCGGGGCGCATGGGGCGGGCCTTGCCCCGCGCCAGGGCCAGCTGCCGCTCGCGCCAGATGATCGCCACGCCCGAGGCCATGACCAGCAGCGCCCCCGCCAGCATCGGCACGGTCGGCACCTCGGCAAAGATGAAATACCCGACGATCAAGGCCAGCAACATCGAGGCGTAGTCGAACGGCGCGACCACCGAGGCCGGCGCATAGCGATAGGCGGATGTCAGCATGATCTGCCCCGCCCCGCCACACAGCCCCGCCGCAATCAGCAGCGCTGCGACAGTCGGGCTGGGCCAGACCCACCCGAACGGCACGGTCAGCAGGGACAGGCTCGTCGAGGTGATCGTGAAGTAGAACACGATGGCACTGGTGGTTTCGGTCGCCACCATCTTGCGGATGAAGACATGGGCCAAGGCGGCAAGCCCCGCCGAGAGCAGGCAGAAGATCGCGCCCAGCGCCGCCGTATCGGCCCGCAGGTCAGCCACCCCGCCCAGACGCGGCCAGAGCACGACCACCACCCCCAGAAGCCCGACCAGCACGGCCGTGGTCCGAAAGAGCCGGATCCGCTCGCCCAGCATCAGCGCGGCCAGCACCACCACGAAAATGGGCGAGGCAAAGCGCAAGGCGGTGACTTCAGGCAAGGGCAGAAGCCCCAGCCCCGCAAACCCGAAGGCCATGGCGCTCGTACCCACGAGCCCGCGCCAGACATGGGAGATCGGATGCTTCGCCTTCAGCCCCGTGCGCAGCTCCCCGCGCAGGGCCAGCCAGCCGAACAGGACCGGAAAGGCGAAGAAAGAGCGGAAGAACACGGCCTGCCCCGGTGGCACGGCCTCAGCCGTGGCTTTGACCAGAGAGGCCATGACCATGAAGGCGGTCACAGCGCCCAGTTTGAACAGAATTCCGCGGATCGGGGACATTCCCAGTGCGGTATCCGATTTTCAGGGGCTTGGCCAGTTCAGGGCCCGATCCTTGCCGCGCACCCCCGCAGCGCCGCTCCGCGCGCAGGGGTGGGTAGGGCCCTAGGCCTCGATGCCCCGTTCGATCCGAAGATAGGCCCGCATGGCGGTGGGCACGCGCTTGGCGCGCCGATACACCGCCTTGGTGTTGCGATTGGGCCGGGACTGACGTTCGAGAGCCAGAAAACGGCGCAGCCGGTTGGCGGGTGGTTTGGTCATGAAATCCTCCTCCAAAAGCTTCATGGGGCTCCGACACTAGCACAAACTCCCCCGATCACCTATCGCGCCCGGGAACCCGAGGGGGCAATCTGTTTAGAATGCAACCTAATCCGCCCGACACGAACCGCAGCAAGGGCTTAAAAACGCCCGGTTTTCTCAAGTATGCGGGCCTTCGCTCGAATTTTGGGAAAAATTGACTCGATCCGGCTGCGAAAACTTAAACCTTCCTCAAACACGACCACGGACTCTGGCATCACAAGCACCCGGAGAACCGCGCGTGGATACAACTCGTCGCTATACCCTTTTGACCGCGATCATCCTGTTTGCTGCCTTGCCAGCAACCAGTGCCTATCTGGCCTATGAGTTCACGCAGAACCCGGCCCTGCGCCCCCTGGGGATCACCAAGGAGAAACTGGCCCTCGCCAAGGAGCAGACGAATTCCGTTTCGATCCTAGTTGACGTGGATTGGGGGGAGGACCTGCCGGAACAGGCCAGCCAAGACGAAATGCGCGCCCTGATCTCGGGCGCCCTGTCCAGCCAGACCGATGACTATGTCTTCCGGTTCAACTCCGTTCCCGGGGATGAGGTCGATATACGCTTCCGGGTCGGCGCCAACCGCTACGGACCCTTTGCCCCCGAGGAGATGGTGCGCGGCATCATGCTTTCGCTGATTGCACTGGAAGTGACGCAGAAGGCCCGACAGTAGCCCCGCAAGGCTCTGGGCTGTGCGATGCCCTTTCCCTCCGCCGCCCGGTTTGCCAAACAGGCGTCATGACACCCAATCCGACACTGGCCGCCCTCGCCGTGGTGCTGCGCGGCGACGAGGTGCTGCTGGTTCAGCGACGCAATCCCCCGGATGCCGGGCTCTGGGGCTTTCCCGGCGGCCATGTGGAGCTTGGGGAAACCGCGCTTGAGGCTGCAGTCCGGGAATTGGCCGAGGAAACCCGGGTCACGGCAACCGCGGATCGGTACCTCACCAATGTCGATGTGATCACCCGGTGTCCGGAGGGGACGGTGGAGTTTCATTTCCTTCTGGCGGCGGTGCTTTGCACCTATGTCAGCGGAACGCCCCAGGCCGATGATGATGCCCGCGATGCGGCCTGGTGGCCCGTATCCGACATTCTCGCGGGTCACCTGCCCTGCAGTGATCGGGTGGCACTGGTGCTGCGCCACGCGCTTGCGCCCGGACATGCTGAGTAACCGACCCTGAGGAATGATCGCCGTTGACCGCTCGTCTCCGGATACCTCTGTTACCGACGCGCAAGACAATCTCCGAAGCCCTTGGCTCATTGACGCTTCGGTCGAGCAGGAGCGACGCGCCAAAGCAAACTGCCTTGGAGATCCCGGCACGCCTCTATCGCTAAGGCAAGGATTGCGCACCGCGAGGGGCCTATCGCCCAGCACCCCCGTGTTAGAAGAGATGCCACCCGCCAAAATGCCGCTGATCATGAAGTCCGGCTGCGTGGCGAGTGCCGCCTGGCGCGACTGTCTAGGCCAGCCTCGCAAAGCCGCCCTCAGTCCCGGCGCAGCCAATCCGCCTCAGGACAGTCGCGCAAACGCCCAGCGCGCCGCATCGGCCACGGTCGGATCCGCGTCTTCGCAGAGGCCCTGGGCCACGTCGCGCAGGCGCGGATCGCCCGAATTGCCCAGCGCGTAACACACATTCCGGACAAAGCGGTCTCGCCCGATGCGCTTGATGGGCGAGCCGGAGAACCGCGCCCGGAACGCGGCGTCGTCCAGCACGGCGAGCTCGGCCAGCGCCGGACCGGTCAGGTCCGGACGCGCGTGGTATTTCGCCTCGCGCGCCTCGACCGCGAACTTGTTCCACGGGCACACCGCAAGACAATCGTCGCAGCCATAGATCCGATTGCCGAGCCCCTCGCGCAACCCGACGTCCACGGGTCCCTTATGCTCGATGGTCAGGTAGGAGATGCAGCGCCGCGCATCGAGCTGAAACGGGGCCGGGAAGGCCTGCGTCGGACAGATGTCGAGGCAGGCGGTGCAGGACCCGCAATGATCCCGCTCTGCCGCGTCCCGGGGCAAATCGAGCGTGGTGAAGAGCGCCCCGAGAAACACCCAATTGCCAAAGTCGCGGCTCAGCAGGTTCGTATGCTTGCCCTGCCAGCCGAGCCCCGCCGCCTGTGCAAGCGGTTTCTCCATCACCGGCGCGGTGTCGACAAAGACCTTGATCTCGCCCCCGGCCTCGGCCAGCAGCCATCGTCCGAGCGCCTTGAGTTTTTTCTTGAGCACGTCGTGATAATCGCGGTGGCGCGCATACACGCTGATCGCCCCCCGATCGCGATGGTCCAGCGCATCGAGCGGATTGTCCTCGGGCGTATAGCTCTCGGCCAGCATCACCACCGAGCGGGCCTCAGGCCAGAGCGCGGCAGGGTTGCCCCGCCAATGCATCCGCTCGGCCATCCAGCCCATCTGGCCCTGCCGTCCGGCCTCGACAAAGGTGGCCAGCCGACCGGCAGCCTCGGGGATCGCATCCGGCGCGCAGATCCCGCTGGCCGCAAAGCCGAGCCGGGCCGCCTCGGCCTTGAGCGCGGCCGCAAGCGTCTCGTTCAAAAATCGAGATCCGCGTAATGGGGCGGCTGGATGAACCCGGGGATCTGGTCCGCGAGGATCGAGCGGAAGGCCGGGCGCGACTTGATCTTGGCGTACCAGTCCTTCACCGCGGCGTTCCGGTTCCAATCCACATCGCGGATATAGTCGAGGCAGGACAGCTGCGCAGCGGCGGTGAAATCGGCGATGGTCATCACGTCACCCGCGAGCCAGCGGCGCTGCTCCAGAAGCCAGCCCATATAGTCGATATGGTACTTGATCTTCTGGGCGCCCATCTTGACGTTCTTGCTGTCGGGATAGCCGGCTCCGGTGATCTTCTTGTTCACCCGCTCATAAAGCAGGTTGCGCGTCACCTCGTTGTGGAACTTGTCGTCGAACCACATGGAGAGCCGCCGTGCCTCGTAGCGCTCCTGGGGTGTTCCGGGCAAAAGCGACGGGGTTGGGTGCATCTCTTCGAGAAACTCGACGATCGCGTGGCTCTCGGTCAGGAAGGTCCCGCCCATCTTGAGCACCGGCACCTTGCCCGCCGGATTGCGGCGCAGGAAATCCGCAGAGGGCTCCCAGTATTTCTCGTCCACCAGCTCGACCTCGACCTTCTTCTCGGCCAGCACGAGGCGGACCTTGCGGCAGAAGGGGGATAGCGGAACGTGGTAGAGACGATTCATGGGCGCAGCTCGATCCTGTTTGGTCCTTTGTGCCTTGGGGCGCGGATGGCTTCAATCCTCGAAACAGGCCGCACGCCCGTCCCGGCGGATTGTCTCTGCCCCGTCGGCCACCCGTGCGGCCCGCCGCTGGAGCGTCGGCGTCGGGCGCACCGCCGAGCGGGCCTTGGGGTTGGGCAGCACGACGGCAAGTGCGGCGGATTGCGCGCGGCTGAGATCCGAGGCGGGCACCCCGAAATACCAGGGCGCTGCCGCGCCTGCCCCGAAAACACCCTCATCGAACTCAGCGATGTTGAGATACACCTCGAGGATCCGCTGCTTGGACCAGAGCGCCTCCATCACCGGGGTCATCAGCGCCTCGAGCGCCTTGCGCGGCCAGGACCGGCCATGCCAGAGGAAAGCGTTCTTGACCACCTGCTGCGACAGGGTCGAGGCCCCGCGGGTTCCGCCGGCCTCGATCGCGGCCCGGATCGCCGCCATGTCGAACCCCCAATGGGCACAGAAATTCGCATCCTCCGCCGCCACAACAGAGCGGGCAAGCTCTGGCGTGATCTGGTCCAGAGGAACCCAGGTCTGGCGAATCTCGCCCAGCCGGGCCGCCTCGGCGCGCATATAGGGCGTGGTCGGCGGATCGATCCAGCGATAGGCCGCGATCCAGATCACAAGAAGCAGCGAAACCCCCAGCACCGCCCACCCGAACCAGCGCAACGCACGCCGGAGCGTCCCGCCAAGGGACAGGCGGGCACCCCCCTCCCCGGAGGGGGAGGATTTGCGCGATGTCTTGGCCGGGGTCTTTTTCGCCGCCATGCTCTGCTCTTAAACCTGCTCGTCTCTGGTGAAACCGGGCGCACCCTGCCCTGTCAACCCGCAGGGCGGCTCTGGCGCGTCACACGCGGGCGAAATAGGCGTCCAGCGCCCGTTTTGTGGCCTCGGCGGCGGGGGCTGCGGCTTCGAGGATCTCTTCGGCTTGCCAGATGTCAAAGACGCCATAAGCACGGGAATCCGGGCGGATCAGCGCATCCGGTGGCGAGGACGCGAGCCGGGTTTCCAGCATGGCCTGGATCATGATCCGCATGGAGCCTGCCACCGCTTCGAGCGGTCCGGGCGGATCGCGTTCCATGCTGTCGGGCTCAGTGGCGACATCCACGGCCAGCTTGAAACTGTCCGCGGGCAAGAGATCATAGGGCAGGTTGTTGGTGAAACCGCCATCCACGAAGGTCCGCTCGCCGATCTTGACCGGCGCGAAGGCGCCCGGGATCGCAATGGAGGCGGCCAGGGCATCCCGGACCGGTCCGGTTTTAAACACCACGGGTTCGCGCGCCCGGTAGTCCGTGGCCACGATATGCAGAGGGCAGATCATCTCCTCGAACTGTTCAGGGAAATCATCGGGCAGCATGGTGGACACCGCCGCCTGCGCCGCCACGGGCTGCAAAAGCTTCAGGCCTTTGGAGAGATGGGTCCGCCAATAGGTCACCGCCGCCTCGAAAGGGCTATCGATCAGGTCGAGAATATGATGCCGGATCTCGACCCCCGCCATGCCGGAGGCATAGGCCGCCCCCATCAGCGCCCCCATGGAGGTCCCGGCAATCGCGCAGGGCATAACGCCCAGCTCGTCCAAAGTCTCGAGCACGATGACATGCCCGATCCCGGCGGCCCCGCCACCGCTCAACGCAAGAGACAGCTCCGCCATCCTGTGTCAGCCCAACCCGGTTTCAGCCGCAATCTGGGCGCGGGACTTGCGCGCGCGCTCGGTCGCGGATTTGAGCTGCCCGCAGGCAGCCATGATGTCCTCGCCACGGGGGGTG
Organism: Dinoroseobacter sp. S124A; assembly: GCF_049801015.1. NCBI lineage: Bacteria > Pseudomonadati > Pseudomonadota > Alphaproteobacteria > Rhodobacterales > Roseobacteraceae > Dinoroseobacter > Dinoroseobacter sp. S124A. Next base: position 357,692 of record NZ_JBNAGD010000003.1, on the reverse strand, counting down.
CGGATCGGGCTCGCGTAGCCCGCCTTGTAGATGATGTCCGCAAAGGCCCGGATGCGGTTGTTCGAGGACCGCTCATAGGGCGCGCCGGGCCATTCGTTGAAGGGGATCAGGTTGATCTTGGCCGGGATGCCCTTGATCAGCTCGACCAGACGTCGCGCATCCTCGTCGCTGTCATTCACCCCTTTGAGCATCACGTATTCAAAAGTGATCCGCTCGGAATTGCTGGCCTTGGGATAGGCCTTCAGCGCCTCGAGCAGTTCTGCGATGTTCCAACGCTTGTTGATCGGCACCAGCTTGTCGCGCACGTCGTCGGTGGTGGCGTGGAACGACACGGCCAGCATGCAGCCGATCTCATCGGCGGTGCGGGCGATCTCGGGCACCACGCCGGAGGTGCTGAGCGTGATCCGGCGGCGGCTGAGGCTAATGCCCTCGGGGTCCATCGCGATCTTCATCGCGTCGCGCACGGCCTCGAAATTATAGAGCGGCTCGCCCATCCCCATCAGCACGATGTTGGACAGAAGCCGGGTCTCATTCTTGGGGTTGCGTCCGGGCTCCGGCCATTCGCCCAGATCGTCCCGCGCCACCATGATCTGGCCGACGATCTCGCCCGCCGTCAGGTTGCGCACCAGCTTTTGCGTGCCCGTATGGCAGAAGGAGCAGGTCAGCGTGCACCCCACCTGCGACGAAACGCAGAGCGTGCCGCGATCCTCTTCGGGGATGTAGACGACCTCGACCTCATGGCCCCCGGCGATCCGCACGAGGTATTTCCGGGTCCCGTCGCTCGAGACGTGGCGCGACACCACCTCGGGGACGGCCACGGTAAAGTGCTCGGCCAGCAACGCACGATAGGGCTTGGAGAGGTTGGTCATATCCGCGAAATCGCGCACGCCCCGTTCATAGATCCAGGCCCAGACCTGGTTGACCCGCATCTTCACCTGTTTCTCAGGCGTACCGGCGGAGCGCAGGGCCTCGGCCAGCTCGGGGCGGGTCAGGCCGACCAGATTGCGCGGCCCGCCCTCGGCCAGCTTGCGCGGCAGGGTCAGGACGTCTTGCGTGATCGGGGCCTGCGGGCTGGGGTCGCTGGCGGTCATGGGCGTGCTCCGGTGTGGGATAGGGCCATATATAGCGCGATTCGCGAGGGCGGAAGAGGTTGTGTCCTGCGGCACCGCAACAGAACACGCTGCAACGCGGTATTGTGGATACAAAACCGATCTGCCGTAACGTCACACGCTCAATTCAATAAGAACGGCGCTGATTATGCTCCATCAATTCCTGTCGCGTTAACCATCTGTGAACTTGTTCATAGAGTTTTAGACGGTTTTTTCGTTAATCGGAGGCACGGAACGCGGGACTGTAACCCGCACTAGGAGCCTGAGTACATGTACAAGACATTAACGATCGCTGCCGCTCTCACCTTCTCTGCTGTTGCTGCGAATGCAGCAATTCTGGACTTCGAGACCGGCTTTTCTGGCGACGAAACCCCTATTGTCGGCAACGAGTTTGTCGGCGGTTTCGACGTGACCTTCTCCAGCCCCAACGGCCTGAACATCGTCGAAGTCGGTGGCAACACCGACGGTTTCGTCCCGAACGACACGCCGAACCCGCCCGACGCGTTTGGTGACTACTTCCTGACCTCCGATTTCGGCACGGTCACCTCGCTGACGATCAACTACGGAACCGCAGTGGCCGCAGCGTCCTTCGACGTGGCTGACATTGACGGCAGCGGCAATGACCTCGAGGTCTTCACCTTCATCGCGCGCGATATGGGTGGCAACGTCCTCGACACGCAGGTTGTGGATGGCAACGACCCCCTCGCGGGCGACGCAGCCGTGACCCGCATCGGGTTCAGCGGCCTCGCAGGCCTGATCTCCGAGATCGAAATCAGCGGCACGACAGCCGGTGGCACACGCTTCATCGGCATCGCGTTCGACAACTTCGACACCATGGCCGACACCACGTCGCCGATCCCGCTGCCCGCTGGCGCACCGCTGGCCCTGCTGGGTCTCGGCGCTCTGGGCGCGCTGCGCGCACGTCGCAAGGCCTGATCCAGACCGGATCCCTGCACAGTTCGAGAAAGGGCCGCCCCGCGGCCCTTTTTTGCGTTTTGCCCTTTCACGCTCAGGGGTTTCGGGGAAACAGGTACAGGGGTGGCGTGGCCACCCGAGAGCTAGAGGATATCACCCCGCGGACCGATCCAATGACCTCGACGGTGGTGCCCCGCGGTGCGCCCCAAGACCTTGCAATTGACGCTGGCGGTAACGCCTATCTCACGAGCCATACCGCAGATCTGTTCGATAAGGACATGGTGCCGGTCGCGAAGATACCGCGCCCGCAGAGCCGTATCCGCCTGACGCCTAGCTGGCGCAGCGGCGCTCGGCCTCTTCGAGAGCGGCGGTAAAGCCCAGCAGGCTGAACGTGTCCTTCGTGGTCGTGCCGGACCGCTGGGACACCCCTGTGACAACAGCCTGCGCGCCGCGCTTCATGGCCGTGATCACTTTCGCGTCATCCTCGGCCGAGGCGGGCCATGCATTGCCACCCTCGGTGAAAAACTCGAAGGTCGACTCGCCGATCTCCACCGTCACGGTCGAGCCCTCGCGGAAATCATAGCCGCCTTTGAAGGACACTTCGCCCGTCACGCTCTCTGAGGGGCGATAGGCCACGAACATCAGAATGTCGCCGCGATTGACCGCCACGGGGCGCCCGTCGCGGGTGTTCACGGTCTCTTTCGGGATCGAGACGCTCCAGCATTCCGTTGGATTGTCTTCGACAAAGACATTCCAGTCGGTTTTCACGGCTACCCGGTTGTCGGACACCTCCTGCGCCAGCGCCGGTGTCATCACCACGCTCAAAAGCGCCGCCAATGCGCCGCCCGCAATCGCCCGTCTCATACCTGTAGCCTCTACCCGCATACCCAACTTCACGACCCCTGTCCTGACATGGCAAATTCGCTGGCCCCTTCGCGGAGCGTCTGACACATCTTATACGTAACGTTATCTAACCAGACCCCAAGGGCAATCAAAGACCCTGCGTCATTGGTTTGAGCAAAACTTTGCCGGAGGATATGCCATGACTGCATCAGGGATGGAAGGGGTCCGCCTCGTAGAGCTGTGGCGCGGCGGGATCCTGGAGTCGCTTCACTGCGGCCATGTGGTGATCTGCGGACCTGATGGAGAGATCGAAGAGGCCTGGGGCAATCCCGATCAGGTGATTCTCCCGCGATCGTCGGTCAAGATGCTGCAGGCCTTGCCGTTGGTTGAAAGTGGCGCTGCGGCCCGGGCAGGGCTGGGCCCGCAGCATCTGGCGCTGGCCTGCGCCTCCCATGAAGGGACAGCGCGCCATGCGGGGTTGGTTTCTGACTGGCTCGCGGATCAGGGCATGGGCCCGGGGGACCTGCTCTGCGGCGCGCAGTCACCGTGGGACCGGGCGGAGCGGAACCGGATGATCTGCGCAGAGGCCGCGCTGAGCCCGTTGCACAACAATTGCTCGGGCAAACATGCGGGCTTTCTCACCCTGTCACGGGATCTCGGGGCCGGGGCGGATTACATCGACATGGCCCACCCGGTACAAGCGGCGGCGCTGGCTGCCCATGAGGAGGTCACGGGCGAGACCAGCCCGGGATACGGCATCGATGGCTGTGCCGCGCCGAACCATGCCACCACGCTCCACGGTCTGGCACGCGCCATGTCGCGCTACGCGACGGCCAGCGGACGCGCCGATGCCCGGTCCCGCGCGCAAACGGCCCTGACCGAGGCCATGATGGCGCATCCGGATCTGGTCGCGGGCGACGGGCGCCCTTGTACCGAGCTGATGCGCGCAACTACCGAGCCTGTAGCGATCAAGTTCGGCGCGGATGGTGTCTTCATCGCAATTCTGCCCGCGCAGGGCCGGGGCGTCGCGATCAAGATCAGTGATGGTGCCACGCGAGGCGTGGATTGCGTGATTGCGGCGGTGCTCGTGCGGCTCGGCGTATTGGATCCGTCCCATCCTTCGGCGCAACGGTTCCTCACGGGACCGATCCGGAACCGGCGCGGCGATGCGGTTGCGCGCCTCACCCCCGTGCGCGACCTGATCGGTGCCGCGAATTTTACCAAGATTTAGGAAAACTGCGGCAGGATCAGGGGTGACGGGATCTGCCCCCGGTCTATCTGCTCGGATCATCACCCAATCGTGTTGGAAGGCGCACCCATGCCTCGGATTTTTGCTGCCCTGATCTGCCTGACCCTGCTTGGCCATGCGGGCCCCGCCTCTGCCGGGGACGGGCCGCTTTTGCAGATCCTCAGCTGGACCGAGGAGGCCTGGGAACGGCTGCGCTCTCTTGACGAGGCCCCCGAACGGGTGGACCGGCGGGCGCAAACCCCCTCGGTGCCCTTTGCGGTGACCGAAGACGGGGCTGTGGTGCGGGCCCAGATCGCGCAATCCAACCTGCGCATCCCCGACGAATCGGGCCCGGAGGCCCGCACGGCGCTGGAATTCTGATCGGGAGCGTGTCGCGGCGCGTGCCGGCTCAGCCCTGCGGCGGGATCACGAACTCGGATTTGGCATATCCCTGCAGGTAGAGCAGCGCGGAGAGGTCTCCGTGATTGATGCGTCGATCGCATTCCGCGGCCACGACCGGCTTGGCATGCAGCGCGACGCCCGCCCCGGCCCGCCCCAGCATACCCAGATCATTGGCCCCATCGCCCACGGCCATCACATCCGCCTCGGAAATCCCGAGCTTGGCGGTGATCTCTTCGAGCGCGGTGACCTTGGCCGCCCGCCCGAGGATCGGATCGATGACCTTGCCGGTCAGCGCGCCCTCGGCGATCTCAAGGCTGTTCGCGCGGTTCTCGTCAAAGCCCAGCCGCCCGGCAATCCGCGCGGTAAAGGCCGTGAAGCCCCCCGACACCAGCGCCGCATAGGCCCCGGCCGCCTTCATCGTCGCGAGGAGTTCCGGCCCACCGGGCATCAGGGTGATCCGGTTGGCAATGACCTGATCGATCACCCCCGCATCCAGCCCCTCAAGCAAGCCGACCCGCTCGCGCAGCGCCCCCTCGAAATCCAACTCGCCATTCATCGCGCGCGCGGTGATCTCGGCCACGCGGGGGCCAACCCCGGCTTCGGCGGCCAGCTCGTCGATGCATTCCTGCTGGATCATGGTGCTGTCCATGTCGGCCAGCAGCATCTTCTTGCGCCGCCCCACCTCTGGCTGAACCACGAGATCGACCTTCTGCTCCTGCAGATCGGCCCAAACCTCCCACAGGTTCTCCGGCTGTGCCTCCAACGGGAACTCCGCAGCCTCGCCCTCGGACAGCCAGCGCGCATCACCGCCGCCCCAGGCGTTGCGCAGTGAGGTGACCATGGCCTCGTCGAGGCAGGGCGCAGCGGGATTGGTCAGAAGCGTGGCGATATACATGGGCGCGGGTCCTTTGGCAGCTCGCCGCGCTTTACCCCAGCCGCCCGCCCGAGACCAGCGCCCTAGCGATAGGCCGCAGGCACGGACCGCCCGATATTGCGACTGACAAGCCCGGGGTCCCAGCCGGTCATCTAGACGGTTGTCTTAGCTTCCTCTGCCAACCGCTCCCTGGTTGCGGCGATATACGTCTCGGCAGCCTCACATTGCATCGGCCCGTCAAACGGGTGACGGATCACATAGCGTCCCTGGAAATTGTCGCGATTCTTCGTGGTTTTGAACATGATGTCCCGGGGCATCTGCTCCTTGGTGTAGCGCGCCCGGTAGCGGGTCACGTAGACCCCCTCCCCGGGGAAATCGGAGGGTTCGAGCCAGCGCGCTCCGAGGATCCGCAGATCCTCATTGGGTACCGGATCATCCGCGCAAGGGTCACACCACCCCATGTCCCAACCATATTCCAGAACAAGCCCGCCACGGTCGCCTACGGCTTTCTGGAACACACTCGTGTAGAAAAGTGGAAACATCTGCTCGATGAAGGCCGGGACGTCGACATTGGTTGGCAACTCGGTGGCAGTATAATTCGCCACCTCCACCCGGCCCGAGCTTGTGAGCATGTAGAACACCGCCGTTTGCGGCGCCTCGGCATTGAGCTTGCCAAGCTGGATCGGAAGCATGAAATCCCGCGAGCGGAACCGGATTTGCAGCGGCTGAAGCTCCTGCGCGGCCCCCGCGTCATGGCGCGCCAGGTTCACCTTCGCGACGAAAAACTTCATCCCCGCACCGATATAATCACCCAGAACAGGGGTCGCGCCATCCGGCAGTTTGTAGCCCTCCTGAGTGAGATAAGTGACCAGCCCATCCGAGCGCTTGGCCGACAGGATCTCGATATCGTAGCTGCCCACCGCATAGGAGGCCTCGACCGTCACGCCCAGCGCGCGCGGCCCGCTCTTTGGCTGCACAGCGGGCGTTTGACCGCCGTCGCTGGTGATGACCGGCATTGCCATCATAGGCTCCACCCCATCGAATAAGCACGGATCCTCATCAAAATACTCCACCAGCCGCGGCGCAGTGTAGCGGTCGAGATGGGCGATGATCTTTGGGTCTACGGTGCGGATATCGTCCCGTTCCAGCACCGATGGCGTTGGAACCACCAGTGCGAACTCGGAGGCAGGTCCCTGGTAATCCGAGGACATGGTGATCGTCGAAAAGACACCATTGCGCGTGTAGACCACCTTGGAGGTTTCGTTCAGGAGCCGACCGTCGCTGCGCGCGACGTAGAATCCGCAAAAGGCCTGGGCCAGACCCGGCAGGCAGAGCAATACCAAAACCATAAGAACCCTGCGCATGGACGCCTTCCAACTCAAAACCGATGGGTCAGCCTAGGACTTACGCAGCGCCGCTGTCACCTGCGCGTTTCCGCCCGGGGCAAGTCAGCAAGATTTGTGCAGTCGCCCCATGTCATGCAGAGATCGGACCTGACCAAGAGGGGCTCCATGACTGCCAGCTACGAAGACCGCATGCTCCGCGTGCTCGACTATATCCACGACAACCCGCGGGGGGATCTCTCCCTTGACGCGCTCGCCGATGTCGCCGCCATGTCGCGGTTCCATTGGCACCGGGTGTTTCACGGCATGACCGGCGAGACCGCCGCGCAGGCCGTGCGTCGCATCCGGCTCCATCGCGCCGCGTGTTGGCTGGTGCAGACCGAGGAGAGCGTCGCCGAGATCGCGACTCAGGCGGGGTATGACACCCCGCAGAGCTTCTCGCGCGCCTTCCGGGATGGCTTTGGCATGACCCCGACCCGGTTCAGGTTCCGCGGTGATCTCACCGCGCCTCTACTGAAACCGGACAAAGGATCCAGACCCATGTTTCCCGTACAGATCGAAACCCTGCCTGCCATGCGCCTTGCGGTGCTGCCCCATACCGGCGCCTATATGGAGGTCAGCCGGGTCTTCGAGCAGGTGTCGACCCTCGCCACCTCCCGCAACCTCTGGCCCCATGCCACAGGGATGCTGGGCCTCTATTATGACGACCCCAACGCGGTGCCCGCCGCCGAGTTGCGCAGCCATGCGGGTCTGTCCCTCGGGCCGGATGCCGAGATTGCATCCCCGCTCGAAGAGATCTCCCTGCCCAGCCGGAGCTACGGCGTGCTGACCTTCAAGGGGCCCTATGCAGGATTGCGGGCGGCCTATGACCACCTCTATGGGACGTGGCTGCCGAGCTCGGGGCGCGAACCTGCGCATCAACCGGCTTTGGAGATCTATCTCAACGCACCGCAGGACACCGCGCCCGATAACCTGTTGACCAAGGTTTGTGTTCCGCTCAAGGCCGAGACCCGCGCCAAAGAGCCCGCATAGCAAGCTATCTGACCGGGGGCGGGTTTCGGATCGGAAACCCGTCCCTGACGGCTTGCGGCGATTGCGACAGAAAAGCCGCATTTTACGACTTGCCGGATATCCGTCCTGCCGCTTATACGCGGCGGCGGGACACCCTTCCCCAACGAAGGGCAGATATCTGGAAGGATACCAGCAATGGCTATCGAAGCTCCGGCCACGCGGCCGGCCAACCCGCGTTTTTCCTCTGGCCCCTGTGCCAAACCCCCCACCTGGACTCTGGATGCACTTGCCGACGCCGCCCTTGGCCGCTCGCACCGTGCCGCCATCGGCAAGGACAAGCTGAAGGCCGCGATCGAGACCACCCGTGAGGTGCTCGGCGTGCCGGCCGACTACAAGATCGGCATCGTGCCCGCCTCCGACACCGGGGCCTATGAAATGGCCATGTGGAGCCTCCTAGGTGAACGCCCGGTCGAGATGCTCGCATGGGAAAGCTTCGGCTCCGGCTGGGTCACCGATGCGGTGAAACAGCTCAAGCTCGACGCAGTGACCCGGACCGCCGAATATGGCGAGATCGTAGATTTCGCGCAGGTCGATTTCGACAAGGATGTCTGCTTCACCTGGAACGGCACGACCTCCGGCGTGCGCGTGCCGAATGGTGACGCGATCCCCGCGGACCGCGCGGGGCTGACCCTGTGCGACGCGACCTCTGCGGCTTTTGCCATGGACCTGCCCTGGGACAAGCTGGATGTGACGACCTTCTCCTGGCAGAAGGTGCTGGGCGGTGAGGCGGCCCATGGCATCCTGATCCTGAGCCCCCGCGCCGTCGCCCGGCTCGAGAGCTACACGCCCGCGTGGCCCCTGCCGAAAATCTTCCGCCTCACGAAGGGCGGCAAGCTGATCGACGGGATCTTCACCGGGGCGACGATCAACACGCCGTCGATGCTCTGCGTCGAGGACTACCTCTTCGCGCTGGACTGGGCGAAATCCGTGGGCGGGCTCAAGGGCCTGATCGCGCGGGCGGATGCGAATACCGCCGCCGTGACCGCCTTTGTCGAGGCCAATGACTGGATCGATTTCCTCGCCGTGGACCCGGCGACGCGGTCAAACACCTCTGTCTGCCTGAAGTTCTCCGACGAGCGGATCCTCGACGGCGCGAGCTTCGCCAAGGCCGTTGCCAAGCGGCTCGAGGCCGAAGGCATCGCTCTCGATATCGGCGCCTATCGCGACGCCCCTGCGGGCCTGCGCATCTGGTGCGGCGGCACGGTGGAAACCTCGGATGTCGAGGCCATGCTGCCTTGGCTCGCATGGGCCTTCGAGGCTGAGATTGCCGCACAGAAAGCCGCCGCCTGAGCGACGCGCGTCCGCCCGGTCGTGACAGCGACCGGGCCACCCTTCCCTGAATTCCGGCCCGCCCCAACAGACAGGGCGCGTGGCCAGCACCGCATAAAGGAGCCCATCATGGCCCCCAAAGTACTCGTCTCCGACAAGCTCTCGGAAACCGCCGTCCAGATCTTCCGCGACCGTGGAATCGAGGTCGACTTCGAACCCGCCCTCGGCAAGGACAAGGACAAGCTCGCCGAAGTGATCGGCCAGTATGACGGCCTCGCCATCCGCTCGGCCACCAAGGTCACGGAAAAGCTTCTTGAGAATGCCGATAACCTCAAGGTCGTCGGTCGCGCCGGGATCGGCACCGACAATGTGGACAAGGTCGCGGCCTCCAAGAAAGGTGTGATCGTCATGAACACGCCCTTCGGGAACATGATCACCACCGCCGAGCATGCCATCGCGATGATGTTCGCCGTGGCCCGCCAGATCCCCGAGGCCAGCGCCTCAACCCATGCGGGCAAGTGGGAGAAGTCGAAATTCATGGGGGTCGAGCTGACCGCCAAGACCCTGGGCGTGATCGGCGCGGGCAATATCGGCGGCATCGTGTGCGAGCGGGCCGTGGGTCTGAAAATGAAGGTCGTGGCCTACGACCCCTTCCTGAGCGAAGAGCGCGCCGCCAAGCTCGGCGTCGAGAAGGTCGAGTTGGACGAGCTGTTGACCCGCGCGGACTTCATCACGCTGCATGTGCCCTTCACCGAGCAGACCAAGAATATCCTGAGCCGCGAGGCGCTGGAGAAAACCAAAAAAGGCGTTCGGATCATCAACTGCGCCCGTGGCGGTCTGGTCGATGAAGAGGCGCTCGCAGAGCTGCTGAAATCCGGCCATGTGGCCGGCGCGGCCTTCGACGTCTTCGCCCAGGAGCCAGCGACAGAGAACCCGCTCTTCAATCTGCCCAACGTGGTCTGCACGCCGCATCTGGGCGCTTCGACCACCGAAGCGCAGGAGAACGTTGCCCTGCAGGTGGCCGAGCAGATGTCGAACTACCTGCTGAGCGGGGCTGTGGAAAACGCGCTGAACATGCCGTCGGTGACGGCTGAGGAAGCCAAGGTCATGGGCCCTTGGGTCAAGCTCGCCGGTCATCTCGGCACCTTCGTGGGGCAACTCACCGAAGAGGCCATCGACAGCATCGAGATCACCTATAACGGCACCGTATCCAAGATGAACCTCGAGGCGCTGAACTGCGCCGCCGTGGCGGGGATCATGCAGGCCACGAACCCGGACGTGAACATGGTCTCTGCCCCCGTGATCGCCAAGGAGCGCGGCATTGGCATCTCGACCACCACGCAGGACAAATCCGGTGTGTTTGACGGCTACATCAAGCTGACGGTCAAGACGGCGGATCGCGAACGGTCCATCGCGGGCACGGTCTTCTCGGATGGCAAGCCGCGTTTCATCCAGATCAAGGGCATCAATATCGATGCCGAGATCGGCGAGCACATGCTCTATACGACAAACAAGGACGTCCCCGGCATCATCGGGACGCTGGGCATGACCATGGGCCAGAACAGCGTGAACATCGCGAACTTTACCCTTGGTCGCGACGAGACCAATGGCGACGCGATTGCGATGCTCTATCTCGACGCGCCCTGCCCGGCCAATGTGCTGGACAAGCTCACCGAGACCGGTCTTTTCCAGCAGGTCCGGCCCTTGCAATTCAACGTTGCCTGAGGTCGAAACGATCTGAAACAGTGACATGGCCCCGCTGATTTCGGCGGGGCCTTCTTTTTTTTGGATAGATCATGCGATTTTATGCGATTGGCGATATTCACGGCCATCTGGACCAGCTCATCGAAGCCCATCGGTTGATCGACGAGGACCGGAGCCGCGTCCGGGATCCGGACGCGGCGGTCGTGCATACGGGCGACCTCGTGGATCGTGGCCCCGACAGCAAGGGTGTCATCGATCATCTGATCGCCGGGCGCGCCCGCGGCGCACCCTGGGCTGTGCTTCTGGGCAACCATGACCGCATGTTCCTGCGTTTCGTTCGGGACGGGGCGAGCCATGATCCGGCGATCAAATCCGGCAAGAGCTGGCTCCACCCGGCACTGGGAGGGGCGACCACACTGGCCTCTTACGGTGTCGCGGCCGAGGACGGAGATTTCGCCCCCGCAAGGGAGGCCGCCGCACAAGCCGTGCCCGCTGCACATCTCGATTTCGTTGCGAGCCTGCCGCTCTGGATCGAAACCGAGGCGCATATCTGCGTCCATGCGGGGATCCGGCCCGGCATCGCCCTTCAGCAGCAGACCGAGGAGGATCTCCTCTGGATTCGGGACGACTTCCTGCGCGAGACCGCGGATCACGGCAAGCTCGTGGTCCATGGTCACACGGCCCTGAAGATGCCGACCTTCTACGGCAACCGCCTGAACATCGATGCCGGCGCGGGCTATGGACGCCCCCTGTCTCCGGTTGTGGTCGAGGGGCGCAAGGCCTGGATGTTGACGGAAACGGGCCGGTTTCTGTTACCGGCGCCCTAGGTCAGGTCTTTGCGAGGGCCAGGGCCGCGCGCAACGCCTCCAGATCCCCCACATGATTGGCGAGGATAAGAACGAGCCGCGCGTTCAGGGCATGGCTTTCGGCTTCCGACAACCCGCGATGGGCGTCTAGCAGCTCCGCGTAGAACGTGTCATGCTCCGGCAGGTTCGGGGTCGTTGTCAGCGGCATCAGCCCCCCTCCCAGACGACCCGGATGGCATCAGCGATCTGCGTCGCGTCCCCCTCTGTCCAGCGTGCGGCGATGACCTGATCGGGACGGATGAGATAAAAGCCAGCCTTGGCCTCGCCGAGATAGCGCGCCTGAAGCTCCGGCGTGACCGGCAGGTTCAGAACGCGGCAGTCGAGGCCGCCCGGCGGCGCCGCGCCGATGGCGAGCAGAACAAGATCGCGCCCGAGCTCGGACAAAAGCCACCCTTCGGCGACCGGCGCATCCGGCGCCACCGCGCCGGGGCACGTGCCCTCGGGCATGGATGGCGCATCGGGGCCCTTGGACGGATAGGTGCAAGGCCGCGACAGCCGCCCGGAATTCACCCAGCCCCGCGCGAAGGCTGTCTGCCCGGCAAGATGCAACACCTGATCGCGGAACATCCGTTCGACCCCGTCTCCGGGGGTCATGAACTTCGTGGCGCGGGCGGAATTGGCTATGTTCTCATCCGCGCCGAAGCCACGCTCCCGATCATAACTCTTGAGCAGGCTGTCCCCGGCCCGCCCTTCCAGCACTGCAGCCAGTTTCCAGCCGAGATTGTCCACATCCTGCAGCCCGCCATTGCCGCCGCGCGCGCCGAACGGGCTGACCACATGGGCGCTGTCCCCGACAAAGATCACCGGTCCGTGGACGAACTCAGCCAGCCGCCGACATTGGAAGGTGTAGACACTGACCCAGTCGAGGCGGAAATCGTCATGGCCAACCACCTTGACGATGCGCGGAATGACGATCTCGGGCTGCATCTCATGCTCGGGATTGGCGTCCCAGCCCAGTTGCAGGTCGATCCGGTATATATTGTCCGGCTGCTTGTGCAGCAGCGCCGACTGGCCGGTGTGAAACTCTGGTTCGAACCAGAAATGCCGCTCGGAGGGGAAATCCGCCTGCATCTCGATATCGGCAATCAGGAAACGTTCCTCGAAGACCTCGCCTTCGAACTCCAGCCCGAGCATGCCGCGGATCGGGGAGCGTGCGCCATCGCAGGCCAGCACATAGGACGCCTCCAGCGCATAGGGGCCGTCCGGCGTCTCGATATCCAGGATCGCCCCCGCAGCCCCGGGATCAACGCCCACGACCCTGTTCTTGAAGCGCAGATCGATCAACGGGATCTCTTGCGCGCGCTCCACGAGGAACTGTTCCACATAGTATTGCTGCAGGTTGATGAAGGCCGGCATCTTGTGGCCCGCCTCGGGCAGGAGGTCGAAATTGAACACCTCCTGATCGCGGTGAAAGGTGCGCCCGACCTGCCACGTGACCCCCTTGTCGAGCGCCTTCTCAGCGATGCCGAGCCGGTCGAAAATCTCAAGCGAGCGCTTGGACCAGCAGATCGCCCGACTGCCCACCGACACCACGTTGTTGTCGTCAAGCACAACCGAGGCGACCCCGTGCTCCGCCAACTCGATTGCCATGGCAAGCCCGATCGGACCTGCGCCAACAATCACCACGGGCTTCTTCGCCTCCGGCGCCGTCAGCCCCGGGGGCGGCACATAGTCGAACGGTTGGTAGTCATAGGCCATCACGTCTCCTCCCGCGTTGCCCAAAGCCGTCGCGCCGCCCAGATCGCGGTACCGCCAAAGAACGCGCTGGCGATCAGGACGACCTCAACCCAGGCGATGCCGCCAAACCCCCGCGTGGCCAATGCGCCCCCCATCAAAGCCAGCCCCACGAGGCTGAAGCCGAGCCGGAACCACAGCTCGCCACGGGTCGGGCCGAACTTGCTCATCCGCGCGGGTCCCGGGCCGCCGAAGCGGCGGAGACGATTGCGATATGGCGTGGCATGGCGACCCTCCTCAGCCCTGCAGGGCGGCCCACATCTCCTTGTCCCGCGCAGCGGTCCAGATGCGGGGTGTCTCGATCCCGCGCGCCTCGTCATAGGCCCGCGCGACGTTGAAGGGCAGGCAGTGTTCATAGATCGCGTAATCGGCGAATTTGGGATCACATTCGGCGCGCACCGCCTCCCAGGCGTCCTTGAGGCTGCCGCCCCGGGCGGCCACCCGCGCAGCCGGGCGATAGGTGCTTTCGACAAAATCGCGAGTGCTCTCGATCGCGGCTGAGACCATCTCTTCGCCAATCAGCGCATCGCCCCGCCCCGGCGCGATAGCGCGCGGCTCATAGGCGGCGATCTGATCCAGTGTTTCGCCCCATTCGGTCAGGTGCCCGTCCCCGCAATAGCAGGCGGAGTGAAACTCGACGATGTCGCCGGTGAACATCACCTCCTCATCCGGCACCCAGATCACCGCGTCCCCTGCCGTATGGGCGCGGCCCAGATGCATGATGTCCACCCGCCGCTGGCCGAGATAGACGGTCATCCGATCCGAGAAGGTCGTTGTCGGCCAAGTCAGGCCCGGGATGCTCTCATGCCCTTCGAAAAGGCGCGGGAACCGGTCGAACTCGCTATCCCAATCCTCCTGCCCGCGCTCGGCCACCATGGCGCGCGCCGTGTCGGACATGATGATCTGTTCGGCACCATAAGCGGAGGCCCCAAGCACCCGCACCGCGTGGTAATGGGTCAGCACCAAATGCGAGATCGGCTTGTCCGTCACCTTGCGGATCTCGGCAATCACCGTCTCGGCCAGACGCGGCGTCGCCTGGGCCTCGATCACCATGACGCTGTCGTCCCCGATGATCACACCGGAGTTTGGATCGCCCTCGGCGGTGAAGGCCCAAAGCCCCGCACCGACCTCGACAAAGCTGGTCTGCTTCTCGCTCAGATCCCCTGCCGACGCGAACGCCTTGCTCATGCCCTCTCCTCCCTTCGGGCATAGGCCCGTATCTGTGCGCGACTGTGCGCAACGCCCCGCTAGGGGTCTTCGCCACCTGAAAAATGGGCACCTTCCTGCCGCCGCCCCGGCATGTCCCTAAATTCCCCGGGATATTTCCGCGATCGCTTGCCCCGGCCGGACCAGATGACCAGCGCCACAATCGCGACGAACACCCCAATAACGATGTAGCCCGGATCCATCAGGTCCCCTCCGGCGTGCCGTTGAACTTCTTCTCCAGATCGGCCCAGCAGTCGATGTAATCGTCCTGCAGAGGCGCCTCTTGGGCTGCAAACCGGGTCAGGTGCTGGGGAAACCGCGTCTCGAACATGAAGCTCATAGTATTGTCGAGCTTTTCTGGTGCCAACTCCGCAGTTGACGCCCCCTCGAACGCACCGCGATCCGGGCCATGGGGCAGCATCATGTTGTGCAGGCTCATCCCGCCCGGGACAAAGCCCTGCGGCTTGGCGTCATACTGGCCGTAAATGTTGCCCATCAACTCGGACATGACATTCTTGTGGTACCAGGGCGGACGGAAGGTGTTCTCCGCCACCATCCAGCGTTCGCGAAACAGCACGAAGTCGATATTCGCCGTCCCCTCCACCCCCGAAGGCGCGGTCAGGACCGTGAAGATCGATGGATCCGGGTGATCGAACAAAACCGCCCCCACCGGACAATAGGTCCGCAGGTCGTATTTGCAGGGCGCGTAATTGCCGTGCCAAGCCACCACGTCGAGCGGGCTATGCCCGATCTCGGTCTCATGGAACTGGCCGCACCATTTCACGGTCACCGTCGAGGGCACCTCCCGATCCTCATAGGCCGCCACGGGTGTCTTGAAGTCCCGCCGGTTCGCCATGCAATTCGCCCCGATCGGACCGCGCCCGGGCAGATCGAACTTCTGGCCGTAATTCTCGCAGACAAAGCCCCGTGCCGGTCCCTCGAGCACCTCGACCCGGTAGAGCAGGCCCCGCGGCAGGATCGCGATCTCCTTCGGGGCGAGGTCGATCACGCCGAGCTCGGTACAGAACCGCAGCCGCCCCTCCTGTGGAACGACGAGAAGTTCGCTATCGGCGGAGTAGAAATACGCCTCCTCCATGGAGGCCGTAACCAGATAGATATGGGCCGCCATCCCCACTTGCGTGTTCACATCCCCCGCCGTGGTCATGGTCCGCATGCCTGTCAGCCAGGTCAGCGGCGCGTCCGAATGGGGCACCGGGTCCCAGCGATACTGCCCGAGACTGATCACATCCGGATCCACATGGGGCGCGGTTTTCCAATAGGGCAGGTCGATCTTTCGGTAGCGCCCGGAATGCTTCACCGAGGGCCGGATACGGTAACACCAAGTGCGCTCGTTCTGATGACTAGGCGCGGTGAACGCCGTCCCCGAGAGCTGTTCACCATAGAGCCCATAGGCGCAGCGCTGGGGGCTGTTCTGCCCCTGCGGCAGCGCGCCGGGCAAGGCTTCGGTCTCGAAATCATTGCCGAAACCGGGCATGTAAACCGCACCCGTGGCGCTCACGGCCTGCTGCATCCGAACCTGTCGCTCTTGCTTGTTCATGGGCTCCCCCGTCCCCGGACGCAATACTGTTGCACATGCAACGAGTTGAGGCAACGTCTCTTGCCAATCCGCGCCGGGCACGGAACCCTGCGCCCGGACCACGCGTTGACCTGCCAAACCGGAGACCTCCATGCATCGCCTTCTTTGCGCCGCCACCCTGTGCCTCGCCCTTCCCTCCCATGCCGAACAGGTCGGCAATGTGGATGTGGACTGGGTGGGCAATGATATCATCATCGAGGCGATTCAGGACCCCGACGTCACCGGAGTGACCTGCCACATCGCCTATTTCGAGCGCGGCCTGCTCGACCGGCTGTCCAAGGGGAACTGGTTCGAGGATCCGTCCAATGCCTCCATCGCCTGCCGCCAGACCGGGCCGATCACCATCGGGGATATCGACCGCGATGACGAAGGCGAAGACGTGTTCAACGAGCGCCGCTCCATCGTGCTGAAATCCCTGCGGATCAAGCGGATCTTCGACGAAGCAAACCAGACGCTGATCTATGTGGCCCATGCCCGCGAACTGACCGATGGATCCGCGAAAATGGCGATCTCCACCGTGCCGCTCTATCAGCCGTAACTCTGACTGACCTCGGCAAGGCCTGCGGCGCAACGCTACGACTGGGCCGGAGCTCCCCGGCATCGCTATGGGTTGGGCACGCGGGGATCTGGTTAAAAATGCGAACCGCTCAGGCATGCATCAGGCGGCCGAGACAAGCGCATCCGGGCAAAGCTCTGCCAAGGATCAGGGTGTACGGGACATCACCGGACGGCCATGCCTTAAACGACAAGGCCCCCATGGCCCGCTCCGCCGCACGACAACTCCGCTCCGCATACGTCCAGCACACCTGCACAGACGTAATCCGGCGATCGACGCATATCCCATCCGCTGCACCATAGAGCGCGACAGGAAATCTTAAGTCTGAAAATATCCTCGCCGAAGGCCCGCCCCGGCAGGGGCGCTTACCCGGTCCGCATCGTATCGCCGGGTTCGAGCACCGGCGCGAGGGTGATCGTCTCCCCCGGCAGGTCCGCATCCATCCGCGCCACGATCATCTCGGCCGCCGCCCGCCCGATCTCGCGTCGGCAGGAATCGATGGTCGCCAGCTTGATCGGCAACCCGCGCAAAAGCTCCACACCGTTGAACCCGGCCATGCCGAACCCGTTGGGGATATCCAGCCCCTGTTCCTTGCAATAGAGCAACCCGCCCGCGCCGATCAGGTCGTTGGAATAATACATGAAGTCGAGATCCGGAGCCTTCTCCAGCATCGACGCCGTCAGCTCGCGCCCCTTGGCCAATGCCGATCCGCCCTCGTAGAATTCCCATTCCGCAAGCTCGACACCGCCCTTGGCCAGCGCCTCGACAAAGCCCTCGTAGCGTTTGCGCGCCCGGTGATCGAGCGCCATCTTGGTGCCCATGAACCCGATCCGGCGATACCCCGCCTCGAGGATCGCCTCGCCCATCTCGCGGCCCGCGCGCCGGTGCGAGATCCCCACGGCGCAATCGGTCGGATTGCCATCCGTATCCATGATCTCGACCACCGGAATGCCCGCATTGCGCAGCATGGCACGCGCAGCCTCGGTATGTTCCAGCCCGGCGATGATGATGCCCGAGGGACGCCAGCTCAGCATCTCGTAGAGGACCTTCTCCTCCTTCTCCGGCAGGTAATCCGTGATCCCGACCACGGGCTGCAGGTCGGTCTCTTCCAGCACGCTGGAGATGCCGCCCATCACCTCGGGAAAGACCATGTTCGACATGGACGGGATGATCACCGCCACCAGGTTCACCCGGTTCGATGCGAGCGCGCCGGCAATCTTGTTGGGCACATAGCCCAGTGTCCGCGCCGCCTCCTGCACCTTGGCGCGGGTGGCGTCTGACACATCACCCCGATTCCGCAACACGCGACTGACGGTCATTTCGCTCACGCCGGACGCCTCGGATACATCCCGAAGGGTCAGAGGGCGTCGCGTGCCACTGTCGGTCGTCTCGGTCATGCAGGTTCCTCGCGCGCGGGTGAGTGGAGGTCGGATCCACTGCCGCGTCAGACTGGATCCTGCCCCAATGCTACGTTAGCGCTCCCAAGGGTGGCAAGGGCTGGCACGTGCGGTCGCTTGACATGGAACAAGAGATTTCGACTTTAATCCGCGGGGTTTGCCCGTTTTCGCGCGATCCGTCGCCGCAGCGGGCCGGATCAGGCCATCCGCGCCTTCAACGCCGTGAACTTGTTGGCCAGATGCGCGGCGAGCCGCTGGCCCAGCTCCGCGCCGTCGCGCGCCTCGAGTGCGGCGATGATGCCTTCGTGTTCCTCGACCGCCTGCTGCCAGCGCTCGTCCGAGATATTGGCCAGAAACCGCGCACGCTTGACCCGGCTGGCCAACACCTTGTGGTGCTGGCTGAGCACCTCGTTTCCGGCAGCGGCGAGGATCCCCTCATGGATGTCCTGATTGGCCCGGAAATACTCCTGCCGGTTCCGCGTCGAGAAACAGGCCACCATGTCTTCATGGTGGCTGCGGATCTCGGCGATCTGGGCATCGGTGGCCGCTGCACAGGCCAGCTCGCCCGCCAGACGCTCCAACGAGGCAATCACCGGAAAGGTCGCCTCCAGCTCTTCCATCGTCACGGTCGACACCCAGGCGCCCCGGTTCGGCTCGAGCACCGCGAGCCCCTCGTTAGCCAGAACCTTGAGCGCCTCGCGCATCGGCGTCCGGGACACGCCAAAGCTCTCGCAAAGGTCCTTTTCCGGGATTTTGGTCCCGGGCTCGAGCGTGCCCTCGATGATCAGTTCGCGCACCCGGTCCACGAGTTCCGCATGCAGAGACGGGCGGGAGATCGGCTTGGCAAGGTTCATCTCAGGCTCCTGTCCCGGCGCCATCCAGCGCCATTTCCAACACCCGCGCCACGTGGATTGCCTCGCGCGCGGCTCCGTCCTTGATCTGGTGGCGGCAGGAGGTGCCATCCGCCACGACAATCGCATCTGCCGGGGCCGCCCGCACCGCGGGTAGCAGGTCCAGCTCGGCCATTTTAAGCGAGGTTTCTACCGTATCTTTGCCATATCCAAAAGCCCCGGCCATGCCGCAGCAACTGGTCTCGACCATCTCGACCTCGGTCCCGGGGATCTGCGCCAGCACCTTTTGCACCGACCCCATGACGTTATGGGCCTTCTGGTGGCAATGACCATGGAGCAGGATCGGCCGCCCCAAGGGCTTGAGCGGCAGGGCAATCCCGGCTTGCGCGAGGTATTCTTCCAGCATCAGCGCCTTGGCCGCCACGGCCTCGGCTGCATCGCCCGGAACAAGCACCGGGATCTCGTCCCGCAAGGTCAGAAGCGACGAGGGCTCCAGCCCGACAATGGGCACGCCCGCTTCGGCATGGGGGCGCAGGGCGTCGAGGGCGCGGTGCGCCGACGCGCGCGCCTCCTCCACCAGGCCGACGGCCAGATAGGTCCGCCCACAGTCGAGCACGCCTTTGCCGTCGACCGGGCGCGCCACGGCAACCTTGAGCCCCGCGGCCTGCAACACGCGACCCGCCGCGCGCAGGTTCTCCGGCTCGAAGTAGCGGTTGAAGATATCCGCCCAGAGCACGACATCCGGGTTCGCATCCTGAAACTCATCGTCGCGGAACGGCCGCGACGACCAGCGCGGCAGATCGCGCCCGGCGGCAAAGCCGGTCAGCCCTTCGGTCAGCTTCGCCACCCCCGGCAACCAGTTGCGCGCATTGGCAAGCCACGGCAGTTTCGACGCAAAGGGCGCGTATTTGGGCATATAACCCACCAGCTTGTCATGCAGGCTCAGCCCGTGTTTCTGCGCCCGGGCCGCCAGCACCTCGATCTTCATCTTGGCCATGTCCACGCCCGTGGGACATTCCCGTTTGCACCCCTTGCACGAAACGCAGAGCTTCATGGTCTCGGCCATGGCATCCGACGCGAAGGCATCCGGTCCGAGCTGACCGGAAATGGCCAGTCGCAGGGAGTTCGCCCGTCCGCGCACCACGTCCCGCTCGTTGCGCGTCACCCGGTAGGAGGGGCACATCACCCCGCCCTTGAGCTTGCGGCAAGCGCCGTTGTTGTTGCACATCTCGACCGCGCCTTGAAATCCGCCGCCCGCGCCGGGCCATGCGGACCAGTCGAGCGCGGTCTTCATGGGCTTCACCGCGTATTCGGGCCCATAGCGAAAGAGGGTCCGGTCATCCATCTTGGGCGGGCGGACGATCTTGCCCGGGTTGAAGAATCCGGTCGGATCGAAGCGGTCCTTCACCTCGCCGAAACTTTCGACCATGCGCGGGCCAAACATCTTTTCATGGAATTCGCTCCGCACGATACCGTCGCCATGCTCCCCCGAATGGGAGCCCTTGTATTTGGCGACGAGGTCAAAGCATTCCTCGGCAATCGCGCGCATGGTTTTGACGTCCTGATCGAGCTTCATGTTCAGAACGGGCCGGACATGCAGGCAGCCGACCGAGGCGTGGGCGTACCATGTGCCCTTGGTGCCGTTCTTTTCAAAGATCTCGGTCAGGCCCGCGGTGTACTCGGCCAGATCCGGCAACTCGACTGCGCAATCCTCAACAAAGGAGACCGGCTTGCCTTCGGATTTCATGGACATCATGATGTTCAGGCCGGACTTGCGGACCTCGCCGATCTCATTTTGCAGTTTCGCGTCCGTGACGGCGACCGAGCCGCCCCAGTTCTTGCCGCTGCGATCAAAGGCGAAGCCGAGCTCCGACATTTTGTCTGACAATTCTTCGAGCTTGGCGGCATTCGCCGCGTCCGATCCCTCGGCAAACTCGACGAGCAGCAATGCGGCTGGTTCGCCCTCGACAAATTGACTGATTGTCTGACGAAACATTGGAATGTCCCGCGCCAGAGCGATCATGGTGTCATCCACAAGCTCCACGGCGGCCGGTTTCAGGGGCACCAAATGCTGCGCAGCATCCATCGCAGCGTGAAAGCTCGGGAAGTGGCACGCGCCAGTGACCTTGGTCGTCTGCAAGGGAGACAGCTTGAGCTCGATTTCGGTGAAATAGCCCAGCGTGCCTTCGGATCCGACCAGCAAATGCGCCATGTTGTTCTGCGCGTGATCCGGGGTCAGGGCATCGATGTTGTAGCCGCCGACTCGCCGGATGATGTTCGGGAAACGCGCTGCGATCTCGGCCTGCTCCCGCTCACCGAGGGCGAGCATGTCCGAGGTCAACGCGGACAGCGCATCATTCCCAAACGGAGCCCCGCGCGACACGGGCCCGAACCGCGCCCGGGTGCCATCCGCGAGAATCGCCTCGATCGAAAGGACGTTGTCGCGCATCGTGCCATAGCGCAGGGACCGCCCACCGCAGGAATTGTTCGCCGCCATCCCGCCGATCGTGGCGCGGGACGCGGTGGAGACATCCACCGGATACCAGAGGCCATGTGGCCTCAGCGCCCGGTTCAACTCGTCCAGCACGATGCCCGGCTGAACCACACAGCGCCGGTTCTCAACATCCAGTTCGATGATCTTGTTGAAGTATTTGGTGTTGTCGAGCACGAGCGCGGTGTTCACCGTCTGCCCGCATTGCGAGGTCCCGCCGCCGCGCGGCAGAACGCTGGCGCCCAACTCGCGCGCCGCACCGAGGGCCGTTTCGATATCCTGCAGGCCACGCGGCACCACCGCGCCCAGCGGGGTCATCTGATAGATCGAGGCATCCGTCGCGTAGCGTCCGCGCGAGAAGGCATCGAACAGAAGGTCTCCCTCGATCTGCCCTTGCAGACGCGCCGCCAAGGGCGACTTCTCCATCATCCCCATCTGCTTCTCCCTGTTTTTCGATCCCGGAAAAAACCGGGTTGACTGAATTATGAATTCATAATTGTGTATGCACAACACAAAACCGGCTGTGCGCCCGACAAAAACCCGACCGACGTCCGGGTCCGTGCCATCAGCCCAGAACAAGCAGTGGAGGGGACCCACCCAATGCGTAAAGCCGGACGCCATTTTCTGCAGATCCCAGGCCCGAGCGCGGTACCAGACCGCATCTTGCGGGCGATTTCGATGCAGACCATCGACCATCGCGGCCCGGATTTCGCCGCGGTTGGGCAAAAGGCGCTGGAGGGGATGAAATCCATCTTCCAGACCCAGCAGAACGTCTTCATCTTCCCATCCTCCGGGACCGGCGCCTGGGAAGCCGCGCTGGTGAATACCATGTCACCCGGCGACACCGTGCTGATGTACGAAACGGGTCATTTCGCAACGCTGTGGCAGAAGATGGCCAAGAAGATCGGGCTGAACCCGCAGTTTATCGAGGGGGATTGGCGCGGTGGCGCGGACCCGCAAGCCATCGAGGATCGGCTGCGCGCCGATACCGCCCACGAGATCAAGGCGGTTTGCGTGGTCCATAACGAAACCTCGACCGGGTCGGTCTCACCGATTGCCGAGGTGCGCGCCGCCATCGACGCGGCCGGTCACCCCGCGCTGCTGATGGTCGATTCGATCTCGGGTCTCGCGTCTGTGCCCTTCGAGTTCGATGCCTGGGGCGTGGATGTCTGCGTTTCCGGATCGCAGAAGGGTCTGATGCTGCCGCCGGGGCTGAGCTTCAACGCCGCTTCGGACCGCGCCCTCGAAGTCTCGAAAAGCGCCACGATGACAAGGTCTTATTGGGATTGGCAGGATATGCTGGGCCCCAACAACACCGGCTATTTCCCCTACACGCCCGGGACAAACCTGCTCTATGGCCTAAATGAAGCAATCGACATGCTTCATGAGGAGGGGCTGGAGAATGTCTTTGAGCGTCATCGCCGTCACGGCGCGGCCACCCGCGCGGCTGTGCGGACATGGGGGCTGGAGGTTCTCTGCGCCCGGCAGGGGCAGGAGAGTGGCGTGCTCACCGCGGTTCTGATGCCCGAGGGGCATTCCGCAGATGCGTTCCGCGCGACAACTCTGGCCCATTACGACATCTCGCTCGGCAACGGCCTGAGCAAGGTCGCCGACAAAGTGTTCCGCATCGGGCATTTGGGCGATTTCAACGATCTGATGCTCGTTGCGACCCTTTCGGGCGTGGAGATGGGCCTCGCCAAGGCGGGTGTGCCGCACAGCACCGGAGGGGTGCAGGCGGCCATGGAACATCTCAAGACCCATGACGCGGTGCCGCTCGCCGCAGAATAAGACAAACTGACAATCAGACAATTTAGGGAGGAAAATCTGATGAAACTTAAGACAGCTCTTCTGGGTGCTGTGGCCGCGGTCTCGCTGCCGGTGACAGCATCCGCTGCGGACCTGACCCTGCGCTTCGGCCATGTGGGCGCGCCCGGGTCCCTGTTCGAGGCATCCGTGAACGCTTTTGCCCAATGCGCCAACGACAAGCTGGGCGATGCGGCAGAGGTCCAGACCTTTGGCGCAAGTCAGCTCGGCAATGACCGGGAAATGCTGCAGAAGCTGAAGCTGGGCCAGGTGCACCTGTCCCTGCCCTCGTCCGTGATGTCCTCGATCGCGCCGGAGTTCGGCATCTTCGAGATGCCCTATATCATCCGTGACCGCGACCACATGAAGCGCGTGCAGGCCGAGCTGGGCGACACCTTCCAGGAGGCGGCGCTGAGCCAAGGCTACCGGATCATCGGCTATTTCGAGAATGGCTTCCGGCACATCACCAACAATGTGCGCCCGATCAACACGCCCGAGGATCTGGCCGGTGTAAAACTGCGTACGCCGAACGGCGCATGGCGCGTGAAGATGTTCCAGGAGTATGGCGCGAACCCGACGCCCATGTCCTTCTCGGAGGTGTTCACGGCCCTGCAGACCAAGGTCATCGACGGGCAGGAGAACCCCTACGCCCAGATCGCCTCGGCCAAGTTCCAGGAAGTGCAAAGCTATCTGTCCATCACCGGCCATGTCTATACGCCGGCTTATGTGACCGTTGCCGAGAACCAGTGGCAGAAATGGCCCGAGGACGTCCGCGCGGCGCTTGAGGCCTGCGGCACCGAAACTCAGGACACGGTCTATGAGATCGCAGCCAATCTCGAGACCGAGCTGCTGGGCGTGATCAAGGACGCCGGTGTCGCTGTGAACGAGGCGGACAAGGTGGCCTTCGTGACCGCGTCCTCCCCGATCTACGACGCCTTCGCGGCCGAGGTCGAGGGCGCATCCGCCATGATCGACACGGTGCAGTCCCTGGCCGACGGCTCCTGATCCGAACGTAGGCGGGCGGCGCGTCCTCGCGCGGCCCGCCCTTTCGGTTTCTCCGACAAATCAACCGCTTGCCCGGCACCATCTTTGGTGCCCCGGGCGCGCTTTGCCCTACGATACGGATAGCCCATGCTCGCCACGTTCCGAAAGGTCCTCGAGACCGCTCTGGAATGGTTCGTCATCTTCCTGATGGTGTTCCTGACCGTCATCGTCATTGTCGCCGTCCTCTGGAGGCTCGCCGGATCGAGCTTCAGCTGGTACGACGAGGTGGCTGCGATCCTGCTCGCATGGATCACCTATTACGGGGCCGCACTGGCCGCGCTGCGCCGTCGCCATATCGGGTTTGACAGCGTGCTTCTCGCCATCCCGATGCCTGCGCGCATGTGGGGCGTGGCCTTTGCCGAGGCGGTGACCGCGGGCTTCTTCCTCCTGCTGGCCTGGGCCGGGTTCACGGTTCTGACGGTGATGACCGGCATGAACCTGATCTCGCTCACCTGGGTTCCGATCACCTTTACCCAATCCGTCATTCCCATCGGCGCGGTTCTCTTCCTGATCTGTCAGGCGCTGAGCCTGCCGGAGTACTGGGCCAAGACCGCCGCCGGGATCTCGCTGGAGCATGCCGAGATCGAGGAAGAGGTGGAAACCGAGATGAAGAAAGCGGGGAACGCCTGATGCTGATGCTTGGTATTTTCGTGGCGATGGTGGCGATGATCTGTCTGAACATCCCCATCGCCGTGGCGCTCGCCGTGTCCGCCATTCTCGGCCTTCTGGTGACCGAAGGCACGGGCGCGCTCGTGACGGTGGCGCTGGACATGTATAACGGGTCCACCAAATTCTCGCTGATCGCCATTCCGATGTTCGTGCTGGCCGGTGCGATCATGAATGCAGGCGGCATTACGGACCGGCTGATCAACTTCGTGGCGGCCATCATCGGGTTCGTGCGGGGCGGTCTCGCCCATGTGAATATCGGTGTATCGCTGTTCTTTGCCGAGATCTCCGGTTCGGCGGTGGCCGATGTGGCCGCGATGGGCTCTGTCATGATCCCGCAGATGAAAAAGCGCGGCTATTCCGGGGCACTGTCGGCGGCGGTCACGTCCTCCTCCGCCTCGCTGGCGATCATCATTCCACCCTCGATCCCCATGATCCTCTATGCCACCTCGGCCAATGTCTCGGTGGAACAACTCTTTGTGGCTGGCATCGTGCCCGGTCTTCTGGGCGCTGCGGGGCTGATGGGCGTGGCCTATGTCTTTGCCCGCCGCTACGACCTGCCCCGCGAAGAGGCGTTCTCGGGTCGCAGGCTGTGGGAGACATTTGTCGACGCGCTGCCGACCTTCGCCCTGCCGATCATCATCCTCGGCGGTATCTTTGGCGGCTTCGTGACCGCAACCGAGGCTGCCGGTTTGGCCGTTCTCGCGGCCATCATCGTCAGCCTCTACTACCGTCAGGTGGATCTGCGCCGTCTCAAGAGCGCGATGCTCGATGGGGGCATGCAGACCGCCGTGGTCATGGTGCTGGTGGCGGCCTCGGTCGTGATGGGCGGGTTCCTGACCCGGGCACAAGTCCCGCAGGACATTGCCCAGGGCATCCTCAACGTCACCGACAACAAGTGGCTGATCCTTCTGATCCTGAACTTCTTCTTCCTGATCATCGGCTTCTTCCTGCACTCGGCGGCGGCCATCATCCTCGTGGTGCCGATCGTCATCCCGCTGATCGTGGCGGCGGATATCAACCCGATCCATTTCGGACTGGTCGTGACCCTGAACCTCGCCATCGGGCAGCAGACGCCCCCGGTCGCTTCGGTCCTGATCACCGCCTGTGCAGTGGCCCGGGCCAATATCTGGGAAGTGTCCAAGGTCAATATCTGGTTCATCATGGTGCTGCTGACCGTGCTGCTGATGTGCACCTACATCCCGTCCATCCCACTGTTCCTGGTGGAGTATTTCTACGGATGAGCGAACTTCTGACAGAAGCCAAGAACGGCACCCTCTGGGTGTCGTTCAACCGTCCGGAGGCCCGCAACGCGCTGACCTTCGGGATGTATGAGGGGCTCGCCGAGCTCTGCCAGTCCGTGCCGACCGACGGGTCGGTGCGGGCGGTTGTCATCAAGGGCAATGGCGGCAAGGCCTTTGCCGCAGGCACCGACATGACCCAGTTCCGCGCCTTCGAGACCGCACAGGATGCGCTGGACTACGAGGCGCGGATCGAGGCCGTTCTGACCGCGATTGAGACCTGCCCCTTGCCGACCATCGCAGCCATTCACGGCGCCTGCACCGGCGGAGGAGCCTCCATCGCGGCGGTCTGTGACCTGCGGATCGCCAGTGAAACGCTGAAATTCGGCTTTCCGATCGCGCGGACCCTAGGCAACTGCCTCGCCGCCGGGAACCTTGCGCGATTGTCGTCACTGATGGGCGCTGGCCGTGTCCGCGAGTTGATCTTTACCGCCCGCCTCATGGAGGCGGATGACGCCTTATGCGTGGGCCTCGTGTCCGAGGTGCTGACGGATGAGGCCGCCCTGCTCGACCGCGCCGAAGAGCTCGCAGCCCAGATCGGTGCCATGGCCCCGCTGACCCTGCGCGCCACCAAGGAAGCCATGCGCCGGACCCGCGCGGCGACACAGGTCGACGATCACGACCTGATCGAGCTCTGCTACATGAGCGCCGATTTCCGCGAGGGGATGGAGGCCTTCCTCGGCAAGCGCAAACCGAACTGGAGCGGCACATGACAGCCCAAGGTCCCCTCGTCGGCATGAAGGTCATCGAGCTCGCCCATATCATGGCGGGCCCTGTCTGCGGCATGATGCTGGCGGATATGGGCGCGGATGTGATCAAGGTCGAAAAGCCCGATGGCGATGACAGCCGCCGCTTCCTGCCCCCGGATATCAACGGCGAAAGCGCCGCTTATATGATGATGAACCGGGGCAAGCGCGGGATATCCCTGAACCTCAAGGATCCTGAGGCGGTCGACATCCTGCACGCCCTGCTGCGCGACGCGGATGTGGTGATCGAAAACTACCGCATGGGCACGATGGAAAAGCTGGGGCTCGGCTACGAGAAACTGCGCGCCGAGAACCCAAGGCTGATCTATTGCGAGATCTCGGGCTTTGGCCGCACCGGGCCCTATGCCCATCGCGGCGGGTTCGACCTGATCGCGCAGGGGATGTCGGGCCTCATGTCGATCACCGGCGAGGGGCCGGGGCGGCCCCCGGTCAAGCCCGGCGCGCCGATCTCGGACATCACCAGCGGGATCGTGGCCGCCATGGGCGTGAACGCGGCCTATTCCCATGCGCTCCAGACCGGGCAGGGCCAGAAGGTCGACACCAGCCTGTTCGAGGCCGCCATCACCCAGACCTATTGGCAATCGGCCATTGCCTTTGCCACGGGCCACGCGCCCGAGCCCGAAGGCTCCGCCCATCCGATCAACGCGCCCTATCAGGCGTTTCATACCGCCGATGGCTGGATCAATATCGGCGCGGCGAACCAAAAGAACTGGCTGCGGCTGCTGGAGGTGATCGAGGCGGATGAGCTGCGCGAAGACCCGCGCTTTGCCACCAATCGCGACCGGCGCGTGAACCTGGCCGAGCTCGTACCCTTGCTGGAGGCGCATTTCGAAACGCGCACCACCGAGGACTGGCTCACACGGATGGAGGCGGCGGGCCTGCCCGCAGGACCCGTGCTCAGCATTCCCGAGATGCATGCGGATCCGCAGGCCCGCGCGCGGGAAATGATCGTCGAGACGGATCATCCTGTCGCCGGTCCGGTCCAAGCGCTCGGCCTGCCCGTGAAGTTTTCCGAGACCCCCGGCGGGGTGCAGGGGGCCGCGCCGCTCCTTGGGCAGCACAGCCGCACGGTGCTCGAAGATCTCGACTACAGCGCCGAGCGGATCGACCAGCTCATCCGCTCGGGCGCGGTGATCACACCCGACGCCCCATCCGCCACCGCCCGCGCGTCCTGAACCCTATTCCGCCGCGTGATCCAGCGCGGCGGGCGCGCCGTGGAACCGGTTGGCCGCCTCTCCGGTCAGATGGATCAACCGGCCGGCTGCAATGGTCGCCTCGACCCGGCGGGTTGCCGCATCCACCACCACCAGATCCGCGCGGCGGCCATAGTCGATCACCCCGCGATCGGGCAGGCGCATGATCTCGGCCGGGTTGCGGGACACGAGGTTCCACGCCTCCGGCAGGCCCAGCCCGCCCCGCTCGGCCAGATGGAATGCCGCCTGCGCCAGAGCATCAAAGGCACCATCCGAGGCCAGCGCGGTGCAGTGCCCGTCCCGGATCGCCGTCATGGCACAGAGCCCGCTCGCCCCGGCAGGCTTGGCCGCCACATCCCGCGCGGCGAGCACGACCGGATCCCCCACCGCCCGCGCCAAAGCCGCTGCCGCGCGCACCCGCGGCTTGAGGCAGAGCTTGGCCCCGATCATCGAATACATCTCACGCGTCTCGCCATCGGGATCACCCTCCGAGCCATAAATCACCCCGCGCCGGTCAAACGCTTCGGCCAGTTGGCACAAGAAGCGCGGCACCTCCCGCGCTCTTTTGGCAAGCATGCGCAGATCCTGCAGATGCTGATCGGGGGTCACACCCGCCAGGGCCGCCTGGCGGCAGATCTCTGCCCGGTAGAGCTCCGCCTGAGACAGAAGCGGTGTCAGCCGGTCGGTGAAGATCACCTGATCCACGTCCGCTGACCGCAGGGTTTCGATGAGGTGATCCCGCGTATCCATCATATGCACCTCGCAGATCACACGACTGCGCAGATCGGTGCCGGTCTGCCCACGCCGGGCGGCCACGGTCTTGGCAACATCCTGCGCTAGGGACGGTGCAGCACAACCAGTGGCCCAGCTCCAGTCCCGAGCGCTCCAGAGTGTCGTGACACCGCAGCGCGCTGCTGCCCGGTCGAGCCCGCGCAGCGCATCCACCGGCCCCGGCACGCCTGGGCTCACCGATCCCGCCGCCAGATCGATGATCCCCGGCAAGACGAGATAGCCCCGCAGATCGACCTCGGGCAGCGGCCCTTTCGAGATCACGCCATCCTCAATCGCCACGGATCGCGCTTGCATGTCTCCGTCCCGCAGCACTTCGGCGCCAACCAGACGGATCGGAGGAAAAAACTGAGTCATCTCACGGCTCGGACCCCATATACGAGGCCCGATCTAGCAGCGGCATGTATCGCTTGCGTGACGGCGACCGGGCCGGGAGATCGGCACGCGACGGGTCGCAAAACGGCGCGACCGCGACAAAACTCTCCCGCAGGGCCGCGACCGGCCCACCCGATGGGCGCGCCAACCGGCGGGTGGCGGAACAGTAACGATCAACGCCTCGCGCACCCGCAACTCGGCACGAGGATGGCCGGATGCGCAAGCCAACGGTCCGGGTACGCGGCGCTCTTGCCCCCTCGCCCGATTGACCGCTATGACACGGGTATGGCCCCGTGGCTCAACTGGATAGAGCAATCCCCTCCTAAGGGATAGGTTGCAGGTTCAAGTCCTGCCGGGGTCACCATTCGCAGCCGCCGTGACGGAGGCCCTTTGACACAGAGCGATTTCAACCTCGACAGCTTTCTGCCCTACCAGTTCAACGTGGTGGCAGGGCGGCTCAGTCGCCAGTTTGCCCGCCGGTATCGCGAGCGTTTCGGGATCAGTGTCGCCGAGTGGCGCGTCGTGGCCCATCTCAGCCAATCCGGCACCGTAAGCGTGCGCGAGATCCACGAGCGTGTGGATATGGACAAGTCCAAGGTGTCCCGCGCCGCGGCCCGGTTGGAGGCGGCGGGGTATCTCACGAAGTTCCGCTCCGAGACCGACAAGCGTCTCGTGGATCTGACCCTGACCGAGAAGGGGCGCGCGATGATGACCGAGCTGGCGGAACTGGCGAATGCCTATCAGGCCGAGGTTTTGGCCCAGCTTGGGCGCGATGCCGCTCCGTTGCAGCGCCAATTGACCCGGCTCGCCAAGCCCGGCGAGGGCTGATCCCCGCCGTGTGACGCAGGGGCGTGGCTTGATCCGCCTGACCGGACTTGTCACCAATGACGCACGCAGTTTCGCGCGAGGGGAGGATCATCATGTCCACTGATCAGGATATCGTCATTTTGGATGGCGCACGCACGGCCATCGGTACGTTCGGAGGCAGCCTGGCTGCCGTGCCACCGATCACGCTCGGGGCGACCGTGGCCAAGGCCGCGCTGGCGCGCTCCGGTGTCGAGGGCGCGCAGATCGGCCATGTGGCCTATGGTCATGTGATCAACACCGAACCGCGCGACATGTACCTCTCGCGTGTGGCGGCGATGGAGGCGGGCGTGCCCGAAACCACCCCGGCGATGAATGTGAACCGTCTCTGCGGCTCGGGGGCACAGGCGCTGGTCTCGGTGATCCAGGCTCTGATGCTGGGGGATGCCCAGTTCGGTCTGGCCGGAGGTGCCGAGAGCATGAGCCGCTCGCCCTATATCCTCCCGGCGACCCGTTGGGGCCAGAAGATGGGCGATACCAGGTCCCAGGACATGATGCTGGGTGCGTTGAACTGCCCGTTCGGGACCGGCCATATGGGCGTAACCGCCGAGAATGTCGCCGCCGAGCATGGGATTTCCCGCGCTGATCAGGACGCCTTCGCCCTGCAAAGCCAGACCCGCGCCGCCGCTGCGCAGGAGGCCGGGTATTTCGACAGCCAGATCACCCCGGTTCCGGTGAAGGTCAAACGCGAGATGGTGGATTTCATCCGCGACGAGCACCCCAAGCCGACCTCGGCCGAGGCTCTGGCAGGCCTGCGCACGGTGTTCCAGAAGGATGGCACTGTGACGGCGGGCAATGCCTCGGGGATCAATGACGGCGCGGCGGCTCTGGTTCTCGCGCGGGGCGCGGCGGCCGAGGCTGCCGGGCTGAAACCCCGCGCCCGGGTGCTCGGCTACGCCCATGCCGGCGTGCGCCCCGAGGTGATGGGGATCGGCCCCGTTCCGGCGGTCGAGGCGCTGCTGGCGCGAACCGGATTGGAGGTCGGCGATTTTGACGTGATCGAGAGCAACGAGGCCTTCGCGGCCCAGGCGCTTGCAGTGAACAAGGGCCTCGGGCTCGATCCTGCCAAGGTCAATCCCAATGGCGGGGCCATCGCCCTGGGCCATCCGGTGGGGGCGACCGGCGCGATCCTCGCCATCAAGGCGCTCTATGAGCTGGAAAGGACCGGCGGCTCCCGCGCGCTGGTGACCATGTGCATTGGTGGCGGACAAGGTATCGCACTGGCGTTGGAGGCGCTTTAAGCTCAGATTCACCAATTGCGTCCAGTGTCACCCGGGACCGCGCGGAGATTAGGCTGCGCGGCCCAGGGGACCAAGCAGGACGCCGCGCATGCAAATCGCCGAGATCGAGCACAAACTCGCTGCTGAACGCCGCGCGCGTTTGACCGCAGAGCGGCTGCTCGCACAGAAACAGGAAGAGCTCTTCGCTGCCAATGAAAAGCTTTCAAAACATGCCTTTACACTCTCCGACAAGATCGTTGAACAACGCCACCATGCCGAGGAACTGAAGGACGAGAATTTCCAGGTCCGCTCGGATCTGCGGCGCGCCGAGCAACGTCTCTGGACCTCTTTCGAGACCATCGAAGACGGCTTCGCGGTGTTTGATTCTTCGCGCCGGCTGGTGCTCGCAAACCCCGCCTACATGTCGATCTTCGACGGTATCGAGTCGGTCGCACCTGGCGCGGAATACACCGAACTGCTAAAACTCTGCGTCGAAGAGGGCATCATCGACACCGAGGGGCTGAGCCGGGCGGACTGGTGCGCGATGATGCAAGAGCGTTGGAATGGCACCCAGATCGAGCCCGCGGTGGTGCGGCTCTGGAACGGGTATTCCATCAAGCTGGTCGAGCGGCGCGGCGAGGATGGCGATATCGTCAGCCTCTGCTTGAACATCACCGACACGATCCGCCGCGAGAAGGATCTCACGATCGCCCGGACCCGGGCCGAGGCCGCGAACCGCGCGAAATCCGCGTTTCTCGCGAATATGACCCACGAGCTGCGCACGCCGATGAACGGCGTGGTCGGCATGGCTGAACTTCTCTGCGACAGCCCGCTTGATGAAGAGCAACTGCTCTATGTCGAGACGATCCGGAAGTCCGGCGAAGCCCTTCTGGTGATCATCAACGACGTGCTCGACTACTCCAAGATGGAGGCCGAGAAGTTGCAGCTGCATCCGGGTCCGATCGATCTGGAGCATCTGATGCATGACGTGGTCATGCTCGCCAAGCCCACCGCGCAGGAGAAGAATGTCGACCTGATGCTCGACTATGACATCTTCCTGCCGAGCAAGTTCATCGGCGATCAGGGCCGGATGCGGCAGGTGATGACGAACCTGCTGGGCAATGCGGTCAAGTTCACGCTCGAGGGCCATGTGCTGTTGCGGGTGATCGGGATGCCGCCCGAGGATGGCGCGCAAGAAATCATCATCAGCATCGAAGACACCGGCATCGGTATCGCCCCCGAGATGATCGATCACATCTTCGGTGAGTTCAATCAGGCCGAGGACGAACGCAATCGTGCCTTCGAAGGCACCGGTCTCGGTCTCGCCATTACAAAGCAGCTAATCGAGCTGATGGGCGGCGAGATCTGGGTCGATTCAGAGCTGGGCGAAGGCTCCTGTTTCTCCTTCCGGATCACTCTGCCCTTGAATGAGGAGGACGGTGAACCGCCTCTCGCGATTACCTCCGATCTGCGGCGCGTGTTGATCGTGGATGAAACCGAGATCAACCGCTCGATCCTCGAGCGGCAGCTCGCCCCGCTCGGCGTTTCGGTCTCTGTTGCCAATTCGGTGGAAGACGCGCTTGAGTATCTCGATGGTCACCAGGATATCGACGCGGTGCTGACCGATCTCGTCTTGCCCGGGCTCTCCGGCAGCGATCTTGCCCGAAAGCTGCGCGACCGGCCCGATGGCCCGCCGGTGATCCTGCTGAGCTCGGCGATGATGGGCCAGTTGAATTCCGATGATCGCGACATGTTCCAGGCCACCCTGAGCAAACCCGTGATGCGCGCCGATCTCTACGCCGCGTTGAACGCCCTGACCAAGCCAGCGGGCGCCGCGCCCGCTGCGATGCCTTCCGCGGCTGCGGAACAGGCGCTTCCGCCCGTCGAAACGCCCCCTGCCCCAGAACAGGCCGCGCCCACCGCGATTGCAGAGGTCCCTGTCGCAGCCCCGGAGCCTGCTGCGCAGACCGCGCCTCCCGAAGTCGCCGCGCGTATGCCGGATCCGGGACCGGAGCCAGCGGCGAAAGTGGTGGAACCCGGGCCGTTCATGTCCGCCCGGCGTCGCGCGCAACAGGCCGAAGCGGCGGCGACCCCCGCACCTGTGCAACCTGTACCGGCCCCCGCGGCGGCAGCCTCCCCAGCACCGCAAGCCGCACCGGACCCCGAAGCGCCGAAATCCAATGTCGTCACGCTTGCCCCGGCAGCCGAGCCGGTCGCAGAACCTGCTCCGGCCGCCGCACCCGTCGCGCCGGAACCTGCGGCCGCCGAAACCACGCCCACCCGCAAGATCAGCATCCTTGCCGCGGAAGACAACAAGACCAACCAGCTGGTCTTTCGCAAAATGGTGAAGACCCTGAATATCGAGCTGCGGTTCGCGAATAACGGCGAGGAGGCCGTGGCGGCCTACAAGGACGCGCGCCCGGACATGATCTTCATGGATATCTCAATGCCGAAAATGGATGGCATGGAGGCGACGCGCACGATCCGCGCGCTGGAGGAGGAAACCGGGGCGCCACGCGTTCCGATTACCGCCCTGACGGCCCACGCCATGGATGGCGATGCCGATCGCATTCTGGCCGCAGGTCTGGATCACTACCTGACCAAGCCGCTGAAGAAGGCCGAGATCATGGGCCGGATCGAAGAGCTGGTGCCCGAAGGCTGTCAGCCCCTGCATTTAGAGGGGTAGCGCTCAGGCCGCCTGCCGGGATTTGGGCTTTTTCGCGGGCTCCGGATAGGGGCGCACGAAAACCGGGCTCTGCGCCGTGCTTCGATCGGGATCAAACGCATAGCCCCCGATCTCGAAATCCTGTAGCCCGGCCGTCTCTGTCACCCGGTTCTGAACTACGTAACGCGCCATGGCGCCGCGCGCCTTCTTGGCAAAGAAACTGACGGTTTTTGCCGCGCCGTCCCGATCCTCAAGGAAGACCGGTGTCAGAACCGGCACGGTCAGCGCCTCGAGATCGACCGCCCCGAAATACTCTTGCGAGGCGCAGTTGACGATCGCCCGGCTTCCGGTCGCGGCGGCAGCCTCGTTCAAGGCCCGCGCGATCCGATCCCCCCACCAGTCATAGAGGTTCTTTCCGCGCTCGGTTTTCAGACGACTTCCCATCTCGAGTCGGTAAGCCTGGATCAGGTCCAGCGGGCGCAGGATCCCGTAAAGGCCCGACAGGATGCGAAGATGGTCCTGCGCATAGCGCATTTCATCCTCGGACAGGGTTCCCGCCTCGAGCCCGACATAAGTGTCCCCGGCAAAGGCAAGGGCGGCCGGGCGGGCCGCGTCCGTGTCCGCATCGGCCTCGAAAGCTGCAAAGCGTTCGGTGTTCAGCCGCGCCAGATCCTCGGACAGCCCCATGAGTTTCTGCAACTCAGCCAGCTTGAGCTTGCGCGCGACCGCCGCCAGCTCCACAGCGCTGTCTTGAAAGTCAGGCAATGTCGCCTCGGCTGGCACCGGCACGGTCCAGTCCAGACGCTTCGCAGGGGAGATGACAGTCAGCATGGGATCCACTCCGTCTCGGGTTTAGGGACATCTAGGCAGCGCCGCCGCGCCGTCCAGCATCAGGTGTCGCGCAGCACTTCGAGGAAGGCCTCGCCGAACCGCTCCGCCCGGCGATCCCCGAGAAGCTGGGTCAGGCCGTCCGTGTCCGAGGGCCGGGTTTCCGCCACGCGCGAGAGCACCGCAGCGGAACAGGTCAACGGTTTCTCGGTCCCCATCGGCCCCCGGATCAGATCCGCCTGAGCTTCGAGCAGTTTGTCATAGGTCTCGCCCGCCGAGCGCCCTGCCAACTTGCGCCGCGCAGGCGAGACGGGCGCGGTGGCCTCTCCGGAAATCACCTCGAGAAAGGCCGCGCCATACCGCTCGAGCTTCTTCGCCCCGACACCGCTGATCCGCGCAAAGGCGTCGAGGCTGTCGGGCCGCCGCTCGGCCATCTCGATCAGGCTGCGGTCATTGAAAATCACATAGGCCGGCACACCGGCGGCCTCGGCCAAGGCACGGCGTTTGGCCTTGAGTGCCGACAACATCGGCGCGTCCTCTTCCGAAACAAGCGCGCGGACCGCCGGACGCTGCGCCGCCTTGCGGAGCGTGTCGCGCCGCAGCTCGATCCCCGCCTCGCCGCGCAGGATCGGACGGGCCGCCTGGGTCATCACGAGCGCGCCGTGTCGTTCCACATCTGGGCGCACCAGATCATGCCCCATCATCTGCCGAAACACCCCCTGCCAGGTCCGTTTATCCAGATCACGCCCGACCCCGAAGGTCGGCAGATCCTCGTGCCCGCGCTGACGCACCTTGTCCGTGGCATTTCCCACGAGAATGTCGATCAGATGCCCGGCCCCGAAATTCTCGCCCGTCCGTAGCGCCGCCGAAAGCGCCTTGCGCACCGCCTCGGTGCCGTCGAACACATCGGGCGGGCTGTCGCAGAGATCGCAGGAGCCACAGGGCCCACTCTCTTCGCCGAAATAGGACAGCAGGCTTTGCCGCCGACAGCGCAAGGCTTCGGCCAGCCCCAGCAGGGAATTCAACCGACCGTGATCGGCATTCTTGCGTTCGGGCGGTGCGAGCCCCTCATCGATCTGGCTGCGCCGCAGACGAATGTCATCGGGACCAAACAGAGTGAGCGTCTCCGCCGGGGCGCCATCGCGGCCCGCGCGCCCGATCTCCTGATAATAGGCCTCGATGCTCTTGGGCAGATCCGCATGGGCGACCCAGCGGATATCCGGCTTGTCGATGCCCATGCCGAACGCGACCGTCGCCACGACGATCAGGCTGTCTTCCTGTTGGAATCGGGTCTCCACATGGCGGCGATCCTCGGCCTCCATCCCGCCATGGTAATGGCAGGCCGCGTGCCCGGCCTCGCGAAGCGCCTGCGCCAGCCCTTCGGTCTTGGCGCGCGTTCCGCAATAGACGATGCCCGACTGGCCTTTGCGCGCCGCGGCGAAATCCAGGATCTGGCGGCGCGGACCGTCCTTGGGGGCGAAGGCCAAATGGATGTTGGGCCGGTCGAAACCGCGCAAGAAGACACGCGGCGGCGCGCCCGGAAAGAGCCGCGTGATGATCTCGTCACGGGTTTCCGCATCCGCCGTCGCCGTGAAGGCCGCGACCGGCACATCGAGCGCGCGGCGCAGCTCACCAATCCGCAGGTAATCGGGTCGGAAATCATGGCCCCATTGGCTGACGCAATGGGCCTCGTCCACGGCGATCAATCCGACCCCGGCCCGCGACAACAGCCGCTGCGTGCCCGTATGCGCCAACCGTTCCGGAGCCATGTAGAGGATCTTGAGCGCGCCCTCTTCAATCGCATCAAAGACCGCGTCCGTTTCCTCGGGCGTGTTGCCAGAGGTCAGCGCCCCAGCCGAGACCCCGGCCTCGCGCAATCCCCGCACCTGATCCCGCATCAAAGCGATCAGCGGCGAGATCACCACGGTGAGGCCGGGCCGCGCCAGCGCGGGCAATTGGAAACACAGGGATTTGCCACCGCCCGTGGGCATGATGGCGAGCACGTCCTCGCCCGCACAGACGGCATCGACCACCTCGGCCTGACCCGGGCGGAACTGGGAGAATCCAAAAACGGACGACAGAAGGGCGTCGGCTGCGGGCATAATCGGAAATGGCTGCTCTTTTTTCAGAGCATCCCACACTCCCTGTCGTGGGGCAAGGCGGCGTGACCGCTATATCTCAGTAAAACGCCGCGATGTTGTTGGTCAGGATGATCCGAAGGGCATAGACCCCGATCAGCACCACGAGCGGCGCCAGATCCAGCCCACCCATATTCGGCAAAACCGCCCGCACCCGGCTGTAGATCGGGTCGAGCAACCGCTCGAGCCCGTACCAGATCTGCGCCACGAGTTGCTGGCGCAGGTTGAGCACCTGGAAGTTGATGAGCCAGCTCATGATGATGTGGACGATGATGATGAACCATACGATATCAAGGATCAGCATCAGGATCTGAAAGAGCGACTGCATGGGGGTCTCCGCGCTGGTTTTCCAAGACCTATGCGCCGGGCGCGGCCAACGCAAGGCATGGACGTCGGGTCATGGTTGACGCGGACGTCAAGTGGACCATCCTCCGGCGCAAAGGAGTTCTCCGATGTATCCCTTCCTGCGCCTGTTCTATCAGCTCTTTCTCGCCCGGCGGATGCCGCCGCTGAGCCCAACCGATATCCATATCAGCCACCATCTCTGCTGGCCCTGGGACATCGACCTGTGGATGGAGCTGAACAATGGCCGCACCCTCACCCTGTTCGATATGGGGCGGATCCCCATGGCCCAGCGGGTGGGCCTGATCGCGCTGCTCAGGCGGAAACGCTGGGGGCTGACCATTGCCGGGTCGGTCGTACGCTATCGCCGCCGGGTGCGGATGTTTGACCGGATCGAGATGCGGACACGGACCATCGGCTGGGACAATCGCTTCGTCTATATCGAGCAGATCATGATGGTGCGCGGCACCGTGACCAGTCAGGCCGTGTTCCGATCCGCCGTCACGGACCCGGATGGGATCGTCGCCCCCGATCGACTGCTGGCCGAGCTCGCGCCCGACCACCCGCCGATTACCCTGCCCGACTGGGTCCAGAGCTGGATCACCGCCGAGGCGGAGCGTCCCTGGCCACCGGAACTTGGCGCCTGACAAAGGGCCTTGCCCTTCGCCCGCCCCCCTGACCTAATCGGCGCGAAGTCGGAGGGCCCCATGACACCGGAACGCAAACGCATCCGCGGTTGGATGATGTTCGATTGGGCCAGCCAGCCCTATAACACGCTGCTCCTGACATTTGTGTTCGGACCGTATTTCGCGACCGTGGTTGGCGATCCGGTCGAGGCACAGGCGCTCTGGGGTTATGCGCTGACCCTGTCCGGGCTCAGCATCGCAGTGCTGGCCCCGATCCTGGGGTCTCTGGCGGATCAGGCCGGGCGGCGGATGCCCTGGATCATCGGGTTTTCGCTGCTGTATGTGGCCGGGGCGAGCACGCTCTGGCTGGCGGCACCGGGGACGGACCTTGTCTGGGTCGTGCTGATCGCCTTCGGGCTCGGCCTGATCGGGATGGAGTTCGCGACGATTTTCACCAATGCCATGCTGCCGGATCTGGGCCCACCGGCCGAGATCGGTCGCATCTCGGGCACCGGCTGGGCCGTGGGCTATGCGGGCGGGGTGGTCGCGCTGCTGATCATGTTGCTCTTTCTGGCAGAGAACGAGGCGGGCGTGACCCTGCTGGGCCAGCCCCCAGCACTCGGTCTCGACCCGGACACCCGCGAGGGCACGCGCAGCGTCGGCC
Organism: Dinoroseobacter sp. S124A; assembly: GCF_049801015.1. Classification (NCBI taxonomy): domain Bacteria; kingdom Pseudomonadati; phylum Pseudomonadota; class Alphaproteobacteria; order Rhodobacterales; family Roseobacteraceae; genus Dinoroseobacter; species Dinoroseobacter sp. S124A. The sequence goes on along the minus strand of NZ_JBNAGD010000003.1, from coordinate 318,951 downwards.
CCTTCACCGCCCTCTGGTTTGTCGTCTTCATGATCCCCTTCTTTCTCTGGGTACGGGAAACCCCGGCAAAGACACGAGGTCGGACCAGTCTTCTCAAGGGCTTGCGCGACCTTGGCGCGACCCTGCGCAGCCTGCCGTCGCAACCGAGCCTGAGCGCCTATCTCGCCTCTTCGATGCTCTATCGCGACGCGCTGAACGGGATGTACACCTTCGGGGGGATCTACGCCCTCGGCGTGCTGGGCTGGAGCGTGATCGATATCGGCGTCTTCGGGATCATGGCGGCGATCACCGGGGCGATCTTTGCCTATCTGGGCGGGTTCGCGGACAAGGCCTTTGGCCCGAAACCGGTGATTGTGCTGTCGATTGTCATCCTGTCGCTGGTGGGCGTGACCATCGTGTCGGTCTCGCGTGAGGCGGTGTTCGGCATGCCCGTCGCCCCGGACTCGGCCCTGCCGGATATCCTGTTCTATATCTGCGGCGCGCTGATCGGCGCGGCGGGGGGCACCGTACAGGCGGCGAGCCGGACCATGATGGTCCGGCAGGCCAACCCCGACCGGATGACCGAAGCCTTCGGGCTCTATGCGCTGGCGGGCAAGGCGACATCGTTCCTCGCCCCCCTGACCATCGCCATCGCCACCGATCTCAGCGGCACCCAGAGCGCGGGGCTCATTCCGCTCATCCTTCTCTTCCTCTGTGGCCTGCTTCTGCTAAGGTTCGTGCATCCGGACCCTGAGATGAGCAGACCATGATCCGCGTAGTATCCCGACTTCTCCTCTGTGCGGCACTGGCCCTGCCCGGCCTGAGCACCCCAAGCCTCGCCCAGCAAAAGGCCAATGCCCTTTTCGGGGCCAAGCCCAGCGGGTCGCTACAGGCCCCGGCGGCCTTCGGAACCTATGCCAAGGGCTGCCTCGCGGGCGGCATGCAACTGCGCGAGACCGGCCCCACATGGCAGGCCATGCGCCTGAGCCGAAACCGCAACTGGGGCCACCCGGATGCCATCGACTTCGTCGAACGGCTCAGCAAGTTCGCCGCCCGGCAGCCCGGCTGGAAGGGGCTCTATATCGGCGATATCAGCCAGCCCCGCGGCGGGCCGATGACCTCGGGGCATCAAAGCCACCAGATGGGGCTCGATATCGACATCTGGATGCTGCCGCCCAAGCGGCTGAACCTGAGCCGGGCCGAGCGCGAGAAGATCAGCTCGATCTCCGTGCGGTCCAAGGATCAGCGCTCGGTCAATGGCAACTGGACGGCGCAGCATATGGCCATCCTCAAGGCCGCGGCCAAGGACCCCGCCGTGGACCGGATCTTTGTCACCGCCCCGGCGAAAATCGCCATGTGCAACGCCGCCAAGGGCAACAAGAAGTGGTTGCAGAAGATCCGCCCGCTCTGGGGGCATCACTATCACTTCCATGTGCGGCTCAAATGCCCATCCGGCGCGAGGGGCTGCAAGACCCAGACGCCCAGCGTGCGCGAGCTGTCAAAGGGAGGCACCGGCTGTGATGCGAGCCTGAATTGGTGGGTGACCGATGCGCTCGCCCCGCCGAAGAAGACCGCGAAACCGGCCAAGCCTGCCAAACCCGCCCCCAAGAGGCGCAACGCCCGCGACTACGTCATGGCCGATCTGCCGCAGCAATGTCAGCAAGTGCTCGTCTCGCGCTGATCGCGCATGCGCTCGCCACCTGCCTCGCGCTCGAGGCCGGAGCGGCAGAGCTGACGGGTGCGCTCACGCTGACCCATGTGGATCCGGACTTCGGCGGGCTGTCGGCCCTCTCGCTCAGCGCCGATGGGCGCAGCTTTCACGCCATTGGCGATCGGGGGCTCTTCGTCCGCGGAGACATGCTGCGCGCGCCGAATGGCGATCTGCGCGAGGTGACCCTCACCACGGTGATGCCCCTCGACACAGGGGATGACGCCCCTGTGCGCCCCGAGTTGCAGGATGCCGAGGGCAGCGCGGTGACCCCGGAGGGCGATCTGCTCGTATCCTACGAAGGCTTCGCGCGGATCGAGCGGTTCTCTGCCGAGGGTCGGCATCTCGCCCGCCTGCCGCGCCCGGCGATCTTCGACCGGTTGCAGCGCAATTCCAGCCTCGAGGCGCTGGCCACGGATGCACGCGGCTGGGTCTATACCGTGCCGGAACGCTCCGGCCAGCTCGACCGCCCGTTCCCCGTCTACCGTTTCGATGGACAGCGCTGGGACACGCCCTTTGCCCTGCCCCGGCGGGGGGATTACCTCGTCGTCGGGCTGGATTTCGGCCCGGACGGGCATCTTTACCTGCTCGAACGGGCCTTGCGCGGGGTGTTCTTCTCGACCCGGGTCCGGCGGTTCGAGATCGCCCTCGAGGGGCGGGTGACCCGCGAAGAAACCCTGCTGGAGACCCGGACCGGCACCCATGAGAACCTCGAAGGGCTCGCGGTCTGGCGCGATCCGGAGGGTCGGCTGCGCCTGACCATGGTCGCGGATGACAATTTCAACCTCTTCCTGCGCAACCAGATCGTGGAATACCGGCTGGACTAGACTTGCGATGGGCGCGCCAAGGCGTTATGCGGGCCGCCTCTGCGCTCCAGCGGCGCCAAGTCTCCGCGACCTTGTAAAAACGGACCACATACATGACCCGCATCCACCTGCCCGGCATCCTTGCCATGGCGGCCATTGTCGTCGCCTCCAATGTCCTCGTGCAATTCCTGTTCGGCCAATGGCTGACTTGGGGCGCGTTCACCTATCCCCTCGCCTTTCTCGTCACCGACCTGATGAACCGCATCTATGGCAGCGCCGCCGCGCGCCGGGTGGTGGTGATCGGATTCGCCGTGGGCGTTCTCTGCTCGCTCATCGGCAGCCAGATCCATGGGGAGTTCGGCCCGCTCGTCACCCTGCGGATCGCGATCGGTTCGGGCCTTGCCTTCCTGACCGCTCAGCTGGTGGATATCGCCGTGTTCGACAAGCTGCGCTCGGGTGCGTGGTGGCGCGCGCCGCTGGCTTCGACGCTTGTGGGGTCATCGCTGGACACGGCGATCTTCTTCACCATCGCCTTCTCGGCCAGCCTGACCATGATCGAGCCTGGAAACGATGTCTCCTGGGCCGCCGAAGCGCTGCCCCTTCTGGGTGTCGGACCGGTCGTGCCGCTCTGGGTTTCGCTCGCCGTGGCGGACTGGATGGTCAAGCTGAGCCTCGCTTTGCTCGCTCTCATCCCCTTCCGCCTGATTTTGCGGCAGGTCCGCCCAAACCTAGCATAAAAGGTTTTGACAAACACAAAATCTGTGGCAGCATCTCCCTAGGTTCAATAATCGAAAGGAGGTGATCCAGTGTCTAAAAAGGTATTGGAGAGAGGTGTCGGGACAACTGGAGTGGCGCGCTTCTGAGGCAGCCCTTGGCGGTGAAGACCGCTCCAGCGGATCGGTTGCATTGCAACGCATCTAACCGACCCCACCTCCGAAACTTTCGGCTGGGCCGCCCCGAACCGGGCGGCCCTTTCGTTGTTCTGGCGGCGAGATCCCGCCACCCCGACAGAGGACCCTGCGGCCTGCCCGCCCAGAGGCCGGGAAACCTCTCGCTTGGACCGGCGCGCTTGTGTATCACCGTAGAACCAGCGACCGAGACAGCACCCCATGTTGCAGATCAGCGAGACCATCACCTTGCAGGACTGGGAGATGACGGAAACCTTCATCCGATCCTCCGGGCCGGGCGGTCAGAATGTGAACAAGGTCTCGACGGCGGTCGAGCTCCGGTTCGAGGCCGCGCGGAGCCCGAACCTCCCCGAGCCGGTCAAGGCCCGGCTCAAGCGGCTGGCCGGACGACGCTGGACCAAGGACGGCGCGCTGATCCTGCAGGTGGACGAAACCCGCAGCCAGGCCCGCAACCGCGAGATTGCGCGGGAACGGCTCGCAACCCTGATCCGCGATGCCCTGAAACGCCCGACCCGGCGCATCCCGACCAAACCGACCCTCGGATCGAAACGCCGGCGGCTCGACGCCAAGACCCAGCGCGGGCAGGTCAAGGCCCTGCGCGGTCGGGTGCAGGATCGCGAATGACCGACCTGCTGGAGCGCCGCGCACGGCTAATGGGGCCGAATGTCCCGACCTTCTACGACCCGCCCCTGCATATCGTGCGCGGCGAGGGGGTCTGGCTCTGGGATGCGCGGGGTCGGCGCTATCTCGACGGCTACAACAACGTGCCCCATGTGGGCCATTGCCACCCCCATGTGGTTGCGGCCATCGCGCGGCAGGCGGGCGTTCTGAACACCCACACGCGCTACATGCATGACGGGGTGCTGGACTATATCGAGCGGCTGACCGGGCGGATGGGTCACGGTCTCGACCAGGCGATCATGGTCTGCACCGGCTCCGAAGCGGTCGATGTCGCCCTGCGCATGGCCCAGGCGGCGACCGGTGCGCGCGGGTTGATCGCGACGGACAACACCTATCACGGCAACACCACAGCGGTCGCGCAGCTCAGCACGCGGCGCCCCCCGGTCGGCGGTTACCCGGATCACGTCCGCCTCATCCCCGCCCCGGATGCGCGCCAGCCTGTTGGCGGCACGGCCGACGGACAAGCCGCCGCCTTTGGCGCGGAGGTGGCGCGCGCCGCCACCGGGTTAGAGGCCGCCGGGCACGGGGTCGCGGCCCTGATCATCTGCCCGATCTTCGCCAATGAAGGGTTGCCATGCCTTCCGCACGGATTTCTCGACCCCGCACTGACAGCCCTGCGCGCGGCAGGGGGGCTGGTGATTTCCGACGAGATCCAACCCGGTTTCGGGCGGCTGGGCGATGTCTTCTGGGGGCATGAGGCGCTGGGGTTTGCCCCGGATATCGTCACCCTCGGCAAGTCCATGGGCAATGGCCATCCGGTGGCCGCCACCGTGACCCGGCCCGAGATCATGGGCGCGTTTCGCGAGGCCTTTGGCTATTTCAACACGTTCGGCGGCAATCCCGTCTCGGTCGCCGCGGCGGATGCGGTGCTGGACGTGATCGAGACCGAAGGCCTGATGGAGAACGCCGCCCGCGTCGGGGCCTATACCCTTGAGCGCCTGAAGGCGCTGCGGCATCCGGCGATTGCCGACATTCGGGGGCGCGGGCTTGCCTTTGCCATCGAGCTGGTCGATGAGACAGGGGCCCCGGACCCGGCGCTGGCCAACGCGATCACCGAAGAGACCAAGCGCCGCTGTGTGCTGATCAACCGGATCGGGCGACAGATGCATATCCTCAAGATCCGCCCGCCTCTGCCCTTTGCCCCCGAACACGCGGACCGCTTGGCGGACGTTCTGCAGTCGAGCTTCGACACATGCCCGCGCTGATCGCAACCGAAGCCCAGGCCGCCTGGGGCTGTATCGGCACGCCCGAATTGCTCAGCCATCGCGAGAATGCGGTCTTCGCCGTCACCCTGCCTGATGGCGCGCGCGCGGCGTTGCGGGTGCACCGGGTCGGATACAAGACCATCGACGAAATCGCCGCAGAGCTGGCGCTTTGCGATGCGCTCGCGGCTGCGGGATTTCCCTGCCCACGGGGTCAGCGCACCAAGGCTGGCGACTGGATCTGGCAAGGCCCAGGCGCGGCGGTGGCCAGCGTGGTGACCTGGGTCGAGGGCGCGCCACTTGGACAGGGCGACGCGCCTCTGCCCTCGAATGCTCCCGCGCTTTACGAAGCCCTGGGCGCATTGCTGGCCCGGCTCCATACCGCGTCTCCGGCGCTGGACCGCGCGCCAGGGCGAAAAGGCTGGGATCTCGACGGTCTGACCGGGCCCGAACCGATCTGGGGACGCTATTGGGAAAGCCCGATCCTGTCAGAGGCCGAAGCCTCCATGATGGTGCGCGCCCGGGACGTTGCGCGCGACCGGCTTCAAGAGCTTACCCCGGCCGCACAGGTGCCGCTGATCCATGGCGATGCCCTGCGCGAGAATGTGCTTGTGACCGAGCAGGGGCTGGCCCTCATTGATTTCGACGACTGCGGCCCGGGCTTCCGGCTCTATGATGTGGCGACGGCGCTGACCCAGAGCCTCGACGAGCCCTGTCTGCCGGATCTGCGCGACGCGGTTTTGCGCGGCTATGAAGACGTGAGCCCCCTCGGCGCGGCGGAACGCGCAGCCCTGCCGCTGCTGTCGATGCTGCGCAGCTTCTGTGCCCTTGCATGGGTCATGCCGCGCTATCCGTCGGGCCATCCCAAGGGTCCGCTTTACAAGGCGCGGGCGCTCCGCGCCGCGGAGGCCGTTCTGGCAGGCGAGGATTTTCTGAGCGTCAGACGATGACGTCCATCGCCTCCTGCGCGCCCATCTCGAACACCCGCTTGTAGCGCGCGATCTCGTCCTGGGGGCCCATGGCCTTGTTGGGATTGTCGCTCAGTTTTACGGTCGGACGGCCATTCGCCGCCACCGCCTTGCACACCAGCGAAAACGGCGCGAGGCGGTCCCCCTCCACAAGTCCGCGGAAGTCATTGGTCAGCAGGGTGCCCCAGCCGAACGAGACACGCACCCGGCCCGTGAACTGCGCCTGCAGCTCCGCGATCTTGTCCACATCGAGCCCGTCCGAGAAGATGATCAGCTTGTCCCGGGGGTCTTCGCCCCGCTCGGTCCACCAGGCAATGGCTCGCTCGGCCCCAGCCGCCGGATCCCCGCTGTCGATACGGATCCCGGTCCAGCCGGTCAGCCAGTTGGGGGCCTCGCGCAGGAAGCTCTCGGTGCCGTAGGTGTCAGGCAGGATGATCCGCAGGTTGCCGTCATGCTCTTCGTGCCAGTCGGCGAGAACCTGGTAGGGCGCCGTGCGCAGCTCCGCGTCGTTTTCCGCCAGGGCAGAATAGACCATCGGCAGTTCATGAGCGTTGGTGCCGATGGCTTCGACCTCGCGCCGCATGGCGATCAGGCAGTTCGAGGTGCCGACGAACTTCTCTCCCAGCCCCTCGATCATGGCCTGCACGCACCGATCCTGCCACATGAAGGAGTGACGCCTGCGGGTCCCGAAATCGGCAAGCCGCAGATCGGGGATCTCGCGCAGGCGCTCGACCTTTTCCCAGAGCCGGGTCATCGCGCGGGCATAGAGGACCTGCAGCTCGAATTTGCCCATGTCATGGAGCACCGCCCGGGAGCGCAGTTCCATCAGCACAGACAGGGCCGGGATTTCCCAGAGCATAACCTCATGCCATTGCCCCTCGAAGGTCAGCTCATACTGGCCGTCACGCTTGGTGAGATTATAGGGCGGCAGCTTGAGGCCCTCGAACCACTCCATGAAATCCGACCGGAACATCTGACGTTTGCCGTAGAACATGTTGCCGCGCAGCCATGTGGATTCCCCGCGGCTGAGCGACAGGGACCGGATATGGTCGAGCTGCTCGCGCAATTCGCCCTCATCGATCAACTCGGCCAAGCGGACATCCTTGGATCGGTTGATGAGGCTGAAGGTGACCCGCGTGTCCGGCCGGTTCCGAAACACCGACTGGCACATCAACAGCTTGTAGAAATCCGTATCAATCAGGGATCGGATGATCGGGTCGATCTTCCAATTATGGTTGTAGACCCGTTCCGCGATATCGACCACGCATCATCCTCCGCAAGCACGCCAGGTCAGGACGAGCGGCGTTTTGTGCGGTGATAGCCGATCTGTGCCCGGGACGCAAAGTTGCTAGAGCGCGACCGTCTTCAACGTATCAGAAGCCGCAGGCGCCTGCAGATGCGCCGGTGCGAAATCCGCAATCGCGGCAAAGAGGTCGCGCCGACGGATCGGTTTCGTCAGGAACCCGTCCATGCCCGCCTCGAGGCACCGGTCTCGATCCGATGCGAAGGCATTCGCCGTCAAAGCCAGGATCGGAACCGGGGGCGCCGTGCCCAATGCCTCGATCTCGCGGATCAGTCGGGTGGCCTCGATCCCGTCGCAGCGCGGCATGGACATGTCCATCAGGATCAGATCGGGCGCTTCGGTGCGGAACTTATCGACCGCCTCAATCCCATCCACCGCAAAGATCAGCCCCGGTTTGACCCGGTCCAGAAGCTTGCCCAGCAGCAGGCGGTTGGTGCGGTTGTCATCCGCGACGAGGATGCGGATGTCCGGCGGGATCTCGGCGATGCCACCAGTTGCCTTGCAAGTACTGGCTGTGGGCGCGGCGTCCACGGGCCGGGTCAGAAAGCGCAGGGTGAAACAGGAGCCTTCCCCCGGGATGGAGGCCACATCGATATCGCCGCCCATTTGCCGGGCAAGCTGTCTCGAGATGGCCAGACCAAGCCCGGTTCCCCCGAAATGTCGGGTCGTCGCCCCATCCGCCTGGGCAAAGGCGGCAAAGATATGCGCGAGCCTGTCCTCGGGGATCCCGATGCCGGTATCCTTCACGGCGATCCGGATCTCGTCGCCCTGAGGGCCGGGCACGGCGGACACCCGGGCGCTCACACCTCCGGACTTGGTGAACTTGATGGCGTTGCCCATCAGGTTGAGAAACACCTGCCGCACCCGCCCGGGATCGCCCATGAACTGGTCTGCGGGCAGATCCTCGAACGTCAGAGAAAGAGACAGCCCCTTTTCCTCGGCCAGCGGATGGATAAGCGCCAAGGCCCCCTGCAATTGGGCGCGCAGATCGAAGGGGATGGTCTCGATCTCCATCTTGCCTGCCTCGAGTTTCGACAGATCAAGAATGTCGTTTATGATCGTCAGCAACGCCTCCCCCGAAGACAGGATCGTCTGGACCGTCTCGCGTTGATCCCGTTGGAGCGCCCCGGACAGGAGAACATCGGACATGCCGATGATCCCGTTCAAGGGTGTGCGGATCTCATGGCTGACCATGGCGAGGAATTGCGCCTTGGCGCGGGCGCCTTCCTCGGCCGCAGTCTTGGCATCGGCCAGCTCTTTCTCGCGCTGCTTGGCCTGGGTAATGTCCCGCTCGATCGCCACCTCGCCCTGCACGATGCCATCATCATCGACCATGGGGGTGATATTGGTCTCGACCCAGATATCCTTGCCGTCCTTGGTCCGGTTGATCAGCTCCATCCGGACGGGTTCATGGATATCCCGCGCCTTGAAGATCGCGGCGATCGCCTCGGTGTCAGTGTTCGGCGAATTCAGCAGCTCGGCCGGAAGCTTGCCCAAGGCCTCCTCCGCCGTATAGCCGGAAACCCGGGTGAAGCTTGCATTGGTGTATTCGATCCGCCCCTCACGGTCTGTCACGATCACGCTGTCATTGGCATTGGCGGCGACCATCGCCAGATGGCGCGCCTCGCGCGTGCGCGCTTCGAGGGTTTGGAAGGACTGGTCCAGCATGTCCTGGCGGTGGATCAGATCCCGCTCCATGGCGATCCGCTTGGTATGGCTGCGCAGAACGAAGCGGATGAAGGTGTAGACCATGTAGCCCAGCATGAGCGTCGCCAGAAAGTCGAAGACCAGCTGCCCATGGCTGCCCCGTCCGGCAAAGCCGTCCAGCGCGAACAGAGACGCAATCGCAATGATATAGATGACGAGGCGTGCCTCAGTCGCCCGCCGGTGAAACGGATAGACCAGCCCTGCATTGATCACCGCACCACACATGTAGACGACCGCGAAAAACCGCGCCTCGGGCCCCGCCGTAGCGCCCCATCCCAGCCAAACGCAGATGGAGATGCTGATCGCCTGGATCGCCGCCGTTCCAACCGACGCGGCCCGGGCCCGCGGCCCGTAGTTTCCGCGCCGCACAAAGGCCCGCAGGGTCAGGCAATCCACGGCCTCCCCCGCAAGGGCGACGAGCAATGCGACAAAACCCAGTTTCGGACTGACAAGCACCCCGAGAATCGCGGCCCCGATGATCGTGAGGACCTGACGTCCGAGAAAATAGGTTAACCGCCCCCGCGCATAGCTCGCGAAACGGCCTTCCGCGCTGATGCGGTCCTCGAATTTCTGACGCGTGTTCAGCGTCTCGCGGGCTGGTAAGAACATGGGCTCCGCCGTTCAGAGCGATCGTGAGCCTTCTTCATCACAGAGAAGAGTTAACAATTTCTGCACGGGTCCCCCCGTCTCAGCCCTCGCTGAGAGTAACGCCTGCCGCCGCCATGGCGCTGCGCGCCGCCGCAAGGGATCCATCGAGATCGATCGCCCGGCACAGGTCCATCCGCACCGTCGTCGCAAAGCCCAGCCGCGCGGCATCGAGGGCCGAGAATTGTACGCAAAAATCGGTTGCAAGCCCGACCAGCGTGACCGCGTCAATACCGCGGGTTTTCAGATACCCGTCCAGCCCGGTGGGCGTCGTCTTGTCATTCTCGAAGAAGGCGGAATAGCTGTCGATGCCCGGGCGAAACCCCTTGCGGACGACCATCTGCCCGGCCTCTACGGCCAGATCGGGATGAAAGGCCGCGCCCGGGCTGCCCTGAATGCAGTGATCCGGCCAGAGGACCTGCGGACCATAGGGCATCTCGATCATGGAGAACGGATCGGCCCCGGGATGGCTGCTCGCGAAAGAGCTGTGCCCCGCCGGATGCCAGTCCTGCGTGAGGACGACCGCCTCGGCGTCTGCCATCAATCCGTTGATCCCCGGCACAATCGCATCCCCGTCGGCCACGGCCAGTGCGCCCCCGGGACAGAAATCGTTCTGAACATCGATCACGATCAGCGCATGGGACATGAGGTTCTCCGGGTTGAGCCACATCCTGCGTAGAAAAGCCGCTGGGCTCCGTCAAGGCGCAGCGCTTGGCAAGCCGCCGTGCAAGGCGCTATAGCCCGCGCCATGTTTGTTGTTGCCGCTCTCTATCATTTCACCCGCTTCGAGACGCCGGATGCCCTGCGTCCGGGGTTGCGTGCGGTTTGCGAGGCGGGCGGGGTCAAGGGCTCGCTCCTGCTCGCGCCCGAGGGGATCAACGGCACCATCGCCGGGCCCCGCGCCGGGATCGATGCGGCCCTTGCCGCAATCCGCGCGCTGCCGGGCTGCGACGGGCTGGTCTGGAAGGAAAGCCAGGCCCCGGAGATGCCCTTTGGCAAGCTGAAAGTCCGCCTCAAGCGCGAGATCGTGACCATGGGTCAACCCCAGGTCGACCCGACCGCCGCCGTGGGCCGCTATGTGCGCCCGGAGGACTGGAACGACCTGATCAGCGCCGAGGATGTGGTCGTGATCGACACGCGCAACGATTACGAGGTCGAGATCGGTACGTTTCGCGGGGCCATCGACCCCAAGACCGAGAGCTTTCGCGACTTCCCCGCCTGGTGGGAAGAGAACAAGACACGCTTTGACAACAAGCGCGTCGCGATGTTCTGCACCGGGGGGATCCGCTGCGAGAAATCGACGAACTACCTGCTTGGCGAGGGGGTCCGCGAGGTTTTCCACCTGCAGGGCGGGATCCTGAAATACCTCGAGGAGGTGCCCGAGGATCAGAGCCTCTGGGATGGCGAGTGCTTTGTCTTCGACAAGCGGGTGAGCGTGGGACACGGGCTGAAACCCGGGCCCTATGGGCTCTGCTATGCCTGCCGCCGACCACTGGCCGCAGATGCGAAATCCCACCCCGCCTATGAAGAGGGCGTGACCTGCCCGCGCTGCGTGGATGAGTATAGCGAGGCCGACCGCACCCGGTTCCGCGAGCGCCAGAAACAGATCCAACTGGCCCGCGCCCGGGGCGAAGAGCATCTGGCCTGAGGGCTTTTCGCGCCCGCCCCCCTGCGCTAGGAGGGCGGCATGGCCCTGACCCTGACCTCTCTGGCGACCCTGCAAGGCGCGGATTTCGACGAGATCATCGATGTACGCTCGCCCGCCGAATACGCCGAAGACCATGTGCCCGGTGCCGTGAGCCTGCCGGTTCTGTCCAATGCCGAACGTGCCGAGGTGGGCACCGTCTATGTGCAGGACAGCCCGTTTCGCGCCCGCAAGATGGGGGCCGCCATGGTCGCGCGCAACGCCGCCCGGCATCTGGAGACCCATCTGGCCGGCAAGGGCGGCGGCTATCGCCCGTTGGTCTATTGCTGGCGCGGCGGGCAACGCTCGGGCTCGTTTACCGGCATTTTGCAGCAGGTCGGCTGGCGCGCGGATGTCCTCAAGGGCGGGTATCAGAGCTATCGCCGCCTGGTGCAGAGCGCGCTTTACGAGGCGGCCTTTCCCTGCCCGGTGCTGCTGCTCGACGGGGATACGGGGTCGGGCAAGACGGACCTTCTGAACCTGCTGCCGCAGGAGGGGTTTCAGGTCATCGATCTCGAGGGGCTCGCCCATCATCGCGGCTCGCTTCTGGGGGCCTATGCCGACGCGCAACCGGCCCAGAAAGGGTTCGAGAGCGAACTCGCTGCCGCGATCACCGCGCTCGACCCGGCGCGCCCGGTGGTGGTGGAGGCCGAAAGCTCCAAGGTCGGGCGGATCAACCTGCCCCCCGCGATCTGGCAGGCGATGAAATCCGCGCCCCGGCTGGTTCTCTCCGTGCCCCGTGCGGCCCGGGCGCGCTACCTGATGCGCAGCTATGCCGACCTGCTGGCGCGGCCCGAGGATCTCGCCGCGCGGCTGGAACCGTTCCGCAAGCTGCACGGCCATGCGCAAGTGGATGACTGGCAGCAGATGGTCACCGAGCAGGCTTTCGAGCCCCTCGCCGACAGCCTGATGGCGGTGCATTACGACCCGCTCTACCGCCGCAACCGCAAGGCAAAGCCCGGCGCGGCGCTGGATCTGGCGCTCTCGCAAACGGCGCTGGACCCCGCAGAGATCGCAAACACGGCGCGTCAGGTCGCGGACGCCTTGCGGTCGCTCAACCGCTAGTCGGACAGGCGCAGACCCGCCTCCGCCGTGATCTCGCCGATCTCGACCACACCCGGCAGGTTCAGCCCCGCAGGCACCGCAGCCAGCAGCCCGCCCGCCGTCTGCGGATCAAAGAGAAGCTTCTGCCGCGCTGTCTGATCGGGCAGATCGGGCAAGAGCGCACGGTTCTCCGGATAGATGGTTGAGCGATAGCCCTGCTCTGCCAGCGCCTCGGCCCCGGCAAAGACCGGCACCGTCGCGAGCGACACGGTGGCCCCCACGCCCGACGCCGCGCAAAGCCGCGCCAGATGCCCCGCCAGCCCGAAGCCTGTTACATCCGTCATGGCATGGGCATGGCGGGCAAGGGCGCGGGCGGTCTCGGCCTGACCCTCGTCGAGCGTGGCCCAGAGCGCGGCGATATCCGCCCCGTCCGCCGCGCCTTGCATCTCGGCGGCCAACAGAACACCGATCCCGATCGGGCGGCTCAGGACCAGACGATCCCCGGGTCGCGCCCCGGCGAGCCCGATCGCGGCGCGGCCTTCGGGGACAAGCCCCGTCACCGTGAACCCCAGTGTCAGCTCGGCGCCGATGCTCGTATGCCCGCCGACAAGATCCGCGCCCACGGCGCGCACGCCCTCCTGCGCTGCGGCAGTGATCTCGGCCAGCATCCCCGCATGCAGCTCGGGCGTGGCGCGGGGCAGGATGATCTGCGACAGCACTGCCTGCGGCTCCGCCCCCATGGCCCAGACATCGCCCAGCGCGTGTTGCAGGGTGATCCGGGTCATCAGGTAGGGATCCTCGACAAAGGCGCGCAGATGATCGGTCGAAATCACCTGTTGGCCCGCTCCGTGACGCAGCAGCGCCGCATCATCCCCGGGGCCGGACAGGGTGTCGGGATGCTGGGGAGCGGGCAGCGTCGCAAGGGCCCCGTCCAGCGCCGACGCCCCAACCTTGGCCCCGCAACCGCCACAGAGCGGCGTATCGCCCAGTGCTGCGCGCAGACTGGGGGGCGCATCCCGGGGCAGGTCCGGCGCGGACATGGCGGGCAAGGTATGGAACTTGTCCATGAACTTGCGGTCGATCCGATCCTTCAACCGCCAGAGCCACCCGCCAGAGCTGCGCATCCCGGCCTTGTCGGCAATCGCCGCCTTGCGCCCGGTGGAGATCAGCTTGAGGTAGTCCTTTTGCGGGCTGTAGCGTTTGCGGGTCTTGCCAGTCAGATCCGCGCGCAGATTGGCCAGCAGGATCGGGGCTTGGCGTACCGCGTACACACCTGCCTTGGGCCGCGGGGCAAAGCCCATATGGGCGCAATCGCCAGCGGCATAGATCCGGTCGTCGGACAGAGAGCGGAGCTGGGTGTCCACGGCGATGAACCCCTCGACCAGCGCCAGCCCGGTCTCGGTCAGCCAGCCCTGGGGCCGCGCCCCGGTCGCCCCGATCACCACATCCGCGCGCAACACCCGCCCATCCTCAAGCGCCACGTGATCCGCCGCGATACGCGCCGCGCGGGCGTTCAGCTCCACGGTGATGCCCTGCGCGGCCAGCTCATCGGCCAGCGCCGCCCGCGTGTGGGGGGTCATGCCCGCGAGGATGTCGACCCCGGCCTCCACCACCGTGACGCGCGCCTCTTCGCCCAGCCGGTGGGCGCAGGCCATGGCCAGTTCGACCCCCGCCACCCCCGCGCCCAGCACGACCACATGGGGCTCGGCGGGCGGATTGGCGGCGAAGCTTTCCCAGTGATCCGCGAAACGCCCCAGGGGCTTGGCCGCCAGCGCATGTTCAGCAAAGCCCGGCAGCTGTGGCAGGCGCGAGGTCACGCCGATATCCAGCGCCGCGATGTCATAGCGCACCGGCGGACGGCCCGGCACATGCACTTCGCGCGCGGCCATATCCAGCCCCTCGGCCCGCCCGAGGATCAGGCGCGCCCCGGCGAACCGTGCGAGTTTCACCAGATCAATCTCGAGATCCCTGCGCGCGTAATGCCCCGCGATATGCCCCGGTAGCATCCCGGAATAGGGCGCGCTGGGATGCGGGTCGATCAGCGTCAGCCGCACCCCCGGTAGCGGGTTCATCCCCCATTGGCGCAGCACCAGCGCATGGGTATGGCCCCCACCGATCAGAACCAGATCACGCGTCAGGGGAAGAGGGCTTTGCATCGGGGCGGGCTCCACTACATTGTCGCGCCAAGGCGTAGCAGCCCCACCGCATCCGTGCGAGGGGCCGAGGTGCCGCAAGAGAGGATCCTCACGATGAATTGGTTGCGCTGGCTGGTCCTGATCCTGTCGGTTTGTGCGGTGGGCCTCGCGGTCTGGCGGCTCGAAGGGGCGCGCGCCGGGCTCGAGATCCGGCACGATGTGGTGGGCGAGACCCCGGTGACAGTCTATCGCACCGCCGGTGCGGATCCGGCGCCGGCCGTGGTGATCGCCCACGGCTTTGCCGGGTCGCGCCAGTTGATGGAGGCCTTCGCCCTGACCCTCGCCCGGGCGGGCTATGTGGCGGTGAGCTTTGATTTCGAGGGGCACGGCCGCAATCCGGTGCCCATGTCCGGCGACGTGACCCGGATCGACGGGACGACACAGCTTCTGATGGCCGAGACAGGGCGGGTGACGGATTACGCCCTGTCCCTGCAAGGGGTGGATGGGCGCGTCGCTCTGCTGGGCCATTCCATGGCCTCGGATGTGATCGTCCGCCAGACGCTGGCCGATCCCCGGGTTTCGGCGACCGTTGCGATCTCGATGTTCAGCCAGGCGGTCTCGGCGAGCGAGCCCCGGCGACTGATCGCCATTTCCGGCGCGTGGGAGGCCGCGCTCCGGGCCGAGGCGCTCCGGGTGCTGCGTCTGGTCGATCCGTCCGCGGAGGAGGGCGAGACCGTGGCATCCGGCGATGTCACCCGGCGGGCCGTGGTCGCCCCGCATGTAGAACATGTGGGCGTGCTCTATGCCGCGACCAGCCTTCAGGCCGCGCGGGATTGGCTCGACGAGAGCTATGGCCGGACGTCCTCAGCGGCTTTGGCAACCACGGGCGGGTGGATCGCGCTCTTGTTGGCGGGACTGGTCGGGTTGGCCTGGCCCCTCTCGCGGCTGGCACCGAAGGGGCTCGCGCAGCCCGCCCCACTGCCCCGGCGAGACTACTGGATGGCACTGGGAGCGGCGAGCATCGTGACGCCGCTGGTCCTGTGGCCCGTGGACCTGAAGATCCTGCCGGTTCTGGTGGCAGACTATCTCGCATTGCATCTGCTCGTCTTTGGCGGGTTGGCGGGCGGCGTGCTGTGGTTGCGCGGCTATCGGCCCGGCGGATGGCATCCATGGGTCGGGCTGGCACTGCTGATCTACGGGATTGCTGTTTTCGGAGGCGCGCTGGACCGCTATGTGGCCTCCTTCATGCCCCATGCCGGACGGATGGTGATCATCCTCGCCATCGCTCTGGGCGCCGTGGCCTATATGCTCGCCGATACCTGGCTGAGCGGTGGCGGAACCGCAGCGCTCTGGCGTCGGATCGTGGCGAAGCTGGGCTTCTTCGTTTCCCTGGCCATCGCGGTTGCGCTGGATCTGGAAGGGCTGTTCTTCCTGTTGATCATCCTGCCGGTGATCGTCCTCTATTTCGTGGTGTTCGGCACGATGGGGGCTTGGCTGGGCCGCCGAACCGGGGCCGTCGGCAGTGTCGGCGTCGCGCTCGGCCTGATCCTCGCCTGGTCCCTCGGGGTGAGCTTTCCGATGTTCGCCCTCTGACAGCCCTCAGGGCGCGCGCCAGGATCCGACCCAGTCCTCGTCACGCCGAAACCGGGCACGCCGATGCAGCTCACGGCCCAGATGCAAGGTCTCGATTTCGGTGATGTCACAGCGCAGGCGCGCTAGATCCGCCGGGTCCGGGCGGATACCAAACTCCGAGGGATGCGCAAGCAACATTCCCGGAGCAGGCACACCGCCATAGACCCGGCGGGCGGCCTCGGACATCGATTGCCACAAGGACAAAACGTCAGGACCGCTGGCTACAGTAGCTATCGTTTTAATACGCACCTGTAAATCAGCTTTTGGCAGCCAGGCGCAAAATGTTACCAGCGGGCAGGATTCTAAGTCTTTGACTTTCTTTGATCTCCGATCGGTGTGGACCTCAAGGACACCCGCACTACGTGCAGCATCACGCAGCACCACAACCCGCGCATCCGGGTGACCATCAGCCCCCACCGTGGCCATGACAGGCGTGCGCAGGGGGCTTTTCGGATCTCGGGTCGCACGGCCGAGCAGCTGCCAGACTTGGTCAAGCGTGCTGTCCAATTCTGTGTACCAATCACTCATATCCTGTCATCTCCAGATAGCCCTGACCGCGATGGCTGCCCTCAAACCGGATCGGGCCTTCCCAATAGGGAAAGAGCGTGTCCATCCAGCTCTGGGCATTCAGCGGCCGGGTTACGATATCGAGCCCACGGCTCGGGATCTGCACGCGCCATTCCGTGGGCACCTGTCGCCCGGCGACCTCGGTGACGCTCTGTTCGGTGACCTGAAACGCGCCATTGGGCAGGGGGGCCGGCGTACCATCCGGCGCGATCCACGTGGCCGCCGTGTAATCGGCCCCCGCCCGATCCCGCAGGCGGAAGCCCATGACCTCGTCACCACCGTCGAGGTGGAGCGAGAACCAGTCCCACCCGGTCTGCCCCTCATCCAGGGGCTGGCTCGACCATTCCCGGTCGAGCCATGCGGTCCCGCTGACCTCCACCGGACCGTCGGGAAGGGTGAGCGTGCCCGTGAGCCGATAGAAGGGCTGCGAATAGTAGTAGCTGGCCTGCCCGCTTGCGGATTTCACCGAGTAGCCCCCCGCCCCTTGCGGCACCAAGGGCCCCTCCGCGTTCAGGGTCATGTCATAGGCGAAGTCGCGCCCCGATGCCGTCAGCCGCAGGGCCGAGATCGCATCGGCCCCCACCGGCGCCAGTCCGGTCATCTGCCAGTCATCGATCCACGCGGCAAAGGGCTCGGCGGTGACCCCGGCCTGCCCGGTGCCATCCCGGGCAAAGCGTTCGGCCACGAAATGACGCTCGGGTGTCGTAAGCCCCGCATGGCCCATCCAGATCTGCGGACTGTCCCAGCCCTCGGTCCGGCGCGGCTCCAGCGCCGAACGAAAGAGCGTCCATTGCAACCCGTAGTCGCGCCCATCCGCGCCGCGCAGATTCGCGGTCAGGTACCACCATTCGATCCTGTAATTCGGATGCGGCCCGTGATCTGTCGGAAAATCAAAGACCGGGTCGGGCGCGGGCTGGGCAAAGCCATCCGCTGTTGTCGACCCAAGCCCGGCGAACCCCTGTCCCAGCGCGGCAACGGGCGCAACGAGCAGGGCAAGGGCCATCCAGAGCGCGCTAACGTTCATTGGCAAACACCTTCAACAGATCCGAGGGCGCCGTGCGCGCCAGCCGCAGCACCGGCCAGGCTGAGGCGAGCAGCGCCGCGGCCAGCGCCAGCACCGCGAGGCGTAGCCAGACGGCGGGGAAGAGATGCATGGGCAACCGCCAGCCAAAGGCCTCGACATTGACGACCGCGAGCAAGGCCCAGGCCAGCACGAGGCCCACGGGCAGGGCCAGCACCGCCGTCAGCGCCGCAAGGAGCGCAGCGCGCATCAGTTCCAGCCCAGCGAGCCGTCGCCGGGTCAGGCCCAGCGCCCAGACCGGCGCCAGCTGGGGCACCCGCATCCGCGCAAGCGTCAGCAGGCTGGTGAGCATGGCAATCGCCGCCACCCCGAGGGTCAGCACATTGAGCGCGGCGGTCACCGTAAAGGTCCGTTCGAACACCGCGAGCGAGATCGCCTTGACCGTTGCCTGATCGATCATCGTGCTGGAGGGCAGGCCGAACTCGCGCTGCAGGGCGGTCATCACCGCCTCCGTCTCGTCCGGCGGCAGGCGCACGGCGTAGCGCAGTTGCGCGGCCTGCGGGAATTGCGCCTCGAAGCGGCTGAGCCCGACCATGACCTGCCCCTGCGGGTTGCCGTAGTCGGAATAGACCCCGACGATCTCGGCCTCCCACGGGCCCGGCAGTGCGAGCCGGTCCCCGGGGCGGAGCCCTTCGCGGCGCGACAATTGCTCGTTGATCAGGATGCCGGACCCATTGGCCACGCGGTTCCAGACCTCCGGGACCGCCGTCAGCAGGGGCCAGTTGTCCCGATAGGTTGGGTGATCCGCCACGCCAAAGATCTCGCCGGGTCCTCCGGGCAGGGCGGCCTCGACGCTCCAGATCGGCAGGATTGCGGTGCTGCGCGGGGCGAGAAAGGCGCGCAGCTCTGCTGCCTCGGCCTCGGAGCGGGCGGTCACGTAGAGCTCGGAGGCGAGGCGTTGATCGAGCCAGCCGGTGAAGGTCAGGCGAAAACTGCCCACCATGGTCCCCACCCCGATATTGGCCGACAACGCCAGCAGCAGCGCCATCAGGGCCAGCGACAGGCCCGGCAATTGCTGCCGCGTATCAGCCCAGAACCACTGGCCCAGTACGGAGCGCGCCCCACGCGCGCCCAATCCCAGCGCGGCCGAGAGAACAACCGGCAGGGCCAGGGCCGCCCCCAGCAGCAGCAGCGCCAGCATCGCAAAGGCCGCCACCAACCCCTGCCCGGCAAAGAGCAGGATGAGACCCAGCAGTATCATCCCCGCCGCCACGCCACCCTGCACCCGCATGGACCGGGCCGAGGCGCGCGCCCAGGCCCGGGGTTGCGCCGGGGCCAGCACCGGCAGGTGCCAGAGCCGCCAGAGGCTCTGCGTCGCCGCCGCGATCGCGCCCAGTACCGAGATGGCGAGCCCGGCAATCCACCAGCTGGGCCGCAGGCTGAGCGCGCCATCCACGCTCGCCCCGTAGAGCCCTTGCAAGGTCGCGGCCACATCCGGCAGAAGCGCCGCCGCAATCGCATAGCCCAAAGCGACACCGATCACTCCGGCCACCAGCGACAGCACCAGCACCTCCGCCGCCAGCAGGCCAACCAGCGTGCGGGCGGGCACGCCCAGCGCGCGCAAGGTGCGAAAGGTCGGTCGCCGCTGCTCGAAGGCGAGGCCGATCGCGGCATGGACGATGAACAGCCCGACCGCAAAGGACAGAAACCCGAAAGCCGTGAGGTTGAGGTGGAAACTGTCCGTGAGCCGGGCGACATCTCCGCGATCCTCGGGCGTGGCCTCCTGCAGGGCGGGGGCAATCTCGGCGAGCGGGCGGCGGGTCAGGGGGTGCTCGGCCCAGACCAGCAGGCGCGTGACCTGCCCCGGACGGTCGAGCACGCGCTGAGCCTGCCCCACATCCATCATCAACGTCCCGGCGGGCAGGCTGGCGGCCACCCGCACCTCCTGCCCCTCGAACCGCGGCCCGAGCTGGGCGGCGAGTTCCGGTGGCGCATAGGCGCGCCCGGCCATGAAGGCCAGCAAGTCCCCCGGCGCGCTCAGATCGACCATCTGGGCCTGGGGCGGCGCGGTGATCGGGTCGATCCCCAGCACCCGGATCACCCCGAGATCCCGGGTGATCCGTCCCTCCAGTACCGGCGACACGCCCCAGCCAGCCCGGCGCAGGGCGATATAGGTCGCCTCGGGGATCGGGCCCGATGGATCCACCAGCTGGTTCAGCTCGTCCTGACCAAGCGCGGCGGCCGCGGTGGCATAGCTCGACCGCGCCTCCGCATTGATCGCCTGCACCCCGGACCAGAGCGCCGTGGCCAGCGCAAGCCCGAGGATCAGGGTCAGGAACTGCCCCGGATGACGCCGCCAATGGGCCATCATCCCCGAAAGCGCGGTGCGCCGCATCAGCTTGTCTGCCCGCGACGCAGATGAACCCGCCGCGCCATCCGGTCGGCCAGACGCTCGGAATGGGTGACCATGAGCAGCGCCGCCTCGGTCTCTTCGACCAGCTCGAGCATCAGCGCCAGCACCGCATCCGCCGTCCCCTCGTCAAGATTGCCAGTCGGCTCATCCGCCAACAGGATCGCCGGGCGCGTGGCCAGCGCGCGTCCGATGGCGACGCGTTGCTGCTGCCCCCCGGACAGCTGTTCCGGATACCGCTGCAGATAGGATGCGAGACCCAGACGCTCGGCGAGTTGCGCCTGCCAGTCCGGATCGTGCCGCCCGGCAAGCCGCGCCTGAAAGGACAGATTGGCCGCCACATCCAGTGCAGGGATCAGGTTGAACTGCTGAAATACGACCCCAACCGTCTCGCGGCGCAGGGCCGCGCGGGCGGTGTCATCCATCCGCGCCACATCCGCGCCCGCGACCTCGATCACCCCCGCATCCGGGGTGTCGAGACCGCCCACCAGATGCAAAAGCGTGCTCTTGCCCGACCCGCTCTCGCCGGTCAGGGCGAGCGTCTCGCCTGCGTTCAGGCCCAGATCGACGCCGCGCAAAACCGGCAGCGGTCCATCGGTGGTCTGATAGGATTTCGTGACACCGCGCAGTTGCAGAACCATGGGGGGTTTCTCCTTCCTCGGCCTACCTAGGGCGCGGTGACCGCTTGTCGCCCGCAGAGCCGGTACGGCCCCGTGATGGCGACCTGTCGCCACGGCGGCAAGCCCCACCCCCGTCAGCGGCCCGGCGGCCCGGGCCAAAACCGCTATATCTTGTTGCAACCGCGTGACATCCCCCCCCAAGGCTTGTATAAACTTAAAGAAAACAACAGGAAGGCTCTCATGGCAGAGACCGCGCAGGCGCCCGAGGATTATGGTGCCGATTCCATTAAGGTTCTCAAGGGCTTGGAGGCTGTGCGAAAGCGTCCGGGCATGTATATCGGTGACACCGATGATGGCTCGGGCCTGCACCACATGGTTTACGAGGTCGTGGATAACGGCATCGACGAAGCGCTGGCCGGTCACGCGGACGCCGTAACGGTCAAAATCCACGCGGATTCGAGCGTTTCCGTGAGCGATAATGGACGCGGAATTCCCGTCGGTCTGCATGAGGAGGAAGGCGTCAGCGCCGCCGAGGTCATCATGACCCAGCTCCATGCGGGCGGGAAGTTCGACAGCAACTCCTACAAGGTCTCGGGCGGTCTGCACGGGGTGGGCGTGTCGGTTGTGAACGCCCTGTCGGACTGGCTGGAACTGCGGATCTGGCGCGACGGCAAGGAGCATTACGCCCGCTTCGAGGGCGGAGTGACCACCGAGCATCTGCGCGTGGTTGGTGATGCCGAGGGCCGCAAGGGGACCGAGGTCCGCTTCCTCGCCTCGACCGACACGTTCTCGAACCTCGAATATGTCTTCAAGACGCTGGAAACCCGTCTGCGCGAGCTGGCTTTCCTGAATTCCGGGGTGCGGATCATCCTCGAGGATGAGCGCCCGGCGGAACCGCTCCGTTCGGACCTGTTCTACGAAGGTGGCGTGCGCGAGTTCGTGAAATATCTCGACCGCTCGAAAACCGCCGTGATGGACGCGCCGATCTTCATGGAAGGTGAGAAGGACGGGATCGGGGTCGAGGTCGCCATGTGGTGGAACGACAGCTATCATGAGACGGTTCTGCCCTTCACCAATAACATCCCGCAGCGCGATGGCGGCACCCATCTCGCAGGTTTTCGCGGTGCGTTGACCCGGACGATCAACTCCTACGCACAATCCAGCGGCATCGCGAAGCGCGAGAAGGTGAACTTCACCGGCGATGACGCGCGCGAAGGACTGACCTGCGTGTTGTCGGTGAAAGTGCCGGATCCGAAATTCTCGAGCCAGACGAAAGACAAGCTCGTCTCCTCCGAGGTTCGGCCCGCCGTTGAGGGTCTCGTCAACGAGAAGCTCGGCGAGTGGTTCGAAGAGAACCCGGCACAGGCCAAGCAGATCGTCGGCAAGATCATCGAGGCCGCGCTCGCCCGCGAGGCCGCCCGCAAGGCGCGGGAACTGACCCGGCGCAAGACGGCGATGGACGTGGCCTCCCTGCCCGGCAAGCTCGCCGATTGCCAAGAGAAGGATCCGGCGAATTCCGAGATCTTCCTCGTGGAGGGGGACAGCGCCGGGGGCTCGGCCAAACAGGGACGCTCGCGGCACAATCAGGCGGTTCTGCCCCTGCGCGGCAAGATCCTGAACGTGGAACGTGCGCGGTTCGACAGGATGCTGTCGAGCCAGGAGATCGGGACCCTGATCACCGCGCTCGGCACCGGGATCGGGCGGGACGAGTTCGACATCTCGAAGCTGCGCTACCACAAGATCGTCATCATGACGGACGCGGATGTGGACGGCGCGCATATCCGGACGCTGCTGCTGACCTTCTTTTTCCGGCAGATGCCTGAGATCATCGAGGGCGGCTATCTCTACATCGCGCAGCCGCCGCTCTACAAAGTCGCGCGTGGCAAGTCCGAGGTCTACCTCAAGGACCAGGCGGCGCTGGAGGATCACCTGATCGCCCAAGGGATCGAAGGCGCCGTGCTGCGCCTGCCCGCAGGCGAAGAGATCGCCGGACAGGACCTTGCCCGGGTGGTCGAGGCTGCACGGCAGTTCAAGCGCATCCTTGACGCCTTTCCGACCCATTACCCGCGCCCGATCCTCGAACAGGCCGCGATTGCCGGGGCGTTCGACCCGGGTCGCGCCGATGACGACCTGCAACAGGTGGCCGATTCCGTGGCCAAGCGGCTCGACCTTGTGGCCGTCGAGTATGAACGCGGCTGGCAGGGACGCATCACGCAGGATCACGGCATCCGGCTGAGCCGCGTGCTGCGCGGGGTCGAGGAGATCCGCACGCTGGATGGCGCGGTGCTCCGCTCCGGCGAGGCGCGCAAGCTGTCCTCGGTCTCGCGTGAAAGCCGCGAGGTCTATCGCGACCCCGCACGCCTGACCCGCAAGGAACGGGATCAGATGATCCATGGCCCGCTCGCCCTGCTCAAGGCGATCCTCGACGAGGGGGAGAAGGGCCAGTCCCTGCAGCGGTACAAGGGTCTGGGCGAGATGAACCCGGATCAGCTCTGGGAAACGACCCTAGACCCCGAGGCGCGCACGCTTCTGCAGGTACAGATCGAGGATGTGGCCGATGCCGATGACATCTTCACCAAGCTGATGGGGGACGTGGTCGAACCGCGCCGCGCCTTCATCCAGCAGAACGCTCTGAGCGTCGAGAATCTCGACTTCTAGACGCAGGTCCGTCGCCACCGAACAGACCCCGCAGTTTCGGCTGCGGGGTTTCTCCTTGCCCGCCCGCTTGAACGTTAAACTAAAGCATTGACCCGACTCGGATCGCGAATTTAACGTTCAAGCAAGGGGCAGCGTATGGTCAGTATCAAGGATATCGCAACGGAGATCGGGGTCACCGCGACCACAGTGTCCAACGCGCTCGGCGGCAAGGGGCGCGTGTCCGAGGACCTCGCCCAACGCATCCGCACCCGCGCGCGCGAGATGGGTTATCGCCCGAGCCTCGCGGGCCGGGCCCTGCAAAGCGGACGCACGGGGATCCTCGGCCTTATCATGCCGGATCTGACCAATCCGCTCTTTCCCCGGATCGCGCAGACCCTGTCGATGATGGCCGATGCGCAGGATATGGGGATCCTGATTGCCGATAGCCGCGGCAGCCCCGCTGAACAGAGCGAGGCCCTGCGCCGCTTGCTGCATCTGGGTGTGGACGGGATGCTTGTCGTGCCTCAGAAAGGTACCTCGCCCGATCCGATGCCCGTCCCGGTGGCCGTGATCAACACCGCCTCGGACCCGCAGAACGCCGTCTCGGCCGACCATATGGGCGGGGGCGCGCTGGTCGCCCGGCATATCCGCGAGATCGGGCATCGCAAGGTGGTCATCCTCGGGGCCGATCCCGTCTCGGAGGTGCAGCGCGACCGCATCGCGGGCATGACCGGAGCCCTGGGCGATGTGGAGCATACCACTGTCTGGGGCGATGCCGGGATCGCGCGCATCCTGCCCCTGATCCGCGACGGGGCGACGGCGATCATGACCACGTCGGATCTGCTCGCCCTGCGGGTGCGGTCCGAGCTCATGCGCGCCGAGCTGTCCGTGCCGGAACAGATCAGCCTGACCGGGTTCGACAATATGGCCTTTTCCTCGGCCATGCATCCAAGCCTGACCACCGTGGCCCAGGATGTCGAGGACATTGCCCGCCGCGCCATCGCCATCATCACCGCGCAGATCGACGGCCAACCGGCCCCCGAGCATGGCGAGACCGTCCCCATGCGGCTCGTTCTGCGCGCCTCGACCGGCATTCCCGCCCTTCCGTCCAACAGGAGACCCTTCCCATGACCAAGACCTTGACCCTCGCGGCCCTGACCGCAGCGCTCGCCGCGAGCAGTGCATCGGCTCAGGACACCCTGACAATCTCTGTCTATTCCTTCGCTCAGGACGCCTACAAAGAAGCGCTCTACGACCCGTTCGAAGAGATCTGCGGCTGCGAGCTGGTGATCGAGACCGGCAACAGCGTGGAGCGGATGGCCAAGATCGAGGCCAATGCCGCCGACCCGGTGATCGACATGGCCGTGATCTCGTCCCATGACGCGCTCAGCCTTGCGCGCAAGGGTCTGCTGGCACCGCTGGACACCACACGGATCAGCAGCTTCGACCGGCTCTACCCGGCCGCGCAGGACCCGATCGGCGACAACATGGCTGTAGGCTATACGTTCTATGCAAGCTCGATCGTCTATCGCTCGGATCTGGTCGAGATCAACAGCTGGGGCGATCTGCTGGGCGAGGAGCTGGCCGGTAACGTCTCGCTGCCGAACATCACCGGGACGCAGGGGCCGCTCACCCTGATGATGCTCGACAAGGCCGCGGGCGGGGATGCCAGCGACTTCACCGCGACGATCTCGGCCATCGGTGAGAGCGCGGATGACATCGTCACCTTCTACTCCCGCTCGTCGGAGCTCGCGCAGCTGATGAACCAGGAGGAGGTGATCGCGGCCCCGGTCGGACGCTTCGCATGGAGCCGGTTCAAAAGCTCGCCCCTGCCCTTTGCCTGGGCCGAGCCTGCAGAAGGTCAGGCGGGCGGCATGAACGTGATGATCATGACCAAGGACAATGGCAACGAAGAGCTGGCCTATAAGCTGATGGATTACTGGCTCTCGGCCGAGGTGCAGACCCGGATCGCCGAAGCCCTGATCGACAGCCCGGCCAATATGGATGTCACGGTCAGCGACGAGGTCGCCTCGAACCTGACCTATGGCGCGGATCTGATCAACTCACTGAACATCCTGCCCCCCGCCGAGATCATCACGAACCGCGATGCCTGGGTGGACCAGTGGAACAGCGAAGTCATCCGCTAAGCACCGCAGGGGGCCGGGCCATGCCCGCGTCCCCTGACCACCCCTGACAGGACGCCCCGCCATGTTTCTCAACCGCACCGAAGGATTGGCCCTCGCCCTGCCGGCGGCCCTCTTCACCTTTCTGGTGTTTCTGGTGCCGGTGGGGATCCTGCTGTCCATCGCCTTCCAGACCGAGGGCGGGGCGTGGAGCCTGCAGGGATACGTGGATTTCTTTGCGCAACCGCTCAACCGAACAGTCTTCCTGCGGACGTTGAAACTTGGCGTGCTGGTGGCGGGGACGGCCGCCGTGATCGGATACGCGGCCGCCTTCTGCATCGTGAACCTGCCCAAGACCGCACGGGGGCGCATCTTTGGCCTCGTGGTGCTGCCGCTGATGATCTCGCCGGTGGCGCGGACCTATGCATGGATCGTCATCCTGGGCCGCACCGGGATCGTGAACGACACGATTGTCGGGCTTGGCCTCTCGGACACACCGATCCGACTGCTTTTTACCGAGACCGCGGTGTTCATCGGCCTGCTGCAACTGTTCCTGCCGCTGATGATCATCTCGCTGGTCTCGGCGATGGAGAACATCCCCAAGGACGTCATCCCAGCCGCACGGGTCCTCGGCGCAAGCTGGTTTCAGGTGTTCTTTCGGATCATCCTGCCGCTGACCCGCGAAGGGCTGGTGATCGGTGGCACGCTGGTCTTCACCGGAGCCCTGACGGCCTATATCACCCCGGCCATCCTCGGGGGGTCCAAGGTCCTGATGCTTGAGACGCTGCTCTATCAGCGGGTGAATGTTTCCAACGATTTCGTCTCGGCCAGCGTCATCGCGATGATCCTGATCGTCATGTCCTTTTCAGCCAATCTGCTGCTCAAGCGGATTGCCTCGCCGGGGAAATAGCCCATGCCGCGCCTTGCCATCTGGCTGATCCTCGGGGTCACACTGACCTTTCTCATCGGCCCCTTCCTGATCGTGATCCTCGCCGGGGCCTCGGCGGGCGAAGCGCTGGCCTTCCCGCCCCAGGGTCTGTCCCTGAAGTGGTACGCCAAGGTCTTCACGGTCGAGAGCTTCCGGGCCAGCTTTGCGCTGTCCATGTTTCTCGCGATCTTCGGCACCCTCGCGGCGCTGCTCTTGGGGATCCCCGCCGCCTATGCGCTGCACCGCTATGACCTGCCCGGCGCCGAGACGATCAAGACCATCGTGGCCGCGCCGATCATCGTGCCGGGCATCATCGTGGGCCTTGCCTTACTGAGGTATTTCGTCGTGCCGCTGAACGTCTCGATCACCCTGGCCCTCTTTGTGACGCACACGGCGCTGGTCATGCCATATGCCGTGCGCGTGGTCTCGTCGAGCCTGAACAACCTGCGCGCGGATATGGAAGAGGCCGCGGTGATCCTCGGCTGCACGCGGCTGCAGGCCTTCACCAAGGTCGTGCTGCCCAATATCCGCGGCGGCATTCTGGCCGCGTTCATCCTTGGCTTCGTGGCAAGCTTCAACGAGGTCCCGGCCTCCCTCTTCCTGTCGGGGCCGGGGGTGCGCACCCTGCCCATCGACATGCTCTCCTACATGGAAATCACCTTCGATCCGTCGGTCGCAGCACTCTCAGCGCTGCTGGCCTTCATGTCCGTTGCCATTGTCTTTATCGCCGAACGGCTGCTGGGGTTCTCACGCTATGTCTGACGCTTTCGTTTCACTTCGGGATCTGACCCTGTCCTATGGGGACACCGTGGCCGTTCCGGACCTCAACCTCGATATCCGCGAAGGAGAGCTGATCGCCCTGCTCGGCCCCTCGGGCTGCGGCAAGACCACGACCATGCGCGCCATTGCCGGACTGCTCAGCCCCAGCGGGGGCCGGATCGAGATTGATGGCCGGGACGTGACGCGCGTGGCCGCGAACAAGCGCGGGATCGGGCTGGTCTTTCAGTCCTACGCCCTCTTCCCCCATCTCAACGCCTTCGAGAACGTCGCGTTCGGACTGCGCCTGCAAAAGCGGCCCGAGGCCGAGATCCGGAGCCGCACCGAGGCCGGGATGGCCACGGTCGGACTGAGCGGGTTCGAGGCCCGCAAACCCGCCGAGATGTCCGGGGGGCAACAGCAACGTCTGGCTCTCGCCCGGTCGATGGTGATGGAGCCCAAGGTTCTCTTGCTGGACGAGCCGCTTTCGAACCTCGATGCGCGGCTCCGGCTCGAGATGCGCAACGAACTGCAGAGGGTGCAAAAGGAGACCGGTGTGACCATGGTCTTCGTCACCCATGATCAGGCCGAAGCGCTCGCGCTGGCGGACCGGATCGTGCTGATGAAGGATGGCGAGATCGAGCAATTGGGCACCCCGGCAGAGCTTTATGCCGCCCCGGCCACGGCCTTTGCCGCTGACTTCATGGGGTTCGAGAACATCTTCGCTGCCCGCGACGGGCGGCTGACCTCCGAGACCGGCGCGCTGCCGCTCGGGTTCGAGGCCCCTGCCCCGCTTCTGGCTTGGCGCCCAAGCGGGGTGCAGGTGGGCAGCGGCCCGCATCAGGGGCGCGTGCGCGCCAGCAGCTTCGCCGGCGGGCACCGGGAATACGTCCTCGACAGCGAGATCGGGGCCATCACGGCGGACGCGCCCATCGAACAGGCCGAGATCCCCATCGGCGGCATGGTTGCCTTCGACCTGCCCCATGCCACGGCCCGGGCGCTCAGCCAATGAGCGCGATCTGGGTGGATACGGATATGGGGTTTGATGATCTTTGGGCGCTCTTGCTCCTGCGGACCCACCGGATCGCCGTGGCCGGGGTTTCGTTGGTCGCCGGGAACGCCCCTCTGCCCCAGGTCGAGGCCAATGCCAGTGGCGCGCAGGAGGCCTACGGTCTGGACATGCCCGTCTTCTCAGGCGCGGACCGCCCCCTGAAGCGCACACCGGAAACCGCCGCGCGCATCCTGAGCCCACTGGGCATGCGCAGTCGGGGACAGACCCTGGCCAAGCCCGCGCGCCCGCCGGTCTTTCCGCCCGCGGGCCCGGCATTGGAGCAGTGGCTGCGCACCCCGCGCCGCGCACCCGAGCGGGTGATCCTGGCCCTCGGCCCGCTGACCAATATCGCGCATCTGCTGAAATCCTCCCCCAAGGCTGCCGCTCGGATCACCCGGCTGGTCTGGATGGGCGGCAGCGACGGGCCGGGCAACCATTCGCCCCGCGCAGAATACAATGCCTTGGCGGATCCCGAGGCGCTCGACACCGTTCTGAACGCGCAGCTGCCCTTGGATGTGGTGGATCTGACACAATGCCGCCAGCACTGCTTTGGCCCAGAGGATGTGCCGGACACTGACCCGCTGAGCCGGGATTTGTTGCTGGGATATCTGGACATTGCCCTGGAACGGGGTCGCAAGGCGATGGCCATCTACGACCCGATTGCCGCCGCAGCGCTGATCTGGCCCGAGCGCTTTCGCTTCGCACCCCGCGCCATGAATGTGTCCCTCTGCAGCGATGACAGCTATGGCGAAACCTCCTTCGCAGAGACCCCCATGTCGCGCACGCGGCTGGTCTCGGGGGGACATGGCCCTCTCGTCAGGGACTGCCTCGCCGCCTTCGAAGGAGGCCCCGCCCATGCCCATTGACGCAGACCTGAACGACCCCGCCTTGCGCCGCCGCGCCGTGCGGGCCGCGCGGCAGGAGGTTCCCTTCGATCTGCTGATCACCGGGGGCACGGTGCTTGATCTGGTAACGGGTGAAGAGCGCGCGGCCGATATCGGGATCGTCGGTGCCCTGATTGCATCGGTTCATGCACCAGGCTCTTCCCCGAAGGCAGAAACCTACGAGGATGCAACGGGTAGGGTCCTGCTGCCCGGGTTGATCGACACCCACATGCATGTGGAAAGCTCGATGGTCACGCCGATGGAATACGCCGCGCATATGGTGCCGCGCGGTGTGACCACGGCCCTCTGGGATCCGCACGAGCTGGCCAATGTCGCCGGGCGTGCGGGCATGGATTATGCCTTTGCCGCCGCGCGCGCGGCGGCGCTGCGGTTCTTGCCGCTTGTGCCGACCTGCGTCCCGTCGGCCCCCGGTTTTGAAACCAGCGGAGCGGATTTCGACGCCGAGACCATTGCCGAGCTTCTGGCCCGGCCCGACACCCATGGCGCCGCAGAGCTGATGACGATGTATCCCCTGCTGACCGGGAACCAGCGCGCTCAGGATATCGTGGCCGCAGGTCTGGCCAGCGGCAAACGGGTCTGTGGGCATGCACGGGGTCTGTCGGGGCGAGACCTGAACGCCTTTGTCGCGGCAGGGGTTGCGACAGATCATGAGTTGATCTCGGGCGAAGATCTGATCGAAAAACTGCGTGCTGGTCTGACGATCGAGCTGCGCGGATCGCATAAACATCTCTTGCCGGAGTTTGTGGATGCGTTGCTGAACCTTGGACACATGCCGCAAACGGTCACGCTCTGTACGGACGATGTGTTTCCCAACGACCTCTATGAACGAGGGGGGCTCGATGACCTTCTGCGCAACCTGATCGCACTCGGGTTGCCACCATTCTGGACCTATCGCGCCGCCTGCTTGAACGCCGCCCTCAGTATTTCGCGGCCTGATCTGGGCCTTCTCGCGCCCGGCCGCCGAGCGGACGTCCTTGTTCTCTCCGACCTGAAGTCCGTCGCCGTGGAGTCCGTTTTCATGGACGGGAAACCTGTCGCAAGGGAGGGTGCGTTTTCAGGAGATCAGAAAAAAGTGGTGCTCCCCGTCGCTCTGACCAACACGGTCAGAGCGCGGGAAACCGTTCCGCGTGATTTCGAGATACTTGCGAGCGGCCCCCAAGTCGATTTGCCAACACTCCGCAAACCCCGGTTTCCGGAACGGGGGCAGCGCCGCTTTGACGTTGCCGAGGGGAACGTGCAGATACCTCCCGATATTCTGCGAATGGCCGTGATCCAGCGGCACTGTCCCGACGCAGAAATTCAAAATGCGCTCCTGGAAGACTGGGGTCCTCTGCGCGGCGCAGTGGCAACATCCGTCTCCCACGACAGTCACAATCTAACGATCTTCGGGCAAACTCCGGAGGACATGTCGATCGCGGCAAATGCAGTTATCGACCAGCAAGGAGGCCTCGCTGTCGCAAGCGCAGGCAAGCTTCTGGCGCGTGTTCCGTTACCTGTTGCAGGACTGCTCAACGAATGTAGCCTGTCAGAGATCGCAGAGTATTTCGTGACTTGGGAAAACGCACTCAACGAGATCACGGAATGGCGGCCTCCGTACTTTGTACTCAAGGCGCTCTTTGGTGCATCACTTGTCTGCAATCCGGGACCGCGTTTGAGTGATCTTGGTATCGTCGAACCATTCTTGACAGCTCGCGAGTAGTTGAGCCCAAGAGGGACCTTTTCTCCGCGACTACGTCTCCGACGATGGAGATCACTTTAAGGCTCAGTGATCCGGCGCCGTAGGGCCATCAGACTTTATCTCAGAAAGCACCCGTAGCGCCTATTGGAGCAAAGCCAGCGCGATGGCCGCCGGGGATGACGTTGCCTCAAAGCTTTGAATGTCGGATTGAACCAGGAATTGCTGAACCAGCCGTTCCGTCAAGTCGTCATCCGAAAACTGCGAAATCGTTGCCGCGCCGAAACTGCTTTCCACGCGATCTTGCAGAGTTTCGACTTGCTTATCGATATCAAGTGTCGCGAAAGCACTCGGCAAGCGAAACGCGGTTTCGAATGCGGTGCGGAGAGGAGGGTTGCCAAGTACAGTATAGAATTTTGCCGTCTCGGACATGTCGTCTGTCGCGATTTCCGAAAGCTCACGCCTGAGATTCAATGCAATGCGCAGATCACCGTCGACATTCCCAACCGCTTCCTCAAACAGGCTATCTTCATTCTTGGCGACGATCTCATCAGAGAAGAAGCTGAGTTGGTTTCTCGGAAATTGGCCCGCACCAAAACCAAAAGCATCGGAAAACTCTTTGTATCGCTTGTCCGAAAGCCTATTCGACAACGCCGCGGCATCTTCGGTGCCGTCTTCCAGAACTTTCTGGATGAAGTACTTGTTGCCGATATCGTCACCAAGGCCGAAGGCGTCCAACGCAAAGGATAAGAGCCTGCGATCCTCGACCAGCTCTTCAGCCGATCTGATACCGCCAATGTTCGCGCGAAAATAGTCTTCGTCGCGTTGATAGCTTTCGGTTTGAGTGAAGGCAGCGCGCTGTGCCTCCATCGTGCGGTTCAAAAAATTCCAGCCCACCACACCACCCGTGGGCACGACAGGTTGAAACGGCATCAGTGACTCGTCGCAAGAAGACGCTCTTCCCGGGGGAGAATGCACCGCAGGGACTTGAGAGCGTGGTAGAAGTTCTGGCTCAGCACACTTTCCGTGGCCTCATTGAGCCGCGCGCGACTATCGCTGTCGCGAAACACTTGGCTGAGCTGTTCGATGCCGCGCAGAAGCTGGGGCGCGCCCTCTTCCGGAGGCACATCACCGGACAGAACCAGTTGTACGATGTAGCAGACGCGGCGCACGGGAGTTGTCACCTCATCCGGGTGGATGGCATCACGCAAACGCAGGATATTGGCATTTGGCGTGATGATGCTCAGACGGCTACGACGATCGCCATTCTCAACAACGGCACCATTTACCAGAACACGTTCTTTGGGAGAAAGTTTCAGTACCAAACCGGTCATTTCACACCTCTCTGGGAAAACAGACCCTTCATTATGCTCCGGTTGATCTCAATCAACGGATCCACGGTCTCCGTTCCGTTCAGAACGTGAGAGGTGTGCAATCGCGTGAATTCCGCAAGATACACGATCTGCCCTCTAAGCATGACAGGGAGCATGTTGCCATCCTCGAGAACATCACTTGCCAGGGTCAACCAAAGACGCCGGTTATCATGTAAGGCGGTCACAAATTCTGAGTAATTCTCTTTGGCGGTCTCGCGATAGCGCACTAACGCACTGGTGATATTGGCAAACAGCTCATACTCGATACTTTGCGGTGTTCGAGTGGCGCTCTTGCTTTGTGTGTAAGCCATTTGGCTGCGGGCGTAAGCGTTCATCGTGATCTTCCGGCTAGAGACAGGAATTGGGTCAGAAATGGCCCCGCAGCATTCCTACTGCGAGGCCATCGGACTTATCTGAAGAGCGCCAGAATGTTCTGCGGCGCCTGGTTCGCAATCGACAGCGACTGCGTACCGAGCTGCTGTTGCACCTGCAGCGCCTGCAGTCGGGCGGATGCCTCTTCCATATCCGCATCGACCAGCGACCCGATCCCGGACTGGAGAGAGTCGGTCAGGCGGCCGATAAAGTCGGACTGGATTTCCACCCGGCTTTGCACGGAACCGAAGGCCGAAGCAGCGTCAACAGCGGTGTTGATCAGGCTCTCGATGTTGTCGAGCGCATTTGCAGCGCCTTCCTTCGTGGTGACATCAATGCCGTCCAGACCGACCAGACCACCAGACGCCGTGCCACCGGAACCATCATCAACAGTCAGGGACACATTGGTGGAGCCACTGTTATCAATCTGGATACTGGGAGGAGACGTGGTCGGGTCATCCGACAGATTGACCTGAACCGAGATCCCGGCAACGCCACCTGCATCCACAACCCGCTTCAGGCCGGTTGCAACGTCATTCAGAGTATCACCGTCCTTGGCAACATAGTTGAATGTCTTGCCATCCAGAGCAATCTGGAAGCCATCGCCTTCATTCACGACACCGCCAGTATTGCCCGCGCCACCGAGAGAGATGGTTTCAGCGCGCGCCACAAGGGTTGCCGCATTGCCGGCACCTGCAGCGGACTGAGCGCCACCTGCGTCAGGGTCAACATTGACCGTGGTACTCGGCGAGGAGCCCTGGATCGTGATCGACTCGAACGCATTGGTCGACGAAACCGTCACCTCACCCGCGCCAGTCACGCTCGTGGTCACGCCCTCGACACCGAGATTGGCCAAGCCAGCCGCAACGATATCGTCAAGGTCGCCAACCGCGAGGGCGGAACCGCTGTTATTGGTGTAAGTGAACTGCTCGTCACCGAAGTCGATGGTAATGGTGTCACCATTCGCGAGGTCGGTTGCGAGCGTGAGCGTCGCGTCATTGGCGGCATTCGACAGAGTTGCACCGGCGCCAACCGAATAGGTCCCATCATCGGCAACGGAGCCGATCCGGCTCAGAGCGTCCGTGGTTGACAGGGTCCCGCTATCGGAGGTCAGGTTCTGACCATTGAAAGCGATGCTGCTCGCGGTGACATTTCCGGAGGAGTCGCGGTCGAGAGACGACAGGATCGACGTGGCATCAAAGTTGTCGACCAGGTTCTTGCCGTTGAACTGAGCCGCGCTGATGACCGAATTGATCTGCTCTTTCAGAGCGTCGATGTCAGTTTGGATCTTGTCGGCAGGGACGCTGTCTTCCTGCGAGGCAACGATCTTGCCTTTGATCTCCGTCAGCAAGTCGCTGACAGTCTCAGCAGCGTTCCGGGCCACCGCCACGGTGGATTCACCGAGAGACAGGCTCTCAGAGATCGCCTTGAAGCCTTTCACATCAGCTTCCATGACCTTGGAAATTGCCCAGATCGCGGCGTTGTCTTTCGCAGTTGCAACGGATTTACCCGTCGAGATTTCGTCCTGTGTCTTGCTCAGGTTGGAGTTGATTGTCTTCAGGGTCTGAAGTGCAACCATCGCACTGTTATTGGTCAGAATACTAGACATCTGCGTTCCTTGGTTAGGTGGCGCTTTTGCGCCTTGTCTTTGCTAAGGCCTGTTGGCCAACGGACACGTCTTTCTGACGTAGCGGCTGTTACCCGCGTCACCTTGTGGGTGCTCCATGACTGTGACGGCGACTCAATAAGACAGGCTTAATGCGCTCCCCCAAGACCGCGTAATATCGCTACAATTTTCAGAGCTTTTTAGAATGACCACGCGCATTCGCACCGATGTTCACGGCACCGCCAACCGCCGTATAACTGGAAAAGGCGCGATCCGGCTTTTCGGCCGACCGGATCCGAGCGGACACGTCCTTCAAGGCACGCATCACCTCGCTCATCAGACTGCGGTTGCGATTGGCCAATTGCCCAATCGTCTGGGCTGCAGCCGGTTTCAACGTCTTCGGATCGAGCCCCCTGAGCAGAGTTTCCTTCTTCGCCGACAATGCGGCGATATCGTCAAACTTCCCGGTTTTGAGAATCTCGTATTCGCGCTCGAGGCATTCAACGATCTGCTTCGACGGATTCGGTTTATTCCACATCTTTGACTTCCTTCATGGCGTTGAAGAGCGATTCTGCCAGACCGATCAAGCCTGTCTCAGCCACCGATTTTGCATGGGCGTCTCGCAGAAATGAGGCAAACTGGTCCTCGCCAATTCCGCCGCCCATCGTACTCGGCGTCTCGCCAAACTTGGCGGCCTTGAGCATTTCCGACAGGAAAACAGCTTCGAGGTTTTGCGCGGCATCCCGGAGAGCCTTGTCCTCCGCAGAGGGCTGTGGGGTCTGTCCAACCGCGCCATTAATCGGGGTGAGAGCGATTCTATCCATGCCCCAGTCATGCGTAGCCAGGGTAAAGAAGTAGTAAGGAATGATCGCTAGGGATGACCGAATACCAGTGCCCAGAAGGTCACCATGCACCTAGAGATATCCCGTATACTTCCTGCCCCGCCCGCAACCGATGGCGCGCCCAAGTCTTTCGCAAGGACCGGTGGCGACGCGTCACGTTCAGAGACCGAGGCGGACAGGAACAGCTTTCTCGAAACCTTTCAGGCGGAAGACCCTCGCACGAATGCCAAGAGCGCAGCAGGGACACCGGCGCCTGGCGAAGACGGCCCGAAATCAGAGGGCGCTGCCACGAAACCAGCTGATGATGGGGACGCAGTTGACGCCCAATCCGACCCAGCCCGTCCAATGGAAACCGACGCCGGCAAGACCGCGGCGGCGGCTCCGGACATGCGTATCGACGCGGAGAACACGACTGCGACTGGGGGGAGCGATGCGGAGAAAGGGCTACAGAATACAAGCTCGTCGATCTCTGCCGGCGCTGTTTCCGAAAGACCGTCGAAAAGCGTTGAGGCATTCCCAGTGCTCGGAGCCCCAAAGCAACTGGTCGAGACGGGCGCGGTAAACGCCGAACCGCTGGCAGGTCAAATGGACCGCCCGGAAACCTCGGTCAGACCTCCGCTCATGACATCGGCATCTCCCGGTGCTTTGGAGGCCATGGGCGCACCCTTGGTCGCAAAGACACAGCCATCCGCTATTTCTGACCGTCCGATGCCGACACCCATCCCGGTCTCGACTTCGGCCGAACCTCGCGGCGCCTCGAACATCTTGGCAGGCGTCATACCAGCGTCCCGGTCGACCGGACCGAACGACCTCGCAGGACAGAAAACTGACGGGGTCGTGCCCACCAGACGTCCGGGGGATGTGACCGCTGGGATCTCGAACCAAACGCCTTCGGACAAGATAGCCAAGGCTGTCGCAAACGCACCGCAGCAAGGACAACCCTCTTCAATGACCCTGAGCGAAACCGCATTCGGCATGCGAGCAGCTGCGACAGGGGCTTCGACCGCAGAAACAGTTTCCCGAGATTCGTCTTTCGACATGCAGGGGCCACCACGCTTTCCAGTCGTGTCTGGCACAGTCCCCAGCGCTTTGGCCGCCCGCGGTCCGAATACTGCTCCGGGGAGCGGGCCAAACCCGGCCGCGGACATCGGCGAGACGCCCCGGACGCCAGAGGCCAACAGATCGAACATGTCGGGCAACGCTGTGCCCGGTACGCAGGATGAGGGCTTATCCACGAAAGCACAGATACCCCCCATGTCGTCATCAGCCGCAGGGATCCCTGCGCCCGGACCCGCCGAGGGCCCGGACGTCGCGCGTGAACCGGCAATTGCGACGGCGGCCAAGCTGCCGCTGGGGGACATTGAAGCCCCCGGAGCAAGCGGTTCCCAACTTCGCGCAGAGATCAGACAGGTTGTCGCAGCGCCCGTCGCCGCGACGGGTGATCTGGAACCTCCGACGAAAACCCCGGAGCAAGGATCATTCCCGCGCGCGGAGGTGAAAGGTGACGCCTCCCCTGCATCAGGCAATCAAAATACGCCCTCGGGATCGGCAGGTTCAGCCCCTCCGTCCACGGCAGTGCAAACGCAAAGCCCGGTACAACCTGCCGCAGCGAAACAGGCCCCGCCTATGTCGAGAGATGACCAAGGCGGGACCGATACGGCGCAGCGGCTTTCGAACCGCGTTAATACTGAAACCACGCAAATGCGGGCTCAGTTCGGGCTGGGACAGAGTGGTCAAACCACGACGGTTGCAGCGCAGTCTGGCCTGACGACGACCGCAGCTCCGTCCCCTGCCACCGTGTCAAACAAACTCGACACGTTCGAGGACCTCACACTTGGCGGACCTTCATCCCCCGCCGATACCTCCACGACGCGTAGCGAAATTGCAGCGACGGCTGGCCAGCGGAGCAATCCGACTGCGCAAGCCATCCTGGCACAGCTGCAGGCCGCACTCCCCAAGGCGAATGGCGAGGCGACCGAGATTCTGCTGAACCCGGAGGAACTCGGGCGCGTGCGCATGACGCTTTCGGGCGGCGATGGCGTAGGCTCGGTTCTGTTGCAGGTGGAGCGCCCGGAAACGCTCGATCTGATACGCCGCAATATCGAGCAGATGCGCTCTGAGCTTGCCGAGGCTGGCTGGGAATCCGTTACCTTCAACTTCGCGCAAGGCGGGTCGGGCTCGTCCGAGGGCTCGCCTGATCACGGCCAATCCGGGCACACCCCAGGGTCTGCCGTGCCTGCTGAGACCGCCCAAGAAACACCACTTCCGGCTTCACGCGCCAATGCTTCCGCGTCGGGCTTGGACCTGAGACTATAGGAGACACCATGGACGCTGTTTCAGGGGTCACTTCGACCACCGCACAAACCAGCACTTCGTCGAGCTCAAACT
Organism: Dinoroseobacter sp. S124A; assembly: GCF_049801015.1. Taxonomy (NCBI): domain Bacteria; kingdom Pseudomonadati; phylum Pseudomonadota; class Alphaproteobacteria; order Rhodobacterales; family Roseobacteraceae; genus Dinoroseobacter; species Dinoroseobacter sp. S124A. The sequence goes on along the minus strand of NZ_JBNAGD010000003.1, from coordinate 281,275 downwards.
CCGCCACGGCCATCGCCTCGGATTTCGAGACGTTCCTGACCATGCTGACCACACAGCTCGAGAATCAGGACCCCCTGGATCCGGTGGACAGCCAGGACCTCGCGGTTCAGCTCGCGACCTTCTCCGGGGTTGAACAGCAAACGCGGACCAATGCCCTGCTGGAGGATCTCGGCGGTCAGATGGGGTTGATGAACCTCTCCCAACTGGCCAGTTGGGTCGGGATGGACGCTCTGGCCTCGGGCGAGCTCTACTTCGATGGGTCTCCAATCGAGATCCGACCGGAGATCCCGGCCGTCGCCGATACGGCCGAGCTGGTCGTGTTCCGCTCCGATGGCACCGAGGTGCAACGCCTCGCCATGGACACGTCTGCGGAAACCGCCCTTTGGGCCGGGGTCGGCGCCGATGGCAATCCCCTGCCGGACGGTGCCTATACTCTGGCGGTGGCTTCCACAGCCCGGGGCGAGGAGCTGCCCTTGGGCCAGGTCTCCGCCTATCGTGAAGTCCTCGAGGTGAAAGCGTCGGGTGGCGGGACGCAACTTGTCACCGAAGGCGGCATCGAAGTGGACTCCTCTTCCGTGATCAGTCTGAGGCAACCTCTCTAGAACCGATCTGGTCAGCCCCGCTCTCTCTGGCTATAGCTCCGCGCCATGGCCGGCTCGCGTCCCCAGACCAGACTGACGGAGATTTCCGTCGCCTTGCGCAGGACCCTTGCGGATCTGGGCCTCTCCGAGGACAAGCTGCAGCGGATCGACAAGGGGGGGACCAGCCATGTCTGGTTGCATGATGCGGCGGATGGCCCCTCCACCATCCTGAAGGCTTCGAGCGTGGATCGCGGCACTCCTCTGTTTCCGAATGATCCGCAAGCAGAATGGGAGGCGATGAAACGGCTGAGCAGCAAAGCCTTGTCGCCCTTTCCCCTGTCGATCCGCGCGCTTGAGGGGGGGACAACGCTGCTGGTGTCCCAATATCTGCGGCCCGAAGGCCCCGTCACGACCGAAGCGCTGGCTGAAGTGCTGCGCCGAGTTCACAAGACCCCCGGATGGGCCGGGTTGGCCCGGCGGTCTCACGACACCCAGGAGTTGCGCGCGCAAGGGGTCAGCATGCTTTCGAAAAGTAGCGCGCCGGCATGGCTGATGAACCTCGCTCCAAAGGCCGTGGCTGAAACCCTGACGTCCCCTCTGGTCCTTGTTCACCGAGACCTGGTGCCCGCCAATGCCGCGATGCTGGCGACCGGCGCAGCTGTTGCTTTGGACTGGCAGTGCCCGGCCCTCGGGGATCCTTGCGAAGACATTGCGCATGCGACGTCGCCGGGCATGCAATCTCTGTCTGACACGCCAGTCGTCATCAAGGACACGGACTTGCTCAGGGCCTACGGGGACGCAGAGGTGTCGCGCGCCTATATCCGGCGCGCACCTTTCTATCGCTGGCGCATGGCCTGTTACTGCCAGTGGCAGCTGGACCGAGGGCAGCTGGACTATGCCACTGCGCTGGACCGGGAATGCACCGCCCTAGAAGAGGCCCGCGAGCGCGCCGATCGTACCTGCTGAGACGGCCCCGGCGAAAAACCAGGCCCAGCCCGGAACCCGTGCCACCTTGGGCGGCGGCGTGGCCAATGTGGTCTGGCGAATGAGCGCGGCTTCCGCAAGCTGCGGCAAGCGGGGACCGAACTTGCCCAGAACCCGAACCGTCGCGGTCAGGTCCCGTAGCAGGGCCTTGGGCCCCACATTTTGCGCGATATAGGATCCAACGATCGGCTGCGCGACTTCCCAGATATTGATCCGCGGGTTCAAGGAACGGGCCACCCCTTCGACCACGACCATGGTGCGCTGCAACAGGATCAGTTCGGTCCGTGTTTCCATCCCGAACCGCTCGGTAACCTCGAAGAGATAGGCCAATAGTCGCGCCATGGAGATGCGCGAGGCATCCATACCGAAAATCGGCTCCCCGACCGAGCGCAGCGCCTGCGCGAACTGATCGATATCCCGGTCTGCGGGCACGTATCCCGCCTCGAAATGAACCTCGGCGACCCGGCGATAGTCTTTCTGGATGAACCCCATGAGGATCTCGGCATAGACCCGTCGGGTATACTCGTCGATCCGCCCCATGATGCCGAAATCGAGCGCGATGATGTCCCCGGACGGCCCGACCTTGAGGTTGCCCTGATGCATATCCGCGTGGAAATAGCCGTCACGCAGGGCCTGACTGAGAAACAGCGACAGCACCCGGCTGCCCAATTCCATCGTGTCGAGTCCGGCCGCGCGGATGGCATCGACATCATGCATCGGAAGGCCTTCGACCCAAGACAGGGTCATGACCCGGCGCGCCGAGAGATCCCAATGAACCTCAGGGACCTTGAACCCGGCATCCTGCGCAGTGGTCGCCGCGAACTCTCCGGCGGCGGAGGCCTCGAGCCGGAGATCCAGCTCCCCCATGACCACGCCTTCGAAATGCTCGATCACATCGATGGGCCGCAAGCGCCGCGCGCCGGGCGCAAAGAGCGAAACCGCCTGTGCGATCAGGTAGAAGGCGTCGATATCCTTGCGGAACGCCTTTTCGATCCCCGGGCGCAGGACCTTGATCGCAACGGCCTCGCCGGTCTCGGCAAGCCGCGCCTTGTGAACCTGAGCGATCGAGGCCGCGGCCACGGGCGGCGAGAAGTCGGAGAATACGCTTTCCACCGGCATCTCCAACTCGCGGGCCACTTCGCGCTTGGCCTCCTCGGCGGTGAAGGGCGGCAGCTTGTCCTGCAGCACCTTCAACTGATCCGCCAGCTCCTGCCCGACCACATCCGGCCGGGTCGAGAGGATCTGTCCGAACTTGATATAGGCCGGCCCGAGCGCGGTCAGCGCCCGGGTCACCGGTGGCATGCTCTCATCCCCCTTGAGCCCGAGCCACTGGAACGGCCAGCCCAGCACCCGCGCCGCCAGCCGCAAGGCGGGGGGCGCATCCATCGCCTCGAGCGCCACGCGCATGGCCCCTGTCCGCTCAAAGGTGGCTCCGGTTCGGATCAGGCGCCAGAAGTTGTGGGGTCCGCGCATCCTAGAGCTTCCACCCGGAATGCAGCGCGGCGATCCCGAAGCTCAGATTGCGATACTTCACCTGTTCGAACCCGGCGCCGCGGATCATATCGGCAAAGGTCTCCTGATCCGGGAAACGCCGGATGGATTCCACGAGATACTGATAGCTGTCGCGGTCATTCGCCACCATCTGCCCCATGGGCGGGATCACGTTGAAAGAATAGAGGTCATAAGCTTTCTGCAGCCCGGGATTGGGCAGCTGGCTGAATTCGAGCACCATCAACCGACCGCCCGGCTTGAGCACGCGAAAGGCCTCGGACAGCGCATCGGCGATCCGGGTCACGTTCCGGATGCCGAAACTGATCGTATAGACGTCGAAGCTGTTACTCTCGAAGGGCAGCGCCATGGCATCGCCCACCAGCCAATCGAGCCGCGTGTCCATCGCCTCGGCCTCGGCGCGCTGCCGCCCGGCGACCAACATACTCTCGGTCAGGTCGAGCACCACGGCCTCGGCGCCGGGGGCCCGCTTGAGGAATCGGAAAGAGATATCCCCCGTGCCGCCCGCCACATCGAGCAGACGCTGACCATCCCGCGGGGCCAGCCAATCCATCATCGCATCCTTCCAGACCCGGTGCAGACCGGCGGACATCAGGTCATTCATCACATCGTATTTCGACGCGACATTCGTGAAGACACCCTGCACGAGCGAGGCCTTGTCCTGCTCGGCCACCGTCTGGTAGCCGAAATGCGTGGTTTTCTCATTCTTCTCGGTCATGTGCTCTTGCCATCGGTGGATGCTGCCCCCTCCTTATAGGCTGCGTCTTGGCGGTGACAACGTGCTGCAACGCAGGGGGAGCTGATGCCTGAACTTCCAGAGGTCGAAACGGTCTGTCGCGGGCTGGATCCGGTCATGACCGGTCAGCGGATTGTCGCGGCAGATGTGCGGCGCCCGGATTTGCGCTGGCCCCTGCCCGAACGCATGGCCGAACGCCTCAGCGGGGCAAGGGTGCAGCGGCTCGGACGGCGCTCGAAATACATCCTCGCCGAGCTCGACACGGGCGAGACCCTGATCATCCATCTCGGTATGTCCGGGCGCATTCTGATCCACGCCCCGGAGGCGGCAAAACCTGCCCATGGCCCCGGGGCGTTTCACCACACCTTGCCCGCACTCGAGAAACACGACCATGTGGTCTTTGACTTCGAGACCGGCGCGCGGGTGGTTTTCAACGATGCGCGGCGCTTCGGGGCGATGGATCTCGCCCCGAGCGACGCGGTCGAGGCCCATCCGATGCTTGCCAGTCTCGGGCCCGAGCCACTGGGGAACGCCTTTGACGAGGACTATCTCGTGGTACGCCTCAAGGGCCGGAACACACCGATCAAATCCGCCCTGCTCGATCAGAAGATCATCGCAGGGCTTGGCAACATTTATGTCTGCGAGGCTCTCTACCGGGCCGGGATCGCGCCACACCGCAAGGCCGCGCGGATCTCGGAAGCCCGGGTGCGCAGCCTTGTGCCGATCATCCGCACGGTGCTTGGCGAGGCCATCGAGGCGGGTGGGTCCTCTTTGAAAGACTATCGGCAAACCGATGGCGATCTGGGGTATTTCCAGCACCGATTCCGCGTTTACGACCGCGAAGGCGCGTCCTGCCAGACGCCGGGATGCCCAGATGTAGTGCGCCGGATCGTGCAATCAGGCAGATCGTCCTTCTATTGTCCGAGCTGCCAAAGATAACCTTGCACCCCGCGCTCCAGTTGGTAACCCTGCCCGGGCTGGGAACAACGGGAGCGGCTGAATGGCCTACAACACGCTGATCGTCGATGTGGAGGACCATGTCGCACTGATCCGGCTGAACAGACCGGACGCGCTGAATGCTCTGAACACGGAACTTCTCCAAGAGCTCGCCAAGGCGTTGAAGACCGCGGAAGAGAACGAGAAGGTCCGCTGCATCATTCTGACCGGGTCCGACAAGGCCTTTGCCGCCGGTGCCGATATCAAGGAAATGTCCGACAAGACCTTCGTGGATGTGTTCGGGTCGGACCTGTTCGGGCCCGAGGTCGAGCGCCTGCTGAACTGCCGCAAGCCGATCATCGCCGCGGTGTCGGGCTATGCCCTGGGCGGCGGGTGCGAGATCGCCATGATGTGCGATTTCATCATCGCGTCGGAAACCGCGAAATTCGGCCAACCCGAGATCAATCTCGGCGTGGTCGCCGGGATCGGCGGCACGCAGCGCCTGACCCGCTTTGTCGGCAAGTCGAAATCCATGGACATGCACCTGACAGGCCGGTTCATGGACGCGCAAGAGGCCGAACGCTCCGGCCTCGTCAGCCGGGTCGTCCCGGTGAAAAAGCTGATGGAAGAGGCGATGGGCGCGGCCCACAAGATTGCCGAGAAGTCACAGCTGACGGCGATGGCGGTGAAGGAGGCGGTCAACCGCTCCTACGAGACATCGCTGCGCGAGGGGCTGTTGTTCGAACGGCGTTTGTTCCACGCCATGTTCGCCACCGAGGACCAGAGCGAGGGCATGGGCGCCTTCCTCGAGAAGCGCGAACCGCAGTTCCGGGACAAATAGGGCATTTGCCCTGTTCACAGGTTGACTTGACCGCGAGTCGCTTCTATTGGAGCGGTTCAGAATTTTACTCGTGACATCAAGTGGGAGGCCTCATGGCCAACTCGCCTCAGGCAAAGAAACGCGCGCGCCAGAACGAGCGTCGCGCTGACGTTAACAAGGCGCGTCGGTCGCGCATCCGCACGTATCTGCGCAAGGTGGAAGAAGCCATTGCGTCCGGGGACTATGCGGTGGCCACCGATGCTCTGCGCTCGGCTCAACCGGAGCTGATGCGGGGCGTGACGAAGGGCATCGTGCACAAGAACACGGCAGCCCGGAAAATGTCGCGCCTGACCAAGCGGGTGAAAGCGCTCAGCGCCTGATCGCTCACCCTCAGGTTGAAAAAAATTTGAAAGCGCCTCCATTCGGGGGCGTTTTTGCTTTTATGACGGAATTCCCCAGCATTTCATGAACCTTACTCGGCCAGCCCGACATCAACCCAGGGTTGTGTAAAGATTCGATGAACGATATCCCCGGAGTCAACAAAGAAGATTTGTTGCGAGACCGGTGGACCAGTTGATACCCATGTCCCAGCGAGTCACACGGAAGTGAGTTAGGATATGAGCGCGGGCCCAAATCCCGTCGTAGGAGAGGCTTTGCCTCATGACGTCTGGGACAGTCTCTCACAGGATGCAAACGCGGTGTTGGTGGATGTCAGATCTGCCGCAGAGTGGGCGTTCGTGGGCGTGCCCGATCTCAGCGATCTCGGCCGTGCGCCCATTCAAGTCGAATGGGCCAGCTTCCCCGAGATGTCTCGGAACGTGGACTTCGCACAGCAGGTGCTGGACGCCCTTGGAGGAGCTGCTCCCTCCCAGGCGTTTTTTATCTGCCGGTCCGGGGCACGCTCACTCAGTGCTGCACAGACCATGGCGCAAGCGTTTGCCGAGCGAGGCGAGTCGGTCGTTTGCGTGAACGTGACGGAGGGTTTTGAAGGAGACCTGAACGACGAGAAGCACCGCGGCACGCGGTGTGGATGGAAGGCACGTGGACTGTCATGGGTGCAGTCCTAAACACTTATAAAAAGGGCAAAAAATGACCGAAGACACTTGGGGGAGTGTTCAGAATGATCTGCTTAAGACTGTCGGGCAAAACAACTACCTTACTTGGATCGAGCCACTGAAATTCACGGACTGCCGCGAAGGGGTCGTCCGTTTCGAAGCACCATCAAACTTTGTCGGAAACTGGGTCGCACGGAACTACCGTGACGATATTCTGCAGCATCTCTTGTCGGCGGGCGTACAGGTGAACCGCATCGAATTCGATGTTGCACGTCTGGCCGCCACGGCCCGGAACAATGCATCCGTAGCCAAGACTGCGGCACCCGCGACAAAGGCAACACCGGCGGCAGGCGAAAAGCCGGTTCCGTCCGCGTCGCTGCAAAGTGCTCCGCTGGACTCGCGACTGACATTCGAGAACTTCGTGGTCGGCAAACCGAACGAGCTGGCGCATGCATCCGCACGGCGCGTGGCCGAAGGGGGACCGGTGTCGTTCAACCCGTTGTTCCTCTATGGAGGCGTCGGTCTTGGAAAGACACATCTGATGCATGCCATTGCCTGGGAAGCCTGCTCACGCAACCCAGAGTTGAAAGTGCTGTATCTTTCGGCAGAACAATTCATGTATCGCTTTGTTCGCGCTCTGCGCGATCGAAACACCATGGAGTTCAAGGAGCTGTTCCGCTCGGTTGACCTGCTCATGGTGGATGATGTGCAGTTCATCGCAGGCAAGGACAGCACCCAGGATGAGTTCTTCCACACGTTCAACTCGCTGATCGATCAGAACAAGCAGATCATCATCTCGGCGGACCGCGCACCGGGCGAGATCGACGGGCTCGAGGATCGGATCCAGTCGCGCTTGTCGAGCGGTCTTGTCGTGGACCTGCATCCGACGGATTACGAGTTGCGGCTCGGGATCCTGCAACAACGGCTTCAGGATCACATCGCCAACGGCGAATCGATCCATATCGATGACGGGGTGCTGGAGCTTCTGGCGCAACGGATCTCGACCAATGTGCGCGTGCTCGAAGGGGCCTTGAACCGCCTTTTCGCGTTCTCGTCCCTGGTGGGTCAGCACATCACGATCGAGGTCGCGCAAGAGGCCTTGTCGGACATGATCCGGGCCAATGATCGGCGGGTGACCGTGGACGAGATCATGCAGACGGTCTCGAAATTCTACAACGTGCGCATGACCGATCTTCTTGGCCCCCGCCGCACGCGGGCCATCGCGCGCCCGCGGCAGTTGGCCATGTATCTGGCCAAGACCCTGACCACCCGGTCGCTGCCGGAGATCGGGCGTCGCTTCGGCGGCCGCGACCACACCACGGTCATTCATGCGGTCAAACGGATCGAGGCCCTGCGCGACGAAGACCCGCAGGTCAAAGAAGACCTGCAGATCCTGACCCGGACCCTTCAGGTCTGACCGGGACAGGCCATAGGCCCGCAACAGGTAGGCGGGCCTTGACGCCCCCCTCAAACCATTGGAAGTTCGCATTTAGCGCTTGAGCACTGTGCAAGAATGCTTAGGCTCGAGCGCTCCCGGGGGGCATAGGACAACGCTATGAAAATCAGCATCGAGCGGGCCACTCTTCTTAGGGCCGTTAGCCAGGCGCAATCGGTTGTCGAGCGGCGCAACACCATTCCGATCCTAGCGAATGTGCTGATCGAGGCCGAGGGCGATGCCGTAAGCTTTCGCGCCACGGATCTGGATATCGAGGTGGTGGATCGGGTCTCTGCGCAGGTCGAGCGCGCGGGGGCGACGACCGTGCCGGCCGTAACACTGCACGAAATTGTCCGGAAACTCCCGGATGGTGCGCTTGTCCAACTGATCGATGACAGTGCCAAGGGACGGCTGGAAGTTGTCGCCGGACGGTCGAACTTCTCGCTCGCGACCCTGCCCCGCGAAGATTTCCCTGTGATGACAACGGCGGAATACACGAGCAACTTCGCGGCCCCCGCGAAGGTTCTGAGGCGGCTGTTCGAAAAGTCCAAGTTCGCGATTTCGACCGAAGAAACCCGTTACTATCTCAACGGTGTGTACATGCATGTCGCGGATGGTGAGGACGGTCGCTGCCTGCGCTGTGTGGCAACCGATGGACACCGACTGGCGCGCATCGATACGGACTTGCCGGATGCGGCCGAGACAATGCCGGGCGTGATCGTCCCCCGCAAAACCGTGGGAGAGCTTCGCAAACTCCTGGAAGACGATGACGCGCAGATCGCCGTGTCGGTGTCTGAAACGAAAGTCCGTTTCGCGACCCCCGAGATTACGCTCACCTCCAAGGTGATCGATGGCACCTTCCCGGATTATACCCGGGTCATCCCCATGGGGAATTCGCGCAAACTCGAAGTGGATGCGTCTGAGTTTGCCAAGGCTGTGGATCGAGTGGCAACGGTCAGTTCCGAACGGTCTCGCGCCGTGAAGCTGGCGCTGGACGAAGATCGTTTGGTCTTGTCGGTCAACGCCCCCGATAGCGGCGCCGCTGAAGAGGAGCTTGCCGTGGCCTATGGCGATGAGCGGCTCGAGATCGGTTTCAATGCGAAGTACCTTCTGGAGATCGCAAGCCAGGTTGATCGTGAGAACGCCGTGTTTCTCTTCAACTCCGCCGCTGACCCCACGATGATGCGCGAAGGCGGCGATTCTTCAGCAGTCTACGTCGTCATGCCCATGCGGGTGTGATCGCGTGTGGCGAAGCTAGCGGTCGAGCATATTCACCTTTCCCATTTTCGATCCCACAAATCGCTCAAGCTGGATTTGGAGCCAGGCCCGGTGGTCCTCTATGGGCCAAATGGCGCTGGTAAAACCAATATACTTGAGGCGCTTAGCCTGTTGTCTCCAGGTCGTGGACTGCGCAGGGCAAAGTCCAATCAGCTGGCCCGTCAGCCCGAAGCCATTGGCTGGAAGATCACCGCGCATGTGGCGAAGGGCCAAGACCACCATGTAGTGGAAACCGGCAGCGAAGATGCCGTAGCCCGTACTGTCAGGATTGATGGCAAAGCGAAGCCGCAGATTGCGCTTGGCGCGTTGGTGCCCGTGGTCTGGCTCGTTCCGGCAATGGATCGCCTGTGGACCGAAGCTTCCGAGGGGCGACGCCGGTTTTTGGACCGCCTCACGCTGAACTTCCGACCAGATCACGGAAAATCAGTTCTGAGCTACGAAAAGGCCATGCGCGATCGCAACCGGCTGCTCAAAGATGGGGCTCGGGATCCCCATTGGTATGACGCGCTCGAAGATCGGATGGCGCATTCCGGCGCACAGATCGTCGCCAACCGATTGGACACGCTGGATCGGATCACCCAGGCTCAAGATGATACCAATGACTGCTTTCCTTCGGCCGGGCTCGGACTGGCCGGCCCGGATGGGGGTCGCGTTCTTGCGGAGAGCGCACGCCTAAAGGATGCCCTGCAGTCGGGTCGAAATCGGGATCTGCTGGCTGGTCGGACGCTTAGCGGACCGCATCGCGATGACCTGACAGCCCTTTACTCGGCAAAAGGGATGCTCGCCCAAGACTGCTCGACCGGAGAACAGAAGGCACTCCTGATTTCTTTGATCCTGGCTGTGGTTCGTTCATTGCGGTCTATGAACGCATCGCCACCATTGGTCCTGCTCGACGAGGTATCTGCGCATCTTGACCATGAGAGGCAGCTGGCGCTCTATGATGAGATTTGCGCATTGGGTGCACAGGCCTGGCTGACTGGTACGGAAAGCGATCTTTTCCAAGGCCTTGCTCAGCGCGCACAGTTCGTCGAAGTCCGCGACACTGCGACTTAGCGCACCAGGAACTCCGCGTGGAGCGCACCGGCGGCTTTGATGCTTTTCAGGATATCGATCATGTCCCTCGGAGCAACGCCCAGCGCGTTCAGGCCTGCAATGACTTCAGACAGATTTGTGCCTTCCTGAACTTCAGCAAGCCCAATGCCTGGCTCACGGTCAAGTTCCACTTCCTGCCTGGGGACGACAATCGTGTCCGCAGTCGAGAAGGGGTTTGGCACCGCAATCACCGGACGATCCTCGATCCGAATGGTCAGGTTTCCCTGAGACACCGCGACGCGAGAGACACGGACATCTTCCCCCATCACGATGGTGCCGGAGCGTTGATCCACCACCACACGCGCGCGCAACTCAGGCTCTACAAGGATGTTTTCGATGCGCCCGATTGCGTGTGCGGCGGACCGTAGACGTGTTCGTGCGATATCGATCTCCACGGTACCTGCATCAAGCATCAGCGCCACCTGCCTTTCGAAGAAGGCATTGATAGCGGTCTCAATCCGCGAGGCCGTCGTGAAATCAGGTGCACGCAAGGCCAACCTCAAGGAAGTCAGTTCGCCAAACTCGAAATCGACCTCCCGCTCGACGCGGGCGCCGGATGGGATCACCCCTGCCGTCGGAACCCCCGTAACGATCTCTTCATTGCCGCCACGGGCTGATTCCCCGCCAGCAATGATGGTACCTTGAGCAACCGCATAGATCTCCCCGTCAGCGGCGTTCATAGGTGTCATGATCAGCGTACCGCCGAGCAAACTTTTGGCGTCGCCAATCGCTGAAACGGTGACGTCAATCTGACTGCCCGCGCGTGCGAAGGGCGGCAACTCGGCCGTCACGATTACGGCTGCGACATTCTTGGGGCGGAACTGCTCGCCCGAGACATTTACGCCCAGACGCTCCAGAATATTTCCCAGTATCTCTTCGGTGAACGGCGCGTTTCGAATACCGTCCCCCGTTCCATTGAGCCCGACCACGAGGCCATAGCCGACCAGATCATTCCCCCTGACGCCATCAAACTCAACCAGGTCCTTGAGACGGATAGGCGTTGCGAAACTCTGCGTGGCGAGGCAGAGGCACAAAAGCCAAGACAAAAGAGACCTGATCATCGTAGATACTCGGTCATCGAAAGACTGCTGAGACGCGATGTCACCGCATACATCGTCTCAAGTTGCAGCGCGACGGCTTCGAGTTGAGTCGCGACTTCATAAGGGTCTGCGGCGTAAATCTCGTTCAGCGCCATCTGGTACGTGCTCTTCTGCGTATCCAGGTGACCGCTGACGCCATCCAGAAACGCCTGTTGCGCCCCGAGCTCAGCTTGGATCACCGACAACCCGGTTTCGGAACTGAGCATCGCTTCACCGGCAGCACCAATCAGGTCCGCCTGCAGTTGCGCATCACCGTCGAACGCGCCTCTGGCCACGAGCGCCGCACTTGCAAAGGACGACATCACCTCGCGAATAGCCGGATCCGCCGCTGTGATACTCTGGGCAAGCCGCTCATCGGGCCCGACCGGGATTGCGGTCATGGGATCGGCAGACCCTTGATAGGCAAGGGTTTCAAAACCTCCCCCCGCATCCGAAAACCAGCTATCGACGAGCGCGAGCGCATCTGCCGGCGTTGGCGCACCCGCAACGAGGGCGGTCAGTTCATCCATAATCTCCTCAGCAGAGATCAAGGGCGATCCATCCGTCGCCGCCCCCCCAAAGATCGCGCGCCCGGATACGGAGACGTTCAACGCGGAAACAACGGTTGCCAGCTTCTGCTCGGCATCCTCGCCGGCCGCTTTGAGCATTGCGGGATCAGACACCTCACTCGAAAGAATGAGGTTGGGACCCGCTTCAACGGTCAAATCGTTGATCAATGTCAGGGACGCCTGAGCTGTGTCAAACAGCAGAACGCCTTCGGTCACGGAGTTCTCATAGGCTGCCAGTGTTTTCAGGGAGCCCTCGAGCGCGGAGACCGCGCTAAATTCGCCGCGCACCTCGGAGGCGATATCCTCTTTCTTCCCCGATGACATTTCATAGGTCAGAGTACCGAGATTGCTCTTCAAGCGCGTCATCTGCATGCGGTTGGACATGGTTTGCGCGAGATCACCGATGGAGGTCGAAATCATGGTCAGATCCTCAGGAGCAAGTCGAGCATCTCGTCGACAGTTTGAATAACACGCGCATTCGCCGCGTAGGCATCTTCGATGACCAGAAGCTTCTGCAGCTCCTGATCCGTATCCACACCGCGTTCGAGTTCAAGCGTCCGAAGCGCTTCCCACTTTGCGGATGTGTAGGCGACCTCTCCGTCAGAGGCTTGGCGCGCAGTCCCGATCTTGGAGAGAAAGTCGCTAGCCAGCTCAGATGCAGCGCGCGGAACAGAAGAGAACGACCCCGAGGATGTCACGCGCGGGTCATTCAACGCGTCTGACAATGACAAGAGAATGGTGCCCGCACCTGCCTCTCCGGGGGACGTCGCGCCAAGCCCGGCACGGAGCCTCCACGATTCGCCTCCTTGCTTCGGGTCCACAAGGGCGTTGATCGAAATGCGCCCGGCAAGCCCCGTTTCCATACTGATGTCAAACGCAGTCCCATCATCCGTAAAGAGCCCGGGATCCCCAGGCGCCAGCGTCGGGTCAACAGCGGGATCGGCAAACCGTTCGATCAGGTCTCTGGCAACCGCATCGACATCCTGCTGGGCCGATACCGCCAATTCATCGCGAACCTCGAAGAGGGCCTCGAGAGATCCCCCCTTCAGCGGATTGATACTCGTACTCGTATCAACCGGATTTCCGTTCATTTCGATGTAATTAAGCCCACCGCCCTCCACGGTCATGTCGGGCACGATCGCTCCGACATCCTCGAAGACAAACTCCGCCGCACGCCCGTCGAGCAAAACCCCTCCCCCATCGGAAATCAGCGCAACCTGTCCAAAGTCCCGGTCGACAACATTCACTGGTACGATGCTAGCGACCTGATCAATCAGGAGTTGGCGCTGGTCCATGAGCGCCAGAGCGTCATTCCCATTGGAGACTTGGCGTTGGATCTCTTTGTTCAGGTCTTCGATCTGAGACAGCGACGTGTTCAAAACATCCACCTGGGAGGCGATCTGCTTTTCAGCCTCCAGACGTTCGGCTTGGATACCGTCGCTCAGATCCCGCAACGTGATTGCCAGACTGTCTGCGGCGGCAACCGCACTCGACAGCCGCGCGTCCGAGTCCGGACGGCTCGCCGCCTCGATCAATGCCGCGTCAAACTTGGCAAGCTCGGACGACAGAGATCCGGCATCTCCGGGCAAGCCAATCGCGGCTTCGATGCTCGCATAGTAGCTGGCTTGCGTTGCCGCATTGGCGAAGGCGGCATCCGCAGCGCGACGATCCGCGAGAACGCGCTCGTCCACGCTGCGGGACACGCCATCGACCCTGACCCCGGCCCCCTGGCCGCCAAGCGACGCAGAGGACAGCTCCATTTCGCGCACGCCGTAGCCTTCGGTATTCGCATTGGCGATGTTCGCGGACACCACGGACGCGGCCTTGCTGGCCGCCGTGAGGCCAGAAAGCGCGTTGTTGAGAGCAGTCGTGACGGACATGGAAGGGTCCTTTTCTGATGATTATCAGCGTTTGATGTTGGTCGTTTCCTGCAACATCTCGTCAACGGTCTGAATGATCTTCGCGTTCGAGGAATAAGCCCGTTGTGTCGTGATCAACCGGGTCAGTTCACCCGCGACATCCGCTGTGGATTCCTCCAGAGCGAACCCCACGATGTCTCCGGTCGGACCATCTCCTGCGTCATAGAGGAAGAAGGCGCCGCTGTCGGAAGAGACCGAGTACGCCTGATTGTCTTTCGACATCAGACCGTTGGGGTTGGGCACATCAACGAGCGGGATCTGGTAGATCGTCCGCGTGGCCCCGTTGTCATAGATGGCATTCACCATCCCGTTCTCATCCACACGCACTCCTGTGAGCCCACCCACAGGTGTCCCGTTCTTGTCGTAATCGCTGGAGTAGGTATCGGACAGTTGCGTCATCTTGGTCGGAACGCCAGACCCGCCAAGCCCACCAATCTCCAGAGAGATCGGGCCACCTGCCACGGTCAGATCCAGAGTACCTTCCGTGTCGTTGTAGGAACCACCGGAGAGCGCCGTGACAGATGCTAGGCTACCGCCTGTGTCGCGGCCCGTGTTGAAGACCAACTCGAACTCGGCAATCACAGCCCCGTCGGATGCGGAATCCGTGATCGACAAGGTCCAGGTATTCGATGCCCCAGACGCCGGAATAGTCGGCGTATAGGTGGCGGTCAGGGTCTCGGAGGTCCCGAGATTGCCGAAATACTCCATCGGCATGATGATCGGCTCAGCCCCGGAATCGGCCTTGGTCGCATCCGCAGGCAGGTTGATGTTCAGATCCATCAGCGTCGTCGGATCGCCGGCAAACTGGTTGTAGGTCACCTCGATCGGTTCAAGCCCGGCGACAGTATCCCGCGGGAAGTCCGGGACCGTTCCATCCGGATCCGCGGGCCATCCCATGAGGACCATACCCGTTGCCGTTGTCAGATACCCATCCTCATTCGGGCTGAACGAGCCCGTCGTCATCAGATTGAGAGGGTAGTTTCCATTCGGGTTTTCCACCGCAGCCATCGTGGTCACAGGCAACATGCCACTGCCCGCGACAGCAAGGTCGGTGGAATTTGACGTCGCGACCAAGGGCCCTCGTTCGTCAATCACACGTGTGGTCGTAGCCCGGACACCACCGGCAGAATAACTGCCGCTGCCATTGTCCGTGATAACCATGGACTGGAAATCCGCCTCGGCCCGCTTGTAGCCATAGGTAGACGAATTCGCGATATTATCCGAGATGGTCGCCAGACGCGTCGCATTCGCATTAAGTCCGGCAACACCCGCATTCAAAGAAGAAGAAATAGTCATTGTGCGCCTTTCTGCAGCATCGACTCCGATGATCGGAACTTGGAACCGAAGCTGTTAAAGGCGCCCTAATTTGGCCTTCTTTTTTACTTGGAATGGCTCGAACGCAGCAAGACAATCTCCAACCTGTTGTTTTGAATTGATATATCTGGATAGGCTTTCGGCTTGCGATCTGCCTGTCCCGAAACCATGACAATCCGCTCCGCCGGGAATCCGGCCTCCTGAAGCGACTTGCGCGCGACATGCGCCCGCTCGGTCGAGACTTCCCAGACGTCGTTTTCGCGCAGAACCACAGGGCGACTCGGCACATGGCCAGTGACCGTCAGCCCATTGTCCACCACCTTGAAGACCTCCGCCACGACCAGAAGCAGCGCGGTGCCCAAAGGCGTGAGCTCATTCCCACCGGGCACAAACACTGTGGCCCCGTCCTGATCATAGAGATTGACCACGAGTCCGCGATCGGTCACCCGCGTCGTCACGTGACGCTTGAGCTGCTCGGCCACGTCGCTCTCGCCGCTCAACCCCAACAGGTCCTCTGACAAAGCCTGCAGGCGTGCGCCCTCGGCTTCCGCATCGGCACGGGCCGATGCCGACCCATTGGTCCGATCGGTGCCACCCGTGCCACTGCGTGCCAAAGTCATCTCGGAGAAGATGTTATCCCCCCCGAACATGCCCTCGCCACCGCCAGAGATCCGGTTCACCGGGATCGTCGGATTGAAGTAATCCGCGATCCCCTTACGTTGTTTTTCGGTCGTTGCATTCAGCAGCCACATCAACATAAAAAAGGCCATCATCGCGGTCACGAAGTCCGCATAGGCAACTTTCCACGCACCCCCGTGGTGGCCGCCGCCTGCGATAACCTTTTTACGTTTGATGATGACTGGTGCGGGAAGGTCCCCACCCATCGCATCACCTCTATACTTCACCCAAGACCGGTTTTAGCCCGCAGGCTGTTAAGGTGGACCTAACAGTTCAAATGCGCCCTTTATTGACCAATTGGTTAAACCCGTGCTCAGCCCGTCTCAGCCGTTTGCGTGCGCGCCGCGATGGGGTATGCCTGATGCAGGAGCGAGGCGAACAGGTAGAGTGCGATGGGATGGGTGATGGGGCGAGTGCGGGCACGGATCGGTGCACTTTTGGTGGTGACCGGTGTCGCCATCACGGGCGTTCAGGCCCAAGAGCTGCAGATTTCGACCTCTTTCATCGATGAAGACCTGTCAAACGCGTTGAGAGCCGCATCGCTGGTGCGCGTGGTTCTGGAAGAAGAGAGTTCGACCTCGCAAGATCTCGTGGCCGCGGCCAAGGCGGATTACAAACGCTATCTCTCGGTTCTGTACCGGAACGGGTACTATTCAGGGGTCGTCTCGATCCAGGTGGATGGGCGCGAGGCAGCCGAGCTTTCTCCCTTCGAGATTCCGGACTCGGTCGGAACGGTCCAAGTCGAGATCGAGCCTGGCAAACCCTTTACCTTCGGGCGCGCAGTCGTGGACCCCACCGCGCCGGGTACGGAACTGCCCGAGGATTTCCGCTCCGGCGTGCTGGCGCGCAGCGGGTTGATCAAGCAGGCCGCAGATGCCTCGATCCAGGGTTGGCGGGATGTGGGCCATGCGAAGGCGAAACTCACGGGTCAAAGCGTGACAGCGGCCCATCGTGAGAACGCGCTGAATGTGGATATCGATATCGACCCGGGCCCACGCCTGACCTTTGGCGAGATGCGGATTACCGGGAATGAGGATGTCCGCACCGAGCGCATCCGGGCCATGGCCGGTTTTCCGACGGGCGCCCTGTTTACCGATGATGATCTCGAGACGATCCAACGCAGGATCTCGCGCACCGGGGCCTTTCGCTTCGTCGTTGTGGAGGAGGCCGAGACCCCGAACCCCGATGATACCATCGACGTCATCGTCGAGCTGCAGGAAGAAAAGCCGCGCCGCCTTGGCTTTGGCGCCGAAATCGGCAGCAGCGATGGCATCTCGGTCTCGGGTTTCTGGTTCCACCGCAATCTGTTGGG
Organism: Dinoroseobacter sp. S124A; assembly: GCF_049801015.1. NCBI lineage: Bacteria > Pseudomonadati > Pseudomonadota > Alphaproteobacteria > Rhodobacterales > Roseobacteraceae > Dinoroseobacter > Dinoroseobacter sp. S124A. The sequence goes on along the minus strand of NZ_JBNAGD010000003.1, from coordinate 263,978 downwards.
AGGCGGGGAACGGCTGCGCTTTGACGCCGACCTGACCCAGCAGCTCGAAGAGGGCAAGGAGCTCGAATACACGTTCGGGGTTTCCTTCCTGCGCCCGGCGGTCTTTGCCCCCGAGGCTGATTTCCGAGCGTCTCTGGACATCTCGCGCGAGGCGAACTCGACCTTTCGCGAAGACATTCTGACCTTCGACACGGGGTTCAACTATCGGCTGAGCGACGAGCTATTCCTTTATGGTGGGATCCGGCTCTCGGCCACCAAGACCGACCTGAAGCCCGGCAAGCGGCGTTTCCGCATCTTCGGCACACCGGTCGGCGCGACCTACGACACCCGCGACATCGTCACCGATGCCCGCGCCGGGACGTTCATCAGCGGCGAGGTTTTCCCCTTTGTCGGAGAGCGTGATGCGGATGACGGGGTCCGCTCGACACTGGATGCGCGGTACTACAAGTCCTTCATAGAGGACGACGCCCTGACCCTGGCCGTGCGCGGGCAATTGGGCAGCGTCTTTGGCGCAACCTCGGGATCGGTTCCGGAATCCTATCTGTTCTTCTCGGGCGGGGGTGGCACTGTACGCGGTCAACCCTTTGAATCTCTTGGCGTTGAACGCAATGGCAGTCTGTCCAGCGGCGAGGGCTTCGCCGGGCTCTCTCTCGAGGCACGCTATCGCTTCACCGACGCGATCGGGGCAGTCGGGTTCTTCGATTACGGTCTGATCACGGATGGAGACGTCTTCACGGGCAGCGGTGACAGTCATAGCGGCGCAGGGATCGGCCTGCGCTACGACACGCCTGTCGGCCCGATCCGGGTGGATATTGCCGCTCCGGTCGGCGGCGACACCGATGACGGCGTGCAATTCTACTTCGGCCTGGGGCAAGCGTTTTGACACGATTTCTGATTACTCTCGTCTGCCTGATCTGGCTGCCTCTGAGCGCAATCGCACAGGATAAAAAGGGCGGACTCGAAGGGCTTCTCGAACGCAGCCTGTCCAGCGATACCCTGGAAGTCACCGTCGACGGGCTAAGCGGCGCACTGTCTTCGACGGCTACGATCGAACGCCTAACCTTCGCCGATCCAAATGGCCCCTGGATGATCATCGAGGATGCGAAACTGGACTGGACCCGTACGGCGCTGTTGCGAGGCCGTATACGTGCCAATGAGCTGGCCGCCGCTCGGATCACCTTGCTCCGCCTGCCCGCCGCAGCCCCTGAGGATCCGGAACTGCCCAGCGCCGAGGCCGAGCCTTTCGCGTTTCAGCTGCCTGAACTGCCCGTCTCGGTTGAAATCGAGCGCATCGCAGCCGAGGAGATTGTGCTCGAAGAGGCCATTCTCGGCGAACAGGTTGTTGCGAAACTGGTCGGCGGGCTGACCCTGGCCAATGGCAACGGTGCCATTGCGCTCGATCTGGAACGGACCGACGTGGACGGGACGCTGCTCAACCTCAACGCAAGTTTCGAGAACAGCAGCGAAGAGCTTGTCGTGATCCTCGACGCGAAGGGGCGCGAAGGCGGTTTGCTGTCGCGGAAGACTGGGATACCCGGGGCACCGGCGCTGGAGCTGGCGGTCACCGGGCGGGGGCTGCTGTCGGATTTCGAAGCAGATGTTCGGTTCGACACAGCCGACAGCACGCGGCTGGGCGGGATCGTGCGCCTTCTGGCAGCTGAGGCCGAGGGCGCGGAGGGCGTCGACCGGACCATACAGGCCAAGCTGTCGGGCGATATCCGGCCTCTGGTCACCGAGGACATTAAGGGCTTCTTCGGCCCGGAAACCGGCCTCGACTTCGAAACTGTGCTCTTTGCCAATGGTGCGATCAGTGTCCCGCGGCTGCATTTGCAGAGCTCACTCTTCAACATGCGCACGCGGCTGGCCCTATCGGAAACAAAATGGCCCGAACAGATCACCCTCGTCGCCCGTCTGGCGGCCGCCGAAGGGACCCCCGTGCGCCTGCCGATTCCGGGAACTCCAACCGAGCTAACATCGGCCTATGTCAACGTTTCCTACGACCGCACGGCGGCGTCGATCTGGTCCGCAGTGATCGCCATGTCCGATCTGCAACAAGGCGCGTTCGAGATTGAAAGCGTCGATCTTCGCGGCGCGGGGGAGCTGACCCTGCCCGAAGGGGAAACCCTCGGGGCCGTCTCCGGACGTCTGAGTGGTGGTGCGGATGGCGTGGTCCTGGGGGATCCGAAACTTCAACAGGCCGCCGGGGACGAGGTGGCCTTCAACGCGGCCTTCGACTGGCAGAAGGAAGCGCCTCTGACCATTTCCGAAGCCGCGATCGCGGCTGGGGATGTGGAACTTTCCCTCGACGGGATGTTCGCAAACCTCGCAGAAGGCGTGGATTTCGAGGGGGGTATCGCGCTCTCTGCGCCAAACCTGTCACGCTTTGCGGCTCTGACGGGGCAGGCGCTGCAAGGCGCGGTGGATCTGGACCTGAGCGGGACCGCTACCCTGTTGAGTGGGATGTTCGATCTGGAAGTTTCGGGGCAAGGTCGCGACCTGAAGACCGGGATCGCCGAGGCAGACAACCTGTTGGGCGGGCGCGCAGATCTTGCCTTTTCGGGGTCACGGGACACGGACGGGATCTCGATCCGCCAGGCCCTCATAGAGACCGAAGCGCTGAACCTGTCGGCGACTGGCGGCGGCAGTAACGCGCAAACGGATCTCGACATCGCGCTTGCGCTGGATTCGCTGGCGCGCATCGTGCCGGGCTTTCCCGGTGCCGCCGAGTTTTCCGGCACCGTGCGCAGTGGCGCAGGGGGCTATACCGTCGATGGCAGCGGATCCGGACCAGCCGGCTTGCGGCTGAATGTCGGCGGCTCGGTTGCCGAGGACTTCGCGACAGCAGATCTGACTCTGGACGGGACTGTTCGGATGGAACTCGCGCAGCCCTTCCTGTCGCCCCGAACGGCAAGCGGCGCCATTGGGTTCGACGTGTCGGTTAATGGCCCCTTTGGGCTCGATGCGGTGACCGCGACCTTGCGGGTGGAAAATGGGCGCGTGGCCGACCCAACCGTCGGCTTCGCGCTGGAGCAGTTGGGCGGTACGATCGGTCTTGAACGCAGCACCACAACCCTCGACCTTTCTGGGCGCGGCAACCGGGGCGGGCGAATCTCGCTGGGGGGATCGCTGGGGCTCACCCCTCCACAGCAAGCCGCGCTCGACATCGATATCGACAGGTTGCGCTTTGCACTGCAGGGCTTTCTCGCCACCCGGATCGATGGCGCGATTGCCCTCGACGGACCGCTCACCGGTGGTGCGGTCCTGTCTGGCGAAATCAACCTCGCCGAAACCGAAATCCGCGTTCCGGATGGCGGCGGTACAGTGGGCACCTTGGAAGGGGTTCGCCATGTCGGCGCGCCACAGGGTGTTGAACGGACGCTTTCCCATGCCGGGTTGGCCGCGCAACCAGAGCCCCCCTCGGCCGGTGGGGCAGGCGGCCCGGTGCTTGGGCTTGACCTCTTTATCAATTCTCCCACGCGGATTTTCGTCCGAGGGTTTGGTCTCGACGCCGAACTGGGCGGCAATGTTGAGATTTCCGGAACCTCCGCAAATCCGCGCCCTGTCGGCGAGTTTGAGCTGCAGCGTGGACGGCTCGATATTCTTGGCCAGCGGCTGGATTTGACCGAAGGCGAGATCCTGCTGACGGCGTCGATCGTGCCGGATATCCGCTTCGTTGCGAGCACCGAGACCGACGACTACGAGGTTGCCGCGATCATTTCCGGCCCGGCCGATGAGCCCGAGGTCAGTTTTGAGTCCACACCGACCCTCCCCGAGGACGAAGTGCTGTCGCGGCTTCTGTTTGACTCCGAGGTTTCGGGTCTGAGCCCGCTTCAGGCTTTGCAGCTCGCGAACTCGCTTGTGGCCGCGCGCAACGGCACCGGGCTCGGGTTCTTCAACGCCCTGCGCGAGGAGGCGGGTCTCGATGATCTGGACCTGACGACCGAAGATGACGGTCAGACCAACCTGCGTTTGGGCAAGTATATCTCTGACGACGTCTACACCAATGTGAACATCAACAATGAAGGCGAGACCGAGATCGACCTGAACGTTGAGCTGACGGATTCACTCACTGCGCGGGGGACCGCAGGTACCGATAACAGTAGCATCGGCCTGTTTTTCGAACGAGATTACTGAGCGTCGCTTTCGGGCGGCGGTCGCCCCGTCGGATCCAGCAGCATGGCCATGATCCACCCGGCGACGAAACCGCCGAGATGGGTCTCCCAAGCCAGCTGTCCGTCCATCGCCCACCACAAGGCCAGGTTCAATCCGATAAGAAAAAGCACGGTTCTGAGCACCGGCAGCAGCCCCTCGGAGAACAGGTAGCGGTCGAGATAGTCCCAGGCGACGATCGCACCGGCGAGGCCAAAAAGCGCTCCGGACGCGCCCACCATCGGACGAAGGCTGGAGGTCAGGAGCCAGTAGCCCACCGCGCCGCCGAGAATGGCCACCGTGTAAAGCGCGATGAACTTGACTGTCCCGACCCGCTGGATGACCGCCTTGGACAGGGAATAGAGCGTGACCATGTTCAGCAAGAGATGCAGCAGCCCGCCGTGCAGGAACCCGTAAGAAAAGAACATCGCATAAGGCTGAAGGGGGTAGTTTGCCTGCCAGCTGCGCAGCAGACCGGGCCAGAAGGCAAGATACTCGAGCACTTCGGCCCGCAGACGCGGATGGTCGATCAGACCGAGATTGGCGATCTGAAAAATCGCCTCAACCAGCACGCAAATCGCGATTAGCACGCCAGGCACAAGCATCGCCGTCGCAGCCGGGCTCTTGGAAGCTTTGAGGTCAGATGAGCCCGTTTGGATGGTGTGAGCGGGTGATGGTCTGCTCGTCTCGTTCATCTGGATGCTCATCAGGACCTAGCGCCTGATGAACACCCTAGATGCAATCCGCTGGACTTCAAAGTGGAACAAACCTCGGAAGCTTAACCAGAGTTTCCTCCATGAAGCTCTTGAGACGATCGTCTGCCGCGCTCTCCGGTTCGCCACCGCGGATCGGGGTCACGAAGCGCACCATCGCGCCATCGGTCCGACCTTCGAAGATACCATCATACACGACAGCTGCTTTGGCGGAGTAGTCATTGGTAAAGCGCTCGCCGCGCTGCTCGAACCAATAATAGACCAGCTGCTTGGAGAGCCCCTTCTGGATCACCGCGCGGTTCAGATTAAACGTGCCATAGGACGTTTCGGGCAAAGACACTTCGTAGGGATCGAGGCTGAACACCTCCCAGCCGCCGGCAGGGAGGCAAACCTCCGGCGAGTGGATCCCGCTGCCCTCTGTCTGATTGTGATAGAAGGCCACAAAGAAGTTGATCGTATCTTCGGTTTCCCGGTTCACATAGTTGGCGTTGATGTAGTCATCTGCCCCCAACACCTGTTCGATCTGGGTGTCGAGCGGGACCTGCACGCCCCGCCACTCAGAGATCTGGCGGGGAAAGATCGCGAACGGATCCCGTTCGATTGCCGGGGCCGGACCGGGATTGATGACAATGAACAGCGCTGTGGTCACCACAGCAATCCCCGTACCAACCATCATCGCAACAGAGTTCGGGATCGACAGGATGCGCGCGCTGACGGCGCCAAGCCCGTTGAAGTCGAGATCAATCGCCTCGCTGAGCGGCAGAGGGTTCGGGGTCAGGCGTTGCAGGGCAATCGCCATCAGGAAGAGGATCGCGATACAGGATCCAAAGATGACCCAGCCCTCAAAGAAGTGCATGAATCCTTCCGCATGCTGGATGCCATAGGAATTGACCATCACACCGATGATGCCGATCCGGACCGAATTCATGAACACCGCGAGAGGGGCTGCCATCAGCAGGAGCACCGCCTTGTGCCAGTAGGGTCCCCGGTACAGGATCGCAAAGAGATAGGAGAACGACAGGATCGGGAAGAGGTAACGCAGACCCGAGCATGCCTCCGCCACCTGCAACTTGTAGACGCCGAGATCGATGATGTTCCCTTCGAGGAACACCGGAACGCCGGCGAGTTGTACGAACCAGACCCCAACAACGGATGAGATGCCCTGCAGGAACATCGTCATTTGCCAGTACACGAATTGCGGCAGCGGCAGCATGAAGACCAGATGGAAGACAGGCAATTGATGACGGATACCCTGTTTCCAGCCGAACACGGTCAGGACAACGCCGCCGGTCCAGATGATAAAGCCATAGGTGATGATATCCGGGATACGCGCCAGGTTTCCGGCAAAGGCAATCAGAAGGCCAAAGGCAATCACAAGGATCCCTGGCCATCTCTTCTTGGCTTCGCCCTCGGGCGCATGCGGCTTGTCCCGCAATTCACGCAGGAAGAGATACAGAGAAATCAGTGGGATCAGAGGTCCATGACTGTATTCAGGCGTGCCCCACGCGTTGAACAACGAGACGAACCCCATCCAGAAAATCGGGACGGAGACAGCCAGAAGGAGCCCAAATGACAACAGACCGGGTAAATTAACTGGCAGCCGGTCGCGACCGGAACTTATGCTTTCTGTTAACGTCGACATTCACAATCACCTAAAGGCTAGTACACACGGGGGGCCGTTATTTACGCGTCAGTTCAACGTTGCGGTACTCGAACCGCAACGTTGACGTTTCATACATGGATTCGCGGAGCAATCACTGCCCTGCGCTCTCAAGTTTGTTCAACTCTTCACGAGCAATCTCAAATTGTGGCCGCACATCATCAGGACCCGCCAGAGAGATCGCGGTCTGCAACGCCTCGACCCCTTCGGTCGTCCGGTCCACAGCGAGGTAGGTCATGCCAAGATGGAACCGAACCAGCGGATCCTGAGGCAGGCCAGCAACGGCGGGCTCGAGATAGGTCAGGGCCTCGTCGAAGCGGCCGCGCTGATAGGCAAGCCAACCATAGGTGTCCTGGAACGCCGGATTGTTTGTCCCGCGCAAGCGACGCGCGATCCGATAGGCCCGCTCGATGCTGGCCTCATCCCCACGATGGGTCGAGAGCAAGCTCGCCAGATTGTTCGACACGATGGTCGAGCGACTAGAGATCGCATAGAGCTGTTCATAGATTGAAATCGCTCCTTCGAAATCGTTCTGCTGCTCCAGCGTTGAGGCCTTTGCCCAGAGCAGGTTCGGACCATCCGGGAACTTTTCAAGTCCCTGGTCAAGCATGAGCCCCGCCTCACCAGGTTTGCCCGCACGGTTGAGGACGCGCACAAGCTCAACCCACACGCGTTCATTCGCTTCCTCACGGGAAATCAGTTCGCGATAGGTCTGCTCGGCGACCGACAGATCACCGGCACTGCTTTCCAGCGCGGCATCGAGAAACTTGAGGTCAAACCGGTCCGGGTCGATTTCGATCGCATCCTGGACAAGCGCCCGCGCCTGTTCGACTTCACCCGCCGCGATGAGCGACTGGACCGCCGCGGTCAAGGCCCGGAAATTTCCATCTTCGCCAGTCGCAAGTTGGGCAAGGAAATCAAGGGCATCTTCGCTGCGGTCCTGACCGTCCAGAATGGCGACACGGATGGCATCCGCAGCATCCTTGGCCTGAGGCTCTTCAAGCCCGCGCAGGGTACGCTCCACGTGTTCGGCACGAGACCAATCTTCCAGCCTGACATACACATCGCCAAGGAGGGCCAGCAGTCGCAGGTTGGAGGGCGACCGACGCAATGCGTTCACAAGGACGTCTTCGGCCCCCAGAAGCTCGCCAGCGCCAACGAGGAACTGCGCATAACGCAGGCTCTCATCCGGTGCAAAGGAGGATGTGTCCGCGGCAAGGCTCAGAAGATCCCGCGCGAGTTCCCGATCGCCGTTGCGCAAATGCGCATTGGCAATCAGCGTCATGATCTGCGGGTCGTCCGGCGTCTGGTCCAAAGCGGTGCGCAGAAGGCTGATCGCGCGCTCGGTCTCATCGCCGTCGATCAGCCATGCGGCCTGCATCTTGATGGCATCTACATTGCTGACATCCTCGGCAAGCGTCTCTTCGACCAGCTTTCGCGCGCCGACTTCGTTGCCCGTGGCCAGCAGCATCTGCGCCAAAGCCACCTTGAAGCGCAGCGCATCCGAGGATCCCTCATCCGAATCTACCAGAGCCTGCATCCGGGAAATGCCTTCATCGCGCTGGCCGGAATCGAAGATCAAGGAGGCTTGCAGTGCCTTTAGAACGGCCGATTCCGGAGCCTGCTCCAGGGCGGATTGGAGCTCTTCCACGGCCGCTTCGATCCCCCGCGTATCCCGCAGATAGCGCACAAACGCGACGTATTCCGCCGGGTCCTCATCCGTGGGGGAGACAATGCTGCGGATAAAGGCTTCGGCCTTTTCCGGCTCGCCACGCTGTTGATAAAACTGCAAAACCAGCCGGCGGTACCGCTCAACATCGGGGAATTGCTGCGCCAGCGCGACCAGCTGCTCTTCGATGCCATCCATGTCTCCCAGCTGCTCAAGCGCGGCGAGGCGGAGCATATAGAGCTGCTGCTCTTCCGGGTGATGGCCGAGCGCATCATCGACACGGGCCAGAGCCAGTTCGAAGTCCTGTTGCCAGATGGCTCCGTCGATCACCACATTATGGAGGGTCAGCTTGTCCGGCGCGGTTTCCAGCATCTCCTGAGCCGTTGCCAGCAATTCGGCCCGCGTTGCATCGTCATTCGCCAGTCCAGCCTCGCGGTAGCGCACCACCAGGTCGACCACCTGCACTTCGAACTCGTCCGGCGCAAGTTCCTTGGCCCGGGCAGCATGGCGCGCCGCATCTTCCCAGGTGCGGCCTTCAATCGACAGATTCGCGAGGGCAAGGCGCGCCTCGAGATCATCCGGATGCTGTTCGACCAGGCGGAGATACTGCCCAAAGGCCTCACGCGTTCGGCCCATGTCGCGCACGGTGGCTGCATAGAGCGCGCGCGCATCCCGGTGGTTGCCATTCAGATTGAAAACATTTCGCAATTCGACCAGAGCGCGGTCGGCATCGCCAGCCTCGATCAGTTCGAGCCCCTTTTGATAGTGCTCTTCCGCGCGCTCCTCGGCAGTGTCACAGGCGGCAAGCGCCAACACACCAAGGACGCCGATCGCCAAGCGAACTGAACCAGCAAATCTCATACAACTACTCTCCGCAATTCTCACTGGCGTTTCTCTCGCCGTTCTTGCCAGTGTAGCAGTGCAAGTATGGTCTAGCCACGGCAAGAACTGCACGAATTCGTGCAGTTCTGCGACATATAGCGACCAACCCCTAAGGGTTTATTAGTATCCGGTGCAGCGGAAGACCACGGAGAAGGTCTGCTTCAGGATCCGGACGTCTTCCCGCAGAGTGATCTTTTGCTCGTAGAGATCATCGAACTGAGCCCGGCCGCGGAAGCTGCAATCATTGCGATCCGAGATCTGCCAGGTGCCGGTGATACCGGGGCGCATGCGATAATACGCCTTGCCCGGGTACATTTCACGCTGGGCTTCCATCATCGGACGCGGCCCGACCAAGGACATGTCGCCAAGCAGCACGTTGATCAGCTGCGGCAGTTCATCAAGGGAGCTTTTGCGAAGGATCCGGCCCACACGCGTGATCCGCGGGTCCGATTTCAACTTCTGGGTCGTGTCCCACTCTTCGCGGGCGTCAGGGTTGGCCGCGAGATACGCCTCAAGCTTCTCGTCCGCCTTCGGCACCATCGTGCGCAGTTTCCACAGCCGGAAGCTCCGCCCGTTCAGGCCGACGCGAGATTGCCAGTAGAAAGGATTATGTCCATCAAGCGCGACCAGGGCCGCGAGAAGAAGAATAACAGGCGCCACAAAAATCGCGGATCCCAGAACCAGCACCATATCCAGCGCTCGCTTGCCTGCGTTGCGGTAAAGGCGGTTCTTGGAGGAGGCGGTGGTCCCTACTGCAATCGCGGAGACCGGGGTGCTACCTGAAATGTCGTTCGCTCTTATCGTCATGGTACTCTTCACTCACCATTCAGCGTCTGCAGAAATTCGAGACGCGCCACACACACTGATCTTTGAAACTCTGTAGATCGTTAAGACAGCGCTAACTAAGCACGTGCGGCGGAGTCTGCCAAGGCCTGAGGAAAGCCAGATCACGCGGAAAAACGCCGTAATATACTGATTTCACGCACAAAACTATCAGTTAAACTTGATTGTAAATTTTATATGTGCATGGTTAAACTGCCGCTACGTCGGCGTTTGTTGTTATTTTTGGGCGAATTTTGAATATTTTCACGCTACGCTGCAGCGTGCTGAAACCGACAGCAGACGAATCACGACATCGGTGACAGACCGAAAACGAAGGTCTCGCGGCACAGAGATTGTTGCAGACAGCGAACCGCAGTGCCCGGACGACACGGTGCTGCGCAAAATGCGCACAACCGAGCCTCGTTGCGCGCATTTCGCTGTTCTTTAACCCTCCGAGACTACAAACAACTGCAAAGACCGGGGTAAATTCCTATATGGTGGGCGCAGGCCGCCCCTGTTCAGGCCTCGTGTTGATGGAAAGAATGAGTGTGTATCCATGTCGATGAGCGGGTTGTATTCGGATTATTTCGGGCTCCGGGAGCGGCCCTTCAAACTGCTGCCCGATCCCGACTTTCTGTTCTGGAGCAAGATCCACAAACGCGCCTATGCGGTCATGGAATACGGCATCCTCAGCAGCGCCCCTATAACAGTTGTCACGGGCGAGGTTGGCGCCGGCAAGACAACCCTGCTCCAGCGCCTTCTGCGCTCCATCGACGACCAGGTGACGATCGGTCTGATTTCAAACGCGCAGGGTGGCCGCGGCGAATTGTTGAAATGGGTGTTGAACGCCCTGTCCGTGCCGTCAGAACCCGGTGATGACTACGTTGAACTTTTTCAACGTTTACAAGACTTTCTGATCTCTGAATATGCAGAAGGGCGGCGCGTTATCATCATTATCGATGAGGCGCAGAACCTGTCTTCGGAAGGTTTGGAAGAGCTGCGCATGCTGACCAATATCAACTCGAACAAGGATGAAGTCCTGCAGTTGGTGCTGGTGGGGCAGCCGCAGCTCCGCAAGATGATCATGCACCCGGATCTGCAGCAATTCGCGCAACGTGTTTCGGCCTTCTACCACATCCCGGCGATGGACCGTGAAACCGTCGGGGATTATGTAGCGCATCGCATGAAACATGCTGGCGGAACAGGCACCGAGTTCACGGATCAATCGCTGGACCGTATCTATCAGGCGAGCGAAGGCGTTCCTCGGCTGGTCAACAAGCTCTGCGACTTTGCGTTGCTTTACACCGCGACAGAGAATCGGCAAGTGGTCACCGCAAGCGCCGTTGATGAGGTTCTCTCTGATGGCATCTTCATCGGAAACTTTGACCAAATGGGCGAGGCGGCAGAATGAACTTGAGCATAAACTACCTTCTGTCGGTCTTCTGGCGCCGGTTCCCGATCTTCATTCTTGTCGCAGGTCTGTCCATCGTGGCCTCGGCCTTTGTGGCCAAGCAGCTGCCCACCCGTTATGAGGCCTCAGCGCGTCTTCTGCTCGAGGCCGGACAGATCCCGGACGAGCTGGTCACCACGTTGAGCAATACCGGGGCACAAGAGCAGCTCGAAGTCGTTCAACAGCGCCTTTTGACCCGCGCGAACCTGCTGGATATCGCCGATCGGTTCGACGTGTTCCCGAACGCGTCGGAGATGAGCCCGGATGAAATCGTGCGCTCCATGCGTGCCAAGTCGGTGATCCGCCTGACAACCGGCCGCAACCGCGCGACGCTGATGTCGCTGTCCTTCACGGATGACGTGGCACAGACGACCTCAGACGTGGTCAATGAATACGTGACCCTCATCCAGCGCGAAGACAGCCGTCTGCGCACCAGCCGGGCGTCAAACACCGAAGAGTTCTTCAAACAGGAAGTTGAGCGCCTCTCCGAGGAGGTTGACGAGCGCACCGCGGCCATGCGGCAGTTCCGGTCCGAGAATATCGGGGCCCTTCCCGAGACCTTCCAGTTCCGGTTGGAGCGTCTGGCGGACCTGCAAGAACGTTCCACGACATATACGCGCGACATTCTGATCCTGAACGAACAGCGCAAGCAGCTGGTGGACGCACTGCCCTCGGGCTCCGATCCGTCCCAACTCGAAGGCAATGCGGCCCTTACCCGCGAGCAGGAACAGGTCGAGATCCTGCGGCTTGAGCTGGCCGAAGCCATGGAAACCGCGGGTGAGACGTCTCCGCGTGTGCGTATTCTGCGGTCGCGCATCCAGCAGGTGGAAGGCGTGATCCAGTCTCTGGGCGGTCAGCGGCCGTCCGACGATCCCACATCGACCCTGCAGTCCCAGATTGAACAGATCGATGCGCAGATCGCGTTTCTGCGAGAACAGCTCGAGCTGACGAATACGCAGGTTGAAGAGGTCGAAGCGACCCTGGACGAAACGCCTGGAATTTCTGTGACACTCCAGGGCCTGACGCGCGACTATCAGAATGTGCAACAGCAATATAACGCCGCGGTGGAACGTCTGCATATTGCGCAAACCGGCGAACGGATCGAACTGGCAGCACGCGGCCAGCGGATCACAGTTCTCGAACAGGCGACGACCCCGACGGATCCATCCAGCGCATCGCCGATGCTTGTGTTTCTTGGGGGCTCTCTGGCCGGGATCGGACTTGGTCTGGGTCTGATCCTTCTGCTGGAGCTTCTTGATCGCACTGTGCGCCGCCCCGTAGACCTCGTCAAAAGCCTCGGAATTGCGCCCTTGGCGACGCTGCCCTACGTCAAGACCCGGCGTGAAGAGGTGCTCGAACGCAGTTTGAAGTCAGCCATCGTGATCCTGGTCATAATCGGAATCCCGGTCGCGCTCTATGCGATTCATATGCTGTATCTGCCGCTCGATCTTCTGGCGGATCGCGTCCTCAACAAGATTGGCGTGTAGACGCCACCGCATGTGGCACCACGCTGAGGTGTAAGGAACCAGTTGAATGGAAAAACTGCAAGCAGCTCTCGAGAAAGCGCGCGAACGCCGTGGAGACGCGCCGACCAGTAGCGGCATCGTCGAAGCGCGCCCCGACACCGCGGCCCCGCGGGAGCGTGGCGGATCGAGCCTTGATCAACGCTGGGGTGCCCTCGAAGAGTTCCAGATCGACCCGGCGCATCTGATCAAGAACCGGGTCTTCTCGGCCGGATCCAAGCAATCCGAGGCAGCCAGCTTCGACGTCTTGCGCACCAAGGCCCTCAAGCAGATGGAGAAAAACGGTTGGAAACGCCTCGCCGTAACCTCTGCAAACAGTGGCGCGGGCAAGAGTACGGTCTGCTGCAACCTGGCAAGCTCCATCGCGCGCCAGAGATCGATCCGTGCAATCCTCATGGATCTGGACATGCGGCGCCCCGCCTTGGCCGAAATCCTCGGGGTGAAGCCCAGCGGAACGGTGGCCGATGTGCTGCATGGGCACCTGCCCTTTGAACAGCATGCCCGTCGTCTTGGGCCGAACGTGGCGCTTTCGCTCAACGCGCACCGGGTGAAAGACCCGTCCGATGTCTTTCTCAACACGTTGACAACCGACATCGTTGACCGGATCGAGGCGGACTACAAGCCGAGCATCATGCTCTTTGATGTGCCGCCGATGTTCGTGAACGATGATGCTGCGGCGTTCTTCACAAATGTGGATTGCGTGCTGATCGTGGCCGATGCAGAGCGCAGCAAGGTCGCAGATCTGGATCGCTGCGAAAAGGAAGTGGCGGAACACACCAATGTGCTCGGCATGGTTCTGAATAAATGCCGCCATTCCGATGAAGGCTATGGCTACGGATACAACAGCAGCGAGAGCTACTGAGCCACGCCTCGCACGGTAAGAATGCGCGCCGTAGCGCCGTCGCAGCGCACAGCGCTGAGGACACCACTTCTATAGGCGCCTGTATCGACGCTGATCCGTCCGGGACCAATCTCAGCCGCATCGACGATCGTATGGCCGTGAACAAGCCAGATCCCATCGAGCCGCGGCGCTGAATTCGGGCTCGGTCGCCCCCAGAGCAACATCCGTTCTTCTTGATCCTCCCAAGCGCGCGCCGGATCAGCCATGGCATGGAGACAACCCATGTTTCCGCTGAGAAAGGAAAGCGGCAAGGCCCGCAGCCAGTCCAGCATGTCCGTGCCGATCACCTCCTGCAGTTGATCCCTCAGAGTCTCCATGGGCGATTGACCGTTGACGCTGGTACGCCGCGCGGGGCCGAAATCGGCGATGGTCTCCAGCCCTCCATTCCGCAGCCAGAGCTCACCTCGCGCTGGATCCTCCAGAAATGACAGGAACATCCGCTCGTGATTGCCCATCAGACAGGTCACGGTCAGATTGCCCAGCTCCAACCGATAGAGACGCTTCAGCACCGCCGCACTGTCCGGACCACGATCAATGTAATCCCCGAGAAACACCAGGTCGCCCTGCGCCCCATCCGCGTCCGCCTCAATTTCGTCGATCATCTGATCGAGGAGATCCCGCCGCCCATGGATATCCCCCACAGCATAGGTCAACCGGTTCGGCCGAAGCGGCGCGATCTCCACCGCGGTCCCGGATCTCCCTTTGGACAGGAATGAAAACACGTCAGCCGAAATCGCCGGCTACCGGTCCCCGATCCAATCGCAGGATCATCTCCGGTTCTGTGGCAGGGAAATAGTCAAACACGAGAGGGTCGTGCCCCGGCACGATCAGGCGGCGGTCGCTTGCAAGAGTTTCGAGACGTGAGAACCCGCGCAGCATGTCTTCGAGATCCACAACCAGAGGGAAGGGCTTGCGCGACCAGAGGTTCTCGTAGAAATGCGCCGCGTCCGACGCAAGACACAGCCATCCGGCCTCGGTCCGCACCCGCACCGCCTGCAGTCCTCGCGAATGCCCGCCGATCTGGTGCACGGTCACGCCCTCGGCAACTTCGCCATCGCCTTCGAAGAACACCAGCTTGCCGGAGTACAGCCGCTGAACGGCCTCGCAGATATGCGCCCCGGTGAAGGGAAACCGCAGCGCGTCATGGCACATGCACGGCCCCGTCGCATAGGCCATCTCGGCTGCCTGCATGTAGAGTGTCGCATTGGGAAAGAGATGCAGCCCGCCCGCGTGATCATAGTGCAGATGCGTGACGATCACCCGATCGATATCTTCGGGCTGCAACCCCAGCGGCGCGAGCGCCTCACGCGGATCAAGGCGGATGGGCCGCCCCCGCTCCGCCGCTTCGGCCTTGTCATACCCGGTATCGACCAGGATGGTTTCCGCCCCACGGCGCAGCACCCACATGAAGTAATCCATCGGATGGGGCTGATCATGCTGGTCATCAAAGAGAAAACTGTCTCCGCGCACCCGCGCGTTGCGGTCTGCGTATTTGACGGCGTACACCTCCCAGGTGCTCATACCTGCACCTGCGCATAGGTCCGCACCTCCTTGCTGGCCACGAGGTTGGCAACCTCCCCATCGAAGGTTCGGAAATGCGGTGTCTCCAGATGCCGATCAAACGCCGCCCGATCATAGTAGATCTCGTAAAGGAACACCTCGTTCGGCAGTGCGGGATCCGTACACACGTCAAAGCGCAGGCATCCGGGCTCGTCGGTCAACGTCGTCCGGGCATTGGCCAGCATCAGGGGCATGAACGCCTCCGCGCCCCCCGGCACCAACCGAAATGTGACTGTCACCGCATACACCTGCGCATCCTCCCATGGATCAGTTCAGAAAACCTATGTCGAGCGCCGGACCCCTTGCAAGACGCTTGCGACCGGCGGGCCAGACCGGCAGATTGCGCGCGGGAGGATATCCATGCAGACTTTTTCAATTGTCGTCTTCGACGGCGACGGGATCGGGCCCGAGATCATGGCACCGACGCTCGCGATCTTGACCCAGATTTCCGAGGCCGCGACCAGCTACAGGCTGGCCTTTGATCACCATCCGATGGGCGCGTCGCATTACGCCAAGACCGGCGAAGCCCTGCCCGAGGCCTCGGTCGAGGCCGCGCGGCAGTCGGACGCGATCCTGCTTTCGGCGATGGGTCTGCCCGATATCCGGTATCCGGACGGCACGGAAATCACGCCGCAAATCGATATCCGCATCGCGCTCGACCTCTATGCCGGGGTGCGCCCCGTTCGGATCGTGCCCGGTCATCCGACGCCGCTGGCTGCGCCGGGTCCGGTGGATTTCGTCCTGATCCGTGAAAGCACCGAGGGGCTCTTTCACACCAAGGGCACCGGCGAGGTCACCGAGGACTATGCCAAGGAAACCCTCAAGATCACCCGTGCCACCTCCGAGAAGCTGTTCCGGTTTGCCTTCGATCTGGCGGCCCAGCGCAAGGCAAGCGGACGCGGATCGGGCAAGGTGACCTGCGTGGACAAGGCCAACGTCTTCCGTGCCTTTGCTTATTTCCGCGAGCTCTTCGATGCCGAGGCCGCCAAGCATCCGGAGCTTGCGGCAGACCACGCCTATGTCGACGCCATGGCGCTCTGGATGGTGACGCGGCCCGGCGCGTTCGATGTGATGGTGACCGAGAACATGTTCGGCGACATTCTCAGCGATCTGGGCGCGGGCCTCATGGGCGGGCTCGGTCTCGCGCCGTCTGCCGATATCGGGGATGACAACGCGGTCTTCCAGCCGTGCCACGGCACGGCGCCGGACATCGCGGGCCAGGGCATTGCGAACCCGCTGGCGATGATCCTGTCGGCGGCCATGATGCTCGACTGGCTGGGCGTGCGCGCCGAGAATGCCGAGATCGCGGCGGATGGCGCGCGCCTGCGCGAGGCGGTAGAGGCGGTGCTGACCGAAGGGGCGATCCTCACCGGTGATCTGGGAGGCAAGGCCACCACCGAGGAGGCGGCCGCAGCCGTCGCGGCACAGCTGTGAGCTACCGCGTTGCCTGTGTCGGCGCCGGGTATTTCGCCCGGTTCCACTATGACGCCTGGGAGCGTCTGGATGACGC
This sequence comes from Dinoroseobacter sp. S124A, assembly GCF_049801015.1. Lineage (NCBI taxonomy): Bacteria > Pseudomonadati > Pseudomonadota > Alphaproteobacteria > Rhodobacterales > Roseobacteraceae > Dinoroseobacter > Dinoroseobacter sp. S124A. Next base: position 247,139 of record NZ_JBNAGD010000003.1, on the reverse strand, counting down.
CACGCTTGTCGGGGCGGTGGACCGTGATCTGGACAAGGCGACAGCCACGGGTCTGCCCGGTTTTGCCACACTCGACGACCTGTTCGCTGTCGAGGTTCCCGAGATCCTCGACATCATCACCCCGCCCAAGACCCATGCGGCGGCAATCCGGCTGGCCATCTCCAAGGGCGTTCGCGCGATCATTTGCCAGAAACCCTTCTGCAGCAGCCTTGAGGAGGCCCATGCCGTCACCGCTGAGGCGGAGGCGGCGCAGATCCCCCTCATCATCCATGAGAATTTCCGCTTTCAGCCCTGGTACCGCGCCATGCGCGCCGCCATCGAGGATGGTGCGATCGGTGATCCGCGCCAACTCACCTTTCGCTTCCGCACGGGGGATGGCCGGGGACCCGAGGCCTATCTCGACCGGCAGCCCTATTTCCAGAGGATGCGCCGCCTGTTGGTGCAGGAAACAGCCGTCCATTGGATCGACACATTCCGCTACCTTCTGGGCCCGGCCACAGGGGTCTATGCGGATCTGCGCCGCGAGAACCCGGTCATCGCGGGCGAGGATGCGGGCTACATCCTGTTCGACTACGCCTCCGGGGCGCGGGCGTTGTTTGACGGCAATCGCCTGCTTGATCACGCAACGGAGAACCCGCGCCTGACCTTTGGCGAGGCTCTGCTGGAGGGGACGGACGCGACGCTAAGCCTCTGGGGCAATGGTTCGGTCACACGCCGGGTCTTTGGCGCAACCGACGAGACCGAGATCCTCGCCGCCCGAACCTATCCGGGCTTTGCGGGGGATTGCGTCTTTGCCCTGAATGCCCATGTGCTTGCCGCCTTGCGCGGGGAGCAGCCCTTCGAAAACGCGGCACGGGACTATCTCGAGGTGCGCCGGATGGAAGAGGCGGTCTACACCTCCGCCGCGGAGCAGCGCCGCCTGCCGCTCTGAACCCGGAGACGCCGCAAAAGCAAAGGGCGCGCCAGTGGCACGCCCTTTTTTTGATGTCAGCTCACGTTCCACGCTAATCCGCGTAGGCCACCGCAGGTAACCATGTGGTCAGCGCCGGGAACTCGAACACGATGAATAGCCCCAGAAGCTGCAGCATCACGAAGGGAATGATCCCCTTGTAGATGTGCCCAAGGCTCACCCCCGGCGGACATACCCCCTTCAGATAGAAGAGCGCGAAGCCCACTGGTGGCGTCAGGAAGCTCGTCTGCAACGTCACCGCCACGAGGATCGCGAACCACACGACCGCCGGGTCCCGCACCTGATCAAAGCCAGGCACCGCCAGTTCGAGGCCCTGAATGATCGGCAGCATCAGCGGCATGATGATGATCGTGATCTCGATCCAGTCCAGCAGGAACCCAAGCAGGAAGATGATGAACAGAATGAACAGCACGATCATGTAGGGATCCGAGAAGGCCGAGGTCACATAGCCCTGGATGATCTCATCCCCGCCATAGCGGCGCAGCACCAGCGCAAAGAAGTTCGCGGCCAGGAAGATCCCGACGATGTAACCGGCGGTGTTCAGGGTCGAACGGCTGACCTCCTTGAGAACCTTGAAGTTCAGCTTGCCGTTCAGCGCCGCCAGCACTGTCGCCCCAAAGGCGCCCAGCCCCGACGCCTCGGTCGGTGTCGCGAAGCCCGCAAAGATCGAGCCCAGCACGAGCAGGATCAGGAACATCGGCGGCACCACGGCGAGGAGCACGTCCTTGACCACCTCCCAGCCGACCTCACCCGTATGCTCGGGCACCGGCATCGCCTTGGGATTGATCAGACCGTAGATGACGATGAACACGATGTAGAGCGCACCGAGGATCAGCCCCGGGAAGAGCGCCCCCATGAACAGATCGCCCAGGCTGATGGCCAGCTGGTCCGACATGATCACGAGCATGATCGAGGGCGGGATCAGGATGCCCAGCGTCCCCGCCGAAGCAATCGTCCCCGTGGCGATCGGTTTCGAATAGTTCTGCTTCATCATCGCCGGCAGCGCCATGACCCCGAGCAGGGTCACCGATGCCCCGATCACACCCGTGGACGCCGCGAGAATGATCCCGATTAGCAGAACCGTCAGGGATAGCCCGCCGCGCAGGCCCCCGAACAGCTTCTGCATCGAATGCATCATCCGCTGGGCCACGCCGGACTGGTCCAGCATCAGGCCCATGAAAATGAACATCGGCAGGGCGACCAGAACCGGGTTCTTGACGATATTGCCGAACAGGCGCCCCGAGAGGACCTGCAATCGCTGGTAATCGATACCGGTCCGGTCGAAATCGATCACCTCGCGCAGCACAGACCGGTTCGGGTCGAGGAAGATCTCGGCGATCAGGGCAAAGACAAGGCTCACCCCGACCAGCGCATAGGCCACCGGGATGCCCCGGAACAGCATGAAAATGAAGACAACGAACATCCCCAACACGGCGATCTCGTTCAGTGTCAGGATGGGCGAAACCGCCTCAAGCAAGGTCAGCATAGGTTAAAACCTCGCCTCTTTGCGACGGTCCATCAGCCACGCGCCCGCGATGACGAGCAGGGTGACAACCGTCGTGATGATGATGGTGTAGGGGATCTCCTCCACACCGACTTCCCATTCGCCAAAGATCGGCATCCGCCCGATCTCGCGATCGGTGACATCGGCGGGCGTCGTAAGACGCAGGAACCACCAGATGCTGTAGAACACGATCAGGTTGATCAGGAACATGGTGGACGGGAACGCCCAGAGGAGCTGTTTCCACAGCAACGGCTCGGTCAGCTTGTCGAGGAACCGCACATAGGCCGCCCAGATCGCGATCCCGATAAAGGCGAAGGACACATTCATGACCACCTTCAGGAACCACAGGTTGTGCAGGCCGTTCGGACTGTCCGAGCCCTCATCGGCGATCACCGACGAGATGGCGTAGTGAACGGTGACGTCCCAGCACAGGATGATGAAGGGCAGAAACAACCAGACGAGGCCGAATATCTCGATCTTGGTCTTCTTTTGCTCCGAATAATTGTCGAACAGGATGTCCACGCGCACATGGCTGGTCGTGGTCACGGCATAGCCGATCCCCACCAGCACGGCCGCGCCGTAGAGCCACCATTGCAGGTCGTCCAGCCAGGCTTGGTTGAACCCCGAAGAGCGCAGCACCACCTGAGCGCAGATCGCGACCATCAGGATCGGGAACAACCACGCAGCGGCGTTCGAGACCCAGACAATACCTCTGTCACCGCGATTATGGACCGCGCGGTCCTTTTCGCCGGGATCAGAAAGTTTGATGATTTCGTCGGCTGGTTCCATGGCTCCCCCCGCCCTTGTTGCGTGCCCTCAGACACGAAAAAACCGGGGCGGGCCCTTGGCGCCGCCCCGGCTTGGTAGGCTCAGATCTTACCGCGGGCGCGGCAGATAGATGGTGTTACCCCAGGTCTTGTAGCCTTCACGGTACTCCTGCAGGTCGTCCCAGACTTCCTTGAAATACGCATCTTCGGCGGCCAGCTCGGCGGCAACCTCGTTCCAGGTGCTCTCGAAAGTGGCGAGCATCTCGTCGGGCCAGGTCTTGATGGTCACACCGTGCTGTTCGGTGTTCTCGATCATGGCCGCGAAGTTGGTCGCTTCGCCTTCGGCATAGTTGGTGGTGATGTTCGCGAGGCAGGCCACTTCGATCTGCTTCTGGCTGCGCTCATCCAGATCGTTCCAGCGATCCTTGTTGACCAGCAGTTCGAACATCGTGGCGGGCTGGTGCCAGCCGGGGAAGTAGTTGAACTTCGCGATGTTGTAGAAGCCGAGGCGCGCGTCGATGCGGGGCATCGAGAACTCGGTCGCGTCGATTGCCCCACGCTCCAGCGCCGGGAAGATGTCGCCACCGGCCAGCAGCGAGGTGGACACACCCAGACGCTGCATCACTTCGGCGCCGAGGCCGAAGAAGCGCATGTTCAGACCTTCGAGATCGGCCATCGAGGTGATCTCGTTCTTGAACCAACCGGAGGTTTCCGGGGCGATGATCCCGCAGGGCAGAACGTGGACGTTATAGCCTGCTTCGTCATACATGCGCTGATAGAGCTCGGCGCCGTCGTCATAGAGCATCCAGCCGAGGAATTCGCCCGCTTCGGGACCGAAGGGCACAGCCGCGAACAGCGATGCCGCGGTGATCTTGCCCTGCCAGTAGCCAGCGGTCGCATAGGACGCGTCCACCGACCCGTTGGACACTGCGTCCAGCGCTTCGAGTGTCGGGACCAGCTCGCCCGGATCGAAATGCTCGAACTCGACGCCTTCGGAGATGCTGTTGATCTTTTCGACGAAGTCGACGCCGGCGGTGCCGAGGATCGGCAGGTTCTTACCGAACGACGATGTCATCTCGAGGACTTCCTGCGCGGATGCCCCGGTCGCGGCAAGGCTCAGGCAGCTGATCGCCGCCATTGTTCTGAACTTCATGGATTTCCCTCCCTAGGTATCCCACGTGCTTTGGTAAAACTTTCTTACCATTTTCCGCAACTCAAAAAAGCTGCGAACACCACGTGAGCATTTAAAAAATAACTCGGCATGGCAAGGCGCAATTACCAAAAATTAGGTGCCTGATGTTAATAACAAAATTACCTGCCGGGGCATAGCCCGGGATGCACTCTACCCAATACTACGCAGGGGAGTCCGGGCTGCGGCAACGCTGGCTTCGATTCTGACCGGGGCCGTGGCCGGAGCCGGCGAAGGTACAATTTGCGCGATTTCGGGTGCTTTGTGTCGCAGCCATGCGCGACGGCCTCAACTAACCAGTGCGCTCCGGTTTGCGCGCAGTCCCCATATAGATGATCGCCGTTCCCGGCAGCCGCCCGAAAGTGAAATCACCCCTTCGCGTGATCCCGCGCGGACCAAGCCCGGTGAAGGCCCCGACCTCGAACTGCGCGCCCGACAGGGCATCCCGCAGCTCAGCCGGCTTGATGAACATCGCCGGATCATGGGTGCCTTTGGGCAGCAAGCCGAGCACATCCTCGGCCATGGTGATCACCGCCAACCGCGCAAGCGGGTTGCGATTGATCGTATCGAACAGAAACATCCCCCCGGGCCGCAGCACCCGCGAGACCTCGGCAATCACCTGCGCCAGATCCTCCACATGCTCCAGCACGTCAACGCAGACCACCACATCGAAGCGCGCATCGTCATAGGGCAGCGCCTCGCCCACCCCGGTATCATAGCGGATCTCGAGGCCCTCAGCCGCCGCATGGGCCCGGGCAGCCGCAATCGCCTTGGCCGCCGGATCGATCCCCGTGACCTGCGCGCCCTTGCGCGCGATGGCCTCGGCCATGAAACCGCCCGCGCAGCCGAGATCGAGCACGGCCTGCCCCTCCCACGCTGTGAAGCGGTCGAAATAGGCCAACCGCCCCGGTACCATGTTCTTCAGGGTGCGAACCCAGCGCACCTCATCTGTCCACCACTGATCGGCGCGGTCGTCATAGATCTGCAGGTCGTTGCGCTGCGGCGCGGGTCCATCAGGCATCGGTCCGTCCTCGTCTTGGGCCCCCGGGGATCCAGTAGGGCACCCGGGCCTGATAGGCGCGGAAGCGATCCCCATAGATCCTGAGAAAGCGTTGCTCCTTGAACCTCGGCGCGGTCACGCAATAGGCGGTGTAAACCGTCGCCACCAGCAGCTGATCCGGCGTCCAGACCGGCACGCACCACAGCGTCAGGGCAAAGGCCACATAGATCGGCTGGCGCACCACCCGAAAGAGACCGCGCTCCGGCATATCGGGAAACACCGGCCGTTGCCCGCGCAGCAGGGCCATCCAGCCCAGCGAGCCCGATTGCACCGTGGGCCCCGCATCGAACGACGCCTTGGTCAGGAGCAGCCAGCTCCCCCCATAGCAGAGGCACAGCACCCAGAATGCCACGCCCTCGGCGCGCCAGAGCACCACGCCAGAGGGGGTCCAGAGCGTGAAGAGAAGCAGCAATTGCAGCGACGCGATGGTCGCATAGACGGTCGTGGCCAGTGTCTGCCCATGGGGCGCCGGGGCCAGTCGCGCGAGCACGCGTCGCCCCCGGGGCGTCAGCAGCGCGGAATGGGCTAGGGGAAACTGCGCCAGCAACACGAGGTTCGCGATCCAGGCATAGGGCTGCGGCACCGCACCGAAGCCGGATTGCATGCCGGTGAACAACCCCACCAGCATCGCGAGCCCCGCCAAGGCAAAGATGCCATGGCAGACCGCGCCATAGGTCAGGGCAAGGCCCATACGGAACAAAGGAGTGTCGGAGGACGTCATAGGGGCGGAGCTAGCAGCGCCGCGCCCCCTGTCGAGGGGCCTGCGTCAAAACCCCGCCAAAACGGAAGATCCGCGTTTAGATGAAGACGAAGTCTTCGGCACCCAGGACATCCGCCTCGATCCCGAGCAGGACGGCCCGGTCTCCGCCGAAGCCGACCACGGTGCCAAAGGCGCGTTCGACCACCAGAATATCACTGAACGTCTGAGCAGACTCGAAGAAGAGCTGATCTTCCCCGTCGGTGAAATCCGTCACCACATCGAGACCGTCAGAGCCGGTCCCGGACAACACGAAGCCATCCGCGCCCGCACCCCCGGTGAGGACGTCAACGCCCCCTTCGCCCATGAGCACGTCGTCGCCATCGCCACCGATCAGCGTATCGAACCCGTCGCCTCCCAGCAGGTAGTTGTCCGCCGCATTGCCGGTCAGCGTGTCATTGCCCGATCCCGCCCGCGCGAATTCGATCACCGTATCGGTATAGATAATGAGATTGCCCTTGAGGCCGTTCACATCGCTGATCGATCCGGGCGTGAGATCAATTGTCTGGTTCTCGGTCACAGAGCCGAAATCCAGCGTATCCAACCCGCCATCATCGATGATCGTATAGGCGATCGGGTTCCGCGTGGTCATCAGCTCGTCGTAATAACCGCCCGCATTCGAGTTATCACCATAGGTGGTGTTCTCGGTGCGAAGACCGCCATCCACGCCATAGAGCTGCTGGATCGCGCGGATATCGGCGATCATCGGCGTGACGACATAGGCGAAGCTGGCGTCGATCGACGTATTTTCGGTCTGGCTGAAATACGACATGATCGACATCTGCCAGCTGTCATTGGAATAAAGCGCGTCCTTCGGATAGGTCGCGTTGCCATTGTAATTGCCCGCATGCTCCAGACCCAGCGCATGACCGATCTCGTGGATAAAGGTCTGGAAGGAATAGTTATCGATCGTCTCGCTATCCGTCCGGATCCAGGATTGCGAGATGTTGATCTTGGCCGTGTAGATCTCGTCGCGGCTGTTGGTGATCGGCTGGGCATAGGCGCCGGATTCGGTGTCATCAAACACGATCCCGCTCTCGGCAAAGCCAAAGGCGATCACATCCAGCTCGGTGATGTTGAACTCGATCCCGGTGGTCATGGTCCAGGCATCGAGCGCGAGCTCGGCATAGTACTGGCCCTTGTCGGTCAGGCGCGAGATATCGACATTGATCGCCTCGCCCGGATCCAGATCCCAGGACGTCTCGTTCGGATTGAAGAAACCGCTCTTGAGCTGGTCCGCGACCTCGTCCACGGAGTATTCCGGCAGGGTCGCTTCAAGCGTGACGCGCGCAAGCGCGCCGAGCATGGGAGCCTCGTGGTAAGTAAACCGTTCACGATCGGGATGCATTGCCTGGCAAATGGTACACATAATCAAAGCTCCGGGTCGCATGCTGCGACGGGGTTGTTAACTAGATCTTTTCGGCTGTATTGGCCGTCTGTTTTACTGGCAAACAAATTCTCTGTCATCCGGAACGTTACGTCCCGTTAAGGTTACTATCTCGCTTTGAGCGGCAGATTATCGCCTATTCGGCCACGGAAACGGTCTGAGCCTCCGCGGGGGTCACCCTATGGTCATTATGGTTAAGAGAACCTTAATTGGCGTCCCGGTCGCGGAGATTCTTGAGGACCGCCGGCCCGGAAAGCGGGCCGCGATCCTGTCCGCAAAACACCGGGGAAAAGCCGCGACGTTAACCAGCCATCTGACGGCTCAGGCAGTCTCAATCTCCTCCAGGCCAAGCTCTGCCACCATCTCCGCCCGCATGATGAATTTCTGCGGTTTGCCCGTGACGGTCATCGGCAGGTCGGACTTGAACCGGATCAGGGCGGGGATCTTGTAATGGGCGATCCGTTCGCGACAGAAGTCGAGGATGTCCTCCGCGCTCGGACTGGCGCCGGGCTTCACCACGATCCAGGCGCAACTGCGCTCGCCATAGCGGGCGTCGGGGATGCCAAAGACCTGCACTTGGCTGACATCCGGATGGGTATAGAGAAACTCCTCCACCTCGCGGGGATAGATGTTCTCGCCGCCCCGCACGATCATGTCCTTCACCCGCCCGGTGATCTTGCAAAACCCCTCGGCATCGAGGGTGGCCAGATCGCCCGTGTGCATCCAGCCCTCGGCATCTATGGCCTCGGCGGTGCGCTCGGGGTCCTCCCAATAGCCCTTCATAACGCAATAGCCCCGGGTCAGCAGCTCGCCCTGCATGCCCACGGGTACCGGATCGCCTGCCTCATCCACGATCTTCACCTCCACATGGGGCTGGATCCGGCCGACCGAGGTCACCCGCTTTTCCACCGGGTCATCGGTCGCCGATTGGAACGAGACAGGCGAAGTCTCGGTCATGCCATAGGCGATGGTCACCTCGCTCATATGCATGCGCGCCTGCACCTGCCGCATCACCTCGATCGGACAGGGCGCGCCGGCCATGATGCCCGTGCGCATCGTGCTGAGGTCAAAGCGCGCGAAGTCGGGATGTTCGAGCATGGTCACGAACATGGTCGGCACCGCATAAAGCGCCGTGCAGCGATGGGTCGACAGGGCCTCCAGCGTCACCAGAGGCTCGAAGCCCGGACCGGGGATGACCATGGTCGCGCCCTTGGTCACGCAGCCCAGCGTCCCCATCACCATGCCGAAACAATGATAGAACGGCACCGGAATGCAGAGCCGGTCCTCTGCCGTCAGGCGGATCGCATCGGTCACGGATGCCGCGTTGTTGACGATATTGTGGTGGGTCAGCGTCGCGCCTTTGGGCATCCCCGTGGTGCCGGATGTGAACTGGATGTTGATCGCGTCATGGGGGTCGAGGCCTGCCGCCAGCGCGTCGAGTTCCGCCGCCACCACATCGCGCCCGGACGCCAGAACCGCATCAAAGGCCAGCATCCCCGCCGGGGCCGTCCCGCCGGTGACGATCACAGCCCGCAGATCCGGCAGGCCCTCGGCGGCCAGCGCACCGGGGGCGGCGCTGGCAATCTCGGGCGCCAGCTCCGTCAGCATGGCCACATAGTCCGAGCTTTTGAAGGCAGGCGCGAGGATCAGCGCCGTGCACCCAGTCTTGGTCAGGGCATAGCGCAGCTCATGGGTGCGATAGGCCGGGTTGATATTCACGAGGATCAGCCCCAGCCGCGCAGTGGCGAATTGCGTCAGCAGCCACTCGGCACAATTCGGCGCCCACATGCCGACCCGGTCCCCGCGCACAAGGCCCAGCTGCGCGAAGCCCGAGGCCAGCTCATCGACCTTGCGGGCGAACTCTTCATAGGTCCAGACGATGTCCTGATCGGCGAAAATCGCTGCGGTCCGCGCGGGCTGGGCCGCCGCCGTCCGGCGCAGCAGATCCGGGATCGTCAGGTCGAGAAGCGGGCGCTCCGTCGCCCCGCGCACATGGCTGACGCCGTCATCCGGCGTGATTCCCAACCCCGCCCCGACCTGTCCCTGAACACTTTGACCCACGCCATCCTCCCCATTTTGCAAAGAAAGCGCCTAAACTCACGGCACTCCATGAACACATGAGGTGTCTCGACACCGCGCCTGTGTCAACTCCGCCCAAATCGTTAACAAATCGTTGCGAACGAGATCGGGTACGCTAGGTATACGTCCAGGAACTGGAGGTTGAGCCCCGCGGGGCTCTGCGTCACCGAACGAAAACGACAGCGCCCCGCGCAGTTGGAGGAGATCCAGATGACCAAGTTTGCCGTTCCAGATATCAACCGCTCCAGCCGGGTGTCGTCGATTCAGGATGCTCTGACCGAACTGGATCCGGATGCCGTCGTCGACACACATCCGGACAATTGCATCATCGAAGTGCGCACGCAGGAATCCGAGGCTGTCGTCCTGTCGGTCCTGAACCAGCTCGGCTTTGCGGCGAACGTGGCCCGCTAGACGCGGGCCGCTGCCACGTCAGCCATCCGAGCGCTCGGCATCAACCAGCTCTTCGAGCTGCGCCTGATCCACCAGCCCCGGCAAGATGGTCTCGCCCACCACGAAAGACGGCGTCCCCGTGATCCCCAGCGACTGAGCCAGCGCCATCGAGGTTTCGATATGCGCGGTCACCGCATCGGACTCCATATCCGTGCGCAACTGATCCGTGTCGAGCCCGACCTCTTCGGCGGCGGTCATGATCTGCGCCTCGCCAATCCGACCTGACAGCGCCATGAGCGCCCAGTGGAACTCTTCGTATTTGCCCTGCTCGCGCGCGGCCAGCGCGGCCCGCGAGGCGATCACGCTGTTCTCGCCAAGGATAGGAAATTCGCGGAACACGACACGCACTTCGGCATCCGCCGCGATCAGACCTTCGATCGTGGGCTTGGCCCGGCGGCAATAGGGGCAGTTATAGTCAAAGAACTCGATGACCGTGACATCGCCATCGGGATTGCCGAGCACCGGCGCGTTCTCGTCCCGCTCCAGCAGGTCGCGCTGGGTGGACAGGGTCTCGGCGGCAGCGGCAGCCTGCGCCTCGGCCTCACGTTCACGCAGGATCGCAACGGCATCCATGACGATCTGCGGGTTCTCCAGGATCGCTTCCAGCGCCAGCTCCTTGATGCGTGCGTCGCTCAGGTCCTGCGCCCCGGCGGGCAGGGCGAGACACAGGCTCAGGGCGGCGGTTGACAGCAGGTTTTTCATCGAAGTCTCCTCACGGTGGCGGTCCGAAACCGTCACGGGGTTGTCGCGCGCAGAATGTCCCAGATGCCGTGCCGCGTCAAAGCCATTGGCGGGATCTGGCGTTCGAGAAACAACATATTCAGAATGTTTGCCCTAGCCTCGCGGGGATGTGATGAGCGAATCGGTGATTGCTTGTTACCCCAAACCCGGATCTGAGAGCCGGGTTTACCGGCGGGGCAGGCCACGCCCGGCAACGTCCGGGCCATCGCGGGACATGAAGGAGAGTTGCCATGATTACCAAGCGCGCGTTTCTCGGGATGGGTCTGGCGACCTTCGCCACACCGGCTATCGCCCAAAGCGGGTTTCAACTCGACCCAAGGTTCGAACCCCGGGTCGTGCCCCTGCGCTATCCGTTCAAGGCGGGTCAGATCATCGTCGTGCCCACGGCGCATTACCTCTATCTCGTGCAATCGGACCGGACGGCGCTGCGCTATGGCGTCGGGGTCGGCAAGGCCGGGCTGGAATTTAAGGGGAATGCCACGATCAAGCGCAAGGCCGTCTGGCCCAGCTGGCGTCCAACGGACGAGATGATCGAGCGGGATCCCCGCAGCTATGCGAAATACGCCGATGGGGTCCCCGGCGGTCCGGACAACCCTTTGGGCGCCCGGGCGCTCTATCTCTATCAGGGGAATGTGGACACCTATTTCCGCATTCACGGCACCACCCAGCCCCGGTCGATCGGCCGGTCGGTCTCCAACGGCTGCATCCGGATGATCAACGAGCATGTCATCGACCTTTATGAGCGGGTGCCCACGGGAACGCTGGTGACCGTGCTCTGACGCTCGCAAGCTCGTGACCAGAGTTTGATTGCACCTGCCGCCCGCAGACGGCAGGTCTGCAAATGTGTCCTCTCGTTCCTGAGACGACGCGGGCCTATATAATAGTGAAGTCTGAGTCTCAGGATATGCACGCGTGAGCCGAATTCTCAAAGACCTGACCCGCCGCGCGCGGGGTGTCGGATACGCGCTCGCGCTGGCGAGCGGGCTTGTTGCCTTTGCCGGGCCCAGCCCCGCGGCGCAGTCCGAGCCCCATGTCTCGCCCATATCGACGGCCCGTCTGGTCACCGCCGAGAACGGGATCGCGCCAGACGCACGCTACCTGTCCGCCGGGATCGCGGTGACGCTCGAGGATGCCTGGAAAACCTATTGGCGCTCGCCGGGCGAGGTGGGTCTGCCCCCCGAAGTGACATGGGAAGGCTCCGAGAACATCGCGGAGGTCGAGTTTCTCTTCCCCGCGCCCACCCGGTTTCGCGCCTTCGGGATCGAGAATTTCGGCTACGCGGATGAGGTGACTTTCCCGCTCAAGGTCACGCTCGCCGATCCCGGCGCGCCTGCCCAGCTCTCGGCGCAGGTGAACCTGCTCGTCTGCGCGGATATCTGCGTGCCGGAGACCTTTGAGCTGTCCCTGCCTCTCGCACCGGGGGAGGGCGTGGATCTCGACGCGGCGTCGCTGATCGCCGATGCCGCCAGTCAGGTGCCCGAAGCACCGGAGCGGTTCGGCGCCAGCCTGACCTCTGCCGCACTGACCGATGACGGCACGGCCCTGGTTCTGTCAGTGGCGCGCGCAGGCGGCTGGACCGACCCGGATGTCTTTCCCGAGATGGGCGAGTTCACGGCCTTTGGCGTGCCAGATATCCGCGTCGAGGGCGACGCGCTTTGGGCCCAGCTGCCGATCCTGTCGGAGCCGGTGACGGGCGAAGAACCCCTCCGGCTCACCCTCACCGATGGGGCCGTGGCCATCGACCTGCAGGATGTCGCGCTGGACGCGACCGCGCCTGCCCCGCCCTATGATGCGACCCAGGCCGCCGGATCGGCGGTGACCGAGCTTCTCTGGATCGCACTAGTGGCGGTGCTGGGCGGGCTGATCCTCAACGTGATGCCCTGTGTCCTGCCGGTGCTGTCGATCAAGTTCGCCTCGGCGCTCAAGGCCAAGGACCACTCCCCTGCGCGGGTGCGCGTCGGGTTCCTGATGTCCGCAGCAGGGGTGCTGGCCTTCATGTGGGCGCTCGCCGCTGGGACCCTGGCCGCGCGCGGTATGGGGGTCTCGGTGGGGTGGGGCCTGCAGTTCCAGAACCCCTATTTCCTCGTGGCGCTGCTGGCCATCCTTGCCGTGTTCGCCGCAAATCTGGCCGGATTGTTCGAAATCGCCCTGCCCCAGGGGCTGATGACGCGCATGGCGTCGGACAAGGGCTCGGGCTATCTCGGGGATTTCGCGACCGGGGCCTTTGCCGCCGTGCTCGCGACCCCCTGTTCCGCGCCTTTCCTCGGGACCGCCATCGCCTTTGCCATGGCCGGGCGCCCGATTGATATCGTGGTGATCTTCACCGCGCTCGGGCTGGGTCTGGCCCTGCCCTATCTGTTGATCGCCGCCGCGCCGGGGCTGATCCGCTACCTGCCGAAACCGGGCGCCTGGATGGTCACGCTGAAATTCGTGCTCGCGGCCCTGTTGCTTCTGACCGCGGCCTGGTTGCTCTTTGTCCTGATCGGTGTGGCGGGCCCGTCCGCAGCGCTCTGGACGGCGGGGACGCTCGCGATCCTTGTGCTGATCCTGTCTCCTCTGGGCGCGCGCCTGTCCCGCGCCCGCACCCCGGTGGCCGCCGCGGCCCTGATCGCGGCGTTCCTTCTGCCCGTTGGTCCGACCCCGACCAGCGCCGAGAGCGGCGATGCCCTGACGGCCTCGGACTGGGTGGTGTTTGACCGCTCCGAGATCCCGCGCCGCGTGGCAGCGGGCGAGGTGGTCTTCGTGGATGTGACGGCGGATTGGTGCCTGACCTGCAAGGCCAACAAGGCGCTGGTGCTCGACCGTGACCCGGTGGCCAGCCTGCTGAAATCCGACAGCGTGACGCCCATGCGCGCGGACTGGACGCGCCCGAGCGACGTGATCGCGGCCTATCTCAAGAGCTTTGGCCGCTTCGGCATTCCGTTCAATGTGGTCTACGGCCCCGCCGCGCCCGAAGGCATCCCCCTGCCCGAGATCCTGAGCGCCGAGACCGTGTCCGAAGCCCTGCGCGAGGCGGGCTTGCGCCAGATCGCCCTGGCCACGCAGTAATCCTCAGAGGCCAAGCGCGTCCAAAGCGGCCTGCGTGGCAAGCCGTCCCGGATCCCCCTCTGGCAGCACATCCGCCAGCGCCCGCGCCTTCTGAGCAGCCTCCGCCGCCCCCTCGGCCTCGCCCAGCACCGCATAGGCCCGGGCCAGCCTGAGCCAACCTTCGAGATCGCCGGGCTCATCCTCAAGCCGCGCGGCCAGCCCGTCCACCATGGACCGGATCATGGCCGAGCGATCCTCGACGCTCATCTCCTGCGCTGCTTCGACCTGCTCGGCGGTGGGGCCGGGCATGGCGGGACCCGGCGCCTGAGACGGGATCGACACCACATCCCGCAGGGAAATCGGGTCCATGCCGATCTCTTCCCCAAGCTGATTGGCCTGTTGCAGGAAAATCTCCATCCAGGGCTCGGGGCCGCTCGCCTGCTGGATCCGGGTCAGGAGCGAGGCACGCGCATCGCGGATCAGCCCCTCCTGCGCCAGTTCGCGGGCGTTGTAATAGACCGCCGCCGGGTTCATTGGATCGAGCGTCATCGCCTGGGCAATCGCGCGGCTGGCGGTCTGGGTGATGACCCCGTTCTCCGCCGCGATCAGCGCCTCGGCATATTGCGAATGAACGCTGCTATCCGCCTCGGGCCGCACGGCCACGACGGCAAAGGCCTGCGCCGCCTCGCCAAAGCGGTTCATCCGCATATAGGTCTGCCCGAGCAGCATCCAGCCATCCGAGGGCCCGCCGGTCTCATCCTCTAGCAGCCGCGTGCGCAGGGTCTCGGCCAGCTCGGCAACCTCGGTCACCTCCTCCTGCTCGGCTGCGCGCTCGGCAAAGGGCTGGCTCGGGATCTCCGGCGCGCCCCGCACCGCGTAAAGGGCAAAACCGGCCACCGGAATGAAGGCTGCCGCCGCCAGCAGGACGGCCACCCCGCCCGTGCGGGTTTCGCCCGTGCCGCCAGCCTCTTGCCGTTTGGTCAGGGCGAGCATCCGGCGCTTGATCTCCGAGCGCGCGGCGGTCGCCTCATCGCCCGAGATCAGGCCGCGCGCCGCATCGCGGTCCACCTCGGCCAACTGATCCTTGAAGATCTCCAACGCACTTTCATCTCGGCCCAGCGTGTCGGTGCGCTTGCGCATCGCCGGCAGCACCAGCACCAGTACAGACAGAGCGGCCAGAACACCGCCAATTGCCCAAATCATTCCTTGGGTCCTTCCTTGCCGTCCTCGGCCAGCATCGCCGCCACGGCGCGTTCTTCGTCATCGCTCAGGGCCACGGCCTGTGCATCGATCTTGCGCGGACGCCGGGCGAGCATGATCACCACCCCGAGCAGGCCCAGACCCATCACCGCGAAGGGCCCGATCCAGAGCGCATAGGTCGCGGGCTTGAAGGGCGGGTTGAACAGCACGTAGTCGCCGTAGCGCGCCACGACGAAATCCAGCACCTCCTGATCGCTGTCCCCGGCAACCAGGCGTTCGCGCACAAGGATCCGCAGATCCCGCGCCACGCCCGCATGGGAGCTGTCGATATTCTCGTTCTGGCACACTACGCAGCGCAGGTCCTTGGACAGCTCGCGCGCGCGCTCTTCAAGGACCGGATCGTCGAGGATCTCGTCCGGTTGCACCGCAAGGGCGGGCGCGGACAAAAGGCTCAGCGCCAGCAAGATAGCTGTGAGGAACCGCATCATGAGGCCCCCCCGCTGCGGGATCGGGCCAGCTCAAGCGCGCCGCGCATCTGCTCGACATCGTCGGGGGTCAGGATCGGGCCGACAAAGCGGTAGACCACGATCCCATTGGCATCGATCACAAAGGTTTCCGGCACGCCGGAAATGCCCCATTCGATGCCCGTGCGCCCGTTCAGATCCGCGCCGATCCGTTCGTAGGGGTTGCCGAGTTCCGCAAGCCATCGGGCCGCATCCTCAGGCTTGTCCTTGTAGTTGATGCCAAGCAGCCGCATGTCCTCATCCCGCGCCATGCGGGTCAGAACCGTATGCTCGGCCTTGCAGGGCACGCACCAGGACGCAAAGACATTCACCACCAGCGGGCTGTCCGACCCGGACAGATCCGCCGTGGCCAGACCCGGCGTATCCACCCCCGGGATCCCGCCCAGATCGAATTGCGGCGCCTGCGCGTCGATCAGCACGGAGGGGATCGCGTTAGGGTCCCGATCCGGGTTCAGCCCCCACCAGAAGAACGCTCCCAGCACGAGGACAATCAGCACCGGAAGGGCAACGAGCACACGTCTCATAAGGTTACTCCGCAGGGGTGGCTTGGGCAGGCGCGGCCTGCGCCCGGCGCGGCGCGCCCACACGCAGACGCCGATCCGTCAGCGAGAACATCCCGCCAATCACAAGGAAGACGGTCCCGATCCAGATGAAGTTGACGAAGGGCTCATAGAGGATCCGCAGAGTCCACTCGTTCGAATTCCGGTCCGCCGCAGGTTCACCGATGGTCAGGTAGAGGTCCCCCGCCAGGGTCGAGCGGATCGCCGATTCCGTGGTCTGCATCTCGGCCACCGGATACCAGCGACGCTCAGGTTGCAGCACGGTGATCTCCTCGCCATCGCGGAAGACTGTCAGCGTTCCCATATCCGACACGTAATTCGGCCCGCGCACCCGGTCGACGGAGTCAAACCGCACGTCATAGCCCGCGATCTCGACCACCGTGCCCGGGGCCGCGAAGAGGATCTGCTCGGACTTCCATGCCGAGGACCCGACCATGCCAAGGATCAGCACCGCAACGCCCATATGGGCAATCGTCATGCCATGGGCGGCACGCGGCAGGTTCCGCGCCCGACGCAGGCTCTCGGCCACGGGCACGCTGCCCGCCTTGATCCGCGACAGCCATTCCCGCCCGGACGCGATGAACAGCCAGCCCGCGATGCCCATGGCGACAATCGCCATGACCGGGCCTTGGGTATCCATGTACCAGGCCCAGAGCGCCGCGAGGATGCCGAGCCCGATCGCCAGCTTCAGCCGGGACATCACGCCCGGCAGATCCGCGCGCTTCCAGCTCAGGAAGGGCCCGATCCCCATCAGGAAGACCAGAGGCAGCATGATCGGGATGAAGCTTGCGTTGAAGAAGGGGGGACCGACCGAGATCTTGTCGCCGGTGATCGCCTCAAGAAAGAGCGGATAGAGCGTCCCGAAGAGGACCGCCGCGGTGGCCGTCGCCAGAAGCAGGTTGTTGATCAGAAGACCCGCCTCACGGCTGATCGGGGTGAAGAGGCCCCCGCCCTCAAGCTGCGGCGCACGCCACGCGTATAGCGCCAGCGAGCCACCGATCGAAACCGCGAGCAGGCCGAGGATATAGACCCCGCGCTCGGGATCGACAGCAAAGGCATGGACCGAGGTCAGAAGCCCCGACCGGACGATGAAGGTGCCCAGCAAGGACAGCGAGAAGGTCAGGATCGCCAGCAGGATCGTCCAGCTTTTGAACGTGTCGCGTTTCTCGGTGACAATCGCGGAATGGAGCAGCGCCGTGCCCAGAAGCCAGGGCATGAAGGACACGTTTTCCACCGGATCCCAGAACCACCAGCCGCCCCAGCCAAGCTCGTAATAGGCCCACCAGGAGCCCAGCGCGATACCGCCCGTCAGGCTCACCCAGGCCGCGAGGGTCCAGGGCCGCACCCAGCGCGCCCAGGCCGGATCCACCCGGCCTTCGATCAGCGCGGCCACGGCGAAGGAGAAGACAATCGAGAAGCCGACATAGCCGAGATAGAGAAGCGGCGGATGCAGGGCGAGACCGATATCCTGCAGGAGCGGGTTCAGGTCATTGCCGTTGAGCGGTGCCGGGAACATCCGGTCGAACGGGTTTGAGGTGAAGATCATGAAGGACAGGAAGCCGACACTGATCCAGGCCTGCACCGACAGGGTCCGCGCGCGCAGCTCTGCGGGAATGTTCCGCCCCAGAACCGCGACACCGGCCCCAAAGATCGCGAGGATCAGCACCCAGAGCAGGAGCGACCCCTCATGGGAGCCCCAGGTCGCCGCCACCTTGTAGAGCATCGGTTTCAGCGAGTGCGAATTGGCAACCACGTTCACCACGGTGAAGTCACTGACGATGAACGAGCGCATCAGCGCCGCGAAGGCCACCGCCAGAAGGGCGCATTGGATCAGTGCGGTGGTGATGGCCGATTGCATCCACAGGACGTTCCGCCGGGCCGCACCGGCCATGGGCAGCACGCTTTGGACCAGTGCCGCCGCAAGGGCCAGCATCAGGGCGAAATTGCCAATCTCAGGGATCATGTCGCGGTCCTCCTGCTTGAAAAGCCGACGCTTTTCTGGCGATCACATCAAGTCCGAAACGGCGTGAACCGCCTCTTGTCCGATCACGGATCTGCGAGGCCGACCAGTCCGCGTTCTTTCTACAATAGGGGGCCACCCCCGAGCCTGCCACGGATTCCCGACAGACTGCGACAAACCTGCACGCAAAAAGTGACTTCCGTTCGAAATCAGGGGGCAAGCCCTCCCATTTCGCAAATCAATGCCCATTCCGTGGCCGTGACCGGCTGCACGGACAGGCGCGAATTGCGCACCAGCACCATCTCGGCCAGACGGGGCTCGGATTTGATCTCGTCAAGGGTGACCGGACGCGCGAAGGGGCTGAGCGCGCGAATGTCCACACAGTCCCAACGTTCATCCTCGGTGGTGCTGTCGGGATGGGCCTCGGCCGAGACCTCGACCGTGCCGACCACCGCCTTGTCCTTCTGGCTGTGATAGAAGAACCCCCGGTCGCCCAGCGCCATCTCGCGCATGAAGTTGCGCGCCTGATAATTGCGCACGCCGTCCCATTCCTCGCCCGCCGCGCCCTTGGCCACCTGCATGTCCCAGGACCAGACCGAGGGCTCGGACTTGAACAGCCAGTAGCGCATCAGCCGATGACCCGGTTCCAATGGCGCAGCTCAACGCTCTCGAAGAGACCCGCCTTGCCATAGGGGTCGCCCGCTGCCCAGGCCTGCGCAGCCTCCATATCGGCGACGTCGAGAATGATAAGCGAGCCGCACATCTCGCCGGTATTGGACAGGAAGGGCCCCGCCTGCTGCACGGCGTCCGAGGCCTTGAGATAGGCGATATGGGCCTCGCGATTGGCCTTCCGCACCTCCAGCGCTCCGGGTTTGTCTATGGCGATCAGGGCAACCAGCATGTCATTCCTCTCGCAGGTCGCGGGACATCAGGGCCCCCATCGCCTGCTCTATGGTCAGGGTTTCGTCGATCACAGCGGATACCATCGTGCAGATCGGCATGTCGAGACCTTCGGCGGCGGCGATCCCCGCGACGGCCTGGGCCGTGGCCCGGCCCTCGACCGTGACGCCCGGGGCCGGAGGGGTGCCTGCCCCCAATGCCTGCCCATAGGCAAAGTTGCGCGATTGCTTTGATGTCGCCGTCAGAACCATGTCGCCGAACCCGGAAAGCCCCGCGAGGGTCGTCGGCTGCGCGCCGAGATGTCGGGCGAGCCGCTGCATCTCGACATAGCCCCGGGTCATCAGCGCGGCGCGCGCGCTCTCACCGAGACCCGCCCCGATCACCAGCCCGGCGGCGATGGCCACCACGTTCTTGAGCGCCCCACCCAGCTCGGCCCCGATCGGGTCCGCACTGCGATAGAGCCGCAAATCCTCGGTCGACAGCGCGTTTTGCAGATCCACGGCGCGTGTGCCATCCGCGCAGGCCAGGGTCAGGGCGGTGGGCAGGCCGCGGGCGATATCGGCGGCAAAGCTGGGCCCGGTCAGAACGGCCGGGATCCCGTCCGGCGCATGGCTCTGGATTAACCCTGTGGGTCCCTGACGCGTGGCCAGATCGAGCCCCTTGCAGCAGGCGACCAGCGCGGTGCCGGGCGGCGGGCGATGCGCGGCCAGATGCCCGCCCAGCACCTGCATCGGCACCGCCAGCAGGCGGATCGGCGCGGTCATCGCCGCCGCATCGGCGGTCACCGCGATCTCGGGCGGCAGGGTCACCCCCGGCAGGCGCGGCACCTTGCGGTCCCCCGTCATCGCCTCGGCCTGTGCCGGGTCCCGGCACCAGAGCCGCACATCCCGCCCGCCCCGGCACAGCGCGATGGCCAGGGCCGATCCGAAAGCGCCCGCTCCCATGACATCTATCGACGGGCTCATGCCTTGGCGCCCTTCTTGCCGGACCCGAGCAGCGCCGGTTGCCGGTCATCGAGTGGCCAGCGCGGACGGGCGGCGAGTGTCATGTCCGCGCGCTGCCCGGCGGCAAAAGCCTCCTGCCCGGCCCAGGCGATCATCGCAGCATTGTCCGTGCAAAACCGCAGGGGCGGTGCCACGAAGGGCAGCCCCTCGGCCTCGGCCAACCCTTGCAGGCCGGCGCGCACGGCGCCATTGGCCGCGACGCCCCCGGCCACGGCGAACCCGGTCAGGTCACTGCAGTCGGCCAGCGCGCGGCGGGACTTCTCGACCAGCACATCGCAGACCGCCGCCTGAAACCCGGCGCACAGATCCGCGCGATCCTGCGGGCGCAGCCCCCCATGCTCGGCCACCACCGCGTCCCGCGCACGCAGCAGCGCGGTCTTGAGACCCGAAAAGGACATGTCGCACCCAGCCCGGTCCAGCAGCGGACGCGGAAAGGCAAACCGCTTGGCATCGCCCGCCTGTGCTTCGGCCTCGACCGCCGGGCCGCCCGGTTGCGGCAAACCGAGGAGCTTGGCTGTCTTGTCGAACGCCTCGCCGGGGGCGTCATCAATGGTGCCACCCAGCCGGTGGAACCGCTCTGCACTCTCGACCCTCAGGAACTGGCAATGGCCCCCGGAGACCAGCAGCATCAGGTAGGGAAAGGCGAGCCCATCGGTAAAGCGCGGGGTCAGCGCGTGACCCGCGAGGTGATTCACCCCGACCAGCGGCACGCCCGAGGCCGCCGCAAGCCCTTTGGCCAGCATCACCCCGGACAGCACGCCGCCGATCAGTCCCGGCCCCGCCGTCACGGCAATCGCGTCCATCTGGTCGAGCCGCAATCCTGCCGCCTCCAGCGCGGTCTGCACCGCCACGTCGAGCTTTTCCACATGGGCACGCGCCGCGATCTCGGGCACCACGCCACCAAACTCCGCATGCAGCGCGGTCTGGCCATGGACCACCGAGGACAGCACCTCGGGCCCGCGCAGCACCGCCGCCGCCGTGTCATCACAGCTGCTTTCTATGCCCAGAACGGTCAGGGGGGTCGCCGACATGGCCTGCCTCGGTTGCGCCTTCGTTGCCCCGCAGCTACCACCGGGACCATGGTCAGACAACCGCCTCTCCCCGTTCTGCTGACGCGCCCCCGCGCGCAGGCGGAGGCGTTTGCCGCCACACTCCCCGATACGCTCGCCCCCGTGATCACCCCGCTCTTGCGGATCGAGACGCGCGACGGGCTTATGCCCCCGCCCCCCGAGGTGACGCTGATCTTCACGTCGGCCAACGGCGTGGCGCGCTACCCGGCGGCCCCCGACCGCGCCGGGCAACGGGCGCTTTGCGTCGGGGCGCGCACCGCCGAACTGGCCCGCGCCGCAGGGTATGACGCTCAATCGGCGGAAGGCACGGCGGAGGATGTCCTGGCCCTCGCCCTGACCCAGCCCGGTCCGTTCCTGCATATCCGAGGCGCCCATGCCCGGGGCGAGATCGCCGCGCGGTTGCGTGCGGCGGGCAAGGATGCGCAGGACTGCATCGCCTATGATCAGCTCCCCTGCCCCCTGACCGACGCAGCGCGCGCGGCGCTCACCGGGCCCTGCCTCGTCCCGCTCTTTTCCCCGCGCACCGCCGCGATTTTCGCCGCAGAATGCCCCGCAGCCCCCGACGCGCAGATCGTCGCGATGAGCACTGCAGTTGCAAGCGCTCTGGACGGGTCTGCTTATGCGGGTGTCGAGACGCTTAAAACGCCGACAGCTGCGGCAATGCGGGCTGCTCTTTTGGTCGATGGGGCAGGCAATCGCCTTGAGACAGGCAGGTCCTCTGGCTAGTCTGGCAGACGGTGCGGTCGGAAAGAGGATTCGGGCGCATGGCTCCGTGAATTCTTGGAAGGATGTTGTCCGTGTCAGATCCAAAAACCCCGAACGAAACACCCGAGGACCAGGTATCCGACACCGAACACAGCCCAGAAAGTCTCGACGCAGAGGCCACGACGAAACAAGACGAGCTGATTGAAGACGCCGAAATTCTGGACGAACAGCCGGCGGACACAGCCACGCAAGAGGAGGTCGCCGCGACCTCCGACGACACCCCAGAGACCACCGACGCCACGGAAACCGACGCCGAGGTCACCGAGGAAACCCCCGAGACCGCCAGCGATGAGACCCCCACCGAGGACAGCACGCTGGACGAAGTAACCACTGACGATGTGGCGGCCGATTCGGATGCGGAGAAACCCGAAGACACTTCCGAGATGTCCGATCCCGAACCGCAACCGGAGCCGGAGCCTGAGCCGGTCATCGAGGATCTGTCGACAGCGGAGACCGCGCCGCAGCCTGCGCCGCAACCCGCACCGGTCGTGGTGCAGAAGAAGGGCGGCTTCATGGGCCCGTTCCTCGGTGGTGTGGTCGCCGCCGGGTTGGGCTTTGGGCTGTGCTATTACCTAGTGGGCGAAGGCATCATCGGGACCGAAGACAATTCCGCCGAGATCGCCAAGATCGGCACGCTGGAAACCAGCCTCGCCGCCTTGCAGAGCGAGCTGGCGACCGTGGCCAGCGCCCCGTCCGAGGATCCGCGCGTCGATGCCATCGCGGGCGCAGTGGAAAGCGTCGAAGGCACCGTGGCCAGCGTCGCCGACCAGCTCGGCGGGTTGCAGGGCGAGCTCGGCACGCTCCAGTCAGAGATTTCAGCCCAGACCGGCCTGATCTCGAATCTCGAAGAACAAATGGCCGCCATCGCCGCGCTGCCTGAGGGCACCGAGACCGCCGACAGCGCCGCCATGGCCGCGCTGCAGGCAACCCTGGCGCAGCAACAGGAAGAAAACGCCGCCATGCAGGCCCAACTGGCCGAAGCCGCCGCCGCGGCGCAGGCGCAGATGGAAGCCGCCCAGGCGGAGATGGAGGCCGTGCGCAGCCAGGCCGGGGCGCTGCAGAGCGAGACGCAATCGGCCGTGGACGAAGCCTCCAACCGGGCTCTGGTGTCGAACCTGTCGGCGGCGCTCGAGAACGGATCGGGCTTTGCCGGGGCCGTCGAAGGGATCACCGTTCCGGTTCCCGAGGCGCTGACCACCGTGGCCGCAAGCGGGGTCGACACCCTGTTGGAGCTGCAACGGCAATTCCCGGCAGCCGCCCGGGCCGGTCTCGCGGATTCGCTCAAGGCGACCGTGGGCGACGCGCCGCAGGACCGCGTCTTTGCCTTCCTGCGTGCACAGGTCGGGGCACGGTCGCTGACCGCCAAGGAGGGGGATGATCCGGATGCGATCCTGTCCCGCGCTCAGGAGGCCGTGGATTCCGGGCAGCTCGAAGCAGCCCTGGCCGAAATCGCCGCGCTGCCCGAAGAAGGTCAAAGCGCAATGAGTTCCTGGATCGGTGCTGCGCAGGCCCGGGTCGACGCGATCGCCGCGCTGGACGCGCTCGCCACTGAAATCAACTCGAACTGAGGGCGCCCCGATGCTTTGGTCACTTATCAAGATCCTGATTTTCGTCGCGATGGTCGCGGCGCTCACCTTTGGGGCCACGTTCCTGATGGATACCGGCGAGCAAGTGCGCATCGCCGTGGCCTCGACCGAATTCACGCTCTCGCCCGTGGCGGCGGTGGTGCTGATGCTGCTTCTGCTGCTTTCGGCATGGCTCCTGTTCAAGGCGGCAGGCCTGCTGCTGGCAACCCTGAAATTCCTCAATGGCGACGAGACCGCCGTGTCGCGCTATTTCTCCCGCGGGCGGGAGCGCAAGGGTTTCGAGGCGCTGGCCCAGGGGATGATGGCTCTGGCCTCCGGCGAAGGTCGGGTCGCCATGGCCAAGGCTGCGCGCGCCGAGCGCTATCTGGGCCGTCCGGACCTCACCAGCCTGCTGACCGCGCAGGCGGCGGAGCTGGCCGGTGACCGAGCCAAGGCCGCCGAGACCTACAAGACCATGCTCACCGATGAACGGACGAAGTTCGCCGGGGTGCGCGGCCTGCTGAGCCAGCGGCTGGCCGATGGCGATACCGAGACGGCCATGGCGCTTGCCGAGAAGGCCTTTGCGCTCAAGCCCCGCCACACCGAGGTGCAGGACACGCTGCTGCGCCTGCAGGCCAGTGACGAGAACTGGTCCGGTGCGCGCAAGACATTGGCGGCCAAGCTGAAGACCGGCGACCTGCCCCGCGATGTGCATAAGCGTCGTGATGCGGTTCTGGCCGTCAGCGAAGCCATGGACGCCATGAGCGCCAACAAGACCGAACTGGCCGATGCGCTGGTCAACGACGCCAACCGCATGGCGCCCGGGCTTGTGCCTTCGGCGGCAATGGCGGCGCGCGTTGCGATCCGGGCAGGCAAGCCGCGGCAGGCGACCAAGCTGCTCAAGCGCGCATGGGAGCTGAACCCCCATCCCGAGCTCGCCGCCGCCTATGCCGAGATCGCTCCGGACGAGACCGCCGCGGCGCGGATCAAGCGGTTCGAGGCCCTGATCAAGCCCAAGCCGAACCATGTGGAATCGCGCCTGCTGATGGCCGAGCTCTTCATCGCGGCCGAGGATTTCCCGGCGGCGCGCAAGGCGCTCGGCGATCTCTACGAGACCGCGGCCACCGCCCGGTCCCTGACGATCATGGCCGCCGTAGAGAAGGGCGAAGGGTCGGATGACGCAATCGTCCGCGCCTGGCTGGCCAAGGCCGTCACCGCCTCGCGCGGGCCGCAATGGACCTGTGGCAACTGCAACAACATCCACGCGGCCTGGGTGCCGGTCTGCGACAATTGCGGCGCCTTCGACGCCCTGTCCTGGGTCGAGCCGCCGCAATCCGAGATCGCGCTGACGAACTCGGCCGAGATGTTGCCCCTGATCGTGGGTGCCATCGAAGACAAGAGCGCCGAGCCAGCGCCCGAGGACGACGTCATCGTGCCCGAAGTGGTGGATATCACGCCCAGCGACGAGACCGGGGATCCGGCGGAGCCGAACCGCGCCTCGGCCTGATCTGCGTACAGACCTGCAAAGCCCGGCCCTGGCTCCCCAGCGCCGGGCTTTTTCATGCGCCGGTCGCGTGTCGGGCCTTAGCGCATGACAAAAGGATCGGGGATCGGTTCATCGCTGGTCCGCAGCCAGACCGACTTGATCTTGGTGTAGTCCAGTGCCGCCTGCAGCCCGCCTTCGCGCCCATGCCCCGACAGGCCATGCCCGCCAAAGGGCGCGATGGGGCTAACGGCGCGGTAGGTGTTGACCCAGACGATCCCGGCCCGGATCGCACGGATCATCCGGTGCGCCCGCGTCAGGTTCTGGGTAAACAACCCCGAGGCCAGCCCATAGCGGGTGTCATTGGCAATGGCGATTGCCTCCGCCTCGGTCTCGAAAGAGACGACCGAAAGGACGGGCCCGAAGAACTCTTCGACCAGACTGTCCGCCCCGCGCGCGTCCGAACAATCGAGGATCGTTGGCGGGAAGTAATAGCCCGGCCCCTCCATCGGTGCTCCGCCGGTTACGCAGCGGGCGCCTTGGGCGATGGCACGGTTTGTCAGGTCGGTGATGGCATCCCTTTGGCGTGCGGTGCAAAGCGGTCCGACCTCGGTGTCCATCGCGTCCGGCGGACCGATCACCACGGCCTCGGCCTTGGCCTTGAGCCGGGCGAGAAACGCCTCCTTCACCGAGGCCTGCACCACGAGCCGCGACCCCGCCACGCAGCTTTGGCCCGTGGCCGCGAAGATCCCCGAGACCTGCGCATTGGCGGCACTGTCCAGATCCGCATCCTCGAACACGATGAAAGGCGATTTGCCACCCAGTTCCAGCGAGGTCGAGGCGAGGTTCTCAGCCGAGTTGCGCAGGATATGGCGCGCGGTTTCCGGCCCGCCGGTGAAGGCGACATGGGCCACCTTGGGATGGCTGCTGAGCCGCGCGCCCACCGCGGGCCCGCCAGTGATCACGTTCAGGACACCCTTGGGAAACCCCGCCTGATCAAAAATCCGGGCGAACTCCAGCATCGGCGCCGGTCCGTCCTCGGATGCCTTGAGCACCACCGTGCAGCCTGCCGCCAGCGCCGGGCCGATCTTGACCGCCGAGAGAAAGAGCTGCGAATTCCAGGGCACGATAGCAGCCACCACGCCGATGGGCTCCCGGCGCAGCCAGACCTCCATATCCGGTTTGTCGATGGGCAGATGCGCGCCCTCGATCTTGTCCGCAAGGCCCGCATAGTAGCGGTAGAAGTCGGCGACATAGGCGATCTGGGCCGAGGTCTCGCGGATGATCTTGCCCGTATCGCGGGTCTCAAGCTCGGCCAGACGCCCCGCATGTTCCGCAATCAGATCCGCCAGACGGTAGAGAAGCTTCCCCCGAGCAGTTGCGGTCATCCCGGCCCAATCAGGCGCAAGAAAAGCGGCCTCGGCTGCCGCGACCGCGCGGTCCACATCGGCGACACTCGCCTCGGGCATCCGCGCCCAGGGCTGGCCATTGGCGGGGTCGAGGCTTTCGAACTGGCGCGCAGCCTCGGCAAAGGCGCCGTCGATATAGTGCTGGAACTGCTGCATGCTCAGGGTCCTATTGGAACGCGGGCATGACATCGGCGATGAACCGTTCGAGCGAGGCTTTCTTGCGCTCGAAGCTCATGCTGGAATCCACCCAGAAAGAATACTCATCATAGCCCAGCTCGGCGCATTTGCGCAGCCGGTCGATCACCGTGCCCGCTGTGCCGATCACCAGATCCCGTTCCATGTTCGCCGGGGAATACATCGGATGGGCTGCAATCTCATCCTCGCTCAGCGGGTCGATCAGGCCCTGATGGATCTCGCGCTTGTTCATGAACCACGCGCCGAAATAGCAGTAAAAGCGGTTCAGCTCGATTGCCGCCCGCGCCACATCCGCGGCATCCTCGGCCACGTAGGTGTGGCGGAGCAGCATGATCTTCGGCCGTGGCTGCGCGGGGTATTTCGCACAGGCCGCCTTGAACTTGGCCATCAGATCCGCGACCTCGTCATCGCCATTCCACAAGGGCGTGACCTGCACATGGCAGCCATTGGCCACGGCAAACTCATGGCTGTTCGGGTCACGCGCTGCGACCCAGATCGGCGGACCGCCCGGTTGCAGGGGTTGCGGCGCGGAGGTGGTCTTGGGGAAGCGGAAGAACTCCCCCTCATGGGTATAGTCCCCTTCCCAGAGCCGCTGCACGGCCGGAACAAGCTCGCGCATGCGCTGTCCCGCCTCCCAGGCATCGAGGCCGGGCATCATCCGCTCGTATTCAAAGGAATAGGCCCCCCGCGCGATCCCGAGATCGAGCCGCCCGTCGGTGATCAGATCGGTCATCGCCGCCTCGCCAGCCAGCCGGATCGGGTGCCAGAAGGGCGCAATCACCGTGCCCGTGCCTAGCCGGACATGCTGCGTATGGCGCGCCACGTCGATCAGGTTGAGAAACGGGTTCGGCGCCATGGTGAAGTTCATGCCATGGTGTTCGCCTGTCCAGACCGCATGCATCCCGCCCGCATCCGCGATTTTGCAGAGCGCGATGAACTCGTCATAGAGCTGCTTCTGGTCCTGATCGGGCGAGATCCGCTCCATATGCGCGAAAAGGGAAAACTTCATGGGATGGCTGCGCCTCCTGTCGCGCGCGGTCTGACCTCGCCGGTCACTTCGGTTCCGTAATAGACCCCGAAATTCCCGAGACGGCTTTCCTCGGCAAATCGCTCCAGCATGGTGCAGGTTGCGGGATCCGCCACATCCATCAGGGTCGAGGGGTTGAGCACGGTAAAGCTGCCGCGCCGCGGGGTGCCTGCGGGGGCGGGACAGAGGAACGAGACATGCCGCCGGTTCAGACGCGCGTCCTGATAGACGGCATAGATGAACCCCGGCTCAGCCTTCAGGCCGGTCCCTGCGATCAGCCGGTCGAGCGTGCCCTGTACGCCGCCCGTCACATCATCGCTCATGGGCAGGGTCAGACTGCCATCCCCGGCATCCTGCAACAGGACTTGACCATCCCGCTCGATCAGGGCCGAGACCACCATGTCCCGGCGCGGGGTCAGGGCATCCACCTCCGCCGAGGGTGCCACATAGGCCCCGCGCGCATAGCCGAGCCCGGGGGCAGGCATGTGGTCAAAGGCCTGCACCCTGCCGATAAGGATCACATGGTCCCCGGCCTCGACTGTCCGGAACATGTCGCAGTCAAACCAAGCCGAGACCCCGGCCAGGATCGGCGCGCCGTTTGGGCCCGGGGTCCAGTCCACCTCGGCAAACCGGTCCTCCGCCGGGCGGGCAAAGGTGTTCGATAGCGCGATCTGGCTGTCGGCGAGGATATTCACCGCAAAGCGCTCAGCCCGGGTGAAGGCCTCGAAGTTCCGCGAGCTGCCGGCGAGGCAGACCAGCACCAGCGGCGGGTCGAGCGAGACCGACGTGAAGGAGTTTGCCGTGAAGCCCAGCGGCGCACCCGCCGCATCCATCGCGGTGACCACGGTGACACCGGTCAGATAGGTGCCGAATGCCTTGCGCAGTTCCATGGGATCGAGCGTGCTCATGCGCGGCGCCTTTCTGCAGTCCCGTCTCGCAGCCATGCGGTCAGCGCGGCATTGACCTCCTCGGGGGCGGTCAGATTTGCCATGTGGCGCGCACCGTCCAGCACGACCGCGCGGCCATGCGGGGCAGCCCGCGCCATATCCCGCGCCATGGCCGGTGTGGAGTTCGGATCCAGCGCACCGGTGAGCGTCAGAAGCGGTGCTGCGATCTCGCCCATCTTGGGGGCGTAGATCCCGTCGCCCGCTGCGAAAGCGCCATAGGCGTCCGCGTAACCTTTTGGGTCCATCGCCGCGAGCCAGCCGCGCACCTGCGCGCGCACGGTTTCAGTGTCAGTATCAGTGTCGGGATCCTGACCGAACCAACGATCCAGTGGTGTCTCGAGATCCACCGCACCGGCGCGGATCTCTTCCGCGCGGGCGATCACCGCGCGCCGCGCCTGCGGATCCCGCTGGTAGACCCCGTTCAGCAGCGCCACCCGGCGCACATGGCGCGGATGCGTCACCGCATAGCCGGTCGCGATCATCGCGCCCATGGAGTGACCGACAAGGCAGACCGGCCCGAGACCCAGCCCCTCCAGCACCCCGTGCAGCCAGTCGACATAATCCGGCAGTTGCGGGCGCCCCGGCAACGGCGCGCTCCCTCCATGGCCCGGAAGATCCAGCGCGAGCACCCTGTGATCGCAGGACAGGGCCGCGATCTGCGGTGCCCAGGCCGCCGATTGCATCCCGACCCCGTGGAGCAGGACAAGCGGCGCGCCCCGCCCGCACTCGCGAAACGCGACACGCCCGGGTCCGTCAAACTGCTGCTGGGTTATCGACGTCATGGCCAAGCTCTTTGAGGTCCTGATACCGGTCCCCGATCCGGTGATGGGGCCGCCCGCCAATCGAGGCGCCCAGCGCGATCACGATCTCGTCCGGCGCGGGGGCGTCCGGGATCGCGAGCTGAATCGTCAGGTAATGGCTGCGCCGCCCGCCATCATTCTTGTCCATCAGCGGGATCTGCAGGGATGCGTTGGCGGGACCGCGTGTGTTGGTGAAGGCGAGATAGGATTTCGCACCCACCGCCTCGCGATAGTGATTGCCGAAGCGCAGGGTGTGGATCAGGGCCGAGCCATGCTCCACCTCGCCATTGACGCCTACAATCGCGGCCTTGCCATAGCCCTCGACCTTGTCACCGCCGCCCGCGGCGCCAAGGATCATCTCGGTGAGCAGCGCGCCGAGCCCCGGGGCACAGTCCGTGATGGCCGGGCGCAGGTTCTCGACAAAGCCCAACCCGGCCCAGGGGTTCCGGATCACTGCCACCGCCGCGATCAGGGTCAAGGGTGTCTTCGCCGCCTTGCCCCCCTCGATCAGGGTCTTTTCAACATGCAGAAGCGTTTTTCGGATCTCTGCCGCCATGGCCTCGCCTTTCAGGATTCGCTGGCTCAAATTTGGTATACCATAATATCATCTGTCAATATGATCTTGCTCCGCCTCAGCGCGGGACCTATCCTGAGACCCATGTCCAAACCGGCCCTTGCGAAGATCGACCACCCTCCCGCCACCCTGCGCGACCTCGTGCAAGAGCGGATGCGCGAGGCCATCATCGAAGGCGTCTTCGAACCGGGTCAGCGTCTGGTGGAACGCCCGCTTTGCGACCAGCTTGGGGTGAGCCGCACGGTGGTGCGCGAAACGATCCGCTATCTCGAAGCCGAAGGTCTGGTCGAGATCCTCCCCGGGCGCGGACCCATCGTCGCCCGGATGAGCCGGGACGACGCGCGGCAGATCTACGATATCCGCCGCGCGCTGGAGACCGCCGCCGCCGAAGCCTGCGCCCGTAATATCACCCCCGAGGGCATCACCCGCCTGCGCGCTGCCCTCGACCGGCTCAAGCAGGCAGTCGCGGTGGCCAGCCCCGGCGCAGTGTTTCGCACAAGCTCGGAATTCTACGCCGAGATCTTCCAAGGGGCCGGGCACAGCGTCGCGTGGGAGGTCGTTCAGCGCCTCAACGGACGCATCAGCCGGTTGCGCCTGCTCACCCTGACCCAGCCCGACCGCGCCCGTCCCGGACCCGAACACATGGACCGGATCTGTGACGCGATCGCGGCCGGGGACGCGGCGGCCGCGCGCGCCGCGGTCGAGAGCCATCTGGACGACACCATGGCCATTGCGGACCGGCTTCTGGCGTCGGAAGACGCGCAGGGCGACTGAGCCGCGCGCGACCCGTCTTTTCCGCCGCGATGTCCGATTTACCTGACCCCGGGTCGGGTTTCACCGGGACAAAACAAGGGCAATGCGCCCATGGTGGCCCGGAAGGAGTCCGAACCGCATGCGCTATTCAGGTTTTCGCGTCATCAAAGAAGCCCTCACTGGGCACCTGGGCTGGGGTCCGGCCTGGCGCGATCCGGAGCCGAAGCCGCAATACGACATTGTGGTGATCGGCGGCGGCGGGCATGGGCTTGCCACGGCCTATTACCTCGCCGCGAAATACGGTCAGCACCGGGTGGCCGTGCTCGAGAAGGGCTGGATCGGCGGCGGGAATGTCGGGCGCAACACGACCATCATCCGCTCGAATTACCTGCTCGATGGCAATGAGCCCTTCTACGAATTCTCGCTGAAACTCTGGGAAGGGCTGGAGCAGGAGCTCAACTATAACGCCATGGTGAGCCAGCGCGGGATCCTCAACCTGATCCACACGGACGCCCAGCGCGATGCCTTCATCCGGCGGGGCAATGCGATGCGGATGCATGGCGCGGATGCGGACCTGCTGAGCACGGCGCAGATCACCGCGCGCTACCCCTTCCTGAACACTGCCGATGCCCGCTTTCCGATCAAGGGCGGGCTGGCCCAGCATCGCGGCGGCACCGTGCGCCATGACGCAGTAGCCTGGGGCTATGCACGGGCTGCCGACCAGCTCGGCGTGGACATCCTGCAGAATTGCGAGGTCACCGGCTTTGCCATCGAGAACGGTGTCTGCACCGGGGTGGAAACGACCCGAGGTCCGATCCGGGCGGGCAAGGTCGGGGTCTGCGTGGCCGGGTCCTCCAGCCGGGTGATGGCCCAGGCCGGGATGCGTCTGCCGATCGAGAGCCATGTCCTGCAGGCCTTCGTCTCGGAGGGGCTGAAACCCCTGCTGCCGGGGGTGATCACCTTCGGGGCCGGGCATTTCTACGTCAGCCAGTCCGACAAGGGCGGGCTGGTCTTTGGCGGCGATATCGACGGCTACAACTCCTACGCCCAGCGCGGCAACCTTCCGGTGGTCGAGGATGTCTGCGAGGGCGGGATGGCGATCTTCCCGATGCTGGGGCGCGCGCGCCTCCTGCGGATGTGGGGCGGGATCATGGACATGAGCATGGATGGCTCGCCAATCATCGACCGGACCCATATCGACGGGCTCTATTTCAACGGCGGCTGGTGCTATGGCGGGTTCAAGGCCACGCCGGCCTCGGGCTATGCCTATGCCCATCTGCTCGCCACGGATGCCCCCCACCCCACCGCCACAGCCTATCGGTTCGATCGCTTCGCCACCGGGCACATGATCGACGAAAAAGGCATGGGCAACCAGCCCAACCTGCATTGAGGTGCTGCCATGATCATTGACCACCCCCTGCTTGGCCCCCGGGACGCGGCGGAGTTCACCTATCTCGGCGCTGCCGCCCTGATCCAGCGCCCGGATGGCATGGCCGAGGGCGCGTTGGAGGCGTTCACGCGTTACGGCTATCTGCGCGACAACCCCGCCGGACTGCACCGGGAGCTGTGGTTCCACGAGCAGGGGGACCGATCATGGCTCGTCGTGACCCGCAACACCCTCACCCATGAGATCACCTCGGTCGAGCTGGCCCGGGACGTGGCCCGCCGGGAAGGACGGTCGCGATGAGCCAGATTCACCGTGTTTCGGGCGGGCAGATCGACCGCGCCACGCCGCTCAGCTTTCGCTTCGATGGCAAGACCTATGGCGGCTATGCGGGCGATACGCTGGCCTCGGCGCTGCTGGCCAATGGCGTGCGCCTCATGGGGCGGTCCTTCAAGTATCACCGCCCTCGCGGACCCCTGACCGCAGGCTCGGAGGAACCGAACGCCATCATCACCCTGCGCAGCGGCGCGCGGGCCGAGCCGAACACCCGCGCCACCACGGCGGAGCTCTTTGACGGGCTGGATGCGACGTCGCAGAACCGCTGGCCGAGCCTCGCCTTCGACGCCATGGCGATCAATGACCGGCTCTCGCGCTTCTTTGCGGCGGGGTTCTACTACAAGACCTTCATGTGGCCCGCCGCCTTCTGGGAAAAGGTCTATGAGCCGATCATCCGGAGGGCTGCCGGTCTCGGCGCGCTCTCGGCGCTGGACGACCCGGATGCCTATGACAAGGGGTTCCGCCATTGCGACCTTCTGGTGATCGGCGCGGGACCCTCCGGGCTGATGGCCGCCCTGACCGCGGCGCGCGCCGGGGCGGAGGTGATCCTCGCCGACGAGGATTTCCGTCTGGGCGGGCGGCTGAATTCCGAAACCTACAGCATCGGCGACCAGCCGGGGGCCGACTGGGCCAGCGCGGTCATGGCCGAGCTGGGAAGCTTCGCCAATGTCCGGATCATGCCCCGGACCACGGTCCTTGGCGGGTTCGATCACGGCATCTATGGCGCGCTGGAACGGGTCTGGGACCACGTCGCCACCCCGCCGCCGGGCAAACCGCGCCAGATCCTCTGGCGGATCTACGCCAAGCGTGCGGTGCTCGCCGCAGGGGCCACGGAACGACCCATTGCGTTCGAGAATAATGACCGGCCAGGGATCATGCTCGCCTCGGCCCTGCGCAGCTATGTCAACCGCTGGGCGGTCACCCCGGCCCGGCGGGTCGCGATCTTCACCAATAACGATGACGGGCACCGCGCGGCGATGGACCTGCAGGCCGCCGGGGTCGAGATTGCCGCCATTCTCGATACGCGCCCGGACGCGCCCACCCATGGAGAGGTCGAGGTCCTCCAGGGCGCGACCATCACCCAGACACGCGGACGGCTCGGACTGACCGGGATCACGTTCACCACCGCGGATGGCACAGAGCGGCAGCTGGCCTGTGGCGCTCTCGGTGTCTCGGGCGGGTGGAACCCGAACCTGCATCTGGCGAGCCACCATCGCGGCAGACCGACATGGGACGAGACCATCGCCGCCTTCGTCCCCGGGGACAGTCTGCCTGACGGATTGCGCGTGGCGGGGGCAGCCTCGGGGCAGCTCACCACTGCCGGGGCCCTGCGCAGCGGCGCGCAATGCGCACAGGCCGCGCTGGCCGATCTGGGGATCACCGCCCCCTGCCCGGACCTGCCCGAGACCGCGGATGCCCCGGTGCGCCTGACACCTTTCTGGCACGTGGCCGGGGCCAAACGCGCCTGGCTCGACCAGCAGAATGATGTCACCGTCAAGGATATCCAGCTGGCCTATCAGGAGAATTTCACCTCCGTCGAGCATCTCAAGCGCTACACGACGCTGGGCATGGCCACGGATCAGGGCAAGACGTCGAATATGGGCGGGCTCGCGGTGATGGCCGAGCTTGCGGGCAAGCCGATCCCCGAGGTGGGCACGACCATGTTCCGCCCGCCCTATACACCCACCGCCATCGGGGCCTTTGCCGGACGGTCGCGCGGCGCGGCGTTCCGGCCCACCCGCAAGACGCCGTCGCACCACTGGGCCGAAGAGCAGGGCGTGGTTTTTGTCGAGGTCGGCATGTGGCTGCGCGCGCAATGGTTCCCCCGCCCCGGCGAGACCCATTGGCGGCAATCGGTGGACCGCGAAGTGCTGCAGACCCGCAAGTCCGTGGGGATCTGCGATGTGACCACCCTCGGCAAGATCGATGTGCAGGGCGCGGATGCGGCAGCCTTCCTCAACCGGGTCTATTGCAACCCTTTCGCCAAGGTCCCCGTGGGCAAGGTCCGCTACGGGCTGATGCTGCGCGAGGATGGCATCGCCATGGATGACGGCACCGCCGCACGGCTGGCCGAGGACCATTTCGTCGTCACCACGACCACCGCCAACGCGGTCAGCGTCTATCGCCATATGGAATTCGTGCGCCAATGCCTCTTTCCCGACATGGATGTGCAGATCATCTCGACCACCGAGGCCTGGGCCCAATTCTCGGTGGCCGGGCCAAATGCGCGGCGTCTTCTGCGAAAGGTCGTGGACCCGGAGCACGACATCTCGAACGCGACGTTTCCTTACATGGCCTGTGGCGAGATCAGCGTGGATGGCATCCGGGCGCGGCTTTTCCGGATTTCGTTCTCGGGCGAGCTGGCCTATGAGATTGCCGTGCCGACCCGCTATGGCGATGCCCTGATCCGCAAGCTGATGGCCGCGGGCGCCGAGTATGACGTGGTCGCCTATGGCAGCGAGGCGCTGAGCGTCATGCGGATCGAGAAAGGGCATCCGGCGGGCAATGAGCTCAATGGCACCACCACTGCGCTGAACCTCGGGATGGCGCGGATGGTGTCCGAGAAAAAGGACAGCATCGGCAGCACCTTGTCCCGCCGCGCGGGGCTGACAGCGCCTGATACGCTGCGTCTGGTGGGGCTCAAACCCGTGGATCCCGCCCTGCCCGTGCCGGCGGGGGCGCATCTGGTGGCGCAGGACGCCCCGGTCACCGCCGCGCAGGATCAGGGATATGTCACCTCGGCCTGTTTCTCGCCCCATCTGGGCCACGCCATCGCGCTGGGATTTCTCAAGTCCGGGGGCGACCGCCTTGGTGAGGTCCTGCGCGTGGTCAGCCCGCTTACGGGCGTGGATCACGCGGTGGAGGTCGTCTCACCCCATTTCATCGACCCCGAAGGAGAGCGGCTCCGTGACTGAGATCCTTCTCACCCAGAACCCGCTGACCGCCCTCGGCGGCAGGACGCCCCGGGTCGATACGGTGGGCCATTTGACCCTGACCGAGAACCCGGATCTCGCGCTGGCTTCGGTTACCGCACGACAGGGGCAGGAGGCGGCCTGCCAGCACCATCTGGTGGCCCTGCTTGATGCGGTGCCCGCGCCGGGACGGGCAACCGAGCGCGCGGACGAGGCCGGGTTCTGGATCGGACCCGACGCGTGGATGATCGCCACCACTCTGGCCCGCGACGCGGACCTTGCCGCCGCCCTGAAACAACGCTTCGGCGAGAGTGCCTCGATCACCGAGCAGACCGATGGCTGGGTCGTCTTCGACCTGCAGGGGGAGGGGATCGTCGCGGCGATGGAACTGCTCTGCCCCGTCGATCTGCGCCGCATGGACCCCGGCGGGGTGCAGCGCACGACGCTCGACCATCTCGGCTGCTTCGTCTGGTGGCGGGGGCAAGAGGCCGGGTTGCGCATTCTCGGGCCACGCTCGGCCGCGGGCTCGTTGCACCACGCGCTGCTGACGGCGATGGGCGCGATCTAGGTCGAGGGCACCGGCAGGTTTCCGGTCACCCGGAACAGGTTGATCTGCGCCCGGTCCTCCAGCGGCGATTTCCCGAACGCCGCCCGGTAATGCTTGCCAAAGGTCTGGGCGTCGCCATAGCCCACGGCCTGAGCGATCTCGGCCAGCCGGTCATTGGTATAGAGCACGATCTGGCGTGCGGCCTCCATCCGCAGCTTGCGCGCATAGCGCGAAGGGCTGAGCCCGGTCGCCTGCTTGAAGGCGCGCTCCAACTGCCGGGGCGAAATCTCCAGACGCGCGGCAACCTCGGCCACCCCGGGCGGCTCGGACAGGGTTTCGGAGAACAGGCGCACGGCCTGCGCCACAAGCGGCGGCAACTCGGCCCCCGGTGCCTCGGACAGAAGCGCGGGAATGGCCTGGGCCACATCGCCCCGGCGCATCACCGGGTGCTGGAACCAGCAGGCCACTTCGGTCGCCAGCGCCCGTCCGAGCCGTTGCTCGATCATCAAAAGCGCAAGGTCAAAGGCCGCCGCTGCCCCGGCCGCGGTGATCGTCTTGCCGCGCCATTCCAGCACCTGATCCGTGGCCGCCTGATCCGGAAAGGCCGTCTCGAAAGCCGCCCGATAACACCAATGCACCGCGACAGGGGTGTCCGGCGCCAGACCTGCCCGAACCAGGGGGAAGACCCCGCCGCTCACCGCACCGAGCACGGCCCCATGCCGCGCCTGCCGTCGCAGGATCCCGGCCGTGGCCGGCGTGGCAAGGCGGGCGGTCGGGGCCGAGAGCAGGATGAGATAGTCAAACACCGGGTCCTCACCCCGCAGCGGATCCGTCTCGAACCCGATCTGCGCGCTGGACATCACCTGCCCGCCCCCCTCGGACAGCAACCGCCACCGGAAGACATCCGTGCCGTGGATCTCGTTGGCAGCGCGCAAGGGTTCGATCATCGAGGTCAGGCATGCCATCGGAAAGCCTGACGAGATCAGAAACCCGGCGGTCATGGTCTGTGTCATGGGCCCGGTGGAGGTTTGATTTCGATCCGCCTAGTGTAATCTCAGGAAAGAGAGTGGCAATCAGAAGAAACTCTGAAGCCCTGTGCGGGCCCCCTGCCCCGGCGCGCACCCCAGTGATGGAGACACCGATGGTCGTCAAACTGAGTCAGGACCCCCATTCCGTTCAGGCCGGGCGCGAGAGCGTGCTGGAGGTCGCGATCGGGCGCGAGGTCCGGGCCTTTCGCAAGCAGCACGGCATCACGGTCGCCGAACTGTCGGACCTGACCGGGCTCTCCATCGGGATGCTGTCCAAGATCGAGAACGGCAATACCTCGCCCTCGCTCTCGACCCTGCAATCGCTGGCCAATGCGCTGTCGGTGCCGCTCACCGCGTTCTTTCGGCAATACGAAGAGCGGCGCGAGGCTGTGCATACCAAGGCGGGCAAGGGCGTCGAGATCGCGCGCGAGGGCACGCGGGCGGGGCATCAATACAACCTGCTGGGCCATATCGGCAGCAATGCGAGCGGCGTGATTGTCGAACCCTACCTGATCGAGCTGACCGCGGAATCCGACACGTTCGACACGTTCCAGCATGGCGGGCTCGAGACGATCTACATGCTCAGCGGTGCGGTGGATTACCGGCATGGGGCCGAGGTCTTTCCCCTGCGCCCGGGCGATACGCTGTTCTTCGATGCGGATGCCCCGCACGGGCCGGAAACACTGGTGGACCTGCCCGCGCGCTACATCTCGATCATCAGCTATCCGCAGGGGCGGTGATCGTTCGAGACGCCGAAAATATTCCTGTGGTGAAATTTTTATTCTTCATGGTTGTGAATCGCCAGGGGGGAATGCTACCGTCCGCCCAAACCCCAGATCATGGAGAACGTGCGGATGTGCGGGATCGTCGGCCTATTTCTGAAGGACAAATCGCTGGAGCCTGCACTGGGCGCCATGCTCACGGACATGCTGGTCACCATGACCGATCGCGGTCCGGACAGTGCGGGCCTTGCGCTTTATGGCGATGAGCAGAGCGGAGTGTCGAAGCTGACGATCCAGTCCGATCACCCCGAGACGGTGTTTGACGGGCTGGCCGACACGCTCACGGCTGCGATCGGTGCCCCCGTTACGCTGGACCAGAAGGACACCCATGCAGTGCTGGAGGTGCCCACCGCGCAGGTCGAGGCGACCCGCGCCGCGCTGGAGGCCCATGACCCCGCAATCCGCGTGATGAGCGTTGGCGACATCATCGAGATCTACAAGGAAGTGGGCCTGCCCAAGGACGTCGCCGCACGGTTCAGCATTTCCGAGATGTCCGGCACCCATGGTATCGGCCACACCCGCATGGCCACGGAATCCGCCGTCACCACCATGGGCGCGCATCCGTTCAATACCGGGTCCGACCAATGCCTTGTCCACAACGGCTCTCTGTCGAACCACAACTCCCTGCGCCGCAAGCTGAAACGCGAGGGCGTGCGCATCGAGACCGAGAATGACAGCGAGGTGGCCGCCGCCTACCTGACCTGGAAAATGCAGAACGGCGCGACCCTCGGGGATGCGCTGGAAAGCTCGCTAGAGGATCTGGACGGGTTTTTCACCTTCGTGGTGGGCACCAAGGACGGGTTCGGCGTGGTCCGCGATCCGATTGCCTGCAAACCGGCAGTCATGGCCGAAACCGACCAGTATGTCGCCTTCGGCTCCGAATACCGCGCGCTGGTGAACCTGCCCGGGATCGACACCGCCCGCGTCTGGGAGCCCGAGCCCGCCACCGTCTATTTCTGGAACCACTGAGATGCAGATCTTTGACCTTGAGGCGCAGGGATTGCGCGCCCTGAACGCCACGCTCCATGCGCAGGCCGAGACCACCAACCAGACCCAATGGGAGGTCGTGAACCCGCGCGGCAGTCACGCCATCGCGGTCGGTCTCGACGCCCCGATCGAGGTGAATGTCAAAGGCTCGACCGGCTATTACTGCGCCGGCATGAACAAGCAGGCGACCGTCCATGTCCATGGCTCCGCCGGGCCGGGCGTGGCCGAGAACATGATGAGCGGCACAGTCGTGATCGACGGCGATGCCAGCCAATATGCCGGGGCGACGGGCCATGGCGGCACGCTGGTGATCAAGGGCAATGCCTCGTCGCGCTGCGGGATCTCGATGAAGGGGATCGACATCGTGGTCCATGGCAATGTCGGGCATATGTCCGCCTTCATGGCGCAATCGGGCAACCTCGTGGTCTGCGGCGATGCGGGCGATGCGCTGGGGGATTCGATCTACGAGGCGCGCCTCTTCGTGCGCGGTTCCGTCAAATCGCTCGGCGCGGACTGCATCGAGAAGGAGATGCGTCCCGAACATCTCGAGATCCTGGCGGACCTGCTCGCGCGCGGGGGCTGCGATGCGAAACCCGAAGAGTTCAAACGCTACGGCTCGGCGCGCAAGCTCTACAACTTCCATATCGACAATGCCTATTGAGGACCCAGAGATGAAGGACATCAAGCAGGATGGTCCTCCGCGGACCGAACCGATCCAGTCGGCCACCTTCAGCCAGAGCATCAATGCCGAGATCCGGCGCGCGGCGGCCACGGGGATCTATGATGTGCGCGGCGGCGGGGCGAAGCGGAAGGTGCCGCATTTCGACGATCTGCTGTTTCTGGGCGCCTCGATCTCGCGCTACCCGCTGGAGGGCTACCGCGAGACCTGCGACACGCGGGTGACGCTGGGCACGCGCTTTGCGGCCAACCCCATCGAGCTGGACATCCCGATCACCATCGCGGGCATGTCCTTTGGCGCGCTGTCGGGCCCCGCGAAAGAGGCTCTGGGCCGGGGTGCGACCCTCGCGGGCACCTCGACCACCACCGGCGATGGCGGCATGACCCCGGAGGAGCGCGGGCATTCCGACAAGCTGGTCTACCAATACCTGCCCTCGCGCTACGGGATGAACCCGGATGACCTGCGCAAGGCCGATGCGATCGAGGTCGTGGTCGGGCAAGGCGCGAAACCGGGCGGGGGCGGCATGCTTCTGGGCCAGAAGATCTCCGACCGCGTGGCCGAGATGCGGAACCTGCCCAAGGGCATCGACCAGCGCTCGGCCTGTCGGCACCCGGATTGGACCGGCCCCGATGATCTGGAAATCAAGATCCTCGAGCTGCGCGAGATCACCTCGTGGAAGGTGCCGATCTATATCAAGGTCGGCGGCGCGCGGCCTTATTTCGACACGACGCTTGCGGTGAAGGCCGGGGCGGATGTGGTCGTGCTGGACGGGATGCAGGGGGGCACGGCCGCCACGCAGGATGTCTTCATCGAACATGTGGGCCAGCCGATCCTGGCCTGCATCCGCGAGGCGGTGCGGGCATTGCAGGATCTGGGCATGCACCGGGAGGTGCAGCTGGTGGTCTCGGGCGGTGTGCGCACCGGGGCGGATGTGGCCAAATGCATGGCACTCGGCGCGGATGCGGTGGCCATCGGCACGGCGGCCCTGATCGCGCTGGGGGATAATGACCCGCGCTGGGAGGATGACTACCAGCGGCTCGGCACCACTGCGGGCGCCTATGATGACTGGCATGAGGGCAATGACCCGGCGGGCATCACCACCCAGGACCCGGATCTGATATCCCGCCTCGACCCAGTCGAGGGCGGACGGCGGCTGAACAATTACCTCAAGGTGATGACGCTGGAGGCGCAGACCATCGCGCGGGCCTGCGGCAAGAGCCATCTGCACAATCTGGAACCCG
Organism: Dinoroseobacter sp. S124A; assembly: GCF_049801015.1. NCBI lineage: Bacteria > Pseudomonadati > Pseudomonadota > Alphaproteobacteria > Rhodobacterales > Roseobacteraceae > Dinoroseobacter > Dinoroseobacter sp. S124A. The sequence goes on along the minus strand of NZ_JBNAGD010000003.1, from coordinate 206,576 downwards.
AGGACCTCTGCGCCCTGACCATGGAGGCCGCAGCCATGGCGCGGATCCCCCTGGCTGGCACCGACTGGTATCCGGGCAAACCCGGGACCAGTTTCTGACCAGACCGAGCCGCCATGCCCCGCGCAGCGGTCGCCCCTTCATTTCGACCCAAACCGACAACAGGACAACGCCACATGACCATTGATCTCGCCACCTTCGCCAAGGACAACGGTGTCAATTACTTCATGATCTCTTTCACGGACCTGTTCGGCGGCCAACGGGCCAAGCTGGTGCCCGCGCAGGCCATCGCCGACATGCAGAAAGAAGGCGCGGGCTTTGCCGGGTTTGCCACCTGGCTCGACATGACCCCGGCCCATCCGGACATGCTGGCCGTGCCGGATGCCTCTTCGGTGATCCAGCTGCCCTGGAAGCCCGAAGTCGCCTGGGTCGCGAGCAATTGCGTCATGGAAGACGCGGATGTCGCCCAGGCCCCGCGCAACGTCCTGCGTCGCTTGATCGACGAGGCCGCCAGCGAGGGCCTGCATGTGAAGACCGGGGTGGAGGCGGAGTATTTCCTGCTGACCCCCGAGGGCACGCAGATCTCCGACCCGTTCGATACCGCCGAGAAGCCCTGCTACGATCAGCAGGCCGTGATGCGTCGCTATGACGTGGTGCGCGAGATCTGCGACTACATGCTCGATCTGGGCTGGGGGCCGTATCAGAACGACCATGAGGACGCGAATGGCCAGTTCGAGATGAACTGGGAGTTCGACGATGTGCTCAGGACAGCCGACAAGCACAGCTTCTTCAAGTTCATGACCAAGTCTGTCGCCGAGAAACACGGCTTCCGCGCAACCTTCATGCCCAAGCCCATCGAGGGCCTGACCGGCAATGGCTGTCACGCCCATATCTCGGTCTGGGACGCGCCCGGGGCGGATGCCAAGACCAATGTCTTTGCGGGCGAGGGCGAAGGGCAGACCGGCGAGGTGGGCCTGTCGGAGCGGGGCAAGCATTTCCTCGGCGGGATCATGAAACACGCCTCGGCGCTGGCGGCGATCACCAACCCGACGGTAAACAGTTACAAGCGGATCAACGCACCGCGCACGGTCTCCGGGGCGACATGGGCGCCGAATACGGTGACCTGGACCGGCAACAACCGCACCCATATGGTCCGTGTCCCCGGTCCGGGCCGGTTCGAGCTGCGCCTGCCCGACGGGGCGGCCAACCCTTATCTTCTGCAGGCGGTGATCATCGCGGCCGGTCTCGACGGGATCCGCAGCAAGGCCGATCCGGGCAAACGGCACGACATCGACATGTACGCCGAGGGCCACAAGGTCCGGGGCGCGCCCAAGCTGCCGCTGAACCTGCTCGACGCGCTGCGCGCCTATGACCGCGACAAGGGGCTCAAGGCCGCCATGGGCGAGGAATTCTCCAACGCGTACCTGAAGATGAAGATGCAGGAATGGAATTCCTATGTCTCCCACTTCTCGGAATGGGAGCGGGTGAACACGCTCGACATCTGACGCGGAGGGCATGGCGGGCGGCCCCCCCGTGTCCGCACCGTCCCATCCTGGCCCTGTCCCGTCGCAACCTCGTTGAGAACGGGTGCTGCCACCTTCGCGAAGATCCGGCAGCCCCAGATGGGGGTCCACACAGACCATCTCTGGACGCTCTACACCCTGCGGAACCCCGAGCGGAACGTGGTTTCGGCCAAGGCACTTGATACGGGTGGTCTGATGTATCGCAGCTCAGAACGGGGGAGGTTCGGGGAAGAAAGTGGTGCCGCTGAAGGGACTCGAACCCCCGACCCCATCATTACGAATGACGTGCTCTACCAGCTGAGCTACAGCGGCGCTTTTCTTCCTTTTTGCACCCCCGGAGGGCTGCTGTCCCGGGTCCGATGCGCCGTTTTCAGGGGCTTCCGGGCCACCGCTCAAGGCGAACGGGCGGGACAATGACGGGTCGTTTAGCCCCTCTGATGATCCCGTGCAAGACCTCTTGAAGCGTGGCCATGACTCAGGCTTTCCAGCCACGGGCCAGAGGCAGCGCTGCGCGGCAAAGCCCGGGACAGACACGGGGCCGCGCGCGTCTGTCAGTGGCCGGCCGATCAAATCTGCACTCAAGATTTGCAAAAAGCGATTCTCGCGCCATCTTGTGTATCACAGATGTGGGTTCAGGCCCGTCAGGCCCGCGCCACCGGGTGGAAAACAGACCGCGAGCACCGGCAAAGTTCTGAAACGCTTGAGCTTCTTGACCCTGGGTCGCCCCCTCGAAGCGTCGTATTGTAAATTCTTATTTACACTTGCAATGTCTATAAATCATGACACACTAAGCCTGCGGTCCGGAGAAGGACGTCTCGAGACCGTAAAGTTGCGTGGCATCATTGGTGCAATGCACTGCTGATCGTCATTGCGCTTCAAATGACGCCGCATTGAAGGAGGACCCATATGTCCGATGACCCCGATAAGGTCTGGCCCACAGGCCTGACCCTGAACGAAGCTGAAGAGGTGCACAGCTATCTGATTGATGGCACGCGTGTCTTCGGTGCAATCGCGCTGCTTGCGCATTTCCTGGTCGCGGCTTCGACGCCCTGGCTCGGATAACGGAGGACCGACATGAACAACGCAAAGATGTGGCTTGTCGTGCCTCCCGCCGTAGGCGTGCCCGTATTTCTCGGCGCCGTCGCACTCGGCTCCTTTTCTGTCCATGTTGCTGTTCTGAGCAACACCTCCTGGGTGTCTGACTTCCTGTCCGGCCAACCTCTGGGGACGGGCGATCAGGAAGAAGCCTCGGCGACGATGCTGAAAGATGTCGAGACCGCGAAGGCGTCCTATGTGATGCCCGCGCAGGATGGCGGCCAGCAGGTCCTCGTGATCATGCCGGACGGATCCACCACGACGGCGGTCCTCGCCAGCGCTGCACCTCCCGTGCATACGATGGAACACTGACGCGTCCTCTGACCGTCAAGACTGTCCTGAGATCTGCGGGCACCTGTCCGCAGGTCCCTTTTGACCCCCGAATATGAGTGGGTGATGCTGAATTACCGCGACTTCGCTTTACGCAAACTGGCCACAATCGGTCCGCGCTATCTGCCCTTTGCAGATGTCGCGACGGACGATCTGCCCCTGTCGCGGCTGCTCCGTCTCTCGTTGTTTCAGGTGACCGTCGGGATGGCGGTGGTGCTGCTGGTCGGCACCCTGAACCGCGTGATGATCGTCGAGCTTGGCGTTCCCGCGACCCTCGTGGCGGGGATGCTTGCGCTGCCCCTGCTCTTTGCGCCCTTCCGCACCCTGATCGGGTACAAGTCGGACACCCATGTCTCGGCCCTTGGCCTGCGCCGGGTGCCCTATATCTGGAAGGGCACGCTCTACCAGTTTGGCGGCTTCGCAATCCTGCCTTTCTCGCTGCTGGTGCTGTCTGGCTATGGCGAGGCGGTGGACGCCCCGCGCTGGATCGGGATGTCCGCGGCGGGCCTCGCCTTCCTGCTGGTGGGCGCGGGCATGCATATGGTCCAGACCGTGGGCCTCGCCCTGGCAACCGATCTGGTCGAGGAAGAAGACCAGCCCAAGGTGGTCGGCCTGATGTATGTCATGCTGCTCTTCGGGATGGTGGTGAGCGCGCTGATCTTCGGTGCGCTTCTTGAGAATTACACGCCCGGCCGTCTGATCCAGGTGATCCAGGGTGCCGCGGTGATCACGGTTTCGCTGAATATGTTCGCCATGTGGAAGCAGGAAGCCCGCGACCGCGTCCGTGCCCAAAAGATGGCCGTTGCCAAGCATGATCCGTTCCGCGTCGCCCTGGCCAAGCTGGTACAGGCCCCGGGCAAGATGCGCCTGCTGGTGGTGATTGCGCTCGGGACCTTCGGGTTCGGCGCGGCGGATGTGCTGCTGGAACCCTATGGCGGTCAGGCCCTCGGCTTTTCGGTGGCCGAGACCACGAAACTCACGGCCCTGCTCGCGGGCGGCACGCTGATCGGCTTCGGGATTGCCTCGCGCATCCTCGGCTCGGGCGGGGCACCGACCCGGCTGGGTCTGATCGGCGCCCTGATCGGGATCCCCGGATTTGCCGCGATCATCCTGTCCTCCATGGGCGGCGGGGCGCAGGTCTTTCTGGCGGGCACTCTGGCCTGCGGACTGGGCGCGGGGCTGTTCGGCCATGCCACCCTGACGGCGACCATGCGCATGGCGCGCAAGGACCAGATCGGCATGGCATTGGGCACCTGGGGGGCTGTTCAGGCCACCGCAGCCGGGCTCGGCATTGCCCTCGCGGGGATCGTCCGGGATGTGATCCTGGCCGGCGGCGGCGAGAGCGGAGCCGCGGTCCACACCCCCTATAACGCCGTTTTTCTCATCGAAATCGTTTTCCTTGGCCTTGCTTGCGCTACCTTACTCCCGTTGCTGGGTAAGGCGCGGTTTGCGCAGGGCCCTGACACCACGCGGTCCGCAAGGTCCGTATCGGACACACATTCCGAACAGGCGGAGGCATCATGACAAAAGTCATCACGCGGTATTTCGAAGACGCAAAGCAAGCGAAGGCGGCGGAGCGCAGGTTTCTCTCGCAGCGCTTTCCACGCAGCATTCTGCGGGTCTACACCGATGCCGACGGCCTGACCGACACGCTGACTGCGGCCCATGTGGAAAAGGCAACCGCCAAGGCCTATGAAAAGGCGCTGGCCAAGGGCGGCGCCGTTCTGATGGTCAATGCCGGGCACAAGCCGCTCGGCGTGGCCCAGATGACCCGGGACACGACTGCGGCCATGGGCGCCAAGGACATGGGCGATCTGGTGGAAGAGGTCTATGTCGCGGACAAGCCGGGCAAGTCGACCAGCGTTCTGACGGATCACCCGCTCTTCCTGACCCGCGAACGGGACCCTGACGAGACGAACCATTACATGGCGAACTGGCCGATCCCGCTGATCAGTCACCGCAAGCCCAAGGACGAGTTCGCCTTCCCGCGTCATGCGCGGATGGCCAATTTCCCGATCCCGCTGACCATTCGGATGAAGCCACGCGACGAGTTCGCCTTTCCGCGCCATGCCCGGATGGCCAACTTCCCGATCCCGCTGACCATTCGGCGCAAGCCCTCGGACAAGTTCCTGTTCCCGCGCCACGCACGGATGGCGAACTTCCCGCTGCCGCTGATCAGCAAGCGCAAGCCCTATACCGGCTCGCTGATCCCGCGCCACCAGCGCATGGCGAACTGGCCCTTCCCGCTTCTGATCAATGGCAAGACCGGGACCAATGCCCTGATACCGGGCGCGCCGCGCATGGCCAACTTCCCGATCCCGCTGATAAGCGACCGCAAACCTTTTACCGGCACGCTGATCCCCAGACATGGGCGCATGGCGAACTTCCCGATCTCGCTCCTGAGCAAGCGCAAGCCCTTCACAGGCTCGATCTTCTCGCGGCACAAGCGGATGGCGAACTTCCCGATCCCGCTGGTGAGCAAGCGCGAGGACCGGTTCTCGTTCTCCAAGATGCTGGGGATGCCGACTCTGATCAGCCGCTGATCCCACGCGAACCCGGATACGGAAAGAGGCGCCACGGCGCCTCTTTTTGCATCCAGCTGTGCGGTAGGTCCGGGCGCTCAATCCGCCGGGCGCGCGGTCACATAGCGGCCCGGTGCAGGCTCAATGGATTTGTACTTGCCCCGGGTCTTGGGTTTGCGGGCGGGCACTTGCTCTCCGTCATGCTGGGCGAGCCATTCGGTCCAGTGTGGCCACCACGACCCCTTGTGCTGCACGGCGGCGTCCAAAAACGCCTGCGGATCGACCGGATAGCCATCGCCCGTGCGGTAGCCGTATTTCATCCGCTCGTTGGGCGGGTTGATCACCCCGGCAATATGGCCGGAACCCCCGAGCACGAATTCCACCTCGCCACCGAACAGACCCGTCGCCGGATAGATCGAGGTCCAGGGCGCAATATGGTCGTCAATCGTCGCCAGCACGAAGACCGGCGTCTCGACCTTGCTGACATCGATCTTCTGCCCGTCCATCTCGAGCCCGCCGGGCTGGCGCAACTTGTTCTCGAGATAGACCTCCTTGAGATACCACAGCAGCATGGCCTTCGGCAGGCGCGTGCTGTCGGAGTTCCAGTAGAGCAGGTCAAACGGCCGGGGCTTGTTCCCTTGCAGGTAATTCGCCTCGTAGAAGGACCAGATCAGGTCATTCTCCCGCAGCATCGAGAACATATCCTGCAAGTGATGGGATTCGAGATATCCCTTCTCTTCCATATGCGCGCGGAGGATTTCGAGCCGCTCTTCGTCGATGAAGACCCCGATCTCGCCCACATCCTTGAAATCCACCATGGTCGCCAGCGTGGTCGCGGCATTGATCCGGTCATCGCCCTTGGCGGCGAGATAGCCGAGCATGGCGGTCACAAGGATCCCGCCGATGCAGAAGCCCAGAACATTGGCCTTCTCTTCGCCGGTGATGTCGCGGATCACATCCAGCGCCGTGAGCGGGCCGAGCTTCATGTAATCGCCGAAATCCAGATCCGCATGGGCCTTGGTCGGGTTCGCCCAGGAGATCACGAAGACCGAATGCCCCTGTTCCAGCGCATAGCGGATCAGGCTGTTCTTCGGCTGCATGTCCATGATGTAGAACTTGTTGATCCAAGCCGGAACGAACAGCATGGGGATCTTGTTCTGCGTCTCGGTGCGCGGGTGATACTGGATGAGCTGCATCAGCTCGTTCTCGAAGATCACCTCGCCCTCGGTCGTGGCCAGATCCACCCCGACCTCGAAGGCATGGGCGTCATTGGTCGCGATGTCGAGCCGACCTTCGCCACGCTCCAGATCGTCGAGCATGTTTTCCAGCCCGTCGAGCAGGCTGGTGCCCCCGGTCTCGAGCAGCTTGGACCGGGCCGCCGCGTTGGTGGCAAGGTAGTTCGCAGGCGAGAGCGCGCTGACCGCCTGACGGGTGTAGAAGTTCACCCGCATATCGTCGCGCCCCTCTTCGGTCATCGTGTCCAACAGGTCCGAGATCGACTTTTCCAACACGAGAAACGCGTCGCGATAGGCGCGCGACACCGGATCGTCATTCCAGTGGGAATCCGCGAAACGGCGATCCCGGATCGGCGCATCCTCCTCGCCCGGCGGCATCAGCATCGCGGTCCAGGCCTGGGCCATGCTCGTACCCATCTGGAGCTGCGCCGCCCAAAGCTCCTGCGGCTTGGTCAGCATCCGGGTCCAGACATTGGTATAGGCCTTGGCCAGGGTCGAGGCGTCCATCAGCGAGTATTCAGAGCCGTTCGCCTTGGCCATGGACAAGGCCTGCATCTGGGCGGCCACGGCCATGCTCCGCTGCGCGATCGACATCATCCGTGTCGTCACCTCGGGCAGGTTCGCACCCCCGGTCTCGGTGGTTACATCAGTCATGGCACTCTCCCCCCTGCTGCGCCGAACAATACACGCGTGGTCGCGGGGCGCCCTCTGGGGCACCCCGCAAGTCCTCAGCTTAGCCGTTCAAAGGCCAGCGCGATACCTTGGCCGCCACCGATGCACATGGTGACGAGGCCAAAGCGACCATCGATCCGCTCCAGCTCGTAGAGCGCCTTGATCGAAATGATGGCGCCCGTCGCCCCGATCGGGTGGCCCAGCGCAATCGCGCCGCCATTCGGGTTGACCTTGTCCGTATCGAGCCCGAGCCCCGCATTCACCGCGCAGGCCTGGGCGGCGAAGGCCTCGTTGCTCTCGATCACGTCGAACTGGTCGGCGGTCATGTCGATCTTCTTGAGCAGGTTGGTCACCGCCGGCACCGGGCCGATCCCCATGACCTCGTGGCGCACACCGGCCAAGGCATAGCCGAGCAGCCGCGCGCGCGGCTTGAGCCCCGCCGCCTCGGCCGCGTCTGCCGAAGCCAGCACCAGCGCGCCCGCCCCGTCATTGATCCCCGAGGCATTGCCCGCGGTCACGCTGCCATCCTTCTTGAAGGCCGGGCGCAGCTTGCCGAGGCTTTCCATGGTGGTCGACGCCTTGATGTGCTCGTCCGTGTCAAAGGCGACCATCTCGCGCCGGACCTTCACCTCGATGGGCAGGATCTGGCTCTTGAAATGCCCGGCCTCGACAGCGGCGGCGGCGCGGCGCTGGCTTTCGACCGCAAAGGCGTCCTGCTGGTCACGGCTGATCTGATGCTCGGCGGCGACATTCTCGGCGGTCACGCCCATATGGCCGACCCCGAACGGGTCATTGAGCGCGCCGATCATCATGTCGGTGAAGGCCACATCGCCCATCTTCTGACCCGTGCGGATCGACTGGGTCGCATGGGGGGAGCGGGACATGCTCTCGGCACCACCGGCCAGGGCGAACTCGGTGTCGCCCAGCATGATGTGCTGCGCGGCCGAGATGATGGCCTGAGCCCCCGACCCGCAGAGCCGGTTGACCGTCAAACCCGGCGCATCCTCGGACACGCCCGCATCCACGGCCGCCACCCGGCCCATATACATGTCCTTGGGCTCGGTATTGATCACATGGCCAAAGACCGAGGCGCCGATCTGCCCGGGCTCGACACCGGAACGGGCCATGGCCTCTTTCGAGACTGCGGTGGCCAGGGCCGTAGGGGCCGTGCCCGCCAGTGCTCCACCAAAGGTTCCGATGGCCGTGCGGGCCCCGTCCAGAATAACAACATCTTTCGTCATAGCTTTTTCCTCACTCCTGAAATCAATCGACCGGGTGCCCGAGACCGGCAATCCGGTCCGAAATGACATCCAGAATCGCCGGGTCGTCGATGGTGGCAGGCATTTTCCACGGGGTGCCATTGGCGATGGACACCATCGTCCCGCGCAGGATCTTGCCCGAGCGGGTCTTGGGCAGACCGGTCACCACAAGGCAGGTCTTGAAGGCCGCAACCGGTCCGATCTCCTGCCGCACGAGGGCCACGCATTCCTTGGCGATGTCCGCCTCCGTGCGATCCGCCCCGGCGTTGAGACACACGAGGCCCAGCGGCGCCTGACCCTTGAGCTTGTCGCCAATGCCGATCACCGCGCATTCGGCGATGTCGGGATGGGCGGCCAGCACCTCTTCCATGCCACCGGTGGACAGGCGGTGCCCGGCCACGTTTATGACATCATCGGTGCGCGCCATGATGTAGAGGTATCCGTCCTCATCCATCATCCCCGCATCGCCGGTCTCGTAATAGCCCGGGAAGGCGTGCAGGTAGCTGCTCTCGTAGCGCGCATCGGCGTTCCAGAGCGTGGGAAGGGTCCCTGGGGGCAGGGGGAGCTTGACGGTGATTGCCCCCAGGGTGCCCGGACCGACGGGGTGTCCCGCGTCGTCCAGGATCTCAATGCTATAGCCCGGCATCGGCACGGCCGGAGAGCCCGGCTTCACCGGGAGCTCTTCGATGCCGAGCGGGTTCGCGGCGATGGCCCAACCGGTCTCGGTCTGCCACCAATGGTCGATCACCGGCTTTTCCAGATGGGTCTGGGCCCAGGCGATCGTGTCGGGATCTGCGCGCTCCCCGGCGAGGAACAGGGCCTGCAGCCCGCTCAGGTCGTATTTGCCGATATAGGAGCCTTCGGGGTCCTCGCGCTTGATGGCGCGCAGGGCGGTCGGCGCTGTGAACAGGACCTTGACGTCATGATCCTCGATCACCCGCCAGAAAGTGCCCGGATCCGGGGTGCCTACGGGCTTGCCCTCGAAGACAACTGTCGTACAGCCCGCGAGCAGCGGCCCGTAGCAGATATAGCTGTGCCCCACGACCCAGCCCACATCCGAGGCCGCCCAGAACACGTCGCCCGCCTCGACATTATAAAGGTTCTTCATCGTCCAGAGCAGCGCCACCATATGGCCGCCCGCATGGCGGACCACGCCTTTGGGCTGCCCGGTCGTGCCAGAGGTATAGAGGATATAGAGCGGGTCGGCCCCGCCCACCGGTGTGCAGCCCACCGGCTCGGCGCAGGCCACGCTATCGGCCCAGTCGAGATCGCGCCCGGCCTCCATGCTGGCCTCAAGCTGCGGACGCTGCAGGATCACCGTGAAGTTCGGCTTGTGCTCGGATTGCGAGATCGCCTCGTCGAGCAGGGGTTTGTAGGCGATGACCCGGCTGCCCTCGATCCCGCAGGAGGCGCTCAGAATGGCCTTGGGCGCGGCATCATTGATCCGCACGGCGAGCTCGTGGGCGGCAAACCCGCCGAACACCACCGAATGGATCGCACCGATCCGGGCGCAGGCCAGCATCGCCACGAGGGCCTCGGGCACCATGGGCATGTATATGATCACCCGGTCGCCCTTGCCCACACCGCGCGCCGCCAGCACACCGGCCAGCCGCGAGACATGCTCCAAGAGCTCGGCATAGGTGATGGTCGTCTTGCTGTCGGTGACCGGGCTGTCATGGATGATCGCGGGCTGATCGCCGCGCCCGGCCTCCACATGGCGGTCCACCGCGTTGTAGCAGGTATTGGCCTCGGCATCGGCAAACCACCGGTAGAACGGCGCAGCACTGTCATCGAGCACCTTGGCCGGCGGCACGCTCCACGACACCTCTTTCGCGGCCTCGGCCCAAAATGCCTCCGGATCGGCCTGCGATGCGCCGTAAACTTCAGAATACTTCCCCATAAAATCCCCCCTTCACGTCTAGGATCGCGCAGCCGGGACCGCCCGCGCTGTGTCTGGTCCGCGTGTCACCACGCGGCTGCGCTGGCCTCACCCTGCTCACCGTGCAGGATGCGGACATGCAGTGTCGTCGTCTTGGATCCCCCCTCGACCGCCTGGTCTGGCACCTTGGCGGCGCTCCATTGTCGATCTGTCCACAGGGGTAGGCGACCGGTCCGCTATGCGTCGATCCCTGAACGTGTTACGATGTACGAATACACAAATTGAAATGTGTGAAATGTGGAAATGTGAATGGCCGACGAACTGCGAAAAGTCTTTGCCGGAGCCCGCATCCGTCATCTCCGCCAGAGCCGCAAGCTCACTCAGGCGGAGTTTGCCAAGGAACTTGGGATCTCAACGAGCTACGTCAACCAGATCGAGAACAATCATCGCTCGCTTTCGGCCTCGGTCATCCTCGCGCTGTTTGATGTGTTCGATTTCGACCTGTCGGAACTGGCGCTGGACGAATCCGGCAAGGTCGCCGTGGATCTGGGCGAGATCCTGTCGGACCCGATCTTTGCCGATGACACGGTCCTGCCCCAGGAATTGAAGATCGCCGCCTCGAACACGCCGAACATGGTGCGCGCCTTTCTCGGGCTTTATCAGGTGTTCCAGCAGACCCGCGCGCAGCTGGGCCAGATCGACCACCGGCTGGCCGAGACCGAGGCCTCTGTCACCCCCCTGCCCTACGAGGAAGTGCGGGATTATTTCCACTACAAAGACAACTACATAGACGAGTTGGACCGCAAGGCGGAGGCCTTTGCCCGGATCCTCGACCACTCGGAAAACCAGCGCGCCACGCAATTGGCGGAATACCTTGCCGACACCCATGGCGTCCGGGTGCTGGAGACCAAGAAGGCCGCCGAGGCGGGCGCGATCCGGCGCTATGATCCGGCGACCAGAACCCTGCATCTGAGCGCGACATCGACGGCGGCGACAAACCTGTTTCAGATGGCCTATCAGCTCGCCCTGATCGAACAGCGCGGGTTGATCGAGGGCCTGCTCGACGATGCAGCCTTTCATTCCACCAGCGCGCGCGAGGTCTGTCGCATGACCCTCGCGAACTACTTTGCCGGGGCCGTGGTCCTGCCCTACGGGGATTTCCGCGCCGCCGCCGCCGAGATGCGCCATGATCTCGACCGGCTTGCCTTTCGCTTCGATGCCAGCCGCGAGCAGGTCTGCCACCGGCTCAGCATGTTGCAGCGCCCCGGCAACAAGGGCGTGCCGTTTTACTTTCTGCGGATCGACCGGGCCGGGAACATCACCAAACGCCACAGCGCCACGAGCCTGCATTTCACCCGGTTCGGCGGCTCCTGCCCGCTGTGGAATGTCCACCGGGCCTTTGAAAGCCAAGGCGAGATCCTGCGACAGCTCGCCGGAACCCCCGATGGGCGGCAATATCTGTGCCTCGCCTTCAGCAAGACGATCCGCAGCGGGGATTTCCACACCAGCTCGCGCAAATACGCGATCGGGCTGGGATGTGAGGCGAAATACGCGTCGCAACTCGTCTACGCGGATGATCTGGACGTCACGAATGTGGATCGGTTCGAGCCTATCGGCACGGGATGCCGGATCTGCGAGCGGGCCGATTGCAGCCATCGCTCCGTCCCGCCGCTGGCCCGCGAGATCGCAGTGGACCACCACTCGCGTCAGGCGGTGCCGTTCCGGATCGACTGACGCCTGGGCGGGTCCGCCGCGCCGGGCAAGCGCCGGAGGGCGGAAGTGACCGGCCATGTCCGCCCCGCCTCGAGCCATTCCGGGGGCAGAGATCCAACCAGATCGCCAAGACGCGGATGCAGACCGCACTTCGCAAGGACAACGTCCTGACCGGACCTCCGAACTGCCGTCCGACCGTCCCTGGTGCCGGACCCTAGATCCCCTGACGCATTCGCGCCTTGCGGGTCGAGCTCATCTTCATGCCCGGATCGCTCAGCCGCGTGGAAGGCCCGACCCAAGCATAGGCCAACAGGCACGGATCCAGATCCGCCGTGGTGATCCGATGTTCCTCGCCCGGACGGTTGAGAATCAACGACCCCGGCGCATGCACCGCCACGTCGTTCTCGGACCACGCCCCGGCGATGGAGATATAGCTCTCCTCGATCTCGGCATGGCTGTGCTGCGGATAGGTGGTGCGCGGCGCGAACAGAACGAAACCCAGCACCAGCCGGTCAGACTGCACCGGGCCACGGGGGCCCAGCACCTCGCAATAGGCGTATTTCCGGACCAGCGTCCGGGGCACCTTGGTATAGCCATATTCCCATGTCAGCGCGCCCGAGACCCGCTCCAGCGCGCGCGCCATGCCCGAGACCGCGCCCCGTTCCCCCAGATCCAGCGCCCGGGCGAGATGGGCCGTGACCGGCTTGACCTCTGGCGCGCGCATCACCAGCGCGGGGTTGCCATCGATGGTCTTGGACAGCGTGTCCCGCACCCGCTTGCGATGGCCACGGATCAGCTTGCTGCCCCCGGCGGACCCATGACGGTAGAGCCCGTCAAATTCCCGCAGCAGGTACAGCCAGTCAGGGTGATCGAAGAGCTTCGGCGCAGGGGCCTCGGTCTCGGAGAGCGGGGGGGTGTCCATCATCATCTCGGGTCTCGTATCAGGCACATCCGGTTTGGCCGAGCTATGCCCGACCTGCGTTCGCGCTTCGTCGCAATCCGCGCCATTTCCCATGTCGCAAACGACATATGGGCGACATCCGCGCGCGATGCACCCCCTTGTCTGACCCGGACCCCGCATCCGGCGCAACCCGGGCACGCCCCTGTCACGCACCGCGCGGATCCGCCTGTGGCTCTGGGCGAACACTTCGCCCCGGAGCGCCCAGGGATTGGGCAAACCAACTTGCAAAATCACGTGATCTCGGGCACCACCAACCCATTCCTGCCACCCAGGCGTCGCGCGTCGAACGCCGCAACATGTGGGGCTTTCTTGCTTTACCCTGACGACGAATTTGAGAGCGATCCGGGTGTCGACGTCGCCAGCCTGTTGACACAGGATGCACGGGACACGGTCGAGATCTTCTTTGACGAGGCTCATTACTTTGACACCAACACCGATGTGCAGGATGCCGGGATCGAGGGGTTTGGCCACTTCCTGACCAACGGGTTTGCCGAGGGTCGCGCACCTTCGCGACTGGTCGAGATGGGGTTCCTGAAATTTCTCGTCTCGCAGGAGGAGCATCCGCTCGAAGAGATTCCCGAGACCATCGATGCCTTCGCCGAGATGCTCGAGGACTGGCCGTCCGATACGGTGTTCGGGCCTGCGCCGCTTCTCTGTCCGCAATGGCTCAAGATGCAACTTGGCCTGACCGAGGAGCTCAGCCTTGCAGAGCTTCTGGCGACGGAGGCCCCGGTGGGACAGATTTCGCTGCATCCCGGGTTCAGCGCGATCACGGTGACCGAGGCTCAACCGCTGCACAGCCTGTTCAAGGGTCTCAGCGATGCGGATTACGAAGAGCTCTCGCTCATCGATCTGACACATTACATCTCGAACCACCGGGATCTCGCGCATCTGCGGGGCAAGACCAAGGCGGCCTTTGCCCATCTGTGGTCCAATGGCGCCTTCGAGAACCGGTTGAAGTATCTCGGCAACCGCCGCCCGTCCAACGCGGCGATGGAGATGGTCTACCTGACCCAATGCGCGACGGTGTACCGGACCCATATGTCCCGCAGCTCGCTTCTGTCACCGCAAAACCCGACCAGCCTGCTGCCCCAGACGTTGAAATTCGGGGCGGCGGATGACCCCTCCATCCTCGCCGTGCGCAAGGTCATGACCCGCGCCCATCCCAATGAGGACACGGATCTGAGCCTGGAGGGCTTTCTGCTGCTGCAGGAGGTGATGGCCAAGCGCGAGACGCTCGTGATTCCCGCGCTTGTGGACGAGGACGCGCCCGCCCCGACCCTTCGCCCCGTGGGTGCCGAGGCGATCCTCGATCGCGATCTTCTGTCCGGGGCGCATAAGGTCACCACAAAGCGTGTGGTCTATTGTGTCAATCTGGGCGGCTATGATGACCTGCCGATTCCGCCGGAGATGGAGGATTGCAGCTACTTCCTGATCACCGACGCGGCCGAGATCCCGGAAGGCAGCCCCTGGACCGTGGTCAGCCCGACCCTGCAGGAAACCGACATCAAGCGCCAATGCCTGTGGTACAAGACCCATCCCCACTGGCTCTTTCCGGACGCGGAGTTCGTCACCTGGATCGACAGCAATGTGGAGTGCAAGTCCTCTAGCGGGCAGATCCTGATCGCCCATGAGACCCTGTCGGAGATCGCCACCTTCCTGCATCCGGACCGCGATTGCGTCTATGAAGAGGCGCTGATGATCAAGAAGCTGAAGCTCGATCAGGCCCCGATCATCGAACGCGTGCTTGAGCAGATGAAGAAGGACGGTCTGCCCAAGCATTACGGGCTTTATGAAACCAATGTTCTGTTCTCCCGCAATCAGGATCTGGGCGTGCGCGCCTTTTTCGAGACCTGGTGGCGACGGATCTATCTGGGGTCGCGCCGGGATCAGATGTCCTTCACCTATTCCGCGTGGAAAGAGGGGATCGACATCACCCCGCTCGACGCGCGCTACTGCGCCAAGAACAGCCGCTTCTTCACGAAGCGCGCCCACAAGAACCTGACGGGACGATTTGTATGAGCACGCCTGCCGCCTCGCCCAATCTGGCTGACCTGTCCATTGTGATCCCCGTCTACGGCGCGCTGGAGGAAACGCTCGATTGCGTCACCTCGCTCTTGCAGAGCGATGCCGGGGGCTGCCCGATCTTCCTGATGGATGACGGGTCCGACTGGCATGTTCAGGACACCCTGCGCAGCCGATTCGCCGACGCACCGAATGTCACGCTGATCTCGCATTTCCGCAATCGCGGCTATACGCGCAACATCGCCATGGGCGTGGACCAGACCAACACAGAATATGTCTGCATCCTGAATTCCGACACGTTGCTGCCGGCGGTCTGGGCCGGGCCCCTCGTCGCCAAGCTCGAGAGTGATGCCTATCTCGCCGGGGTCGGCCCGCTGTCCAACGCGGCGAGCTTCCAGTCGGTGCCCGATCTCGTCGATCCCGAAACCGGCAAGTTTTCCGAGAATGACGGGCTGGGCTTTGATCCCGCAGAGCGCGAGACGGTCGCCGCCCTGCTGCACGAGCTTGGCAAGGGGGTCTGCGTGGATGTGCCGATCCTGAACGGGTTCTGCACGGTGTTCCGCCGCAGCGCACTGGACGCCATCGGCGGGTTCGACACTCAGGGCTACCCCGAAGGCTATGGCGAAGAGAACGACCTGTGCATCCGGCTGAAGGCCGAAGGCTATCGCCTCTGCGTGCTGCTCGACTGCTTTGTCCACCACCAGAAAAGCAAATCCTTCGGCTCCGCCCGCAAGGAGACGCTGTCGGCCCGGGGTGCGCGCACGCTTGCCAAGAAATTCGGGCCCGAGCTGGTCCCGAGCCTGAGCAAGCAGATGGGCGCGTCCCTGCCCCTGAACAACATCCGCGCACTGGTCAAGGCCGCGCTCGACACCGGGACGACCCCGCAGGTCGAAGGGATCGCGCCCGATGCCGGCGCGGTGTCCCTTCCGGCGGCGGACGGGACGCGGACCTGCCTCGCGCTGCAGGGCGGTGGGACCTATCGCATCTCGGCCACGGGGCTGAGCGCGACCCCCAATGCGGGCGATCTGCCGGGGATCACGGTTTCGGCCACGCCGGACGCGCTGCACGTCAGCCTGCCGGAGAGCAGCGCCCTGACCCTTGTGGGCGGCGCCCCCGTGCACAGCGCCTTGCGCGCGCTGAGCCAAGCCTCGTTGCTGCAAACGCTCTACGTGACCGGCTGGGAAATCCCCGCGGGACCGCCCGCCGCCGAGACCGACGAGGACAGCGACGCAGCGCCGGTCGCCCCCTGGCCCGAAGCCTGGGCCATGCCCGAGGACACGGACAAGCTGTCCTTCTCGCGGCTCTGGCTGTCGAACTGACCCGGCGGGGAGCGGCGCTTAGCTGCGCGGCTCCCAACCCAGTGGCGTGCCGAAAATCTCGGTCTCGCAAAAAGCGATGTCCTCGGCATAGACCTCATAAAGCTCCGCGATCGCGCTGTCGGGAATTCTGAGCCCGGGCAGGGACTCGCGGTCATCCAGGTTCAGGTCGGGATAGCGCTTGTGGATCCGGTTGTGCAGCTCGCCAACAACGGTGATCGCATCGCCGACCTTCTTGTACTTTAGTCCACGATTGAATTGCGTGCCCTGCTCCTCGAAAATGTGCGGTTCCAATCCGAGAAAAGCATAGGCCGCCTGAGCGACGCTTTGACCGTCGGTCTTTATGTTATCAAACTGCTCAACGAAAAAATATTCGCGGCCGTAAACTGCACGCCAATCAAGCCAGTGTTGTTTGTAATGGCCAATTTGCTCAATATCGCCCACAGCGGCGCGAAAATTATCCATGAAAGACTTGGTCAGGTCGAGACGCCCATGTCGGAGGTGGTGCCAATAGGCAGAGATCGCCCTCTCCACAGGGTTCCGTAGCGCAAGAAAAAAGCGCACGTCATTTCCCAACCGGTGTTTGATACGCTGCGGTATGACAACGCGCTTTCGACTTGTCCAAAAGTAGCCCGGCGTGCTCTCGCCGCGATAGGCTAAAGACGAACCATCAGCGAAGTTCTCCAAGTACTTAGTGAACCCATCGTCCGTGTGGTCACCCTGATCGAAGTATTGCAACTCCTTGGTCTCGGACATGAAGATGTCGGGATGATCCCCCAGCATTGCGTGGAACCATGTGGAGCCAGCTTTCTGCGCGCCGATGACGATGATATTGGGTTTCATGAAATGCGCTGTCTCCGTTGGTCATGTCTGCCACAAAGGGTAAAGGAAGTCGCTGTCACGTCCAACCGGCTTGCCCGGCCAGAGCCGTCCGGATCGGAACGGGCTGGCGCGGATGCCCGGACAGTCTTCAGGGATAGATGGTGATGCCGGGCTCGCCGGGCTTGTCGAAAGAATAGCCGAGGTTTTCGATGTCATCGGCCATCAGGGCGGCGAACACCTCCTGCTCCTCGGGGCCGAAGGCGGCCTGATAGGTGGGCCGGTCTTTCAGCGCGTTGACCTTGGGCAGGGTCTTCTTTTCGAGATCCAGAAGCTCGCAGAGGCGGTCGAACCCGGTCTGGAGGTCCTCGAAACTGATCAGCATATCCACCGCCCAGCGCCCATCCGAATATTTGAGCGCCCCAACCTGGCTACGCGTCAAGTGCCGGTAATCATGGCCCTTCACTGGCGGATTGCGCAACGTGTCGAGCAGGGAATTCTCCTTGGTGGACTCGCAGTATTTCCAGCCGGAGATGAACCGATCCCAGGGGTTTCTGACGATGGCTAGCTTGAGGTACTTCGCCAGCTTTTGCTCATGCCAGTCATCTTTGTATACACCATTCTGGTACTTTGCCTTGTCCTCCGGTGGGAGCTCGCCCAGGAACTTGTACGCGGTCGAACCGGCACATTTACGTTGATGTATGAATACCAGATTATGTTCTTCATACAGCATAGCGAAACTCCAAGCTTAGATCGTATCCGAGGCGGCGCGACCCGCTCCGAGCATCGGCAGATCCCGTGGTGGCCACGTGGTGATCTGCTGCTGCATCGGGGTGTTTCGACGGCGCGTCAAGGGCATCTGGTGGGTACATCATTCGGTAAGGCGCGCGAATTGGCGCCACGTCTGGACCATGGCATGAAGCCATTTGCTGGTAAACAGCTACAATGTACCAGCCCTGTATCCGGCCTGCGACCGCGCAGGTCCGCACGCGGATTGATGCCTTGGATGCACATGGCGGGGGGCCCGCTCAATGTGTGCGGGTGACCTTCGCGAGGAACTGGGGGCGGTCCGGGTTGCGGCCCAGCCTGCGCGTCGCCGCCTCCAGCGCGCGGTAGACCGGCGGGAGCTGGATCAACGGGTCGACCAGCGGATGGAGCAGGGGCGCCTCGGGCACCCGGTAGCAGCGCGCGCCCTGTTGCGCGAGCCGGTCGAGCACGGCTCCGCCCTCTGGCTGCACAAGGCCGATCACCCCGAACCCCTCCACCGCGATGGCCGCCGGACCATGGAGGACTTCGGCCTCGGAATAGGCCGTGGCATGCCGCCCGCAGAGCTCCATCGCCTTCAGCGCGATTTCCGCCGCCACACCGGCCGCCGCAGCCCGACCCAGCACAAAAAGACCCGCACTGTCGCACAGGACCGCCTCCAGCGCCGGATCCACACCCGTGCCCATCCGCAACGCCTCCGGAGCCCGGGTCAGCGCATCGGCCAGCGCCGCGTCGTCGGCCCAGTGGGCCACGAGCCAGAGCCCGGCCAGGGCGGAGTTCACGAAGCTCTTGGTGGCCGCCACCGCCTGTTCGGGTCCGGCGGCCATATCGAGACCATGGGCCGCCGCCTCGGCCAACGGGCTGCCGGGCGTGTTTGTCACGGCAAGGGTCAGCGCGCCCATACCCCGGGCCGCCGCCATCGCCGCGCTCAGATCCGGGCTTTGCCCTGATTGGCTGATCCCGAGCACGGCGCGCGGCCGACCACTGGCCACTGCCTCCGGCAGGCCCCCCGGCGCGAGGGGTTCCAGCGCGACCGGCAGGCCGAGGCACCGCCAGAGCGCATGGCCGATCACCGCCCCCGCATGGCGCGAGGACCCGTGGGCGATCAGCGAGATTGAGGTCGGCTCTGCGGCGCGCAGGGTTCCGGCCAGCGCCTGCAGGGATGCCTGCGCATCGGCCCCGGTCAGGCGCGCGGCTGCCTCCGGGATCTCGGCAATCTCCCGCGCCATCCAGCTTTGCGTGTCGGGGGATGTCATGGGCGCGATGCCCCTCGGGCGTGGTCTGCCATCAGCCATGCACCTGTTCGGCGGGCGCCTCGGCCTTGCGCAGGGACGCAGCCCCGCTCAGCCCGCCCGGCGCGGCAATGGCAGCGGCTCCGCAGCGCACGCCCTCCTCGACACATCGATGCAAGGAGGCCCCTTCGAGCCAGCGCGCAAGGAAACCGCCATTGAACGCATCCCCCGCGCCGGTGCTGTCCACGACCTCCGCCTTGCGGGCCGGGACACGGACGCTGCCCTGCCGGGTCAGGGCCTCGGCCCCCTCGGCCCCGCGCTTGATCACGGTGACAGGGGCCGGGCAATCGACCATGCCCAGACGCTCCAGCGCCTCGGTCTCGGCGCGGTTGGGCAAGAAGACATCGACCTGCGCGATCAGGCCCAGCGCTTCGGCCCCCATGGCATCGTCCCAGCCGCAATCCAGCGATACGGTCATGCCAGCCTCGCGCGCAGCGGCCACGAGCCAGGGGTGCTCGGCCAGGGTGCGCAGCTCTCCAATATGCAGATGCTGCACCTTCAGGGTCCGCAGCCCCCCGCCATCGATCCGGGGCAGGGCTGGCCCGTCGGTCCGGGTCAGAAAGGCGCGGTCCTCGCCCAGGGGCATGGCCACGGTGATTTGCGGGTCCGAACCCTTGGGCGCGTTGGGACACAGGCTCAGATCGAGCCCCGCGGCCTCCAGCGTCTCGGTCACCGGCCCGTCGAAGGGCGCGGCGGGCAGGGTCGCCAGCAGCGACACGGGCACGCCCAGAGCCGCAAGATAGGCGCCGGTCAGGGCGGCCCCACCCCCGGGATGCAGGCTCAGCCCCTCGGCAAACACCTCGGTGCCGAGGCTGGGCATCCGCCCCAGCCCCTGAAACACCAGATCGCAATAGAGCCGACCGGCGCAGAGAACTCCTCCGCTCATGGCAGGGCCGCGCCCGTGGCCGTGTCGAAGAGGTGCAGGGTCTCGGGTGCAGCCCCGAGCCGGACAGTCGCGCCAACCTCCGGCGGAGTGCGGCCATCGGCTTTGGCCACGACCTCGCCAGCTTCGGTTTCCACGTAGATGAGGGTCTCGGACCCCAGGGGTTCGCGCACGGACACCCGCCCCTCCACAAGGGGCACGCCGTGATCCGCAATGAGATCATCGGGACGGACGCCCACCAGAACATCGCCGCCTGCCGTGGCCCGCGGCAGGGCGATGTCGCGCCCCGAGGCAAGCCGCACCGCCCCGTCGGCAACCTGCCCCGGCAGCATGTTCATGGCCGGTGCGCCGATGAACTGCGCGACAAAGGTGTTGGCCGGGCTGTGATAGACCTCAGCCGGGGTGCCGACCTGCTGGATATGGCCGTCCTTCATGATGACGATCCGGTCCGCCATGGTCATCGCCTCGACCTGATCATGGGTGACGAAGACAATGGTGTTGCCCACGCGCTGGTGCAGCTTTTTGATCTCCAGCCGCATCTGTGTCCGGAGCTGCGCATCGAGGTTCGAAAGCGGCTCATCAAAGAGAAACACCGCCGGATCGCGCACCATCGCCCGCCCAATGGCGACCCGCTGCCGCTGGCCCCCGCTGAGCTGGTTGGGCTTGCGCCCCAGCAGGTCGGTCATGTCGAGAATGCCCGCCACCTCGTCGATCCGCGCATCCTTGTCCGCCTTGGACATCTTGGACGCCCGTAGGCCAAAGCCGATATTCTTGCGCACGGTCATATGCGGATAGATCGCGTAATTCTGGAACACCATGGCGATGTCCCGCTCCTTGGGTTCGAGGTTGTTGACCACGCGGCCCCCGATCTCGATCGTGCCCCCGGTCACCTCTTCGAGCCCGGCGATCATCCGCAAGGTCGTGGACTTGCCGCAACCCGAGGGGCCGACCAGCACCACGAACTCGCCATCATGGATCGTCAGCTCGATCCCATGGAGAACCTGCGTGCTGCCATAGGCTTTGGTGAGCTCCGTAAGCTTCAGATTTGCCATCTACCCCTCCAAAACCTGTGTGAATGCCGTCGCCAGAGCCTTATCCGCCATCTGCCAACGGGCCTGCCGGGCCTCAAATGCCCGGCGCAGGGACGCCAGCTCGGTGCGATAAGCGGCAAATGCCGCGTCGAGCGCGGCGGGCGCGGGCCCTCCGAACCGGTCACGGCGCGCCACGAAGCTCTCGGCCGAGACCGCCGCGCCATAGCCTGCCGCGTCCAGCCCGGGCGCGCAGCCCTCCTGCGCGGTAAAGGCGGCGGCAAAGGCATCATACCCGTCCGACAGGGGCACGCCCCGCGCGATCACCGATTTCGCCGTTTGCGCCGCCACCTCATGGGCCCGGCGAAAGGTCAGGCCCTCGGCCCGCACCAGCGTGTCCGCAAGCTCGGTGATCGTGACACAGGCCGCATCCGCGTTGGCCTGCACCCGGTCCGCCCGGATCCCGCATTGCGGCACCATCGCCGCCAGCAGCCGCAACACGCGGTTCCCGCTGTCAAAGGCCGCATAGCCCGCCTGCTGCACCTCGCCCTCGCTGTCATTCATGTCCGTGAACGGGGTGTTGTGCATCGTGTTCACCACCATGTCGCAACGCCCGCAGGTCACACTGGCCAGATGCCGCATATGCTCGATCGGCACCGGGTTGCGTTTCTGCGGCATGATCGAGCTGACCTGCACCAACGCGTTCGGCACATAAAGCTGCCCGACCTCAAACGACGACCAGAAGGCCATGTCCTGCACCACCCGCCCGAGATGGAGGAAAACCAGTTTCAGCGCGGAATAGAGCCCGGTCACGTAGTCCACACTGGCAATGCAGCCATAGGAATTGCGCAAGGGCCCGTCGAAGCCCAGCAGCTCCGCCACGCGGTCCCGGTCAATTGCAAAACCACTGGTGGTGATGGCGGCGGCGCCCATTGGGCAATGCTCCAACCCCTCAAGCGCTGCGTCGAGCCGCGCCGCATCCCGCAGCAACACCTCTGCCGCCGCCGTCAGGTAGTGCCCAAAGGTGGTGGGCTGCGCCGGTTGGCCATGGGTATAGGCCACGATCAGGGTGTCGCGCTCGACCTCGGCTTTGGCAATCAGAGCCTCGGCAAGGTTCAGGACCAGTCCCTGCGCCTCGCCCCCCCGGCTGCGCAGGGCCAGCTTGAACAACGTGTGGTCCATGTCATTGCGCGACCGGGCCGTGTGCAGCGCCCCGCCCAGATCCCCGAGCCGCGCGCGCAACTCAGCCTCCACGAGGAAGAAGTAATCCTCATGCTCGCCCGTATAGGTGAGCTTGGGGATCTCGACCTCCGCGTCGATATCCGCCAGCGCACGCGCCAAAGCCGCCCCATCCCCTGCGCCCAGGATCCCGGTCTCGACCAGCATCACCAGATGCGCCCGATTGATCGCGCCCATATGCGCCGCGTAATGGGCCTTCACCCCCTCAAAAAGCGGGGCAAGCACCGTGTCGCGATAGGTCGGATCGGGAAAGGTCGAATGGTCGGTCATGGCTCCCCCAGAACGGCGCGGACCTTGTCATGGTCATAGGTGGTCAGCTCCAGATGATTGCCATCGGGATCCTGAAAATAGAACGACCAGGCCCGGCCATGGTCATCTGCGTCCTCGATCCGCAACGGCGTACCCGTCCGCCCCATGACATCCGGATGGGGCAGAACCTCGGCAAAACCCAGAAACACCGTGCCCGTGACCCGAAACGCCTTGGTGTGATCCCCATCCGATGGCGGCCGCCCGGGGAAGATCGTCGCGCAATACTGACCCTTGGGCGTCGCCATGTAGCGACCCTCCGCCGCCCGCGGCCGAAAGGGCAACTCGGACAATCCCAGAACCCGCCCATACCAAGCCACAGCCGCATCCAGATCCGCCACATAGAGATGCCCGTGATCAATCGCCGAAACCGGCGCGAGGGCTGACCCGCTCATACTGCCCCCCTCATTGTTCCCCAAATACTCAAATTCTGACGAAGCCAAGGGCGCGCCATCTGGATAGAGAACCGCGACGAGCCACTTTCCCAGCGCTCCGCCCGTTCGGGCCTCAATCGGTCCACTGGACCGATTGCCGACGGTGTCGGACCGGCCCTCACCCCTTCAGCCCCGCCATCACGACGCCGCGGATGATGAAGCGCTGGAACACCAGGAACACGATCAGTGTGGGGATGGTCGAAATCGCCGCCCCGGTCATGATCAGCTCCCATTGCACATCCGCCTCGTCGCCAAAGCCCGACAGCCCCACAGGCAGCGTGTACATCTCCACCGAGTTGGTCACGATCAGCGGCCAGAGGAATGCCGTCCAATTCCCGAGGAACACGAAGATCGCCAATGCCGCCAGCGCGGGCCGCACCAAAGGCATCGCCACGGTCCACCAGATCTGGAACTCGTTCAGCCCGTCGATCCGCGCGGCCTCGATAAAGTCATCGGGCACGCTTTCGAAAAACTGCTTCATCAGGAACACGCCAAAGGCGGTCATCATGCCGGGGAACATGATCCCCCAATAGGTGTCCAGCCAGCCGAGGCTCTGGCTCATCAGGTACCACGGGATCACAAGCATCTCGGTCGGGATCATCAGGGTCGACAGGATCGCGATGAAGACCAGCGTCCGCCCCGGAAACTTGAACTTGCAGAGCGTGTACCCCACCAGGCTGTCGAAAAAGAGGTTCGAGATTGTCGTCAGCACCGCGATGATCAGCGAGTTGATGAACCAGCCGTAGAACCGCCCATCCTCAAGCACGAAAGTGTAGTTCTCGAGGGTGGGCTCGTCGGGGATCAGGTTGACGTTGTAAATCTCGTGGGGCCATTTCAGCGAGGTCGAGATCATGTAGACGATCGGCATGATCATCAGGATCCCGCCGACAAACAGGATCCACCAGCGGATCACCTGCCCCATATTGCGCGGCTTCTTCGGACCCTTGGCATCCAGTGCCGCACTGGCGGTCGGACGGATCTCCTCAAACGTGCTCATCGGTCTGTCCTCAACAGCCAGAGCTGGATCAGGCTCACCACCAGCAGGATCAGAAAGAGCACCACGGTCTGCGCCGCCGCATAGCCCATGTCAAAGCTCGAAAAGGCAGTCTCGTAGATCATCAGAACCAGCGGCTTGGTGGAATTCAGCGGCCCGCCGGGATTGTTCGTCGTCATGTTGAAGACATGATCGAAGATCCGCAGGAATCCGATGGAGGAAAACACCACGATGAAGACGATCGTGGGCCGCAGAAGCGGGATGGTGATCTGTGTCAATACGGTCCAGCTGCTCACCCCGTCGATCTTGGCCGCCTCGTAATAGGAGGTCGGGATCGCCCGCAAACCGGCCATGAAGATGATGATCTGAAACCCGAGCCCCGCCCAGACCGCCGGGGCCAGAACCGCCGGGAGCGCATTGGTGGTCGAGTTCAGAAACTCGATCTGTGCGATACCCACCGAGGCCAACAGGTTGTTGAACAGCCCGATCGGCACCCCTTGGTAAAACCAGCGCCAGACCCAGGCCATGGCCACCGCGGAGGTCATAAAGGGCAGGAAATAGAGCATCCGCAGGAAGCCATGGGCAAAGCGCAGCTTGTCCAGATGATAGGCCACCGCAAACGCGATCACGAGGCTGACCGGCGTGCCGATCAGCAGGTAGAGAAACGTGTTCTTGAACACCTTCCAGAAGACCGGATCAGCGATCAGTTTCTCGTAATTGTCCCAGCCGGTCCAGGTCCGGTCCCCGAGCAGGTTCCAGTCCTGAAACGAGATCAGAAAAGCGTTGCCGGTCGGATAGAACCGGATGATCCCGTAAAACAGAACGGGGACGGCGAGGAAGATCCACGCCCAGACGATCTGCTTCTGTTTGATCGACAGGTTGGAATAGCCCGGCATCGGCGGCTCTCTGCAAGGGGTTTACCCGCCCCGGGATCCTGTAGGGCGGATCGCGGTGGTCCGGGGCGGGTCCGCACCGCCCGGCTCGCCCGGGCGGTGCCACCGATCTCAGTCGGCGTAGTAATCGTCGAGGATCGCCTGCTCGGCCTCCGCCGCCGTGGCGAGACTGTCGGCCAGCGAGACATCCTGCAGGGTGATCCGCTCGACCATCTCCACCATGAGCTGACGCTGGGCGCTCTCATTGGCGAACTTGGTGGTGTTGGCATAGGCCAGACCCCGGATGAACGGGCCAAAGGTCTCGTCGGCGGCATTCGCATCGGTCATCCCGACCGAGGGCTTGGCAGGCAGTTCGCCCACCACATCAAGCCAGACCTGCATCGCCTCATCCGAGGTGATGTATTGCATGAACTTGACGGATGCGTCGTATTTCGCGCCCTCCGCCTTGGTGGTGATGGCGTTCACCCAATAGGACGAGTAGTTCGACCGTGCGCCATCCGCCGTCGCCGGAAGCTCGGTCACACCCCATTTCAACCCGCGCGTCTTGTTCAGCGACCCGATCCGGAAAGACCCGTCGATATGCATGCCCGCGCGGCCCGCCTTGAAGGCGGCCTGAGGCTCGTCCATGAAGCCAATCGCGCTCACAGCGTCATCGCCGGTAAAGAGATTGGTGTAGAATTCCAGCGCTTTCTGACCGGCCTCGCTGTTGTAGTTCACGGTCTGGTAGTCATCGAGATAAGGCTCCCCGCCCATCTGCCGGACCAGCACTTCGCGGAACCAGTGGTGATCCTGCGCGGTCATGCCCGCCGTGATCCCCACCTGGGTGATATTGCCCGCGCCATCGCGCTTGGTCAGCTTGGCCGCCGTCTCGACCAGCTCGTCCAGCGTGGTGGGGGGCGCGTCGATGCCCGCCTCGTCAAAGAGCCGTTCGTTGTAAAAGAGCGCAAGCGAGCGTACCGCCGTCGGCAGGGCCCAGTAATTGTCGCCCTCCCGCATGGCCGCGACCATGGGGAAGAACTCCGCCTCGATGGTCTCTGGCGGGAAATCCGCCGCCGGCAGCGGCTGGATCAGCTCGGCCTCCACATAATCGTTCAGCCAACCATAGAAGAGTTGCACCACATCCGGCCCCTCGCCCGCAGGCACCGCTGCGGCGACCTTGGTGCGGTAATCCGCATAGGGAAAATGGGTCATGGTCACGTCGATATCCGGGTTGGCCGCCTCGAAGCTTTCGATCAGCTGCTCCATCGCCGTGACACGCGCATCGAAGAAATACTGCCAGTACTCGATCTCGACCTTTTCGGCCTGCGCCGCCCCCGCGCCCAGCGCCAGAAGGCTGGTCATCCCGGCCAGGGTCAGCTTGCGAAATTCTGTCGTCATCTATCGTCTCCCTGATGATGTCTTCCGGCCCGCAGCTTGCGCGCGCCCCGCACTGGGGGCGAGCTTAGGTCAAGTCACTTGAGCTATCAACTGATTTGACTTAATCCTGAAGGCATGGCCCTGATCCCCCCCTCCCCCGGCGCCAATGCGCCCCGGTCGCGCAGCCATAACCGGCATGTCATCCTCGGCCAGATCCAGGCCGCGGGCCCCATGGGCCGCGCCGCGCTCGCCCGGTCCACGGGGCTGAGCACGCAAGCCGTGAGCAACATCATCGCCGATCTCGAAACCGATGGGCTCCTGGAACCTTGTGGCGCGCGGACGGTGGGGCGCGGCCTTCCGGCGATGCAGTACCAGATCAACCCGGGCGGGGCGTTCGCCCTCGGGATCGAAGTGCGCCAGACGGCCATCGTCGGCGCCCTGCTCGATCTGGGCGGTGCCATCCAGGCGACCGAGCGGGTGTCCCTGACCGATACCGCGCCCGAGACCATCCTGCCCCTTGTAAAGAGCCTGAAACAGCGGCTTCTGGCGAGCTGCCCGCAGGCGCAGCACAAGCTCCTCGGGGCTGGTCTCGTGATGCCCGGCCCGTTCGGCGCGACCGGGCTGTCCGGGGCGTCGGCGGACCTGACCGGCTGGACCGATATCAATGTGCAGGAGGCTTTCGAAACCGCCCTCGAAGGACCCGTCTTCGTGCAGAACGACGCCAATGCGGCGGCCATGGCCGAGCGGCTGGGCGGGCTGGCCCAAGGTCTGCAGACCTTCGGCTATCTCTATTTCGGGTCCGGACTGGGGCTCGGGCTCGTCGCCCATGGGCAGCTTATCACCGGTGCCTTTGGCAATGCGGGAGAGCTCGGCCAGATCCCGGTCATAACCCCGAACGGCCCCTGCACTCTGGAAAACTGCGCCAGCCGCAACGCGGTCCAGAGCCATCTGGCCCGCGCCGGCCTGCCCGGAAATGACATCGAGCAGCTCGCGCGCCACTTTGCCGATGGGCACCCCGCGTTGCTGACATGGATCGACGGCGCGGCGGCGGCCCTCTCGCAGGTCCTTCCCCTGCTCGAGAACCTGTTCGACCCGGAAACCATCCTGCTGGGCGGGGCCATGCCCGCAGAGATCGTCGAGGCCATGGTCGCGCGGATCACCCTGCCGGAGGTTTCGGTCGCCCACCGCCCGGACCGGCAATACCCACGCCTACAAGTGGGCAGTTGCGGGCGTCTTACCGCCACGCGCGGGGCCGCTGCCCTCGTGCTCAGCAACGCGCTCTCGCCGCAATTCAGTCTCTCCGCCTGAGGAGCCGTCGCCATGCCGACCCCGGACCAGACCCGCATCGCCGCCCAACGCGCCGCGCCCCGCATCACCGCGCTGTGGCGCGCCCTGCGCCCGCTGCAGACAACGGTGAGTTTCATGAATTCGGGCGCCCACCCGGATGATGAGATCTCGGACATGCTCGCCGCGCTGAGCTGGCGCGACGGGATCGAGCTCAGCTATGTCTGCGCCAATCGCGGCGAAGGCGGGCAGAACGATATCGGGACCGAGGCGACCACCGCGCTTGGCACCCTGCGCACCGCAGAGATGGAGCGCGCGGCCGAGATCCTGCCCCTGCGGCTCTATTGGTTGTCCGAGCACCCAGACGATGCGATCTTCGATTTCGGCTTCTCGAAATCCGGCGAAGAGACCCTGCGCAATTGGGGCCGCGACCGCACCCTGACCCGGCTGGTACAGGTGATCCGCGCCGAGAAGCCGGATATCCTCTGCCCCACCTTCCTTGATGTGCCGGGCCAGCATGGCCATCACCGGGCCATGACACAGGCCGCCCATGAAGCGTTTGATCTGGCCGCCGATCCGGGTTTTGCGCCCGAGCTCGGCGCGCCATGGGAGATCGCGAAGCTCTATCTGCCCGCATGGTCCGGTGCGGGGCAGGCCTATGACGATAACCTGCCGCCGCCTCCGGCCACGATGACCGTGCCCGCCGCCGGGCGCGATCCGGTCACGGGCTGGGACTATGCCCAGATCGGTCAGCAATCGCGCGCCTGCCACCGGACGCAAGCCATGGGCCGCTGGGTCCCGCGCGGGGCGGGACGCGATCTGCCTCTGCATCTGGCCCGGCGGCGGACAACGGGCCCTGACACTGCGGTTTCGGACGGTCTGCCCGCCGCGCTCAGCGCGCTGGACAGCCCGGCAAAGGCCGATCTGGCTGAGGCGGAGGCGCAGATCGCCCGCGCCGCGGCTGCCTTTCCCGACACGGCCGGCATCCTCGCCGCGGCGACCGCCGCCCTGCAGGCCCTGCGCCAGGCGGCCGAAGCCCGGAACCCGCCACGCAGCGCCCATCGGATCGCCCGCAAGATCGCACAGCTTTCGACCCTGATCCGCGCGGCTGCCGGGGTCGAGATCCATGGCCATGTGGCGCGCACAGTACTGGCCCCGGGCGAGGTCACCGAGCTGACGGTGGAACACTTCGCTGAGACAGGCTCGGTCGAGGTCATGCCGATGCTACCCCCCGACTGGGTGCAGGGCGGCAGCGCGATCGGCCCCGGGCCCGAAGCCGCGCCCTCGGACGCCTATCCGCCGGTTTTCCTGCCCGACGCGCCGAGCACGCCCGCCTTGCGCGTGGTGACGCGCGCGCTGGGGGTCGAGAGCGTGACCTCCCTGCCTTTCGAGACGCCGCCGCTGGTCCAACCCGCGCGGAGCCTGTCCTGTGATCAGACGCGCATCGCGGTGAACCGTGCCGCGCCGCCGGAGGTGATCGAGCTGATCCTGCGGGAGATCCGTCCATCCGGGGCCACGCCCGGGATCACCCTGCCCGAGGGGTGGCGGGCCGAGCCCACGGCCACCGGGCTGCGCGTGACCCTGCCCAAGGATCCGGCGGAGGGGCTGTACCGCCTGCCCCTGACCCTTGACGGGGCCCCGGCCCATGAAAGCCAGCTCATCGTCCATGACCATACGGCGCCCCGCCTTCTGTCGGGCGCGGCGGAGGTGCAGGTCCGCGTTCTCGACGCTGCGCTGCATCCCGGGCGGATCGGCTATATCGGAGGAGGCAATGACCGGGTTGACCATTGGCTCGGTCAGATCGGGGCGGATGTCACCGCGCTCAGCGATCGCGAGCTGAGCGATGCCGAAGCCCTGGCCCGCTACGACACGCTGGTCATCGGGATTTTTGCGATCCGGATGCGGAAGGGGCTGACCGAGGCCCTGCCGGCGATCCATGACTGGGTGGCGCAGGGCGGCACATTGTTGACGCTTTATCACCGCCCGTGGGACAACTGGGATGCCGCCCGGACCGCGCCGCGCCCACTGGAGATCGGGCAACCCTCCCTGCGCTGGCGGGTCACGGATGAGCGGGCTGAGGTCACGGCCCTCGCCCCCGATCACCCCTGCCTGACCCATCCGAACCGCATCGGCCCCAAGGATTGGGAAGGCTGGCACAAGGAGCGCGGGCTCTATTTCGCCAAATCCTGGGACGCGGCCTACACCCCGCTTCTGGAGATGGCCGATCCGGGCGAAGCCCCCCATCGCGGCGCGCTGCTGGCCGCCGAGATCGGCGCCGGGCGGCATGTTCATTGCGCGCTGATCCTGCACCACCAGATGGAACGTCTGACCCCCGGTGCGTTCCGGTTGGTGATGAACCTCACCGCACCCCGGGCCGGGTGAGCGGCGACAGCCAAACGCGGGGTTCAGAGGGCAATCGCCGGGGCGGCGGATGGCTGCTGGCGGATATGGCGCTCAACATCTGGGCGCTGTCGATCGTCAAGGCCATGGGGCTGGAGGTCCCCGCTGCCCAGCTTGTGCTGATCCGGGCCGGGGTCGGGCTGATCCTGATGCTGCCTTGGATCTGGCGGGACCGCGCGGCGTTTCGCACGCTCACCAACCTGCCGCTCCATGGGCTGCGCGTGGGGCTCTCGGCGCTGGCGCTGACCTGTTCCTTCTACGCAATCGCGCGGGTGCCCTTCGCGCTTTTCACGGCGATGAACTTCACCCGGCCACTTGTCCTGATGGCCATGGCCGCAATGCTGCTGGCCGAGCCGATCCGCCGCAGCCAGTGGGTCGCGGCGCTCGTCTGCCTCTGCGGTGTCGCCATCGCGCTGCAGCCGGGCACGGTGGCCTATGACCCCGCGCTCTGGGCGCTCGCAGTGACGATCCTGGCGGGCACGGGTGCGGTGATCGTGACCCGGCGGTTGAAGACCGCGCCAACCGTCGTGCTGATGACCTTCTACACAGCCGGACTATCGCTGGTACTGGCACCGGTCGCGGCAGTTCAATGGACCCCCGTAGCCCCTGGCGACTGGCCGGCTTTGCTGGCCATTGGCGCCTTCGCCCAGGCAGCGCAGTTCTGTTTCCTGCGCGCGCACAAGCTGGGCGAGGCCGGGATGCTCGCCATTCTCGGCTATCTCAGCCTCGTGCTGACGACCGCCGTGGGGTTCTTTGTCTTTGACGAGGTGCCCACCCTGTCACTGCTGGCCGGATCGACCCTGATCGTGGCGGCGAGCCTTTGGGTCCGCCTGCGCTGAGCCGCGCTTTGCAACAGAGCGTCACACAGGCGTGAGAGCCGTTGATTTGCCCGAGGCCCGTGGGCCCGCTAGCTCAGAGACATGACTTACCGTGCCACACTCACCGCCCTCGCCCTTGCCCTGACCACCCCGGCCTTCGCCGAGCCTGTGCCCTTTGACGGGTCATGGCGCGAGCAGGGGTTCCTGCGACTGTTCACGAATGACTTCGTGCAAAAGGGCGGATCCCTCGACGTGATCTCTGACGGGACGGTCTCGCTTCTGTGGCGGGCGGTGCCCGAGACCTCGCGCGATGCGGGCAAGGCATCCTGGCAATGGGCCGTGGCCGAGGGCGTCGGCGCGACGGATCTGCGGCGCAAGGGCGGTGATGACCGCAACCTCGCGCTGTATTTCGTGTTCACCGATGAAGGCACGGCGGCCACGGTCGATCCAAGCTCGGCACGCAAGCTGCTGAAGGCGCCGGGCACAAAGGCGCTGGTCTATGTCTGGGGGGGCGATCACGCCAAGAACGCCGTGCTGCCCAGCCCCTACCACCCGGGGCTTGTGACCATCGTCAAGCGCGGGCCGGGCACCGGGCAGTTTGCCGAGAATGTTGATCTGCGCGCGGATTATCGCAAGGCCTTTGGCGAAGAGGCCCCTGTCCTGATCGGGCTCGGGGTGTCTGCCGATAGCGACGACACCGATGGCAAGATTGCCGCGCGGGTCAGCAGCCTGCAGCTGAAGTAACCGCTGGCGGGGCGGCGGCTGCGCCCTAGCTCGCCCTGCATGACCAAATATGTCCACGAACCGCGCGGGTTGCCCGTGCCCAACTCCCGCGCGTCGCGTATGGCGCGGCTTGGCGGGATGGCGGCGGGCGTCGCAGGCTCCATGGCGGTGCAGGGCGGTCGGCAGCTTCTGACCGGGCGTCGCCCCAAATTCGAAGAGCTTCTGCTGACCCCCGGGAACGCCGCCCGGATCACCGCACAGCTTGCGCAGATGCGCGGGGCCGCGATGAAGGTCGGCCAGCTTCTGAGCCTTGAGGGCCGGGATTTCCTGCCGCCGGAGCTGGCCGAGATCCTCGGACATCTGCGCGCGGATGCCCATTTCATGCCGCCGCAGCAGCTCGATCAGGTGCTCCGGCGCAACTGGGGCCCGGACTATCGCCGGAAATTCGCGAAATTCGACGTGCGCCCCGTGGCGGCGGCCAGCATCGGGCAGGTGCACCGCGCACGGATGAAGGATGGTCGGGACGTCGCGCTCAAGATCCAGTATCCGGGCGTCCGCGACAGCATCGACAGCGATGTGCGCAACGTGGCGAGCCTGATGCGGGTGTCCGGGCTGGTCCCGAAAGAAATCGACCTCGCGCCGCTGATGGAAGAGGCCCGCCGCCAACTCCATGAAGAGGCCGATTATGCCCGCGAGGCCGACATGCTCGCCCGGTTCGGGGCGCTGCTGGACAAGGACCCCGACTACCTCGTGCCCGAGGGCTATCCGGACCTCACCACGCCCGACATCCTCGGGATGAGCTTCGTCGAGAGTGTCGCGGTCGAGAGCCTGACCGAGGCTGATGCGGAGACCCGGAACCGGGTCGTGGCCGGGCTGATCCGGCTGATGCTGCGCGAGCTGTTCGAGTTCGGGCTGATGCAGACCGACCCGAACTTCGCCAATTACCGCTATCAACCCGCGACCGGGCGGATCGTGCTGCTGGATTTCGGAGCGTCGCGCGCTTTTGCCCCCGGGCTTGTCGCCCAGTACCGCGACCTGATGCGTGCCGGGCTCAGCGCCGATCGCAGCGCGACCCGGTCCGCGATGGAGGCGATCGGGTTTCTCGAACCGGGCACCGCCCCGAAGCATCGTAAGCCGATCCTCGACATGGTCGACATGGCCATGACGCCCTTGCGCAGCGATGCCCCCGTCGATTTCGCCACGACCCCTTTGGCGCGCGAGCTGCGGGAGGCGGGCATGGAGTTCGCAGAGGATCGGGATTTCTGGGTGATCCCGCCCATGGACGCGCTCTATCTGCAGCGCAAGATGGGGGGGATGTTCCTGCTGGCGGCGCGGCTCAGGGCCGAGATCGCGATCCGACCGCTGCTGGAGCCCTATCTCTAGGTCGTCTCGCCCTCGATCAGGCGCAGGGACAGCGTCGCCGGAGGCGGGCGCGTCTCGCCCTCCAGATTGGCGAGCAGGAGCCGCCCCGCCGTGCGCCCGATCTCGAATCGCGGGGTCTGGATCGTGGTGAGCCGGGGCGCGATCACCTGGCACATGTCGAGCCCATTGAACCCGGCCAGCGCCAGATCCCCGGGCACCGACAGCCCGGCGGACTGACAGGCGAACAGAGCACCCAGCGCAAGATCGTCATTGGCAAAGACCACCGCGTCGAGATCCGGTGCCATGGCCCGCAGCACGCCCACCGCCTCGGCCCCAACGGGCAGGGAGGACGGCTCGGTCGCGATATGCTGGACCAGAGGCGGCAAGCCATTGGCCTCGATCGTTGCCGCAAGCGCCGCAAGCCGCTTGGCCGCGCGCATGTCGCGCCCGCCCCAGGCCCCGACAAAGCCGATCCGCCGATAGCCGCGCGCGATCAGATGGGTGGCCATCATCTCACCCGCGGCGCGCTGGGAGATCCCGACCGCCAGATCGATGGGCACCATATCGGTGTCCAGCATCTCGACCACCGGGCCGGAATGGCGCATCAGAAGCTTGCGCGTCCCCTCCGTATGCTCCGCCCCGCTGAGGATGACCGCCGACGGGGTCCAGGAGAGCAGGTCGCGCAAAATCGTCTCTTCGGTCCCGATGTCATATCCCGTCATGCCGAGCACCGGGCGGAACCGGCTGCCCTGCAGGGCCGCATCGATCCCATCGACGATGGGCGGGAAGACATGGTTGGACATGGAGGGCACGATCACCGCGATCAGATCGCTCGACTGCCCGCGCAAGGACCCCGCGATCCGGTTGCGGCTATAGCCCAGCTCGCTCGCAGCCGCCTCGACCTTCTGGCGCAGATCGGCAGAGACATGCGCAGCACCGCGCATGACCCGCGACGCCGAGATCAGGCTGACGCCCGCCCGGGCGGCCACGTGTTTCAGCGTCGGACGAGAGTCCCCATCGGGCACGGCAAGCTCCAGTTGCAATCGGTGGATACGGGTCAGCATAGCCCTATAACAGGGTTATTGACAACGTTACCATATGTCGTGACAACGTTACCAATCGCAATAAAGGCGATACCAGGGAGGAAGACATGAAGACATTGACGCTCTCCGCGCTGCTGAGCGCGACCGTGGCCATGGTCGGGACAACGGCACTTGCCGATGATTTTCCGCAGCGCCCCATCAACCTGATTGCCCCGTTCAACGCGGGCGGCGGTACGGACCTGCTGCTGCGCGGCTTTGCTCCGCATTTCGCCGAAGCCATCGGCGGCGACGCCTTTGTGTCGAACATGGCGGGCGGTTCCGGCACCGTGGCCGCAGGCGCGCTGGCCGGTCAGCGGGCGGATGGCTACCAGCTTGGCTATTTCTCGATCACCGTCTCGACGATCCAGCCGCAGATCAAGGACGTTCCCTATGACGTGGACAGCTGGACGCCGATCTGTTCGGTCGCGGCCTCGCCGACGCTGCTGTTCACCACCGCTGACAGCCCCTACACCTCCATCGAAGAGGCGATTGCCGCCATCGAGGCGGAGCCGGGCAAACTGATCTACGGCTCCTCCGGTCCGGGCGCGATGACCCACCTGACCACCGTGGCGGGCTTTGCCGGTCTGGGTGTGCTCGACAAGCTCAAGCATCTGCCCTTCCAGGGCTCCGGCCCCGCGGTGCAGGCCATGGCGGCAGGCACGATCCAATTCTTCGGCGATACCGAGATCCTAATGTCGCGCGGCGACTTCCGCCCGCTGATGGTGTTCAACGATGAGCGTCTCGAGAACTACCCGGATGTGCCCACCGCCGCCGAGGCCGGGATCGAGGCGCCTCTGAACGAGCTGTACCTGTGGGGCGGCCTCTTTGCGCCCGCCGGTGTCGAGCCCGAGGTTGTCGCCAAGCTCGAAGCGGCCTGCGAGACGGCGGTGAATTCCGACGGCTTCCAGGAGTTCGCGACCAACACCTCCACCGTGATCAACTATCGCGGCTCCGAGGAGTTCGAGGCGTTCTTCCGGGCACAATACGAGTCCAACGGCGCCCTGATCGAGGCGGCGGGTCTCTAAGACCATCCCATCCGCTGCGCCCGGGCAAGACCCCGGGCGCGGCCCTATCTTGCTCGGGGGAGGGGCGGGATGACGCGTATGCTGACCGAACGATCGGTCGTCTCAGTGATATTGCTGCTGATTGGCGCGGGGCTCATGCTCAGCACCTTTGGCCTGCAATTCGCGGATCTGGGCGGCGCGTTCAGCCCGATGTTCTTTCCCCGGATCGTTCTGATGATGTGGGTGGCCCTCGCCCTGCTCAACGTGATGAGCGATGTGATGGCGCAGCCGACGTCCAAGCCGATCCGGCTCGGCACGGTCGCGGCGATCTCGGTGGCCTTTGTGGCCTATGTGATCCTGCTGCCCAAGCTGGGCTTCTTCCTCTGTTCGGTACCGCTGGCCTTCGGCATGCTCTGGGTGCTGGAGGTGCGCAACCCGCTGGCGCTCGCCGGGATTGCACTTGGGGTGCCGGGCGGTCTGGTGCTGCTGTTCAATCATATCCTGACGATGCCGCTGCCGGTCTCGCCGTTCCTGTGGTGGCTCTGAATGGTTGAGCTTCTGCCCCAGGCGTTTGCCCTGCTTCTGTCGCCGCAAGGCCTGCTGGTGCTGAGCGTCGGCACCATGTTGGGGATCATTCTCGGCGCGCTGCCGGGGATCGGGTCCACCGTGGCCGTGGCGATGATCCTGCCCTTCACCCTGACCATGGATCAGGCCCCGGCGATCCTGCTCCTGCTCGCGATCTATGCGGGCTCGGTCTATGGCGGGTCGATCTCGGCGATCCTGATCAACACGCCCGGCACGCCGCAATCGGCGGCGACCTGTCTCGACGGGTTTCCCATGGCCCAGCGGGGCGAGGCGGGCAAGGCGCTCGGCTGGGCAACCATCGCCTCGGTCACGGGCGGGCTCGTTTCGGCGGTCGTGCTGATCTTCGCCGCGCCGCAACTCGCGGCCTTTGCCCTGAATTTCGGGCCTATCGAGACCTTTGCCCTGATCCTGCTGGGCCTGACCTGCATCGTCTCGGTCTCCGAAGGGAGCCTTGTGAAGGGCCTGATGGCGGGGATGCTGGGGATATTTTTGTCCACGGTCGGCGGTGATCCGATCACCGGTGAGGCGCGGTTCACCTTTGGGCAGTTTCAGTTGATCGCGGGCTTCAACCTGCTGGCGGTGGTGATCGGGGTCTTCGCCCTGTCGGAGGTGCTGATCCGCGCAAGCGCCGGCCCGGATCCGGCCGGGATGCTGGTGGATTTCAAGGGCATCGTCCTGCCGAAGCTGGCCGAGTGGAAGGGCCGGGTCCGGGGCCTCGTCAAATCCGTGGCCATCGGCAACGGCGTCGGCATCCTGCCCGGCACCGGGGCGGCCACGGCCGCGTTTATCTCCTATGCCGAGGCGCGCCGCTCTGCCCCGACTAAGGACAATTTCGGCAAGGGTGAACCCGACGGCCTGATCGCGTCCGAATCCGCGAACAATGCCGTGACCGGTGGCGCGCTGGTGCCGACCATGGCGCTCGGCATCCCCGGCGACGCGATCACGGCGGTGATGCTCGCCACACTGACCCTGCACGGGGTGACGCCGGGGATCCGCCTGATGGAGGACAACCCCGTCCTCATGGCGTCGATCTTTGCCGGGTTCTTCGTCATCAACCTGATGCTGCTGCCGCTGGGGATGGTGGTGTCGAAAATGGCGGCCCCGCTTCTGCGGATGCGCGAGGCCTATATGCTGATCGTGATCACGTTGCTCTGCACCGTGGGCGTGTTCTTCGTGCGGGGGAACCCGTTCGACTTGCTGGTGATGGCGGGAGCCGGGATTGTCGGCTTCATCCTGCGGCGGCAGGGCTATCCCATGGCGCCGCTGGTCATCGGCATGGTGCTGGGTCCGACACTGGAACTCAGCCTGCGGCAGGGCCTGATCATCACCGATGGCAGCTTCGCGGCCTTCTTCACCGGTCACCCGATTGCGCTTGGCCTGACCATCGCCGCGGCGGGCATGCTGAGCCTGCCGCTGATCCGCGCTCTGCGGGCTCGAAAGGACTAGGATATGACGGAAACGATGGCGCTGATCGGGTTGGGCTCCATGGGCTATGGCATGGCGCAATCGCTGCTGCGGGCCGGGCATGCGGTCTATGGCGCGGATATCGCGCCCGCGCCCATGGCCCGGTTTCAGACCGAGGGCGGGCTGGCGGAACGGCCCGAGGCCATCGACTCGTTGGTCATCGCGGTTCTGAACGCAGCCCAAACCGAAGCCGTCCTCTTTGGCCCGGACGGCTGGGCGCAAAGCCTGCGCCCCGGTGGCACCGTGATCGCCTGCGCGACGGTCCCGCCGAGCTTTGCCCGTGCCATGGCGGCGCGCTGTGCTGAGGCCGGGTTGCACTACCTCGACGCGCCGATCTCGGGCGGCGCGGCCAAGGCCGCACAGGGCGCGTTGAGCATCATGGCCGCCGGATCCGCAGAGGCGTTCACCGGGGCCGGTCCCGCGTTGGAGGCCATGGCCGAGACCGTCTTTGGACTGGGGCCGGAACCCGGGGCGGGCTCGGCGATGAAGGCGATCAACCAGATGCTGGCGGGCACCCATATCGCGGCCATGGCCGAGGCCGTGACCTTTGGCATGACCCAGGGGGTCGATCCGGCCAAGACCGTCGAGGTGATCTCGAAATGCGCCGGCTCCTCGTGGATGTTCGAGAACAGGGCCCCGCATATCGTCGATGGGGATTACACGCCGCGCAGCTCGGTCAATATCTGGCCCAAGGATCTGGGGATCGTTCTCGACATTGCGGCGGAGGCGAAATTCTCGGCCCCTCTCACGGCGGCGGCGCTCCAGCAGTTCATGGCAGCGGCCGGATCCGGGCTGGGAGCCGAGGATGATGCAGCGGTCGCCAAGATCTATGCGCGTAATGCGGGATTAACACTTCCAGGTGACACGCAATCCTGACAATTTTACCCGGGTGCATTGCCAAACTCGCTGATTTCCGATAAATCTACTCGGGATTAGATTCGAACAAAGATCGTCGCAATGCCCCTGCACGCTGTTCCCCTTGCCCCCGATCTGCGCCCAGCCAAGGCGCCCGAGCGCCCTGTGGCGCACTTGTCGGAAAAAGGACGCGCGCGGCTGACGGCCCTGCGCAACGCGGCGCGGCAGACCCGGTTCCGGCCCTATTGCTCGCTGGAGCAGACCTGCCTGACCGATCGGCACCGCGCACATCCGTTTGAAAGCCTCGCCGCCTGTCTGCCCGAGGCGCTGGACCGGCGGATCATCATTTACCGGCTCGGAGAGGACAGCCTGTCCTTCGATGAGGCATGGATTTTAAGCATGCTCGACCGGATCGATGCAACCGATTGGGATAGCTTGCACTTTCTGATCGCGCGTCGCGTGTGTCGACCCGCCCGAGTTGCGGTTCGGATGCTGCTTGGTGCTTGCCAAGACTTATAACAAGTCTAAGTTTGGGTGACAGCCAGCCCAACGCCAGCCAAAAATCAGAAATACTTTACGGAGGGTAGCATGACCCAAACCGCCGCCGCCTTGTCTCAAGACGCGCAAACGGCGATTGCAGACGCGTTGAATCAGTCCGTTGCTGAGACCGCTGTCACCACGATGCTCGCGCAGAACTTCCACTGGAACGTGACCGGCATGGCATTTGGCCCGCTGCACGCTCTGTTTCAGGAAATCTACGAGGATCACTTTCAGGCCCAGGATGATCTGGCCGAGCGTGTGAAGGCGCTGGACGCCCATGCCGAAGGCACGCTGGCCGGGATGATCGCCCGCTCGAAAGTCGCCGAGAATGACGGTCACGGGGATGCGAAATCCATGATCGAAGCGATGAAATCCGCTCAGGAAACCCTGGCCGCGACCCTTGCGGGCTGTGGCGAGCTGGCCGCCGAGCATGGCGATACGCTGACCGAGGATCTCTGCATCGCGCGCGGTCAGACCCACGAGAAGTTTGCCTGGTTCCTGCGCGCGCATCTGCGCTGAACCCTTACCTTCTGGCGCGACGGGGCCTCAGGCTGCGTCGCGCACGGCCTGCACGGGCTTGGCCTTTTTCTTCAGACATTTCCGCATATAGACCGGCGCCCAATGCTTGTATTTGCCAAGCATCTTCTGCTGCTGGACGAGCATGGCCACAAAGGCCTCCCGATGACTGTCCTTCTTGAGGCTCTTGAACAGAGACTTCTGCGCCTTCGTCATCGAACACCCGATGCAATGACCTTGCCGCTTGAACTTGCAGACATCAATGCAGGGGCTGGGGGTCTTGGCCATGTCCGCTCCTATTTGGTGAGGATAAGCTTGCCGTTGCGCGTGATGCGGAGGGTATAGATCTGCTCATCAAGGCGCAGATAGGCGCGCAGATCGTCGCCCAGCATCTTGCGAACATCTATTTCCGGAATCCGGACAGGGCCTTCCGCGATTGTTGTCATTTCGATTTTCATGCCGGGGCTCTTGGGTTTGGAGGTGTTGGAGTCAAAGTTGACAGGTTTAGTCGGGAAAGTCAATTCCGACTCTTTTACTCAGTTGTCAGAAGCATGGTTTTGCCAGCCCGGGCGGTCTAGTTTGGGCCATGCTTCGGATCCTGCTGTGCCTTGCCCTGTATCTCGCCCTCCCCGCCCAAGCCGCGACCTATGCCGAGGCGCGGGACAAGCGGCCCGAACTCTTTGATCCGGACACCGGTTATCGCATCGGGCGGCAGCGTGCGCCGACCCCTTCGGACATCCCGCCGCCTGCGCAGCTGGTGGATACGGACACCGCCGCGGCCCTGATCGCCGAAGGTGCCTTGGTGCTGGATGTGTTCGGCGCAGCCCAATCGCGATTCGACGAGCTGGACGGGACATGGCTGGTCTCGAAGGAGCGGCTGAGCCTGCCCGGGGCGCTCTGGCTGCCCGAGACCGGGCGCGGACGGCTGAGCCCGACCATGCAGGCCTATCTCGAGACGAATCTGGCTGCGGCGATGGACGGCCAACCGGATCGCCCGATCGTGGTCTTCTGCATTGCCGATTGCTGGATGAGCTGGAACGCCGCCCAGCGGATCTCGGATCTCGGCTACGGGGCGGTCTACTGGTTCCGGCTGGGGACAGATGGCTGGCTCGACGAGGGCCGGAGGCTGGTGCCCGCCACCCCCGTTCCTGTCAATGTGGACTGATGGACCGCCGCCCGCGCCTAGTTCGCGCGGGGCATGACCTCCAGCTCGATGCCGGGATAGAGATGGGAAACCGAGCGATAGAACTCCTCCGGTTCCGAGCCCAGCCGCGCAAATTCCGCGGGGATCTCCAGATCCATCACCTCGATCATGTCGAGCCCCGAGGCCGCGGCACCCCGAAAGGTGTCCTCCAGCCAGCGCAGATAGGCGCGGGTCTGCGGGATCGCGGCACCGCCCCGGTCGAGGGGGCCATGCCCGGGCAGGACCGCCTCCGGCCGCAGCGCCTCGAGCGCATCGAGTGAGGCATGCCAGTCCGGCAGCTCCGCCGAGGGCGTGGTCGCCGCACGTTCATAGAACACCAGATCACCGGTCACGAGGATCCCCGTCTCGCGGTCGAGCAGGGCCAGATCCGCCGCCGTATGCCCCGAGAGCGGCAGCGCCTCGAACACGCGCCCGTCGATGGTGACATCCCCGCCCGCGATCACGTTGCGCGGCATGACCGGCTCGGTCCCGCGCATCCAATCGCCAAGGATCCGGTACATGTTGTCCGCAAAGGCGTCGGCATTCGCATTGGCCTGCTGAATCGTCTCGCCCAGCGCATGGATGGGCTTGTCGGCGAAGACCTGATTGCCAAAGAAGTGGTCTGGGTGATGATGGGTGTTCACCACCGCCGAAACCCCGCGCAGATCGAGCCCATCCGCCACGGATTTGAGCGCCTCGCCATAGCGCAGGCTCGCGCCCGTATCGATCACGATCAGCCCCGTCTGCCCTTGAAACAGAGCGCAATTCACGATCGCCCCACCATTCTGCATGGTAAAGTAATCGGTGCTGCCTTCGATCATCCAGACCCCGTTCGCCACCGATTGCGGGCGCAGGTCATAACTCAGGCGGCTTGCGGCGCGCGCCGGGCGCACCAGGGCCGCCGAGGCCAGAAGGCCCAGGCTCGTCCGTCGCGTGATCATCAGTGGGTCTCGGACGCCGTGAGCAGACCTTCGATCTCGTTGCCATTGTTGTCACGCCCATCCACATGGAGCGCGGCCGGCATGGTCGCGGGATCGAAATAGAGGGTGAAGGCAGGGTCCTCGTTCACCGGCTCCTTCAGTTCGAGATGGGCGAGGGTGTCACCCGCGTCGTTCTGAATGTCGAGCTTTTCGATGATGAAGACGGGGATATCCCCGGCAAGGCCCGTATCCATCGGGTGATCCACCACCATCCGGGCGCGGCCCGAGGCCGGCCAGATCTGGCCATGGATCTCGCCCAGCTTGTCGTACCAGTCCGCATTGGCATAGGCCGCGGCGGGCGCGGTGCAGCCGCCCCCTGCCGCGTCGATATAGGTCGAGCCCACATGCCAGGCACCGTCCGCCGTGCGCACCGAAGCCCGGATCGCCGT
The DNA here is from genome assembly GCF_049801015.1 of Dinoroseobacter sp. S124A. NCBI lineage: Bacteria > Pseudomonadati > Pseudomonadota > Alphaproteobacteria > Rhodobacterales > Roseobacteraceae > Dinoroseobacter > Dinoroseobacter sp. S124A. The sequence continues at coordinate 164,855 of NZ_JBNAGD010000003.1, read as the reverse complement.
GGCCTGATCGATCTTGAACCGCAGGGAGATCTTGGCCTCCGCCTGCCCCGGGTAATAGGTCATGATATGGGGGATCGGGCCGTAATCGGCCGAGATGACGATCTCTTCGACATCGTCAAACGCCGTCGCATCCACCAGAAGGGGCACGTTCACCGTATCCTCCGCCTCTGCCGGGCCGCGCACGATCACCCGATCATCGAAGGAAATCACCGCCGGATCGCCCAGCAGGTTCTCCTGATGATAGTCCCACATGCCCGATTTCATCGGATCCTCGAGCGGCGTCTGGGACCCCGCGAGGGCCGTGGTGGCGGTCAGAATCGCGGCGGTCGTGGCCAGCGCGGTGATACGTGTCATAGGCTCTCCTCCCAGATCGTCCGGCATCAAAGCACATCTGATGCGCCCCGAAGCTGCACGACCGTAGCAAAAATCATGTCATCTCGCTACGCGCCGAAGGTCGGAGTTCACCGTCTCGTGAGCCCGCCCCCGGCATGCAGGGCACCCGCCACCAAAGCAGTGTCGCCTTGACGCGGCGTCCTTGCTAGTCTGGCCCGGGATTGGCGAGGGGAGGACGCCATGAGCGATCTGGCACATGTCACGGAGATTGACCGTGTCGTCAGCGGCAAGGCCGTCAGCAACGGGCGCGATGCGATCGTCACCGAAAGCTGGCGCCGCTGCATTGATACCTATGGCCTGAACCCGACCAGCGCGGATGCCCCCCATATCGTCACCGATACGCAATTGCGCGCCCATCGCGAGCAATCGGAACGGCTGATCGCCGTAGCGCGGTCCGGGTTGCAGGGGCTGTTCCGGCAGGTGGCCGGGCAGAATTACGTGCTGCTTCTGGCCGATGCGCAGGGGGTTTGTGTCGATTTCTTCGGCGATCCGCGCTTCGAGGACGAGTTGCGCCGGGCCGGGCTCTATCTCGGGTCGGACTGGTCCGAGGATCTGGCCGGAACCTGCGGCGTGGGCTCCTGCATCGTGACCGGCGAGGCGGTGACGATCCATCAGGACGACCATTTCGGCATCGCGCATACGCCGCTTTCTTGCACGGCGGCGCCGATCTACGACTCGCTCGGACAGCTATCGGCGGTGCTCGACATCTCGCTTTTGCGCTCGCCCGGCCCGAAATCGAGCCAGAACCTCGCCATGAGCCTGGTAAAGTCCTCGGCCCGACGCGTCGAGATGGCCAATCTGATGACCACGGCGCGGCGCGACTGGGTGCTGCGTTTCTCGACTTCGCCGGAATTCCTCGAGGTCGATCCCGAGGCCGCCGTGGCGCTGGACGGCTCCGGCCGGATCATCGGCATGACCCATGCGGCGCAGACAGTGCTCGGGGCCGAGGACCCGGCAACCCTGATCGGAACGCGGATCGACACGGTGATGGAGGTCTCGATCGATGACCTGCCGGACCTGATGCGCGGGCGACCCACCGAGGACCGGGTGCTGCGGCTGCGCGACGGGCGCGGCGTATTCGGCCACGCCATCGCCCCGCAAGCCCCGCGGATCTCGCGCCCTGCCGCCCCGGTCGAGGCCCTGCCGGGCCCGCTGGACAGTTTCGCGGGGCCCGATCCCGTGCTGACACCTCTGCTGCGGAACCTCGCGCAGCTTGCGCGGACCCAGGTCCCCTTGCTGCTGGAGGGCGAGACCGGCACCGGGAAGGAACGGCTCGCCCGGGCGATCCATCTTTGCGGCCCTCCGGGGCAGGGTTTCTTGGTGCTGCGCTGCGCCGGGCTGGTCGAGGCAAAGCTGCCCGAGACCGCGCAGGGCACGCTGTTCCTCAAGGGCGCGGCCGATCTCGACACGGCAGGGCAGGCGGCTGTGCTGAACCTGATCGAGGCACGCTCGGACCTGCGGGTGATCGCCGCCAGCACCGAGGATCTGGCCGGGGCGGTTCGCGCCGGGCAGTTCCGCGCCGATCTCTATTTTCGCCTCGCCGGGCACCGGGTCGAGATCCCGCCCCTGCGCCTGCGCCATGATCTCGACTGGCTGATCACCCGGATGATGCGGCGCTATTGCGCGCAAGAGCTCAGCCTCTCGCCCGCCGCCAAGGCGGAGCTGGCTGCCCGCCCCTGGCCCGGCAATATCCGCGAACTTCAGGCCGCGCTCGACGTGGCCGCCGCCGTCACCGAGGGACAGGTGATCGACCTGCCGGACCTGCCCGCGCCCGGTCTGATGGCGCGCCCCGACGCCCCGGAAGAGGACCTCCAGAGCCTGCTCGATGCGTGCAACTGGAACATGTCCCAAGCCGCGCGACGACTGGGCGTGAACCGGTCCACCGTGTTGCGCCGGGTGCGCAAGGCGGGGCTGACACCCCCCTCTTGAGGCGATGCGCGCCCTGTTGCGCGGTGTTGCGCGCGCAACGCCCCTGCCCGGCGCAGGGACTTTTTTGCGCCCATCCCCGGCCCGGGCATAGCCGTGGGCGGCACTTGTCGGGCAGGCTTGCCCCCGACAGCGCACAATCGGGAGGACGTGATGCTTGATACAACCGTGACAGACCAGACAGAGGCCTTCCTCGAAAGCTTCGGCAAGGCTCTGGCAGACGAGGATATCGCCGGGGCCGTCGAGATGTTTCAGGACGATTGCTACTGGCGGGACCTTGTGACCTTCACCTGGAACATCAAGACGGTCGAGGGCAAGGCGCAGGTTGAGGACATGCTGAAACACCAGCTGGCCACGACCAAGCCGCGCAACTGGCACGTGGCCGAGGGCGAGTTTGCCACCGAGGAAGATGGCGTGACCACCGCCTGGATCACCTTTGAAACCGATGTCGCGCGCGGCTACGGCCTGATCCGTCTGAAAGAGGGCAAGATCTGGACCCTGCTCACCACCATGGTCGAGCTGAAGGGCCATGAAGAGCCCAAGGGCTTTGACCGTCCCCTCGGCGCGAAACACGGGGCGGGCCGCAACCGCACCACCTGGGCCGAAGAGCGTGAGACAGAGCTGACCGAGCTCGGCTATTCGACGCAGCCCTATTGCGTGATCATCGGCGGCGGACAGGGCGGCATCGCCATGGGGGCGCGGCTGCGCCAGCTCGGCGTGCCGACGATCATCGTCGAGAAGAACGACCGCCCCGGCGACAGCTGGCGCAACCGCTACAAGTCGCTCTGCCTGCATGACCCGGTCTGGTACGACCACCTGCCCTATCTCAAGTTCCCCGAGAACTGGCCGGTCTTCAGCCCCAAGGACAAGATCGGCGACTGGCTCGAGATGTACACCAAGGTGATGGAGCTGAACTACTGGACCCGCACCACGGCGAAATCGGCCAGCTTCGACGAGGCGGCGGGCGAATGGACCATCGTGGTGGACCGCGACGGTGAAGAGGTCACCCTCAAGCCCAAGCAGCTTGTTATGGCCACGGGCATGTCCGGCAAGGCGCGGATGCCCGACTTCCCGGGTATGGAGAAATTCAAGGGCGACCAGCACCATTCCTCCAAGCATCCGGGTCCGGACGCTTACAAGGGCAAGAAATGCGTGGTGGTCGGCTCGAACAACTCCGCCCATGACATCTGTGCGGCCCTCTGGGAAGGCGAGGCCGATGTGACCATGGTCCAGCGGTCATCAACCCATATCGTGCGCTCGGACACGCTGATGGATGTGGGCCTCGGGGCGCTCTATTCCGAGGAGGCGGTGAATGCCGGGGTCACCACCGAGAAGGCAGACCTGATCTTTGCGTCCCTGCCCTACCGGATCCTGCACGAGTTCCAGATCCCCGCCTATGCGGAGATGAAGGAGCGCGACAAGGAGTTCTATGCCGGGCTTGAGAAGGCAGGCTTCTGGCTCGACTGGGGCGATGACGAGAGCGGGCTCTTCATGAAATACCTGCGGCGCGGATCGGGCTATTACATCGATATCGGCGCGAGTCAGCTCATCATCGATGGCGAGGTCAAGCTCAAGCGCGGGCAGGTCACCGAGGTGGTCGAGGATGGCGTAATCCTCGATGACGGGACCAAGCTCGAGGCGGATCTGATCGTCTATGCGACAGGCTACAACTCGATGAATGGCTGGGTCGCGGACCTGATGGGTCAGGACAAGGCCGACCAGCTTGGTAAGGTCTGGGGGCTCGGGTCGGACACGACCAAGGACCCCGGTCCGTGGGAAGGCGAGCAGCGCAACATGTGGAAGCCGACCCAGGTGCCGAACCTCTGGATGCATGGCGGCAACCTGCACCAGTCGCGGCATTACTCCCAGTTCCTGTCGCTACAGATCAAGGCCCGGATGGAGGGTATCCCCACCCCGGTCTATGGCCTCCAGGATGTCCACCACCTGTCCTGATGGCCCCGGCCGGTCCGCAGCAGACCCCTGCGGGCCGGCACCTTTTCGCGCCACCCGGGCTCAGGCCCGAACGCGCGCCATCTGCGGATCGTAAAGCCCCCGTTCGGTGATCTCGGCCGCGACCTGTGTGCCGAGCACATCCACCGTCAGCCCGGTCTCAGGCGCGCCGGGCTTGAGGAAGGCATAGGCCAGATTGGCACCGACCCGGTGGCCATAGCCCCCGGATGTCACTGTCCCCACGACCGCATCACCGCACATGACCGAGGCTCCGGGATGAGCCGCCGCATGGGGCGCATCAGCCCCGCCGGGCAGGCGCAGGGTCACGAGCCGGTGCCGCGCGGCCCCCTCCCGTGCCAGCAACGCCGCCTTGCCGATGAAATCGGGCTTGTCCGGCGTCACGAAACGGTCGAGCCCGGTCTCATAGGGGTCGAACTCCGTCAGGATATCCGCCTTCCAGTGCAGGTAGCCTTTCTCAAGCCGCATGGAGTCCACCGCCCGCGCCCCGAAAAGGCGCAGACCATGGGCCTCCCCCGCCGCGCGGAGGGACAAGTAGGCGGTGTAGAGGGACGCATTGGGCACATGGATCTCATAGGCCAGCTCCCCCGAGAAGCTTACCGCCATAACCGTCACCGGCGCGATCCCGACAAAGGCCTCGCGGACCGAGAGCCAGGGGAACCCTTTGGCCGACCAGTTCCCGCGGCTGACGGCGCTCAGCACCTCGCGCGCCTTGGGACCGGCCAGCACGAGGATCGTCTGGTCATTGGTCAGGCTGCGCAGCTGCACATCCTCATCCTTGCGCAGATTCTGGGCCAGCCAGTCCATGTCATGGAACTCCGCCGCCGCCGCCGAGCCGTACCAGATCCGCGCCGGGCCGCGATCCGTGGCAGGCAGACGGGCCAGCGTCGCTTCGGCCTTCACCATGCCGTGGTCATTGAGCAGATAGGTCAGGCCGACCCGCCCGTCCTTGCGCGGCATCCGCCCGCAGATCATCCGGTCAAGGAAGCTCTCGGCATCTGCCCCGGTGATCTCGATCCGGTTGAACCCGTTCACCTCGCACAGCCCGACGGCGGTCTGCACCGCGGCGACCTCCTCCGCGACCAGCGCCTCTGCCTCGTCAAACCGGAAGCTGTGGGTGATCTCGAACCCGGGGTCGGGTTTGAAAAGCTCCGCGCGCTCCCACCCGTTGACCACCGTGAATTCCGCACCTTCGGCCGCCAGCACCGGGGTGAGAGGCGTGGTCTTGGCCATGCGCCCCGCCGGGCGATGCTCGTTCGGGAAGTGGAAGCGGAACTCGTTCTGGTAATCCTCGATGGCTTTCAACGCGGTCAGCTCCACATTGGCATGGCCCGTGAAACGGCGCGGATCGAGACCCCAGGTGTCATAGACCGCCTCGCCATGGACGATCTGCTGGGCGAGCAGCCAGCCATGACCGCCCCCCTCGCCCAGACCCGCGCGCAGACCGATGATGCAGAACGCATTGCGCTTGCCGGGGATCGGACCGACCAGCGGCGCGCCGTCGATGGTGTAGGTGATCGGCCCGTTGACGACGGTGTGGATCCCGGCCTCCATCAGGGCGGGCATCCGTTCGAACGCGCCTTCGAGCACATCGGTGATCCGGTCCAGATCATCCGGGCAGAGCGCGTTGACGAAATGCGGGTCGATCCCGTCCATCCCCCAGGTCTTGCAGTCCTGCTCGTAGAAGCCGACAAGCAACCCGTTCTTTTCCTGCCGGCAGTAATAGTCACTGATCGGGCAACGCAAGAGCGGCATCCGATGACCGGCCTCGCGGATCGCGGGGATCTCTTCGGTGACGAAATACTGGTGCTCCATGGACATGACCGGGTGATGCACCCCCATCATCGCCCCCACCTCGTTCACCCGGTAGCCGCAGGCATTCACCACGATCTCGCAGGCGATGTCGCCCTTGTCGGTATGGACGGTCCAGCTGTCATCGGCGTGCTGGGTGAGCCCCGTCACCGGCGTGTTCCGGTACACTTCGGCCCCGGCCTTGCGGGCGCGCCGCGCCAGTGCCTGACACAGCTGCGCCGGGTCGATATCCCCATCGCTCGGATCCCAGAGCCCGCCCAGCAGGTTCTCGGTCGAGATCAGCGGGTGCCGCCGCGCGCATTCCGCCGCATCCAGCACCTCGAACTCGACCCCCATCCCCCGCGCCATGGAGGCGAAGTGTCGGTAGCCATCCATCTGCGCCTCGGTATTGGCGAGCCGGATGCCGCCATCCCCATGCTTGTAGTCGACCGGGTAGTCCGGATCATCGCGCAGCTCCTGGTAGAGGGCGATGGAATGGGACTTGAGGCCCACCATGGTCTGGGTCTGACCGAAATTGGTGACCTGCGCCGCCGAATGCCAGGTGGTGCCCGAGGTCAGCTCGTTCCGTTCCACAAGCACGACATCGGTCCAGCCCTCGCGGGTGAGGTGATAGAGGGTCGAGCAGCCAGCGATTCCACCGCCAATAACAACGACGCGGGTCTGGGTCTTCATGGTCAGGCCTTTCCGTTTTCTGCCCCTAAAGAGGAAAAACCACGCCCAAGGGTCAATCACAGACCGCAGTTTCGCCATTTTCGCAATTCTAGTTCCCGAAAATCGCAATCTGAAAAAACCGTATTGCCAGATTTGCCGGGCTGGCGTCCCATCGCCTCTAGGAGGCGCCATGGCTGACACCCGACAGAAATCCCGCAGATCCGGGCGCTCGGCCCGACTGGCCCAACGGGCCAAGCCGGTGGCGGTCAATCCGGCCCCACCCGGCGTGCCCGGTGGCGTTTATCGCCCGCTCAGCGACAGCGACATGGTACAGATCTATGGCACCGCCCTGCGGCTTCTGTCCGAGCTTGGCATGGGCGAGGTGCCGAAACGGCTCTGGGACGATCTGTTGGCCGCCGGGGCGGAGGATCTGGGCGGCGAACGGATCGGCCTGCCCCGCGCCCTTGTCGAGCAATGTATCGATACGGCGCCCAAGACCTTCACCCTCCATGCCCGTGACCCGGAACGCTCGATCGAGGTGGGCGGCGACAAGGTCTATTTCGGCACGGGCGGCGCGGCGGTGAACACGCTGGACATGGAGACCGGGCTCTATCGCCCCTCTACCCTCGCGGATCTGCATGATTTTGCCCGGCTGCAGGACAAGCTGGAAAACGTGGCCTGGTTCACGCGCTGCTGCGTGGCAACGGATGTGCCGGACAACCGCGATCTGGACATCAACACGGTCTATGCGCTGGTGAAGAACACCACCAAACCCATCGCGACCTCCTTCACCCTGGGCGAATACGTGGCACCGGCGGTCGAGATGCTGGACATCGCCGCGGGCGGCCCGGGCAAGTTTGCCGAGCGGCCCTTCCTCACGGCGCATATCAGCCCCGTGATCTCGCCCATGCGGTTCGGCGAAGACGCGATTGATGTGATCTACGAGTGCATCGCCCACAACATCCCCGTCAACTGCATCACCGCCGCCCAGGCCGGGGCCACCGCGCCCGCGACCATGGCCGGGTTCCTCGCCCAGTCCCTCGCCGAGACCTTGGCGAGCCTCGTGGTGGTCAACGTGATCGCGCCGGGCTTTCCGATGATCTTTTCGAACTGGCCCTTCGTGATCGACCTGCGCAGCGGGGCCTTTGCCGGGGGCGGTGGCGAGACAATGCTCTTGAACGCGGCATCGGCGCAGCTGTCGAACTGGCTCGACCTGCCCTCGGGCGTGGCGAGCTCGATGACAGATGCCAAGGCGATCGACGCGCAATATGGCTACGAAAAGGGCATGACCAGCGCGGCAGCGGCCCTTGCGGGCGGCAACCTGATCTATGAGAGCGCGGGCATGACCGCCTCGCTTCTGGGGGTGAGTTTCGAAGGCTTCGTGATCGACAACGAGATGCACGCCCTGACCTACCGCACCCTGCGTGGGGTTGAGGTGACCGAGGACAATCTCGGCTATGACGAGATCGTCGGCGCGGTGATGGGCGAGGGGCATTTCCTCGGCCTCGATCACACCTATCGCGCGATGGAGCGGGATTATCACTATCCCAAGCTTGCCGACCGCGCCCAGCCCAGCGCCTGGGCAGAGGAAGGCGCGCCCGATGCCTGGAGCCGGGCCAAGCTCACGGCCCAGAGCATCCTGGCTGAGCATCACCCGGCCTATCTGACCGAGGAGCAGGACGCGGCGATCCGCGCGACGTTCAAGATCCTGGACTAAGCCTCAGCCGGCGATCAAACGATAGCTGTCCTGAAGCCAGGGATAGGCCTCGACCGTGGGGGCGATGCGGTGCCGCACCAGCAGGCTGCGCACGGCGCTCGCCACGCTGCGGGCGACCTGTTCGGCCTGTGGATCTGCGACAAAGATCGAGATCCGCCGCGCGAACCCCTTGCGCGGAAAGGGCACCAGCCGCACATCGCTCTGGAACCGGCGGGTCCGGGCATAATTGCTCGGCGTGGTGATCGCCCAGCCATCCCCCTGAGCGATAAGGGCCATGATCGACGAGGTACTGTCGAACTCGAAGCTGGTCTCCAGATCCAGCCGCAAGCGCACGAGCTGCGCCTCGATCAGGCTGCCGAGGATGTGGGCGCGGTTGTAGCGCAGAAAGGGCAGGCCCGCGCTGCCATCGAGAAAGGCCTCGGGCGGCAGGGACAGGGAGGCGGGCACGGCCAGCACGAAAGGATCGCGCAGCACGGGAAACTCGACCACATTCGGCAGGGGGGTCTGGGGTTGGGTGGCCATGCCCATGTCCAGATCCCGCGTCCGCAACAGATCGAGGATCTCGTGACTGACCCGGGTCAGGTGGATGAACTGGCATTCGGGCAGCTGCGCGGCCAGCATCCGGGTGATCTCGGGGCCGATATCGGTCTCGAAATCGTCGATCATGGCAAAGCGCAGACGCCTCAGGCTGTTCGGGCTGGCCGCGGTCATCTCGGCTTGGGCACTGTCGAGCAGGCCCAACACCTCTTCCACCGTGCGCAGATAGGCGAGGCCTTGCGCCGTGGGCACCATGGGACGGCGACCATGGTCCACGAGCGGCACGCCCAGATGCGCCTCCAGCGCCTTGAGCTGGTTCGACACCGCGCTGACGGATTGGCCTGTCGCCTCTGCCGCGCCCTGCACCGTGCCGGACTGGACCACATAGCGAAACACGCTCAGCCATTTCATGGACGGGTAAGAGGCCAGCGCGGATCCCTCCGGTCAGATCAGGTGCCGGACCAAGATGCAGGAATTGGCGCGCCACGCAACCGCGCGCAGAGAGCCAAGCGGGCCAGACCGGTCAGGTCACCACGACCCGTGTGCCCGCATCCCGGCAAAGCGCCGTGCAGGCCGATGGAATGGCCTGATCGGTGAAGACCGCGTCCATATCGGCGAGCGTACCGATCCGCACCGGGGCCTTGCGGTCGAATTTCGAGGCATCGGCCACGAGAAACACCTGATCGCTGCGCCCGATGATGGCGCGGCTGACGCCGACCTCCTGCACGTCATAGTCGAGGATCTCGCCCTCTTCATGCAGGGCCGAACAGCCGATCACCGCATAGTCAAAGCGGAAATGGGCAATCGCATCGCGCGCGCGCTCGCCGATCAGGCCACCATCCGAGCGACGCAGATGGCCGCCAGTGACCACCACCTCGATCTCGTGATTGCTGGACAGGATGGTCGCGATATTGATGTTGTTCGTGACCACCAAGAGACCCACATGGTGCGAGAGTTCAGCCGCGACCGCCTCCGTGGTGGTGCCGATATTGAGGAACACCGCGCAGTCATTCGGGATCTCGCGGGCGCAGGCCCGGGCGATGTCCACCTTGGCGGACTGGTTGAGCTGCCGCCGTTCGGAATAGCCGATATTGACCGTGGTCGATGGCAGGATCGCGCCACCATGGACCCGTTCGAGCTGTCCGCTATCGGCGAGCTCGGACAGATCCCGGCGAATCGTCTGGGGCGTCACCCCGAAATGACCGACCAGCCCTTCGACCGTCACCTTGCCTTCACGCCGCGCGATATTGATGATCTCGGGCTTTCGGATGGTTTGCGGCATGGTCGGCTTTCCAGTCTGTCTTTCCAAGTTGTAGCGCGATTTTGCGCGTTTGCGCAAATTTCATGCGCGTTCTGCCGTGAAAACGAAGATCTACGGCCCGAAAAGAATCCCGAGAACACAGAGGTTTGCGCGATAACGAGCGAAAACGAACAAAAATTTCTTCCTTTCATGATCGGTTTTTGCCAGAAACGAAGAAAGTCTCTGGAAACAGAGCTGGGGGGAGAACCAGAATGAACACGTCGTTTGACCTGCTTGTCATTGGGGGCGGCATCAATGGATGCGGCATCGCCCGGGACGCGGCGGGTCGGGGTTTGAAGGTCGGCCTGGCCGAGATGAACGACATCGGGTCGGCAACCTCTGCGGCCTCCACCAAACTGTTCCATGGCGGGTTGCGCTATCTCGAATATTTTGAAATTCGGCTGGTGCGCGAGGCGCTGATCGAGCGCGAAACGCTTCTGCGGGCGATGCCCCATATCTCCTGGCCCATGCGCTTCGTGCTGCCCTATCACAAGAGCATGCGGTTCGATTCCTCGACACCGACCTCCAAGCTTTTGGGCGTACTGATGCCCTGGATGAAGGGGCGGCGCCCGTCCTGGCTGATCCGGGTGGGGCTGTTCCTCTATGACAATCTGGGCGGTCGCAAGATCCTGCCCGGCACGCGCAGCCTCGATCTGCGCAGCGCGCCCGAGGGCAAACCGCTCGATCCGAAATTTGAGAAGGCCTACGAGTATTCCGATTGCTGGGTCGAGGATTCGCGGCTCGTGGTCCTGAACGCCCGGGATGCCGAGGCCCGGGGCGCGTCGCTCCTGCTGCGCGAGAAGGTGGTCTCGGCCCATGTGGAAGACGGCCTCTGGCATGTGGCGCTGGAAAACACCGTCACCGGTGAGAGCCGTGTGGTCCACGCCAAGATGGTCGTGAACGCTGCTGGCCCCTGGGTGAGCGATGTCCTCCATGGCGTGCTCAAGAGCAATGCAAGCGATGGCGTGCGGCTCGTGCGCGGCAGCCATATCGTGACCAAGCGCCTGTTCGAGCATGATAAATGCTACTTCTTTCAAGGCTCCGACGGGCGGATCATCTTCGCGATCCCCTATGAGACGGATTTCACCCTGATCGGGACCACGGATGCGGATCACACGGATGCCTCGCGCAAGCCCGAGATCACGCCCGAAGAGCAGAGCTATCTGATCGCCTTCATCAACAAGTACCTCGCCAACCCGATCAGCGATGCGGATATCGTCTGGACCTATTCCGGCGTGCGGCCTCTCTATGATGACGGGGCAAGCACCGCGGCGGCGGCGACCCGGGATTACGTCCTCAAGGTCGATACCAGCCGCGGCGCGCCTGCACTGAACGTGTTCGGCGGCAAGATCACCACCTATCGCTGCCTCGCCGAGAGCGCGATGGAGGAGATCGGCAAGGAGCTTTCGGTGACCAAGGGGCCCTGGACCGCTGGCGTGCCCCTGCCGGGCGGGGATTTCCCCGTGGATGGCGTGGCCGATCTGGTCGCCGGTCTGCGCGAAAGCTTTCCCTTCCTGACCGAGCGCTGGGCGCTGCGCCTTGTGCGCGCTTACGGCGTCGAGGCCCGCGAGATGCTGGGCACGGCGCAGAGTGAAGCGGATCTCGGCAAGGCGTTCGGCGCGACCCTGACAGCGCGCGAAGTGGAATGGCTCATGGACAAGGAATACGCCCGCGAGGCGGCTGATGTCGTTTGGCGGCGAAGCAAACTGGGTCTGCGTCTGGACAGCGATGCCATCGCAGGGTTGGATGCCTGGATGACCGCACGGCTCAGGTCATCGCACGCGGCAGCGGCGGAATAAGGGGGGAGGCCGAATGACACTCGAACTCAAGACCGTGTCTAAGGTCGTGAATGGGCGGACGCATATCTACCCGACGGATCTGACGCTGCAAAAGGGCACGATGAACGTGTTGCTGGGGCCGACCCTGTCGGGAAAGACCTCGCTGATGCGGCTGATGGCGGGGCTGGATGTGCCCACCGAAGGCCAGATCATCTGGGAGGGCACGGATGTCACCGGCATGCGCGTGCAGGACCGGCAGGTCGCGATGGTCTATCAGCAATTCATCAACTACCCGTCCATGACGGTCTATGACAACATCGCCTCGCCCCTGCGGCTTCTGGGCAAATCGAAATCCGAGATCGACGCGGCGGTCCGCAAATCCGCCGACCTGATGCAGCTCTCGCCTATGCTGGAACGTAAACCGCTCGAGCTCTCGGGGGGGCAGCAACAGCGCTGTGCCCTTGCCCGGGCGCTGGTCAAGGATGCGGGGCTTGTCCTGCTGGATGAGCCGCTGGCCAATCTCGACTACAAGCTGCGCGAAGAGCTTCGAGTCGAGATCCCCAAGATTTTCGAAGAGGCCGGGTCGATCTTCGTCTATGCCACGACCGAACCCGAAGAGGCGCTTTTGCTCGGCGGCAACACCGCCGCTATGTGGGAAGGGCGCGTGACACAGTTCGGCCTGACCCCGGATGTCTATCGCCAGCCGGTGGATGCGACCACGGCCCGGGTCTTCAGCGATCCGCCCATGAACTTCCTCAAGGTGCGCAAATCCGGCGACAGCATCACCTTTGGCGACGGTCAGAGCGCCCGCGCCACGGGCCAGATGACCGGCCTCGCCGATGGCAATTACCTCGCGGGCTTCCGGCCCAACCACGTGGAGATCGTCTCCCACACCGAAGGGGCGATGGAGTTTGAAACCCGGCTGATCGTGACCGAGCTCACCGGGTCGGAAACCTTCGTCCATCTCGATCACCATGGCGAGAAATGGGTCGGGCTGGTGCACGGGGTCCATGACCTCGAACTGGGCGCGGCCCTGCAGGTCTATCTCGACCCGCGCCATGTCTACATTTTCCGCGAAGACGGCGCGCTGGTGGCCCCGGCGTCCTACGCGCAAGCCGCGTGAAGGAGCAGACAGATGGCCAAAATCACCCTGGACAACCTCGCCCATTCCTACCTGTCCTCGCCCAAGAGCGAGGATGACTACGCCCTCAAGGAGCTCAACCACGCCTGGTCCGATGGTGAGGCCTATGCCCTGCTGGGCTCGTCGGGCTGCGGGAAATCCACCCTTCTCAACATCATCTCGGGCCTGTTGGAGCCGAGCCAGGGCCGCATCCTGTTCGATGACCAGGACGTGACCCATGCCAGCACGGCGGATCGCAACATCGCGCAGGTGTTCCAGTTCCCCGTGGTCTACGACACGATGACCGTGCGCGATAACCTCGCCTTCCCGCTGAAGAACCGCGGCGCCAGCCCGCAATACATCGCCGAGCGCGTGCAGCAGATCGGTGCGATGATTGGGATGGAGGCGATGCTCGACAAGCGCGCCCGGGGCCTGACGGCGGATGCCAAGCAAAAGATCTCGCTCGGGCGCGGCATGGTCCGCGAGGATGTCAACGCGCTCCTGTTTGATGAGCCGCTGACCGTGATCGACCCCCATATGAAATGGGAGCTGCGGACCCAGCTGAAATCGCTCCACCACGAGTTCGGGCACACGATGATCTACGTGACCCATGACCAGACCGAGGCGCTGACCTTCGCGGACAAGGTCGTGGTCATGTATGACGGGCGGGTCGTCCAGATCGGCACGCCGCAGGAGCTGTTCGAGAAGCCCGAGCACACTTTTGTCGGCTATTTCATCGGCTCGCCGGGCATGAATGTCATCCCCGCCGCGATCGAGCGTAACATGGCCAGTGTCCATGGCGCCGAGCTGCCCCTCGCCAAGGCCTTTGCACCGCTGTCGGGCAAGGTCGAGCTGGGCGTGCGCCCGGAATACGTCACCCTGACCGAGGGCGAGGGCCTGCCGGTGCAGGTGCGCCGGGTCGAGGATGTGGGCCGCCACAAGATCATCCGCGCGGACCTGTTCGGGACCGAGATCAACATCGTGGCGGGCGAAGACACCGCGATCTCGCCGGACATGACCCGCGTCACCTTCGATGCGGATCACGTGAACGTCTATGTGGACGATTGGCTCAAAGAGGGGGAGGCGGCCTGATGGAAAAGACAGTCAACCAAAAGGCCTGGTTCCTGATCATCCCGGTGCTGCTGCTGGTGGCCTTCTCGGCGGTGATCCCGGTGATGACCGTTGTGAACTACTCGGTGCAGGACACGTTCGGGAACAACCAGTTCTTCTGGGCCGGGATCGAATGGTATGCCGAGATGCTCCAGTCCGAGCGGATGTGGAATGCGCTGGGTCGTCAGCTCATGTTCTCGGGCATCATTCTGGCCATCGAAATTCCGCTCGGGATCTTCGTCGCGCTCAACATGCCCAAAAGCGGGTTCTGGTCGAGCTTCTGCCTCGTGATGATGTCCCTGCCCCTGCTGATTCCGTGGAACGTGGTCGGCACGATCTGGCAGATCTTCGGCCGGGTGGATATCGGCTTGCTGGGCTATACGCTCGACGCGCTGGGGATTGAGTACAACTATACGCAGGACGTGCTTGCAGCCTGGGCCACGATCATCGTCATGGATGTCTGGCACTGGACCTCGCTGGTGGCCCTGCTGGCCTTTGCCGGGCTGAAATCGATCCCCGATGCCTATTACCAGGCGGCCAAGATCGATCAGGCGTCGCGCTGGAACGTGTTCCGCTATATCGAGCTGCCCAAGATGATGGGCGTTCTGATGATCGCGATCCTGCTGCGCTTCATGGACAGTTTCATGATCTATACCGAGCCATTCGTCGTCACCGGCGGTGGGCCCGGCAACGCCACGACGCTTTTGTCGATCGATCTGGTGAAGATGGCTCTGGGGCAGTTCGACCTCGGCCCCGCGGCAGCCTTCTCGATCATGTATTACCTCGTGATCCTGACGATCAGCTACGTGTTCTACACCGTCATGACCACCATGGACAAAAAGGAGGGCTGAGCGATGACCGACGCCACGAGCACTCTGAGCCCTGCGGCCAACAGCACCGCCGCCCCTGCAGCGGCCACCACCCGCCCCCGGCGGTTCCCGATCAAGGGATCGACCGTGGTCATGACGCTGTATCTCTTGTTCCTGCTCCTGCCGATCTACTGGCTGCTGAACATGAGCCTGAAGACCAATACCGAGATCCTGAACACCTTCTCGCTCTGGCCCAATGACCTGACCTTCGCGAATTACGCGACGATCCTGACGGATCCGGCCTGGTATATGGGCTATGTGAACTCGCTGATCTACGTGCTGATGAACACGGCGATCTCGCTGGCGGTGGCGCTGCCTGCGGCCTACGCCTTCAGCCGGTACTCGTTCATGGGCGACAAGCACCTGTTCTTCTGGCTGCTCACGAACCGCATGGCCCCGCCCGCGGTCTTCGCCCTGCCCTTCTTTCAGCTCTATTCCTCGGTGGGTCTGTTCGACACCCATATCGCCGTGGCGCTGGCCCATTGCCTCTTCAACGTGCCGCTCGCGGTCTGGATCCTCGAAGGCTTCATGCGCGGCGTCCCGAAAGAAATCGACGAGACCGCCTATATCGACGGCTACAGCTTTGGCAGCTTCTTCGTGAAGATCTTCATGCCGCTGATTTCGTCGGGGATCGGGGTGGCGGCATTCTTCTGCTTCATGTTCTCCTGGGTCGAGCTTTTGCTCAGCCGCACCCTGACCACGGTGGACGCCAAGCCGATCTCGGCGATCATGACCCGAACCCAAGGGGCCGCAGGGATCGATTGGGGCGTACTGGCCGCTGCCGGTGTGCTGACGATCATCCCGGGCGCGCTCGTGATCTACTTCGTCCGCAACTACATCGCCAAGGGCTTTGCCCTGGGCCGCGTTTAACTCAGCCGGGAGGGACCTGATATGGACTGGATGGCTTGGACCTGGCCGACGGCGATCTTCTTTATCTGCATTGCCACGATGCTCATCACGCTCACTGTGCTGGCCATCAAATTCCCCGAGACGCCCCGCAAGGGTGTGCTCGGGATGGAGACGACCCGCGGGGACCGTCTCTTCATCACGCTCCTCGGCTCGGCCTTTATCAATCTGGCCTGGCTGGGCGTGATCGGCGCCAATCAACCTTACGCGCTGATCGTCTGTCTGATCTATGCTGCGGCGGTGTTCCGCTGGGTATAGGGAGGAAACGGCACCCCACGGACATAGCGGGTCCGCGGGATGCCTCATAAGTCTTTGGTTTCCATAGGGAGGAAATGATGACCTACACGCTAAAATCAAGTACGGCGTTCGCGCTGGCACTTGGGATGATCGGGGCGCCGGCATATGCCGATATGGACGCGGCCCGCGCATTCCTCGATGCCGAGATCGGCGATCTGTCCGTCCTGTCCCGCGCGGATCAGGAAGCAGAGATGCAGTTCTTCGTGGATGCGGCCGCGCCGTTCCAGGGCATGGACATCAAGGTGGTCTCCGAAACCATCGCGACGCACCAATATGAGAGCGAAGTGCTCGCCCCCGCCTTCGAGGCCATCACCGGTATCAAGGTCACCCATGACCTGATCGGCGAAGGCGACGTGGTGGAAAAGCTGCAGACGCAAATGCAGTCCGGCGAGAACATCTATGACGCCTATATCAACGACAGTGACCTGATCGGGACCCACTGGCGCTACCAGCAGGTGCGCAACCTGACCGACTGGATGGCGGGCGAAGGCGCGGATGTGACGCTGCCGACGCTGGATGTGGATGACTTCATCGGCACCTCCTTCACCACCGGTCCCGATGGCAAGCTCTACCAGCTGCCGACCCAGCAGTTCGCGAACCTTTACTGGTTCCGCTATGACTGGTTCAACGACGAGAAGAACAAGGCCGACTTCAAGGCGGCTTATGGTTACGACCTCGGCGTTCCGGTCAACTGGACGGCCTATGAGGACATCGCCGAGTTCTTCACCGGGCGCGATCTGAGCCATCTGGGTGTCGAAGGCGAAGTCTTTGGCAACATGGATTACGGCAAGAAAGACCCGTCCCTCGGCTGGCGCTACACCGATGCGTGGATGTCCATGGCCGGAATGGGCGACGTGGG
The DNA here is from genome assembly GCF_049801015.1 of Dinoroseobacter sp. S124A. Taxonomy (NCBI): domain Bacteria; kingdom Pseudomonadati; phylum Pseudomonadota; class Alphaproteobacteria; order Rhodobacterales; family Roseobacteraceae; genus Dinoroseobacter; species Dinoroseobacter sp. S124A. The sequence goes on along the minus strand of NZ_JBNAGD010000003.1, from coordinate 147,612 downwards.
CGAGCCGAACGGCTTGCCCGTGGACGAGTGGGGCATTCGTGTGAACGAGAACTCCCAGCCGACCGGGTCCTGCGTGGCACGTGGCGGGGCGACCAACTCTCCGGCGGCTGTCTATGCCGTGACCAAGGCCATCGAATGGCTGCAGAAGTACTCGCCCCCGGCCGCCGCTGGCATGACCTTCTCCGAAGCCGGTCCGATCCCGGCGCAGGGGAACGTTGCCCAGCAGATGTTCTGGTACACCGCCTTCACCGCGGCCACGGTTGATCCCGACCTGCCCGTGATGAACGAGGACGGCACGCCCAAGTGGCGCATGGCCCCCTCGCCCCATGGTGTCTACTGGAAAGAGGGCCAGAAGATCGGCTACCAGGACGCTGGGTCCTGGACCCTGATGCAGTCCACCCCGGTGGATCGCGCCAAGGCAGCCTGGCTCTATGCGCAGTTCGTGGTCTCCAAGACTGTCGACCTGAAGAAGTCCGATGTGGGTCTGACCTTCATCCGCGAGAGCACCATCGACAGCGAGCACTTCACCGAGCGCGCACCGCGTCTCGGCGGTCTGGTCGAGTTCTACCGCTCCCCGGCACGGGTCGCATGGTCCCCCACGGGCACCAATGTTCCGGATTACCCGAAGCTTGCACAGCTGTGGTGGCAGAATATCGGTGATGCCATGTCCGGTGCGAAGACCCCGCAGGAAGCGCTCGACGCCCTCTGCGCGGATCAGGAGCGTGTGCTCCAGCGTCTCGAGCGCGCGGGCGTTCAGGGCGACCTGGGTCCGGTGCTGAACGAGGAGATGAGCGCCGATCACTGGTTCTCGCAGCCCGGCGCCCCCTACGCCAAGCTCGAGAATGAGGACGAAGAGCCTCAGACCGTCGCCTATGACGAGCTGATCAAGTCCTGGCAGTAATCCAGGTCTGACCGATCACGGGGCGGGCTGCTTTGGCGGCCCGCCCAATCCCGGCCCGGCGCAGGATGCGCACCAGAGAGCCGGATCAGATGATGAGATCTCCGCAAGCCCGCCCGATGCAGATGCCACAGCCCGCCTTTCCGCAGGATGCGCCGCGCGCGCAGGCTTGGCCCGGTCGCCGCTCAGAGCGTCTCGAGATATTCCGACACCCACATCGCCTTGGCCAAAAGCGCCTTATCCTCGCCGCGCCGTCCGACGAGCTGCACGCCCAGCGGCAGTTCTCCGTCGCCATGGGGCAACGGCAGGGTGATGCAGGGCGTGCCCATGAAGGTCCAAAGCCCGTTGAAGATCGAATCCCCCGTGCTTTCGAGCCCATGGGGGGCCGCGCCAAGCGCTGGCGGGCAGAGCAGGCAATCGACCTCGCCGAACACCTCCTCCAACCCGGCATAGAGCGGTTCGCGCTGGCGCAGGGCGGCGACGTAATCGGTGGCCGCCGTGGCCGCGCCATCATCCATCGCGTTGCGGGTCACTTCGCTCAGCAGGTCCCAGCCCGCGCTGCGGTACCGCCGGTAATGCCAAGCCATCTCGACGAAGTTGATCACGGCGCGCTGCTCGGCCACATGGGCAAAGCCCTCGGGCAGGGTGACGGGCACCGCGCCGAGATCGGCGGCCAGCGCATCGAGGCGGCTCTGCATTTCGGGGCTTGCACGCTCCCATTCCGGGGGGTGGACATAGCCAAAGACCGGGCGGCGGCTGGCCGCGCTCAGGACCGGCGCGCCCGCATCCTCGCGGATCCGGGCCGGATCACTGCCCTCGGTCGCAACCAGCAAGGCAACCGCGATGGCTGCATCCCGGGGATCGCGGGCAAACACCCCCAGCGTGTCGAGCGTATGGGATTGCATGCAGACCCCGTCGCGCGGGATGGCATCGAAACTTGGCTTCACCCCAACTACGCCGCAGAAGGCCGCAGGACGGATCACCGACCCGCCGGTTTGCGTTCCGATGGCCAGCGGCACCATGCCTGCCGCCACCGCTGCGGCGGACCCCGCCGAGGACCCACCGGGCGTGTGCGCCGGGTTATGGGGGTTGCGCGTGGCGGTCGGGTTCATGAAGGCCAGCTCGGTCGTCGTGGTCTTGCCCAGAATGACCGCCCCTGCCGCCCGCAGCCGCGCCGTGACCCAGGCGTCCGCCTCGGGGCGACGCCCCTGATCCGGCGGCGTGCCATTCGCGGTGGGCATGTCGGCGGTATCGATCACATCCTTCAGCCCGACCGGAATCCCGTGCAGCGGGCCGAGCGGAGCCCCCGCCGCGGCCTGCGCGTCGCAGGCTTTGGCCTGCGCCCGGGCGAGCTCCGGGTCGAGAAAGGCCCAGGCCCCGACCTCCGGCTCGCGGGCCGCGATGCGGGCGAGGCAGGCGTCGGTCAGCTCCAAGGCCGTCAATTCACCAGCGCGCAGCGCTTTTTGTAACTCAAGGAGGGTCAGGTCGGGGATCGTTTCAGGCGCTATCATGTCCGCAGTTGACTGCATTCTGTGCGATTTGGAAAGGATGAGAAATCACCCGGCCCGGATCGACAGACCGGGACCAAGCGCCTACACCTGAGCCTGCTTCAGCCAAGACCGGGGAGGGTCACGTGCGCCACATACTCGCCATTGATCAGGGGACCACATCGAGCCGCGCCATCGTGTTCGATGCACAGATGAAAATCGTGGCCTCCGCCCAGGAGGAATTCGCCCAGCATTATCCCGATAGCGGCTGGGTCGAGCATGACCCCGAGGACCTGTGGCAGACCGTGCTGCGGACCTGCCGCGGGGCGCTGGACAAGGCCGGGCTGAGCGCGGGCGACATCGCCGCCATCGGCATCACCAACCAGCGTGAGACCACGGTCGTCTGGGACAAGGCGACCGGGGCCGCGATCCACAACGCGATTGTCTGGCAGGATCGGCGCACCGCCCCCTACTGCGCCGAGCTGCGTGCCGCCGGGTCCGATGCGCTGATCACGGCCCAGACCGGATTGCTCGCGGATCCCTATTTCTCGGGGACCAAGCTGAAATGGATCCTCGACACGGTCGAGGGCGCCCGAGACCGCGCCAAGGCGGGCGAGCTTCTGTTCGGGACTGTGGATAGCTTCCTGATCTGGCGGCTAACCGGCGGCAAGGCCCATGTGACGGACGCGACCAACGCCGCCCGGACCATGCTCTACGACATCCACAAAGGCGCCTGGAGCAGCGAGATCTGCGCCCTTTTCGACATCCCCATGGGCATGCTGCCCGACGTGCTGGATTGCGATGCGGAGTTCGGTATCTGCGACCCTGAGCATATCGGCGCGGCGATCCCCGTGCTCGGCGTGGCAGGCGATCAGCAAGCCGCAACCATCGGACAGGCCTGTTTTAAGCCAGGTATGCTAAAATCGACCTATGGCACGGGCTGTTTTGCCCTGCTGAACACGGGCGATACGGCGGTGACCTCGACCAACCGCCTACTGACGACGATCGCCTACCAGTTCGACGGCAAGCCGACCTATGCGCTCGAAGGGTCGATCTTCGTGGCCGGGGCCGTGGTGCAATGGCTGCGCGACGGGCTGGGGATCATCGCCAGCGCGGGCGAGACCCAACCGCTGGCCGAGACGGCCGACCCCCATGACCCGGTGATCCTCGTGCCGGCGTTCACCGGGCTCGGCGCGCCCTATTGGAATGCGGAATGCCGGGGCGCGGTCTTTGGCCTGTCGCGCGGCTCCGGCCCGGCGGAGTTCGCCCGGGCCGCCCTGGAAAGCGTCGGCTACCAGACCCGTGACCTGCTGGAGGCGATGCACAAGGACTGGTCCGCCTCGGGCGCGCAACCCACCCTGCGGGTGGATGGCGGCATGGTGGCCAGCGATTGGGCGATGCAGTTTCTGGCCGATATCATCGACGCCCCCGTCGACCGCCCCGAGATTACCGAGACCACGGCCATGGGCGTGGCCTGGCTTGCCGGGCAGAAGGTCGGGCTGTTCCCCGATCGTGCGGGCTTTGCCGAGAACTGGGCGCTGGAGCGGCGGTTCGAACCGGCCATGGAAGCCGAAACACGGGACGCAAAGTACGCCGCCTGGCAACGAGCCGTGGCCGCAACGATGCAGGCTTGACGCGAAACGGTCTCTGAAACGGAAATGGAGGGCCCCAACCCCTTAGGACCCTCCACCGTACCCACATGTTACTCTGACGAGCGCACCACACGTGTATCTGATTAGGGTCCTACCATCCTGGCGGGACACCTGATCAATACTGCAAACGCAGCATAATCCCAAACACCAAGTGCCTAAGATTTGCTGCGCTTTTTCCGAAAACGGACCTGTGCCCGCAGGCGCGGCGGGTCAGCCGTAGACGGCTTCTTTCCCGAAATGCTTGGTCAGCATGTAATAGACGACCGCGCGGTACTTGTTGCGCTCGGACTTGCCATAGGTCTCGATGACCGAATTGATCCCGTCCATAAGCTCCGGCCCATCCGCGAGGCCCAGCTTCTTGATCAAGAAATTGGTCTTCACGGTTTCGAGCTCGCCATCCTGCGAGCTGGCAACGGTCGAGGCGTCGGAATCGTAGATCGACGGCCCGCAGCCAATGGTCACCTTGGTCAGCAGATCCATATCCGGATCCATGCCGCATTTGCTCTTCAGGTCGTCCGCGTATTTCGCAATCAGATCGTCGCGCTTGCCCATATCTCTGTCTCCCTGGGTATTTGACCGACATGCCTTCGGCCTGAGCCAGAGACTGGCAAGGCTACGTCAAAAAATAAACCCCCACTCGTCTCATGAGCGGGGGACATCCAAGGCGGCACAGCACCCGGAACGCAAAAGGGGCCCGGCATACACCGGACCCCTTGGCAAAATCAGCGTAAATTACGAGGCGCTGGTGAAATATGCCCCGGTCAGCAGGTCACCCAGGGGGATGTCATTGCTGATGTTCTCGGCTTCGGACTCGTCGTATTCCGGACGGGTCTTCAGAGCCTCTTCGGTGGCACCGGCCAGCATGAGGGTCTCGTCATCCTTCATGGAGAACTCTTCCAGCGGGACAGACACGGTGTACTCGCCCAGACCCAGGAAACCACCGATGCCGATGATGCCCATGGGCTTGCTTTCCGAACCGACCACGTAGTCGATCTCGCCGATCACATCGCCATCTTCGTTCACGACATTCATGCCGATGATGTCGGCAACGGTCAGCGTACCGGCATCGTCACCCCAATTCAGGTCCCAGTCGTTGGGCTCTGTCACCATGGTCGGTGCGGTGGCGGTTTCCACTTCGGTCTCGACATCGTTCGCCATGTCGCTGGCAGTGGTCTCGATCTCGGTTTCCGTCGACTCCATGGCGTTCTCGGCGTCATTCGCCATCTCGGTCACGGCAGCTTCGGCGTCTTCGGCGGCTTCGGACGTGGCGGTTGCAACATCGGACGCGCCCTCAGAGATCGCGTCACCGGCTTTCTCTGCCATGTCCTCGGCCTCGGCAGCGCCCTCGGAGATCGCGTCGCCGGTCGCCTCAGCCATATCCTCGGCATCGGATTTCATTTCAGCGACGCCTGCCTCGACTTCGGCCTTGGCCGCGTCATAGGTCGTTGCTTCGGTCTCTTTGTCCATCTCCGCAAAAGCGGCAGTGGTCATCAGCGCAGCAGCCGCTGCGGTCGAAAGAAGATGCTTAACAGTCATCATGGCCTCCATACTGGTGGTTGTTCGTGATGCTGTCTCAACACGCAAACGCCGCCGGAGTTTCATCCGACGGCGTTTTTCTTCGAAGAATCTTTTTTAGTAGCGGTAATGTTCGGGCTTGTAGGGGCCGTCGACGGTCACGCCGATATAGTCCGCCTGCTCCTTGGCGAGCTCGGTCAGCTTGGCACCGACCTTGGCCAGATGCAGCTTGGCGACCATCTCGTCCAGATGCTTGGGCAGAACATAAACCTCGTTCTTGTACTGGTCGCCCTTGGTCCAGAGCTCGATCTGCGCGAGCACTTGGTTGGTGAAGGAGGCCGACATCACGAAAGACGGATGCCCGGTCGCGTTGCCGAGGTTCAGCAGACGGCCCTGGGACAGCAGGATCATGCGATTGCCCGAGGGCATCTCGATCATGTCCACCTGATCCTTGATATTGGTCCATTTGTGGTTCTTCAGGGCCGCGACCTGGATCTCGTTGTCGAAATGGCCGATATTCCCGACGATCGCCATATCCTTCATCTCGCGCATATGCTCGATGCGGATGACGTCCTTGTTGCCGGTGGTGGTGATGAAGATATCGGCGTCTGCCACGGTATCCTCGAGCGTCACGACCTCGAACCCGTCCATCGCCGCCTGCAGCGCGCAGATCGGGTCGATCTCGGTGACCTTCACGCGCGCGCCCGCCCCGCGGAGCGACGCCGCAGAGCCCTTGCCCACATCGCCATAGCCACAGACCACGGCGACCTTGCCCGCCATCATCGTATCCGTGGCGCGGCGGATCCCGTCCACGAGGCTTTCCTTGCAGCCGTACTTGTTGTCGAATTTCGACTTGGTCACGCTGTCATTCACGTTGATCGCCGGGAAGGGCAGCTGGCCATCGCGCATCAGCTCGTAAAGACGGTGCACACCGGTCGTGGTCTCTTCGGAGACGCCCTTGATCTGGTCGCGCATCTTGGTGAACCAGCCGGGGCTGGCCGCCATGCGCTTGGCGATCTGTTCCTTGATGACGGCCTCTTCTTCCGATTGCGGGACGGCGATGATCTCTTCGCCCGCTTCGGCCCGTGCGCCGAGCAGGATGTAGAGCGTCGCGTCGCCGCCATCATCGAGGATCAGGTTCGGCCCCTCGGGGAACATGAAGGACTTGTCGAGGTAATCCCAATGCTCCTCAAGGCTCTGACCCTTGATCGCGAAGACCGGGATTCCCGCCGCCGCAATCGCCGCCGCCGCGTGATCCTGGGTCGAAAAGATGTTGCAGGAGGCCCAGCGCACATCCGCGCCCAGCGCCACCAGCGTCTCGATCAGAACCGCCGTCTGGATCGTCATGTGCAACGAGCCGACAATGCGCGCACCGCTCAGGGGTTTGCTTTCGCCATACTCTTCGCGCAGGGCCATCAGGCCGGGCATTTCGGTTTCGGCGATGTCCAGTTCCTTGCGACCGAACTCGGCGAGGGAGACGTCTTTGACGGTATAATCGAGCGACACCGGGATCATCCTTCTGCGTGCATCTGCGTTTGTTCCCGTCGCAGTAGCACCAGAGACCTTGAACAACAATGTCGGATCAGATTTGGGTTCAGTCGGCAGCGCCTTTGGCGCAAGCTACCCATAAGACCACAGAAGACCGGAAAACCACGTGACAGATGTCCGTCTGATTCAATCGAACGCGCCCGCCGCACACCGTCGCGCCATCGGGTTCTGCAGCGATACGAGATACCTGCCCTTCGCCGCCTTTGCCGCCAGCCAGATCGCGGCACTGCACCCGGAGCGATCATTCGACATCTTCATCGTCTCAAACGAGGCCCTGCCCGAAATCCCGGTTCTGGCCCGCCATGGTATCCGGCTGTTGCAGGTCGATATGGGCACGCGGTTTGCGGGGTTGCGGCTGGATGCGCGGCGCACCGAGGCGGTCTATCTGCGGCTCGCGCTTCCGGCCTTGCTCGCCGAGACCTATGACCGGATCCTCTATCTCGATTCCGACATCTACTGCGCCCGCGACGGGATAAGTACGCTGCTTGATGCGGACATGCTCGGATCCGCCGTGGCGGCAGTGCGCGACAATATCCAGTGGCGCACGCCCGGGCGGCAACCGGAACAGTATCGCAGGTTCGGTTGGCCAAGCGGTCCCTACTTCAACTCCGGAGTGACCATGATCGACACAGAGGCCTTCGGTCAGCAGGATCTCGAAGCGCGCTGCATTGCCTTTGGTCAAGAGCACAAGGACCGGCTGGTGGGTCACGATCAGACCTTGCTGAATTGCGTTCTGCGCGGCGCATGGGCCGAGATGTCGCCGCGCTGGAATTGGCAGTTCACCTGGGCGTCATCCCTCTTTGCACTAACCGAGGATGCGCGGATCCTTCACTTCATCGGGCCGAAAAAGCCGTGGCAGACCCATGACGGTGTGTTTCCCGGGTTCATCACCCGGGCCTTCCGGGATTTTCTGGCGACGCATTTCCCGGACAGATGCCCGGAGCCTACGGCGCAGACGCCGCTACAGGACCGAAGCAAGATGATGAAGTCCATGGGCAAGCACATGCTGTCCTGCCACAAGATGGCCGCTTACCTTGCGCGGTTTCCCGATGACATGGTGCTGCAGACGCCCGGTTGAGGGATCACCGCAGGACCGATCCGTCATAGCTCGCCATGATCTGGTCCGCCGCCGCGCCAGCGAGGCCCGTGCTCCCGGAATCGAGGGTGCAGGCCATGCCCGAGGGGCGATAGGCGACCAGGGTCCAGGTGCCGGTCTCTGCATTTTGCCACAGGACCATGCTGCCATCATCGGAGGTTTCCACCGGGCTCTCGCCATACCAGTCGATCAGACCGGCATCGAGCTCCCCTGCGGTCATGCAGGTATCAGCGCCCTGGGCCAAAGCCAGCGCGGGAGCAAAAAGGGCAGCGAAGAAAACACTCTTGAACATGACAACCTCCGATACTGAAACGCGCGACCTGAAAATCCGTTCCGAAATATGGCGACCTCGCGACGCCAAACACGCCGCCGCGAGATCGCGAACTACCAGGTCTGCAAGCAGACTCTGCACTCGTACCTGGGACAGCATGACAGCGTTTGCATGGCAGAACTATGAACTGGGTCACACAGACACGAGGAATTGAGCTTCGTGTCGGCCCGGCGTAGGACTGAGCCCAGCGCCGCAACCAATGAGACTTCAGACATGGCACCTCCCCGCGCTTGGCAACGGATGCTTTCGGGCCGCAGGCTGGACCTGCTCGACCCGACCCCTCTGGATATCGAGATCGAGGATATCGCCCACGGCCTCGCATTCGTGGCCCGGTGGAATGGCCAAACCCTTGGGGATTATGCCTATTCCGTGGCCGAGCATTCGCTTCTGGTTGAAACGCTTTACAGCCGGATGACCCCCAAGGCGCCGGTGCAATGGCGACTTGCCGCGCTGCTCCATGATGCCCCGGAATACGTGATCGGGGACATGATCTCGCCGGTGAAGGCCGCTGTGGGCCCGGGATATGCCGCGCTGGACGAGCGTTTGACCGCCGCCATCCACCTGCGCTTTGGCCTGCCCGGCCAGCTGCCGAAAACCGTGAAGGCCGCCATCAAGCGCGCCGACAAGGTGAGTGCCTGGCTCGAAGCGACTCAGATCGCCGGGTTCGCCGAAGCCGAGGCCACGAAGTTCTTTGGTCGCCCCAAGCCCGAGGTGATCGATGGTCTGACTCTGGAACTGCGACCGCCTGTCGACGTCCGCAACGCGTTCACCGCCCGGCATACCGCGCTTCTGGAGCAGCTATGAGCCTGACGGTCCGCCGCGCCGGGGCGCTCGACGTCCGCCCCATGGCCGACCTGTTGAACGCGATCATCCGCAAGGGCGGCACCACCGCCTTTGTCGAGGACGTCACCGGCGATACCCTGCTGGGCTGGTTCGCCCTCGCCCCGGAACGGTCTGTCTGGCACATCGCCGAGGATACCGGCGGCGAGATCCTCGGGTTCCAATCCATCGAGCCGCGCGGGTCTCTGCCGCCCGAGGCCTGCGATATCGCGACCTTCGTCAAGCTGGGTCAGACGGGCCTCGGGATCGGCAGCAAGCTCTTTGCGGCCAGCACCGAGGCTGCGCGCACTCTCGGCTATCGCTGGATCAATGCCACGATCCGCGCCGATAACGAGAGCGGCCTGACCTATTACCAGAGCCGCGGTTTCGAGGATTACGCCCGGCACAAGGATGTGGCTCTGGGCAACGGCCTCGTCGTGGACCGGGTCAGCAAGCGCTACGATCTGGACTGACCCGCCCGACAGGAGAAAAGGCCCGCCAGAGGCGAGCCGCTTCAATCCGTATCAGGCCGTGGTTCAGCGCGGGCTGCGCTTGGCAAGAATCCGCTGCAACGTCCGGCGATGCATGTTCAATCGACGCGCGGTTTCCGAGACATTCCGGTCGCAGAGTTCATAGACCCGCTGGATATGTTCCCACCGGACCCGGTCCGCGGACATCGGGTTCTCCGGCGGCGGCGGCAGCTCATCGGGCCGCGCCAGCAGGGCGGAGGTGATATCATTGGCATCTGCCGGTTTCGACAGGTAATCCGTCGCGCCGATCTTGACCGCGGCCACGGCCGTCGCAATGGCCCCGTAGCCGGTCAGCACCACGATGCGCGCATCCGGGCGACGTTCGCGCAGAACCTCGACCACGTCGAGCCCGTTGCCATCCTCGAGCCGCAGATCCACCACCGCATAGGCCGGGGGACGTGCCGTCGCGATGGCCTTGCCCGCCGCGACAGACCCGGCCATTTCCGGTTCAAACCCGCGTTTCTCCATCGCGCGAGCGAGGCGGCGCAGAAACGGTTCATCATCATCGACGAGAAGAAGGGACGCGTCAGGGCCGATGTCTCGGGCTGTCTGTTCGGTCATCTATCCCCCAGGGTTTGATTTGGTAATTATCTTTCGTTCATATTTCTCTAGTGTCATTTTGTCTCGGGGTCAAACCTCGACCTCAGGTTGAATGCTCGACGAAGCACGCTACCCGCTCAGCCATCTGCGTCGGGGAGGCTTCCCTGCGGAAAAAATCAGCAAAACCGCTCTCGGGCATCATCAGATAGGTGAAGGTCGAGTGGTCCACGAGGTAGTATTCCGGGTCGCCTTCCTGCTTGCGGTAATAGGTCTTGTAGGCCTTGGAAGCCGCCGCCACCTGCTCTGGCGAACCGGTCAGGCCGAGCATGTCGGGATGCATCGCGTCCGTGAAGTATCCGACCGCTTCGGGGGTGTCGCGCTCGGGGTCGATCGAGATGAAGACCGGCTGCACATCGATGCCCCGCTCCTGCAGCAGATCCACCGCCTCGGCATTGCGCGCGACGTCGAACGGGCAGACATCCGGGCAGAAGGTGTAGCCGAAATAGATCAGCGAGGGTTTGGTCAGCACATCCGCGTCCGTCACCGTCTCGCCGGTTTCCGAGACCAGTTCGAACGGTCCGCCGATCGAGGCCGTGCCCGTCGCCACCACGCTGCCGCGACACTGGGCCAGCGGATCATCGGGCGAGTTGAAGAAGGCCATATAGACCGTCCCGCCAATCAGAGCTGTCACAAGGGCTATGGCCGTCCCGGCATAGAGTTTCATCGAGCGCGTCTCCCATCCGTTCACATCGACTTCTCTTGTCTTCTTAGATGGGGAGGCTCTATGGTCTAGGTCCAGACACCTGTGACACTTCGACCGAGGGAATGACAGAGACCGCCACGCCTCCCGTTGTTCCAAAGGACCGCAGCACATGGGTCCGGCTGCGCACATTGATCCTGTTGCGCTGGCTGGCGATCACCGGACAGATCGTGACAATCGCGGTGGCCTCGCAGGTTCTGAACCTCACTTTGAATTACGGGTTGCTGTATCTCGCGATCGGCGCGTCCTTCATCGCCAATACCGTTGCGATGTTCGTCTACCCCGAGAACAAGCGGTTGTCGGAAAACGAGGCGATGCTGACGTTGATGTTCGACGTCTCGCAGCTGGCCTTCCTGCTCTATCTGACCGGCGGGCTGAACAATCCCTTTGCCCTGCTGATCCTGGCGCCGGTGACGATTTCCGCGGCGACCCTGCGGCTGCGTTCGACCCTGATCCTCGGGGTGGTGGCCATGTGTCTGGTGAGCCTTGTGGCCTTTTTTCACGTGCCTTTGCGGACAGAACAGGGCTTCATTCTGCGCATGCCTGAGGTGCTCGTCTTCGGGTTCTGGTGCGCAATCATCATCGGCGTGGTCTTTCTGGGCGCTTATGCCTACCGGGTGACGGGCGAGACGAATTCCATGTCCGAGGCTCTGCTGGCCACCCAGATGGCACTGGCCCGCGAGCAGAAGCTGACGGATCTTGGCGGGGTGGTGGCCGCCGCCGCCCATGAGCTCGGAACGCCCCTCGCGACGATCAAGCTGGTGAGCCAGGAACTCGCCGAGGAGCTGGATGATCCGGTGCTCAAGGAAGATGCCGAGCTGATCCGCGATCAGGCCGACCGATGTCGCGATATCCTGCGCTCCATGGGTCGGGCCGGGAAGGATGATCTGCACCTGAAGACCGCCCCCCTTGGCACCGTGGTCCGCGAGGCGGCAGAGCCCCATTCCCAGCGCGGCAAATCACTACATTTTGATGTCTCGCCCGCCCCGGGCGGCAGCAATCAGCAACCCACGATCCGCCGCCACCCGGAGATTATCCACGGGGTGCGCAACCTCGTGCAGAACGCCGTGGACTTTGCCGAGGCCAATGTCTGGATCGACCTGCATTGGACAGACGACGTGATCCTCGTACGGATCATCGATGACGGCGAGGGCTATCCCACGCACCTGCTGGGCCGGATCGGGGACCCGTTCGTGCGCAAACGCAAATCCGCCAGCGACCCGCGCCGCCCCGGTTACGAGGGGATGGGGCTCGGCCTTTTCATCGCCAAAACCCTGCTGGAGCGCACCGGGGCCGAGATGAGCTTTGCCAATGGCTCCGACCCGTTCCTGCCCAAGGAAGAGCGCCCCGTGCGCAGCGGTGCCATCGTCGAGGCGATCTGGCCGCGCGAGCAGATCGCCCTGCCGGAAACCAGCGAGAGCGTGGCCCTGGGCGAGAACCAACCCATCGAAGTTTAAGGGGGTGTTAACCATTGGTTGGCACAACTGTCTAAAACAATAGGCAGATTGTTGATGAATGGTATGGACTTCTCGCTTCTCGCGACGCTGCTGGCGGTCGCGTTCCTCACTGCGGCCTTCGCGCTCTATGTCCTGAACGTTCTCTCGCGGCGAGAGGCCGCGCGCCATGCCTCGCAGACCACCAGCGTCGAAACCGGCCCCATGGACCCAAGCCCGGAACAAGCCGCGGCCCAGCGCCGGGAGCTCGTGCAACTGCGCGCGACGGTGGAACATGTCCCACTCCTGATGTGGCGGCAGGACCGCGATGGTGCCCTGACCTGGGCGAACAAGCCATATATCGACCTGACCGAAACGGTGTTCCCGGATCGTGCCGGCAGCTGGCCGATGCCGCATCTGTTCAAACAGAAATCCCTAGCCCATCCCGACACGCCGGGGCAACGGCGGGTCTCGGTGGACATATCCGAAACCGAGAAACGCTGGTTCGAGGTAGAAGGCCACCGGGTGCAGGACGAGGTGCTCTATACGGCGACGCCGATTGACCTGACCGTCCGGGCCGAGATGTCCCTGCGCAATTTCGTCCAGACCCTGACCAGCACCTTCGCTCATCTGCAGGTGGGGCTCGCGATTTTTGACAAGCGGCGGCAACTGGTGCTGTTCAACCCGGCGCTCACGGATCTCACCACGCTGGAGCCGGAATGGCTCAGCGCGCGCCCGGGCCTGTCGGAAGTGCTCGACCGGCTGCGGGATCGCAACATGCTGCCGGAACCCAAGGATTACAAGGAATGGCGCAACCGCCTGACCGGGCTGGAGAAAGCAGCGACCAACGGCACGTTTGAAGAGACCTGGGCCCTGCCCACGGGTCAGAACTATCGCATTCTCGGGCGCCCGCACCATGATGGCGGGATCGCGCTGACCTTCGAGGATATCTCCTCCGAGGTGTCGCTGACCCGCCGTTTCCGCTCGGAGATCGAGCTGGGCCAGCGCGTGCTCGATACGCTCGAAGACGCGATCGCGGTTTTCTCCGAGAATGGCACGCTGGTGCTGTCCAACGCGGCCTATGGCCAGCTCTGGGATACCGAAGACGCCGATGGTGTGCTGCCGACCAGCATCGTGGATGCCTCGCGCACATGGCAGGATGCCTGCCAACCGACACCGATCTGGGGCGATATCCGCGATTTTGCCACCACGAGTCAGGGACGCTCCGATTGGGAGGATTTCGCCCGGCTGAATGGCAGCGGCCAGATCGTGCGCTGCCGCGTCTCTCCCCTGGCCCAGGGCATGACGCTGGTCAGCTTCAAACCGCTGGAGCCCGTGGCCGATCTCCTCGATCCGGCGCGGACCGAAGAGATCGCGCAAACCGCCTGACACGGGCAGACCGCGAAGGCTTGCAGCCGGGCGCGCACCGGTTACAACCAAGGTATGTCGCCCGCACCTTTCGCCACGATTTCCCTCCCCGATGAGGCCAGCACCCAGGCCTTCGGGGCCTGTCTCGCGCCGCTGCTCGGTGCCGGGGACAGTCTGCTTATGGTGGGCGAGATCGGTGCCGGCAAGAGCGTGCTCAGCCGCGCCATCATCCAGACCCGGCTCGCGGCGCTGGACCGGCTCGAGGATGTCCCCTCGCCCACATTCACCCTCGTGCAGACCTATGATCTGGGCTCGCTCGAGCTCTGGCATTGTGATCTCTACCGGCTCGTCGATCCCGGCGAGATCGATGCGCTCGGCCTCGATGACGCCTATGCCCGCGCGATCACCCTGATCGAATGGCCCGGCCGGCTGGGCGCGGACCTGCCGCAGAACGCCCTGGTCCTGGCCCTGCGCCCGGCGGATACGGGCGAGGGACGGACGCTGACCCTCACCGAGCTGGGGGGCAATTGGACCGCGCGGCTGGCCCCCTGTCTGAGGCAGGCCGCATGACGGATCGAGGCGCGGCCAAGCACGCTTTTCTGACCCGGGCCGGGTGGCAGGGCGAGATGATCCGCAGCCTTGCAGGCGATGCCTCGAACCGCCGCTATGACCGGCTGACCCTGGGGGACCGCCCGGTTGTTCTGATGGATGCCCCGCCCGAAACCGGCGAACGGGTTGCGCCGTTTCTCTCTGTTGCGCGGCATCTGGAGGGTCTCGGTCTGCACGCGCCTGCCATTCTCGCGGAAGATGAGGCGCAGGGATTCCTGCTGCTCGAAGATCTGGGCGATGGCCTCTATGCGCGGCTGTTCGAAGCCGATCCAGAGCAGCAGGTCCCGCTCTACCGCGAAGCGCTCGCCGTTCTGCGTAGCCTGCATGCGGGTGCGCCGCCGCCCCTGCCCGCCTATGGCACGCCAGAGATGGCCGAGGCCGCGACCCTTGCACCGATCTGGTATGCAGGCAGCGAGGACACCGCCCCCCTTGCCGCCGAAATGGCCGCGGCGCTGGCCGCGCTGGACTGGTCGCGATCGGTTCCGGTGCTGCGGGACTACCATGCAGAGAACCTGATCTGGTGCCCGGATGAGACCGGGCTGCGCCGGGTCGGCCTGCTTGATTTTCAGGACGCAGCCCTCGGGCATCCGGTCTATGACGTGGCCTCGCTCTTCTACGATGCGCGGCGCCACGTCCCGCCTGAGGTCGTGGCGGCGCTGCGCAGTGATGTGTTCGGTTGGTTCGCGAGTGATCTGCCCGGTTTCGATCATGCGGTGGCGGTCCTGACGGCACAGCGCGCCCTGCGGATCCTCGGGGTCTTCGCCCGCCTGTCCCTGCATTTCGACAAGCCCGGCTACGTGGACCTGATCCCCCGGGTCTGGGACCAATTACAGCACAGCCTGCAGCACCCGAGCCTCGGAACGCTCCGGTCTTTGGTAGCCGAAACCCTGCCGCCGCCCAGCGCGGCGCATCTGGACGACCTCAGGGCACGGGCCGGTTCATGCCCGACGCGGTGATGCTCTTTGCGGCGGGGCGCGGCACGCGCATGGCGCCCCTGACCGATCACATGCCGAAACCGCTTGTCCGCGTGGCTGGACGACCTCTGCTGGATCACGCACTGGATCTGGTGGCGGCGGCGAAGCTGCCCCGCTGCGTGGTCAATACCCATTACCGGGCGGCACAAATCGCAACGCATCTCGCGACCCGACCGGAGATCCGGATCAGCCCCGAACCCGAGGAACGGCTCGAAACCGGCGGCGGGTTGCGCGCCGCACTTCCCCTGTTGGGCCCCGGCCCGGTTTTCACCCTGAACTCCGACGCGGTCTGGTCCGACCCGGGCGCGCTGTCACAACTCCGCGCGGCCTGGGATCCGTCGCGCATGGACGCGCTCTTGCTGCTGATCCCGGCAGAGCGCACCCACGGGCATGCGGGCACCGGGGACTTCACCTGCGCAAACGATGGCAGACTTACCCGGGGCGGGCCGCTCACCTATACCGGCGCGCAAATCATCGCGCCCGATGGCCTCGCCGAGATCCCGGACCGGGTGTTCTCGCTCAACACGCTCTGGGACAGAATGGCCATGCAGGGCCGCCTTTGCGGGCTCGTCTATTCGGGCCATTGGGCAGATGTGGGCACACCCGAGGGGATCGCCATCGCCGAAACCATGCTCGCGACGCATCGATGACGACCAAGCCCCTCTTTCCGCCCGCTGATACCGCCCGTGTCTTTGGGGTGCCGATCGGCCTCGACTTCCCCAAGGCAAGCCTCGACGGGCTGCTCCACCGGCTGGCCGATCACCCGCCCGAGGCGCTGGCCCGGGTCGAAATCTTCGTGAACACCGCGCGGATGCAACGCCGTCTGACCGACGAGCTGAGCGCGCAGGGCCGCGCCGGGTTCCTGCCCCGTATCCGGCTGCTGACGGATATCGGGGCACGGGATCTGACACTGCCCAAGGCCACGTCCAGCCTGCAACGGCAGCTTGAGCTGAGCGCGCTGGTCGCCGAACTCATCGCTGCCGCGCCGGATATCGCACCCCGTTCGGCGCTGTTTGACCTGTCAGCCAGCCTCGTCCGGCTGCTCGATGAATGCGAGGGAGAGGGCGTGTCTCTCGACCGGCTGACCGGGCTCGATGTGGGCGATCTCTCGGCGCATTGGGAGCGCGCGCTGCGGTTCATCTCGATTGTCGCGCCATTTCTCGACAGCACCGCCGCGCCGCCGGGCCCGCAAGGACGCCAACGGCACGCGGTCCTGCGCCAGATCGCCCAGTGGGAGGCGCAGCCCTCGGACCACCCGATCCTGATCATCGGGTCCACCGGGTCACGGGGCACGACATCACTGTTGATGCAGGCAGTCGCGCGCCTGCCCCAAGGGGCGCTGATCCTGCCCGGCTTTGATACCGACCAGCCGGCCGCGGTCTGGCACCGAATGACCGACGCGCTCAGCAATGAGGATCATCCGCAGTTTCGCTATGCCCGCCTGCTTGCCGCGCTGGATCTGCGGCCCGAGGACCTGCCGCTCTGGACGACGGCGCCCGCGCCCGTGCCCGCCCGGAACCGGCTGACCTCGCTGGCCTTGCGCCCGGCGCCCGTGACCGACCAATGGCGTGCCGAGGGGCCGAGCCTCGGGGAGATCGCAGAGGCGCTGGAGGGGGTGACCCTGATCGAGGCGAGTTCCCAGCGGGAAGAGGCCCTCAGCATCGCCACCGCCTTGCGTGCCGCAGCCGCCGAGAACCGCCATGTGGCGCTGATCACGCCGGACCGCGTTCTGACGCGGCAGGTGACGGCGGCACTCGATCGCTGGCGGATCGTACCGGATGACAGCGCGGGCAAACCACTGATCCTGTCGGCCCCGGGGCGGCTTCTGCGACATGTGGCGGGGCTGATCGGGGCCGAGCTTGGGGCCGCGGACCTGCTCGTGGTGCTCAAACATCCGCTGACCCATTCCGAGCATCCCGAACGCGGGACCCATCTGCGCCACACACGGGAGCTGGAACTGCATTTACGCGCCGCGCCCGGTCTTGCGATCACCCCGGACACCCTGCGCCAATGGGCCGAGACCCCGCCTCCGGGCTCGAAAACCATCGATCCGACCCGTGGACCTTGGGTCGATTGGGTGATCGCAACGCTTTTCGATCTGGCCAAGACCCCGGCGCAGACCGTCGCCGCGCTGGAGGCTCTGCACCGGGCGCGCAGCGAAGCACTTGCCGCCGGGCCGAATGCTGTGGGGACGGGCGGGCTTTGGGACAAGGAAGCCGGGGCCCAGGCGCTCAAGGCGCTCGACCAGATCCGCGAGGCCGCAGAGGCTGGCGGCACGATCACACCCCGGGACTATGCGTCCCTGCTGGCTTCGGTCCTTGCGGCCGGAGAGGTGCGCGACCCGATTCAGCCCGATCCCCGGATCACCTTCTGGGGGACGCTGGAGGCGCGGGTGCAAGGCGCGGATCTTGTGGTGCTTGCGGGGTTGAACGAGGGCGTCTGGCCGGGGCTTCCCGATCCGGACCCGTGGATGAACCGGCGGATGCGGCATGAAGCCGGGCTTCTGGTCCCGGAACGGCAGGTCGGCCTTTCGGCCCATGATTTCCAGCAGGCCTTTGGCGCGCCGGAGGTGATCCTGACCCGCGCCACCCGGGACAGCGAGGCGGAAACGGTGCCGTCGCGATGGCTGAACCGGCTGACCAACCTGCTCGACGGGATCGGTCCCGAGGGGCAGACGGCCCTGGCAGCGGCCCGCGCCCGGGGGGATGCGATGATTGCCTGCGCCGGGCAACTGGATCGGCCGGACATCATGAACCCGGCGACACCGCGCCCCTCCCCCCGGGTCAAGCGCGCGCAAATCCGGCTCCGGATCTCGGCCTCGCGGGTCGAAACGCTGATCCGCGATCCATACCAGATCTATGCCAGCGATGTGCTGCGCCTCGCGCCGCTCCAACCGCTGGATCCCGGACCGACCCCGGCCCTGCGCGGGACCGTGTTCCATGGCATCATGGAATCTGCGCTCAAATCCCTGCCGGAGGGCGCCGAACTCACCGAGGCGCATCTGATGGAGACGGCGGACCGGGTGATCGGCGCACTGGTCCCCTGGCCCGAGACACGCCTGCAATGGACGGCGCGTTTTGCCAGTTTCGCCGGACCCCTCGCCGCCGAGGAACGCGCCCGACAGGCCACGGCCAGCCCCATCGCCTTCGAGATCCGGGGCGCGACCCAGCTCGGCAACGGCGTGACGCTCTCGTGCAATGCCGACCGGATCGACCGGGCCGAAGACGGCAGCGCGATCCTCTATGACTACAAAACCGGGCAGCTTCCCTCCGAAAAGCAGATCGACGCGCTGGTCAAACAGCTCCATCTCGAGGCGATCATCGCCGCCGCCGGCGATTTCGAGGATCTTCCCCCGCTGGACATTGCCCGGATCAGCTATCTGAGGCTGAACAAGGGATTGGGCGAGCGCAGCCTCGCGCTCACTCCCGACGAGATCGGCAAGGCGCGGGAGGCGTTTGTCGAGATCCTCGATGGGTTCCTCGCGGGCAGCCGCGGCTACACGGCCCGCCGGATGCCGCGCGACCTGAAACATGTCTCGGAATACGACCATCTCAGCCGGTTTGGCGAATGGGACCAGACCGACCTGCCCAGCCCGGAGGAGATGCCATGATCGCGCCTGACGACGCGAGCCTTGCGCAGATGCAGGCCGCCGATCCGGACTATTCCGTCTGGCTTTCGGCCAATGCGGGCTCGGGCAAGACCAAGGTTCTGACCGATCGGGTGGCGCGGCTGCTCTTGGAGGGGGTGCCGCCGGAGCGGATCCTCTGCCTGACCTATACCAAGGCGGCGGCGAGCGAGATGCAGAACCGGCTGTTTCGAACGCTCGGCGCGTGGTCGATGCTGGAGGATGGCGAATTGCGCGGCAAGCTGGGCGCGCTGGGGCTGCTGCAACAGGACCTGACCGAAGACCTCTGCCGCACCGCGCGGACCCTCTTTGCCCGCGCGATCGAGACGCCGGGCGGGCTGAAGATCCAGACGATCCACTCCTTCTGCGCGGGGCTCTTGCGGCGCTTCCCACTGGAGGCCGAGGTCTCCCCCCAGTTTCAGGAGATGGACAGCCGCGCCGGCGCCGAGCTTCTGCAGGCGGTGCTGCGCGACATGGCCTCCGGGCCGGATCAGGCTCTTTTACAGGCGATTTCACGGGATATCGACGAGACGACCCTTCCGGATCTGATCCAGACCCTGCTGAAACACAGGGCGCATTTCGAGGTCGCTCCGGACCCCGCGGCGATCTATGCCGCGTTGGACGTACACCCGGACGATAGCATGGAAGCACTGGTCGCGCGCACGCTGCTGCCCGGGGATAGCGAGTTGCTTGATCGGGTGGCGACGGCCTGCGCGTCGGGCACGGCCACGGATCAAAAGGCGAGCGGGAAACTCCGCGCGCTCCGCGCCCTGCCCGAGGGTCCGGCATGGCTCGAGGCGCTGGAGGCGCTCGTCCTCTTTGGCGCCAAGGCCAAATCCCCTTTCGGGGCCAAGATTGACGGGTTTCCGACCAAGGCCACCCGCGCGGCCCTCGGCTTGGACCAGGACGCGCTCAACGGGTTGATGGCCCGGATCGAAGAGGCCCGCGAGACGCGGCTGGCCCTCGGGTTGGCCGCGATGACCACGCGGATCCACGCCTTTGCCCATGTCTTCATCCGCCGTTATCAGGACGGCAAGCAGGCGCGCGGTTGGCTCGATTTCGATGACCTGATCCTGCGGGCCCAGGCCCTGCTGACCGATCCGGGCGTGGCGCAATGGGTGCTGTTCCGGCTCGATGGCGGGATCGACCATATGCTGGTGGATGAGGCGCAGGACACCGCGCCCGTGCAATGGGAGGTTATCCGTCTTCTGACCCGCGAATTCACCGCCGGTCAGGGTGCGCGCACGGACACACGGCGCACGATCTTTGTCGTCGGGGATCAAAAGCAGTCGATCTACTCCTTCCAGGGCGCGGATCCTGCCGGGTTCGACCGGATGCGCGGCCATTTCGGCACGGCCCTGGCGCAGGTCGGCACGCCGTTGGAAGAAAAGCTCCTGCTCTATTCCTTTCGGTCGTCCCGCGCGGTGCTGCAGCTGGTGGACCAGACCTTCGCGCTCTTTGCCCATCGCGGGCTGGGCAGCGCGTCGCAACATCTGGCCTTTCACCCGGATCTGCCCGGGCGCGTGGACCTCTGGCCGGCCCTGCCCAAGACCGAAACCGAGGAGGCCCGCCCCTGGACCGATCCGGTGGATCAACCGGCGCAGGACGATGCACGGCTCCTGCTGGCCCGAAAGATCGCGCGCGAGATCCGGGCCATGCTCGACCGCGGCACACAGATCACCACCGCCCGGGGCGAGACACGGCCCGTCACGCCCGGCGATATCCTGATCCTCGTGCAGCGGCGGTCCGAGATCTTTCACGAGCTGATCCGCGCCTGCAAGACCGAGGCCCTGCCCATCGCCGGATCGGACCGGCTGCGCGTGGGGGCGGAACTGGCGGTGCGGGATCTCATGGCGCTCCTGGCCTTTGCCGCCACGCCGGAAGACAGCTTGTCCCTGGCCTGCGTATTGCGCTCGCCCCTGTGTGGCTGGAGCGCGACAGAGCTCCACGCGCTGGCGCAACCCCGGCAATCGCCCTTCCTCTGGGCCGCGCTCCGAGACGAGGGCGACACCCGGGCCGAGACCGTCGCCTTTTTGCAGGACATTCGGGATCAGGCGGACTTTCTGCGCCCCTATGACCTGCTCGACCGGGTCCTCACCCGGCATGGGGGGCGCGAGCGGCTGATTGCGCGGCTCGGGGCCGAGGCCGAAGAAGGGATCGACGTTCTGCTGGCGCAGGCCCTGCAATACGAGCAGGCCGAGGTCCCGAGCCTGACCGGGTTTGTCAGCTGGTTCCGGCAGGACGATATGGAGATCAAGCGCCAGATCGATGCCCGTCGGGACGAGATCCGGGTGATGACGGTCCATGGGGCCAAGGGCCTCGAGGCACCCATTGTGATCCTGCCCGACTGCGCCAAGCCGAGGGGCAATCCCGGGCGGACGCTGATGCTGCCCCTGCCCGAGGGGCCGTTGGTCTGGGCGGGCAATGATGCCTCGCGCTCACGGACCTGTCAGAGCGTGGCGCAGGAACAGAAAGACCGAGCCGATGATGAGCGGATGCGGCTTCTCTACGTGGCGCTGACCCGAGCCGAGAGCTGGCTGATCGTGGCCGCAGCGGGCGAGACCGGCGCGGGCGCGGACAGTTGGCATGCCATGGTCAGCGCGGGGATGGGCGCGATGGAAAATGCGATGCCGCTGGCCACGCCCACCGGCGAAGGGCTGCGCGCGGCCCATGGGGACTGGCCCCTCGAAGGCGCCTTGCGGGTTGCGGTGGCCGAGACGCCCCGGCCCCCGGCCCCACCAGGCACGCCGCTCGCCCCGCCGCCACCGGCTTTGGCAAAGATCACACCGTCCCGGCTAGATGGGGCAAAGATCGTCGAGGGCGGCGATGCAGGACGCGACAAGGATGCGGCCATGGCGCGTGGTGATCGGATCCACCGTCTGCTCGAACACCTGCCTTCCCTGCCCCGTGCCGATTGGCCCGCCGCGACGACCGCCCTGCTGGACGGGGCCGAGGACGGCGGCGCCTGTCTGGCCGAGGCGCAATCCGTGCTCGACGCGCCAGCGCTTGCAGAGATCTTCGCCCCAGAGACCTTGGCAGAGGTAGACCTGACCGCACCGCTCCCCAGTCTCGGCGGTGGCCAGATGATCGGCACGGTCGACCGTCTGCTGGTGACGCCCGACCGGGTCCTCGCGGTGGATTTCAAGACCAACGCCGTGGTGCCGGACAAGGCCGAGACCGTGCCGCTGGGCCTTTTGCGGCAGATGGGGGCCTATGCCGAAGCGCTTGGCGCAATCTACCCGGACCGCGCCATCGAGACGGCCATCCTCTGGACCCGGACCGCAACCCTCATGCCCCTGCCGCACAAGCTGGTGATCGAGGCGTTGCAAACCAGAGCCTCTGCTTGACCTTTCCCGAGCTGGTTCCTACGTTCCGTCCCCGAGATATGCATCCCCCAAGGAGGGCACCGACATGGCCACTGTTGCCGTTACCGACGATACGTTCGACGCCGAAGTCACGAAATCCGACATCCCCGTTGTGGTGGATTTCTGGGCGGAGTGGTGCGGCCCCTGCAAGCAGATCGGCCCCGCCCTCGAAGAGCTCAGCGAGCAGTTCGACGGTCAGGTGAAGATCGCCAAGATCAACGTGGATGAGAACCCGAACTCCCCGGCGCAGATGGGCGT
Organism: Dinoroseobacter sp. S124A; assembly: GCF_049801015.1. Taxonomy (NCBI): domain Bacteria; kingdom Pseudomonadati; phylum Pseudomonadota; class Alphaproteobacteria; order Rhodobacterales; family Roseobacteraceae; genus Dinoroseobacter; species Dinoroseobacter sp. S124A. Next base: position 124,804 of record NZ_JBNAGD010000003.1, on the reverse strand, counting down.
CCGCGGGATCCCGGCCCTCTTCATGTTCAAGGATGGCCAGGTCATCTCGAACAAAGTCGGCGCGGCCCCCAAGGCGGCCCTGCAAAGCTGGATTCAGGAAGCGCTCTGAACGCGCGCAGCCTGAACATGACACGGGTGAGGGCGCTTCCGGGCGCCCTTTTTCGTGCCCGATCCGCCGCGCTCGGCCACGACCGGGGACCCGGGACATTGCGAAACCGGGTCCGCACCCGCATATAAGACCGGCAAGGACGGAGGCCCCCATGGCAGACACAGATTTCCCCGGCTGGCACGGGACCACAATCATCGGCGTGAAAAAGGACGGCAAGGTCGTCGTTGCCGGCGATGGACAGGTCAGCCTCGGACAGACCGTCATCAAGGGAACCGCGCGCAAGGTTCGACGGCTGAGCCCCGGGGGCCATGACGTGGTCGCGGGGTTCGCGGGCTCCACCGCCGATGCCTTCACCCTGCTCGAACGGCTCGAGGCCAAGCTCGAGGCAACACCGGGCCAGCTGCAGCGCGCAGCGGTCGAGCTTGCCAAGGACTGGCGCACGGACAAGTACCTGCAGAAGCTCGAAGCGATGCTGATCGTGACCGATGGCACGCATCTGCTGGTGATCACCGGCGCGGGGGATGTTCTGGAGCCTGAGCACGACATTGCAGCGATCGGATCGGGCGGAAACTTCGCCCTCGCCGCCGCGCGGGGGTTGATCGAGACGGATCATGACGCCGAGGCCGTGGCGCGCAAGGCCATGCAGATCGCAGCCGATATCTGTGTCTATACCAACGGAAACCTCACCGTTGAGACGATCGAGGCCTAGGCCCCACACCGCCCCTCGGCTTGCGTTTTCCGCGCACATCCTTACCTAGCGAGCAGACTTACCGCAGGAGACCGCCCCGTGACCGACCTGACCCCCCGCGAAATCGTATCCGAGCTGGATCGCTTCATCATCGGGCAGAAAGACGCCAAACGTGCGGTCGCCGTCGCCCTGCGCAACCGCTGGCGCCGCAAACAGCTCAGCGATGATCTGCGCGAAGAGGTCTATCCCAAGAATATCCTGATGATCGGACCGACCGGCGTTGGCAAGACCGAGATCAGTCGCCGTCTGGCCAAGCTCGCCCGGGCCCCCTTCATCAAGGTCGAAGCCACGAAGTTCACCGAGGTCGGCTATGTCGGCCGCGACGTGGAACAGATCATCCGCGATCTGGTCGAAAACGCGATCACCATGACCCGCGAGCATATGCGCGATGAGGTCAAGGCCAACGCCCATAGCGCCGCCGAGGAACGGGTGATCGAAGCCATCGCCGGGACCGATGCCCGCGAAGCAACCCGCGAGATGTTCCGCCGCAAGCTGAAGAGCGGGGAGCTGGACGATACGATCATCGAGCTCGAAGTGGCGGACACCTCGAACCCCATGGGGATGTTCGACATTCCCGGTCAGCCCGGGATGGGCCAGATGGGTGGCGGGATGAATCTGGGCGATATCTTCGGCAAGGCCTTTGGCGGGCGCACCGTGCGCAAGAAGATGACCGTGGCCCAAAGTTACGAAGTGTTGATCGGTGAAGAGGCCGACAAACTGCTCGACGACGAGACCGTCAACCGCACCGCCGTGAGCTCGGTGGAACAGAACGGCATCGTGTTCCTTGATGAGATCGACAAGGTTTGCGCCCGGTCCGACGCGCGCGGCGGCGATGTCAGCCGCGAGGGCGTGCAGCGCGACCTGCTGCCCCTGATCGAAGGCACCACAGTCAGCACGAAGTATGGCCCGGTGAAGACCGACCATGTCCTGTTTATCGCCTCCGGCGCGTTCCACATCGCCAAACCCTCGGACCTCTTGCCGGAATTGCAGGGGCGGTTGCCGATCCGGGTCGAGTTGCGCGCCCTGACCGAGGCGGATTTCGTCCGGATCCTGACCGAAACCGACAACGCCCTGACCCTGCAATACACCGCCCTGATGGGCACCGAAGAGGTCACCGTCTCGTTCACCGAGGACGGTATCGCCGCCTTGGCCCGGATCGCTGCCGAGGTGAACCAGTCGGTGGAAAACATCGGTGCGCGGCGGCTCTACACGGTGATGGAACGGGTTTTCGAAGAGCTCAGCTTCACCGCCCCGGACCGGTCCGGTGACGAGATCTCGGTCGATGCGGCCTTCGTCGAGGAAAACCTCGGCGCGCTGACCAAGGATACCGATCTCAGCCGCTACGTGCTCTGAGCTTTCCTTTGCCTGCGCCCGGCCCTAAGGCTGGGCCATGGCGCATTCCGGATTCCTTCGCAGCAATGCCCGCTGGCTTGGCGCTGGCGGGTTGCTCGCGTTTTCCAGCAGCTATGGCCAGACCTTCTTCATCTCGATCTTCGCGGGCGAGATCCAAGCCAGCTTTAGCCTGAGCCACGGCGCATGGGGGGCGATCTATGCCAGCGGCACCCTTGCCGCGGCGGCGGTGATGGTCTGGCTCGGCGCGCTCACCGATCAACACCGCGCCCGCAGTCTCGGCCCCTGGGCCATGGGCGGATTGGCCTGCGCCTGCCTCGCCATGGCACTGAACCCCTGGGTCTGGATGCTGCCGGTTTTTGTCTTTGCCCTCCGGCTCAGCGGTCAGGGCATGCTCAGCCACATCTCGCGCGTGGCCATCGCACGCTGGTTCACGGCCACCCGGGGCAAGGCGATTGCCGTCTCTTCGCTTGGGTTTTCCATCGGGGAGGCACTGCTGCCGCTGATCTTCGTCGCACTTCTGACCGTCGCACCATGGCGGGAGCTTTGGGTTCTGACGTCGGCTCTCGCCCTGCTGACGATCCCGCCTCTGCGACTTCTCTTGCAGACGGAACGCACGCCGCAAAGCTTCGCGGCAACCTATGAAGCCACCGGGTTGGGCAATCGCCATTGGTCCCGGACCGAGGTGCTGCGCTCGCCCCTCTTCTGGGGACTTGTGCCCGGGTTGATCGCGCCGCCTGCCCTGATCACGGCGTTCTTCTTTCAACAGGTCCATCTGGCCGAGGCCAAGGGCCTGCCGCATCTGGAGCTCGTGGCGCTCTTTCCGCTCTATTCCGCCTTGTCGGTGCTGGCGATGCTGAGTACGGGTGCATTGATCGACCGGGTGGGGAGCATGCGGTTGATGCCGCTCTACCTCCTGCCCCTCGCGCTCGGATTTCTGATCCTCGCCGGTGCCCAGTCCATCTGGACCCTGAGCCTCGGCATCGGGTTGATGGCGGTGACTGCCGGGGCAAACAACGCCCTGCCCGCCGCCTTCTGGGCTGACAGTTTCGGGACACGGCATCTGGGTGCGATCAAGGCGGTGGCGACGGCCCTGATGGTCGTCGGGTCGGCCATCGGGCCGCTTTTCACCGGGTTCGGGATCGATGCCGGGTTCGGTTTTCCAACGCAAATGCCTTGGATCAGCCTCTATATTCTCGCCTCAATCCTGCTGCTGACCCTGTCTCTGCGCCGGTTGCAGGCCACGGCCGGGCTAGCGCGACCGACGTAGATAGACGTAATAGGCCCCGCCCCCGCCATGGCGGATATGGGCCTGACTGACCTGCAACACGACCGCGTTCAGCGGCGGGATCTGCAACCAGTGGGGCACCTGATGGCGCAACACCCCGAGACGTTCGGGAATGGGCCCGCCCGCATCGCGATCCTTGCCCTTGCCCGTGATCACCAGCACCAGCCGCTTGCCCTGCGCATGCGCCCCGAGAATGAAGCGGTTCAACGCCGGATGCGCCTGCGCGAGTCTCATCCCATGAAGATCGAGCCGCCCTTCGGGGCTGAGCTTGCCGCGCTTGAGCCGACCAAACGCCTTGCGATCCATCGCCACCGGCGCCGCGCGGATCTGATCGGCCATGCTGGGCGCGATATCATGGGTCATCCGGGTCTGAGCTTTTTCGCCAATCGAGAAGGGCGAAACAGGCTCTACAACAGGGGTTTTTGGGGTCCGCTTGGGCCGTTCGATATCGGTCGGTTTCGGCAGGGTCGTCCTGTGCAGCGGCGTTGCGGTCTCGGCCACGCGTTGCCACAGGGCCTCCTCGTCGGGGCGCAGTCGTCTGGGCGGGCGCTTGGACATCTCAATCCCCGCCTTCCACATAGGCCAGCGCCATTTCGATCGGCAGCAACACAACCATCCGGCCCGGATCACGGATGCGCCCGGCCTGCGCGCCCGCAGCCTCGCCGGTGCCGTAAAAAATATCGGCCCGCTGCGCGCCCTTGATCGCCGAACCGGTATCCTGCGCGACCATCAACTGATTGAGCGGCCGCGCTCCGCCCTTTTCAACCCAGACCGGCGCACCCAACGGCGTGAAGGCCGGGTCCACAGCGATAGAGCGCATCTCGGTGATCGAGCGGTTCATCGCGCCGAGCGGTCCGAGATAGGCCGGCACTTGCGAAACCTCGCGGAAGAACACGAAGGATTTGTTGTGGTGCAGAAGCCGCCGCCCATCCTCGCCATTGGCGCGAACCCAGTCCTTGATCCGGTCCGCCGAGACCTGATGTGGCTGGAACAGCCCACGGCGCACCAGCTCGCGCCCGACCGAGCTGTAATCATGGCCATTCTTGGCGGCAAACCCGACCCGCAGCACATTGCCATCGGGTAGGCGCAACCGGCCAGAGCCCTGAACCTGCAGGAAGAACACCTCTACCGGATCGCGCGCGTAAGCGATTTCGAGCCCGCGCCCATCGAGCAGACCACCCTCTTCAAGCTCCCCGCGCGTATGCCATGCCTGCCCGCGCGGCAGTTCGGGCGGTCGTCGGTAAAGCGGGTATTGGTACGGGCCTTCGCGCCGGAGCGATGCGCGCAATTCCGGTTCGTAGTAGCCGGTAAAAAGCGCCTCTTCCTCGCCGCCGATCAACACCGGCAAGAAGAGTGTCTCGAAGAACCCGCGTGCATCCTCGGTTTCGCGCGCAAGAGCGCAGATCGGGGCCCATTCCGGGTCCTTGAGGTCAACGCATGTCGTCCGAAACGCCTCGAGCGCGGCCATATGGCTGTCGACCGCCCAGCCGCTGAGGTCGTCAAACGACAGGAGTTTAACAGAAGCGCTCTGTGCCGCTGTGCCAATCATCAGAGACAGCCCGGCAAGCGCCGCGCCCAGTTGCCTCATTCCCCGGTCGCAACAAGCCGCCAGTTGGGATCGTCCGATCCCATGATCCGCGCAAAAGTCCAGGCGTCGCGCTGCCGCTTGATCTCGGTGCTGTCGCCCTCGACGATCTCACCGGCGGCATTGCGCACGGCAAAGACCAGCTCGGCCACATAGCGCACAGTGATCTCACCTTCAGAGGTGTCACGATCAAACGCCGCCTCCACAAGGCTGGTTTCGCGAACGCCGATAAACTCGGCCTCCACCGTCAGGCCCTGTTCGGCACGCTGGGAAATGACCTCGTCAAAGGCCTCGTAGAGTTCTTCGGACATGAAGTCCTGAACTTCGGAGATGTCCCCGTTCTCGAACGCCATGAGGATCCATTCATAGGCCCCCCGGGATCCGGCGAGGAACTCGCTCACGTTAAAGCCCGGCTCGGCCATCTTCATGGCCGCAAGCGCCTTGGCACTGTCGCTGCCATCGGGGACGTGGTCGGTGATGTCGCTGTCCGGTCCACCTTCGATCACCTCGAAATCGCGACGGGGTGAAACATCGCGCTCCGGCGCGTCCAGCGGCATCGGTTTCTTCTCAAACCCTTCGCGGGTGCCAAGAACGCTGCGCAGCCGGAGGATCAGGAAGACAGCGACTCCAATCAGTACCAGGATTTGGAGCATGTTTGAATTCATTGGATCCTCGCGCGGCGGTGTATCTATGGTATCTTGGGTCAGATTGCATATGTAAGGTCGAGCCGGTGGCAAGTCCACCTTCACCCCTGCCCCGGAGGAGCTTAAAATGTGGCTCTTTGTGCTCTTTGTGGCCGTGCCCTTGATCGAGATCGCCTTGTTCATTCAGGTCGGCGGGGCAATTGGCCTCTGGCCAACCCTCGCCGTGGTGGTGTTGACCGCGCTTCTGGGCACGACACTTGTCCGGTCCCAGGGGCTGCAGGCGATGAATGACCTGCGCGGATCCTTCTCGGAATTGCGCGATCCGTCCGAGGCGCTGGCCCATGGGGCGATGATCCTGTTCTCGGGCGCGCTTTTGCTGACGCCAGGGTTTTTTACCGACGCGGTTGGATTTGCCCTGCTGATCCCGCCCATACGGTTGGCGATCATGCGCTATGCGAAATCCCGCATCAATGTGCAGAAATTCGAGATGGGCGCGGGTCCGCAGCGACGGCAACCGGCCTCGGATCAGACCATCGATACGGAGTACACGGATCTTGACGTCGCCGAGCCCGGGCCGAGCGGCCCGTCGGGATGGACGAAAGACCCGAGCCGGGATTGAGGGGCCGCGCGCATCCTGATAGGAGCGGCTCCAATCAGATAACCCGACGAGGATTCCATGGCTGACGAAACCACGAACGGCGCCGCCGCTCCGCAAGAACAGCAGGCGATGCCGCAACTCAAGATCCTGGCGCAATTCATCCGCGATCTGTCCTTCGAGAATATCGCCGCGCAAAAGGGTCTGCAGGGCGATGCCCAGCCCGACATTCAGGTGCAGGTCAATCTCGACGCCAAAAAGCGTCCGGCGGACAACCAATACGAAGTCGCGATGAAGCTGAACATCACCGCCAAGACGAAAGACAGCGGTGACATGATTTTCGGGCTGGAGCTCGAATATGCAGGCGTGTTCCACATCGAGAACGTGCCGGATGAGCAGATGCATCCGTTCCTGTTGATCGAATGCCCGCGGATGATCTTCCCCTTCGTGCGCCGCATCGTGTCCGATGTGACCCGCGACGGTGGCTTCCCGCCGCTGAATCTCGACCTGATCGATTTCGTGGCGCTCTACCGTCAGGAACTCGCCCGTCGCGCCGCCGCCCAGCAGGCCGCGCCGACCGCGCAAGCCTAAGAGATCAGCGCGCTTTCATCCAAAGCGCGCCATTCCCAAGCTTCTCGACAAAGGCGGCGTGAGCCGCCTTTTCCGTGTCCGTAATCCGGGGCGGCAGCGGGTTTGGCCGCGCTGCGACCCTCTGGGACTGGGCATTGGCCCCTGCCCCACCGCTGGACGCGCGCGCGCCAAGCTCCAGGCCTGGCTGCTGACCCCCGATGAGCTCGAGGTACACTTCGGCCAGAATCTCGGAATCGAGCAAAGCGCCGTGTTTTTCCCGCGCCGAGTTGTCGACCCCAAACCGACGACACAGGGCGTCGAGCGAGGCCGGCGAGCCGGGAAACTTCTTGCGCGCGATCGCCAGAGTATCGAGGGCCTGATCCATCGGCAGGAGCGGGCGGTTAACCCAACCCAACTCTGCGTTGAGGAATTTCATATCGAAGGCCGCATTGTGGATAACCAGCTTGGCATCCCCGACAAATTCGACAAACTCATCGACAATCGCGGCAAAGACCGGCTTGTCGGCGAGGAACTCATCGCCCAGTCCGTGCACCTCGAACGCCGATTGCGGCATGCTGCGCTGCGGGTTGATATACTGGTGATACACCTTGCCCGTGGGCATGTGGTTAAAAAGCTCGACCGCGCCAATCTCGACGATGCGATCCCCTTCCGATGGCTCGAACCCGGTGGTTTCCGTATCCAGAACGATCTCACGCATCTTGGTTCTCCGACAGGTGTTGCATGACAGTGTCCACCCCCGCCTCGGCACTGTCCAGAGTCTCGGACGAAATCACGATATCCGCCCGGGCGCGTTTCTCGGCATCGGGGGTCTGTTTGGCGAGGATCGTGTCGAACTGCGCCTCGGTCATACCCGGGCGCGCGAGCACTCGCGCGCGTTGCGCTTCGGGCGAAGCCGAGACAACGACCACCAGATCCATCTGATCTGCGGATCCGGTTTCAAAGAGAAGCGGGATATCCAGCAGCACCGCTTTGGCGCCGGAGGCCTCGGCCTCTGCCACGAACGCCGCGCGATCCGCGGCGACGAGCGGATGGATGACGGCCTCGATGGACTTGAGGGCGCTCGGATCCCGGGCAATCTCGGTCTTGAGGATGCTACGATCCACGCCTTCGGCGGTGACTGCGCTGGGAAATAGGCGGCTAATCGCCTCCGCCCCGGCACCATCCGGACTGTAGAGACGGTGAACCGCCGCGTCCGCGTCCCAGACCGGAACGCCCCGCGCCGCGAACATGGCGGCGGTGGTGCTTTTGCCCATCCCGATGGAGCCGGTCAGCCCGATCTTGATCATTCGGCAAGAGCCGCTGCGCGGAGCTCTGGCGTGATTTCGGGGCGCAATCCGAACCACCGTTCGAACCCGGGCGCGGCTTGGTGCAGGAGCATGCCCAACCCATCCACGATCGGATTGCCACGGGACATGGCCGTGCCGAGAAGTTTGGTGATCAGCGGGCGATAGACGATGTCCGTGACAACCGCATCCCTCGGCAGCGCGTCGATGGAGATCGATAGCTCCGCCTGGCCCTCCATCCCGAGGGAAGTCGTGTTCACCAACGTCGTCGCGTCTTCGAGAACGTCCGAGACCCGATGCCAGTCGACAACCGTGACCCGGGGCCCGAAATCATGGCGCAGGCTTTCAGCCTTCACGCGGGTGCGGTTTGCCAGACGGATCTCGGGCGCTCCGGCCTCGAGCAGCGCCGAGAGGACACCGCGCGCGGCACCGCCCGCGCCCAGTACGACGATGGGACCCGTGCGGGGCGACCAGCCCGGGGCCCCGGCACGCAGGTTCTCGATGAAGCCATAGCCATCGGTATTATCCGCGTGAATCGTGCCATCCGGTTGGAATGTAATGGTATTAGCCGCGCCGATCAGCGCCGCTCGGTCCGAGACCCGATCCGCAAGTTCCAGCGCGCGCTCTTTGTGGGGCAGGGTGACATTCACCCCCTTGAACCCCAACTTCGGCAGGGCGCGAAACACCTCGGCCAGATCCTGACCCTGGACATGCAGCGGCACGTAATACCCATCGATCCCATAGGTCCGAAGCCAGTGGCCGTGCAGATGCGGCGACCGGGAATGCGCGATCGGGTTTCCGATCACGCCAGCTATGGGCACCTTGTGGTCTGTCATCCGTCGATCTCTCCCCTCAGGGTGAGATAGCTCAACAATTCCAACAAGGGGAGGCCCAAAACCGTGAAATAATCGCCATCGACCCGCGCAAAGAGCCGCGCGCCCTCTTCCTCGAGCTTATAGGCGCCGACCGCGTGCCGGATGCTGTCCCAGTTCCGGGCCACATAGGTCTTGATATAGTCAGCTCCGACCGGGCGCATGGTCAGGCGTACCTGCCCCACATGGCGCCAGACGGGCTTGCCCTCATGATAGATCACCGCGGCCGAATGCAGCCGATGAGTCTTGCCCGACAACATGGTGATCTGGGCCTCGGCCTCTTCCGGTGTCTCAGGTTTCGACAGAAGTGTCCCACCGATATCGAGCACCTGATCAGAGCCAATGACCAAGGCGTCAGGCGCGCGCCTCGCAACCTTCTCAGCCTTGAATTCCGCGAGGGCGTCGGCCACATCTCTGGGGGAGGCGCCTTCGGATTGCAGAGATTGCGTGATCATCTCTTCATCGATCCGGGCCGGATCCACACGCACGGGAACCCCGGCATTCTCCAGCAGCGTCCGCCGGATCTCGGATCCGGAGGCAAGCACGATGTTGACAGCCATGAGGATACCCCTGTGGATAGATTGGTCGCAGAATGTCCATGGTTTCTGCCCGTCAGAAGGTGTTCACGATCTGGTCCAAACACAAGTCGAATAACCACCGAGTCGTGCAATTTCCATCCCATGTGGGCGAGACACCACCGTGCGGGATCAAAACAGGTCTACTCCAGAATGATCCACAGATTTAGAGGAATTCCAGAGACGCCAAGCACTTGTTTTATCTGAATCAATTGGTTTCATCCACAGAACCGGGAAAACTCATCCCCAAGTGAACAACCCTGTGCATAATCAAAGAATTCGACTTATCCCCAGTACCTACATCATCATCATCTTTTCTTTTCTTTATATTTTATGAATAGAAGATCAGACCAATGAAGGAAGTCAGATGGACCTTTATCTCTGGATCAAGTCGCTTCACGTGATCTCTGTGATCGCCTGGATGGCAGGTCTGTTTTACCTTCCCCGGCTCTTTGTCTATCACGTGGAATCCGACGCGGTCACTGGTCAGACCAAGGAGCTGTTTCAGACGATGGAGCGCCGGCTGCTGCGGGCGATCATGAACCCGGCAATGATCTCGAGCTGGGTTTTTGGGCTCTGGCTGGTGATGACACCCGGTGTGGTGGATTGGGGGGCGATCTGGCCCTATACGAAGTTCGCGGCGATCCTTGGCATGACGTGGTTTCACATGTGGTGTGCCGGTCAACGCAAGCAGCTTCTGGCCGGTACTGCGACTGTGACGGGAACTGGTTACCGAAAGATGAATGAGGTGCCGACAGTGCTGATGCTGGTCATTGTGTTCTCGGTAATTGCCCGTCCATTCTGAACGCAGTGTCCAGAATGATTGACTCAGACCGCGCGCCGGTCTAGGACAGCCGCCAACCCTCCGTCCGGAGGCGTTCTCTCACTGAATACATATGATCTGCGCCCCATGTGGCGCCAGTATGGGATATCCCTATGACTCAAGAGCGTCTTGCCCTCGCTGACCTCAAAGCCATGAGCCCGGCTGACCTTCTCCCTCTGGCTGAAGAGCTGGAGGTCGAGAACGCGTCGACCATGCGCAAGGGCGACATGATGTTCGCCATCCTCAAGGAACGGGCCGAAGACGGCTGGGAGATTTCCGGCGATGGCGTGCTCGAAGTGATGCAGGACGGCTTCGGCTTCCTGCGCTCGCCTGAGGCAAACTATCTGCCGGGACCGGATGACATCTATGTCTCGCCCGAGAAGATCCGCCAGCACTCCCTGCGCACCGGTGACACCGTTGAAGGTGTCATTCAGGCTCCGCGTGAGAATGAGCGTTATTTCGCGATCACCTCGGTCAGCCAGGTCAATTTCCAGGACCCGGAAATGGCACGCCACAAGGTGAGCTTCGACAACCTGACGCCGCTCTATCCGGATGAGCGCCTGAAGATGGAGATCGAGGATCCGACGATCCGCGACCGTTCCGCCCGGATCATCGATCTGGTGGCACCGATCGGGAAGGGGCAGCGGTCGCTCATCGTGGCGCCGCCGCGGACCGGTAAGACGGTGCTGCTGCAGAACATCGCCAAGAGCATCGCCGCGAACCACCCGGAATGCTACCTTATGGTTCTGCTGATCGATGAACGGCCTGAGGAAGTCACGGATATGCAGCGGTCTGTGAAGGGGGAGGTTATCTCCTCGACCTTCGACGAGCCGGCCTCACGTCACGTGGCGGTCTCGGAGATGGTGATCGAGAAGGCGAAGCGGCTTGTCGAGCACAAGCGCGACGTCGTGATCCTGCTGGACTCGATCACCCGTCTTGGCCGGGCCTTCAACACTGTGGTGCCGTCCTCGGGCAAGGTGCTGACCGGTGGTGTGGATGCGAACGCCTTGCAGCGCCCCAAGCGCTTCTTCGGTGCTGCACGGAACATCGAAGAGGGCGGATCGCTGACGATCATCGCGACGGCTCTGATCGATACGGGCTCGCGGATGGACGAAGTGATCTTCGAAGAGTTCAAAGGCACGGGTAACTCCGAGATCGTCTTGGATCGCAAGGTTGCTGACAAACGTGTCTTCCCTGCGATGGATATCCTCAAATCCGGGACACGGAAGGAAGACCTGCTGGTCGATTCCAAGGATCTGCAGAAGACCTTCGTATTGCGCCGCATCCTGAACCCGATGGGCACCACGGATGCGATCGAGTTCCTGATTTCGAAGTTGAAGCAGACGAAGACAAACTCCGAATTCTTCGACTCGATGAACACCTAAATCGTACCGGGACACGGCTATGGACACGATCTTTGCGCTGGCCACGGCGCCGGGCAAATCTGGTGTCGCCGTGATACGGATCAGCGGTCCCAGCGCCTTGGTGCTGGGGCAGGCTGTTGCAGGGTCTTTACCCGCGCCGAGGTTCTCTGCCCTCCGTAATCTGACAGATCGGGACGGGGAGTTTCTGGACCAGGCATTGGTGTTGTGTTTTGCGGCACCGAATAGCTTTACCGGCGAAAACATCGTTGAATTTCAGATACATGGGTCGCAAGCGATCATCTCGGCACTGCTTGCGCGGTTGTCTGAGTTCGACGATGCCCGTCTCGCGGAACCCGGGGAGTTTACACGGCGAGCTTTGGAGAATGACCGCCTGGATCTTGCACAGGTCGAAGGCCTTGCGGATCTCATAGAATCCGAGACCGAGGCGCAGAGGAAACAGGCGCTCCGGACGTTCTCAGGACATTTGGGGGCAAAGGTCGAGGCATGGCGTGCCTCGTTGATCCGGGCTATGGCTTTGCTCGAAGTAACGATCGATTTCGCCGATGAAGAAGTTCCAGAGGATGTCTATCCGGAAGTTGGGGCGCTGCTGTCCGATCTGGCGCGGGACTTCCAGTCTGAGATCGATGGCAGCTACGTTGCCGAGCGAATTCGAACCGGGTTCGAAGTAGCCATTATCGGGGCGCCTAATGTGGGCAAGTCAACTTTGCTCAATGCGCTGGCCGGGCGGGACGCGGCGATTACGTCTCACATTGCTGGAACAACGCGCGATGTTGTCGAAGTTCGGATGGATCTCAAGGGTCTTCCGGTGACGATGTTGGATACCGCCGGTCTTCGAGAGACCGCAGATGAGATCGAGCAGATCGGCATCTCCCGCGCGCTGGAACGAGGATCCCGCTCGGACTTGCGCGTGATTCTGACCGAGGATGGTGCTTTGCCGATCGGGGTTGATGCACTCTCCGACGACCTCGTTGTTCATGCGAAAGCGGATCTTACGGCCGAGGTTACCGACCTATCGGTGTCGGGTAAGACCGGTGCCGGGGTGAGCTCTTTGATCGATGCCATACATGCGCGGCTCTCGGATCGCGCGATTTCGGTCGGAACAGCAACGCACGCGCGTCACAGGGTTGCATTCGAAAACGCTTCGACCTCCATTCAGTCTGCGCGCAGTGGAATTGCCAGTGACCTGCCGGTCGAGTTGGTGGTAGAAGACCTGCGTCAAGCAACCAGCTATCTCGAATCTCTCGTCGGACGCATCGGTATCGAAGATGTGCTCGGCGATATTTTCTCCAGTTTTTGCCTCGGCAAGTGAGGGAGTGTTTCACGTGAAACAAACCGACTTCGATGTGATTGTAATCGGTGGCGGCCATGCCGGTACTGAGGCAGCTGCTGCTTCAGCGCGGCTGGGTGCTCGCACGGCCCTCATTACGTTGTCGCTCGACAATATCGGGGTCATGTCCTGCAATCCGGCGATTGGGGGCTTGGGCAAAGGCCATCTGGTGCGCGAGATCGATGCCATGGACGGTGTCATGGGGCGCGTGGCAGATAAGGCAGGAATTCAGTTTCGACTTCTGAACCAGCGGAAGGGACCAGCTGTCCAAGGACCCCGTGCACAAAGTGACCGCAAGATTTATCAAAGGGAAATGCGGCGGGAGATGGAGTCTCTGCCATCGCTGCAACTGATAGCGGGCGAGGTGGCTGATCTCATCCAACAGGGAACTGCGATTGAGGGCGTCGTTCTCGCAGATGGAGCAGAGATTCGTGCGAGCTCGGTTATCGTTACAACGGGAACTTTCTTGCGCGGGGTAATTCACATCGGTGATCGGAGTTTCTCCGGCGGCCGGATTGGAGATCGGCCTTCGATCAGACTGGCTGAACGCTTTGATAGTTTTGACCTGCGCCTGGGGCGACTGAAAACCGGGACTCCGCCAAGGCTTGATGGACGAACTATTGATTGGTCGTCTCTGGAAAGTCAGCCTGGGGACGTCGACCCAACGATGTTCTCATTCCTGTCGTCGGCACCGACCGCGCGGCAGATTTCCTGCGGGATCACCCATACAAACCCACATACGCACGATATCATCCGGCAGAACCTCGATCGCTCAGCGATGTATGGCGGGCACATCGAGGGGGTAGGGCCCCGATACTGTCCATCCATCGAAGACAAGATTGTCCGGTTCGCTGACAAGATATCTCACCAAATCTTCCTCGAGCCCGAGGGACTCGAGACCAATACAGTATATCCGAACGGGATCTCGACCTCCTTGCCGGAAGATGTTCAGAATGATTATGTGCGAAGTATCAAAGGGTTGGAGCAGGCAGAGATTCTGCAGCTAGGTTATGCGATCGAGTATGACTATGTGGATCCCCGAGCTTTAGATCATACTCTGGCGGTTCGGGGATTGAACGGACTGTACTTGGCGGGACAGATCAATGGAACAACAGGGTACGAAGAAGCTGCGGCGCAAGGCCTTGTCGCGGGATTGAATGCCGCACTTGCCCCAGATCGCAACTTTGTTCCAAGTCGATCGACGTCGTATATCGGGGTTATGATTGATGATTTGGTCACCCATGGTGTCGCTGAGCCGTACAGAATGTTCACGTCTCGCGCTGAGTATCGCCTCGCGCTGCGCTGCGACAATGCAGATCAAAGGCTGACGCCGCTCGGTATTGAGCTGGGATGCGTTGGACCTGAGCGGAGCAAGGTATTCTCTCGGAAGAGTGAGGCGCTGCGTTCAGCACTCGACTTGCTCAACGAGCGCTCTCTAACACCCAAGCAAGCGAACCTAGCGGGTCTTCATGTGAATGAGGATGGCCGTCGTCGCACAGGATTGGATTTGCTTGCATTGCCGAGCGTAGGCTTTGATCAGTTATCTGGCATTTGGCGGGAGCTTGAGGTGGAAGCGTCGGTTGCCGCCCAGGCTAAGATCGAAGCAACTTACGCGCATTATGTTGCGCGTCAGCAGCGGGACGTTGAAGCAATGAAAAAGGATGAGGCGCTCGAACTGCCGATAGATCTAGATTATTCAACGATTGCGGGGCTGTCGAACGAGGTGCGTCAAAAGCTCGAGGCGGCTCGTCCAGATAATCTCGGGCAGGCTGCCCGGATTGAGGGGGTGACACCGGCCGCGCTGACGTTGATTTTGTCGTCCGTACGCAAGCGCTCCTTGCGCAAAGCTGTTTGAGTCTGGGAATGGTCTTGCAGGATGTTTCACGTGAAACACGCGAACGGCTCCAGATTTACGAAGCTCTTACCAAGAAATGGACGAAGAGGATCAATCTGATTGCTCCGAGTACTGTGCCGGAACTGTGGGAACGCCATATTGTCGATTCTGCCCAACTGTATGAGTTTATCCCTCATTGTGTCGAAAGCCTCGTAGATTTCGGATCTGGAGCCGGGTTTCCAGCGATGGTTCTTGGAATCCTCGCGTCTGAACAGCGTCCAGAGTTCACTGTGACCTGCGTCGAATCTGACAGCCGAAAGGCGGTTTTTCTCAGGACTGTCGCTCGCGAAGTCGGTGTTAATGTCAGAGTTCTCAATGACCGTGTTGAAGCGATAGAACCCCTGGAGGCAGATCTTGTAACAGCTCGGGCATTTGCCGCGCTTCCTTCACTGTTGGACGCATCCGAACGGCACCGGAAGCCTGAAGGCGTTTCTCTGTTTCCCAAGGGCAAATCTTATGAAAAGGAACTGGCCGCAGCGCGGAAAATGTGGGATTTTGATTTCAAGGCCCACCCCAGTCAAACCGAGCCGGGAACCGTTATTCTAGAAGTTGGAGCTTTCGCGCGTGTCTGAATTTTCGCACCAACCCCGCTCGCGTGTTATTGCGATTGCCAATCAGAAGGGGGGGGTTGGCAAAACGACGACGGCGATCAACCTGGCAACAGCTTTGGCTCTCTCAGGTAAATCGGTGCTCATTATCGACCTTGATCCGCAGGGAAATGCGTCCACCGGTCTGGGATTTCCGCCGGAGGAGCGGACGCTGTCAACCTATGACCTCCTTATTGAGAACGCGTCGATCGCTGATGTTTCACGTGAAACATCAATCGACAACCTTTACCTTGCAGCGGCGACGACCGACCTGAGCTCGGCGGATATCGAGCTCATTTCCAATAGCCGTCGTGTGTTCAAACTTCGGACGGCTTTGACCCAGCTCTCTAATATGCCTCAGAGGATCGACTATGTTCTGGTCGATTGCCCTCCAAGCCTGAACCTTCTGACGATCAACGCAATGGTGGCGGCGGATTCCGTGCTCGTACCGTTGCAAAGCGAATTCTTCGCGCTCGAAGGGTTGTCTCAGTTGCTGATGTCTGTCCGCGAGGTGCGCGAGACGGCAAACCCGAAACTTCGGATCGAGGGTGTTGTCCTTACAATGTACGATCGCAGGAATAATCTGTCGCGGCAGGTTGAAGAAGACGCGCGAGAGAACCTTGGTGACCTTATTTTCAAGACGATTATTCCAAGGAATGTGCGCGTTAGCGAGGCACCTTCTTATGCGATGCCGGTTATCAAATATGACCCGACATCGCTGGGGTCGCAGGCCTATCTAGGCCTTGCCGAAGAAATACTCGAACGTCACAGCCTGGTTGCCTGAGAGGGAAAGAGATGAGCGCAGACAAGAAAGCGGAACGTCGCGGGCTCGGGCGTGGCCTGTCAGCTTTGATGGCCGATGTGAATATCGGCACCCCTGAGAACGCAGATCAGGCCCCCGCGGAGCGTGCAACAAGCGCGGATCTCCGTGTTCCCATTGAAACGGTCCGGCCCAACCCGGATCAGCCCCGTCGCGTTTTTCTGCAGGAAGACTTGGACAGTCTTGCGGAATCGATCCGGGAAAAGGGCGTTCTTCAGCCATTGATCGTGCGCAAGGACCCGGACGACGCGGAGATGTACCAGATCGTTGCGGGCGAACGCCGTTGGCGCGCGTCTCAGCTCGCGCAGCAACACGATATTCCTGTTCTGGTGCGCGACTTGTCCGACACGGAATCTCTGGAAGTCGCGATTATCGAGAACATTCAGAGGGCGGATCTCAACCCTGTTGAAGAAGCGCAGGGCTATCGTCAACTCATGGACCGCTTCGGACACACTCAGGAGCGTCTGGCACAAGCTCTAGGTAAAAGCCGCAGTCATATAGCCAACATGTTGCGTCTGATGTCGTTGCCCGAGGATGTTCTGGACTTCCTTGCCGCCGGTGACCTGACCATTGGTCACGCGCGCGCGCTTATCACCGCGGATACGCCCAGTGCGCTCGCGCGGGAGATCATTCAAAAGGGTCTGTCTGTACGGGATGCTGAGCGGCTGGCCAAAGGTGTGACGGCGAAACCCCCGACCGCGAAGAAGCCAGCTTCCGGTAAACTCGAGAAAGACGCCGATACCCGGGCTTTGGAGCTCGACCTTGGTGCCAATCTGGGAATGCCCGTCTCGATTGACCACAAACCGAACGGGGAATCCGGCGCTCTGACGATCAAGTATGGATCCCTGGACGAACTGGATGACCTGTGTCGCCGTCTTGGCGGGTGAGCTCTAGTCGCTCGGTCGCGACCAGATAAATATCGAAACGAGGCTCAGAACGACAGCCTGGATCGCGAGGACGTAGGGCGCAACGCCGAGGATCAGACTGATCGAAAAGGCGGCCAGAATAGACGCACTGGCCATCCATTTTGCACGCAAGCTGATGGCGCCGCGTTCCTGCCAGTCGAGAATGGGTTGTCCCAATCTTGGATGCTCAATGAGCCAGAGGTGCAGCCGATCCGACCCTCGCGCGTAGCAGAATGCCGCGAGGAGCAGAAACGGAACCGTGGGCAAAAGGGGGAATACGATCCCGATAACCCCAAGTCCAAGCGCGGCCGAGCCGCCCGTGACCCAAAGAACCCTCATGTATGCGCCACCAAAAGCTGCCGCAGGACTGCGTTTAACACCATCATACCGGAAGAAGTGGCGCGCAGCTGCGTTCCGTCCAGTTTCAGAAGACCGGTTTCGATCAACTCGTTGAGGGGTTCCACAGGAAGGGCATGTCCCGAGAGCGCTTCATATCGGTCCGTTGAAACACCGTCATGAAGGCGCAGCCCCATCATCAACATCTCATCGGCTTGATCTGCGAAGGGAATTCGGGAACGCGGGGTTTCACCGTTTCCGGTCTTCTGAACCGCGTCCAGCCATTTTTCTGGCGAGAGATGGGTTGAGGTCGCCCATTTCCCGGACGTGAGCGACAGGCGTCCATGCGCCCCGGGACCGACCCCTGCGTAATCTCCGTAGCGCCAATAGATCAGGTTATGACGTGACATGGCATCGGGGCGGGCATGGTTTGAAACCTCATAGGCGGGCATGCCCGCCACCCCGCATATCTCCTGCGTGCGCTCATACATGTCGGCGCCGAGATCCTCGTCCGGCAGGCCCGGGAGCCGTCCAATGGCCGCGCGTGCGCCAAACGCCGTGCCGGGCTCAATGGTGAGCTGATAGAGCGACAGGTGGTCAACCGCCATATTTAGAGCCGTTTTGAGCTCAGCCTCCCAATCCTGCAGGGTCAGGTCTTGCCTGGCATAAATCAGGTCAAAGCTCACCCGATCAAAGCAGTCCCGCGCGATGTCAAAGGCCTTGCGGGCCTCGGCGACGCTGTGCAGCCGACCCAAAGCCCGCAGGTCGCGATCGTTCAGCGCTTGCACCCCCATGGACACGCGGTTGATCCCGGCATCCCGATACGCACGGAAGCGTCCGGCTTCGACAGAGCTTGGATTCGCCTCCAAGCTCGTTTCGAAACTGTTCGAGGTCCGCCAAGTGGCCCGGATCCGATCCATCAGATCCGCCACCAAGTCGGGATCCATCAGAGACGGTGTGCCGCCGCCAAAGAACACGGTATCCAGCGTCCGACCCTTGGTTTCCTGACCGACGCGGTCGATTTCAGAGAGCAACGCGGTTCGCCACAGATCCTGATCAACGCGATCGCGGACATGGCTGTTGAAGTCGCAATAGGGGCATTTGGAGGCGCAGAACGGCCAGTGCAGATAGAGCCCGAAGCCGCCATGCTGCCAATCCTCCATCGCGGCTAGCCTTTGAACGCCGTAACTTCGATCTCGATCAGCATTTCGGGCTCCAGCAGCCCGGCAAAGACCATAGTGGCGGCCGGACGGATCTCACCCAGGGCGGCGCCAAGAACGGGGATGACCTTCTGGGCCAGCGCGCGGTCCGATAGCGTGTATTGGACCCGGCAGATCGTATCGGGGCTGAAATCAGCTTCCTCTAGGACACTAAATATCGTTTTAAAACAATTACTTGCTTGGTCTTCGACGCCCAATGGCAAGCTCATGGTCGTGTAGTCATACCCGGTGACGCCCGACAGGAAGCACCAATCCCCCTGTACAACCGCCCGGGAGTAGCCAATTTCGGCCTCAAAGGGCGATCCTGAGGATATCAGGCGTCTCATGACCCCTCCGGAAAACACGCCGCCTTGAACTTCGCGAAAGCATCGGCGCGGTGGCTGATCTTGTTCTTCTCCCACCGGTCCATCTCACCAAAGGTAATGTCATAGCCATCGGGCTGGAACACCGGATCATAGCCATGTCCCTGATCGCCGCGCATAGGCCAGACCAATTGACCATCCATGGTGCCGGGAAAAACGTGGTCCGTCCCGTCGGGCAGGGCGAGCACCAGCGTGCAGCAGAACCGTGCCCGCCAAGGGGTTGCGGCGCCCTTCGCCAAGAGCGCGTCATGCACCTTGGCCATGGCCATCTTGAAATCGCGTCCCGTCGGGGTCTCGGCCCAATCTGCCGTGTAGACACCGGGCGCACCGTCGAGTGCGTCGACCTCCAACCCGCTATCATCGGCAAGGGCGGGCAAACCGGTCTCTTTCGCGGCGTAATGAGCCTTGATCCGGGCATTGCCGACAAAGGTCGTTTCGGTTTCCTCGGGTTCCGACAGACCATGCTCGGCCGCCGAGGTCACGGCGATGCCGTAAGGCTCCAGCAGATGGGCAATCTCTTCGATCTTGCCCTTGTTGTGACTGGCGACGAGCAGGGTCTTGTCGGCAAAGAGGGTCATTGGCCGACGGCCGCTTTCTGAGCTGCAACCAGCTCTGCGACACCGGCTTCGGCCAGATCCATCAGCGTGTTCAACGCATCGCGCGAGAAGGGTGCGCCCTCGGCAGAGCCCTGAACCTCGATCAGGCCCCCAGATCCGGTCATCACGAAATTCGCGTCCGTGCCGGCCTCGGAATCCTCGGCGTAGTCCAGATCGAGGACGGGCTGACCCGCGTAGATCCCGCAGGACACGGCGGCTACGTGATCCATCAGCGGATCGGTGATGATGTCGCCGGTTTTCATCAGCTTGTTCACGGCCAGACGCAAGGCAACCCAGGCTCCGGTGATCGACGCGCAGCGTGTGCCGCCATCCGCCTGGATCACGTCGCAATCCACGGTGATCTGCCGTTCGCCCAGGGCGACCCGGTCCACACCCGCCCGCAGGCTGCGCCCGATCAGACGCTGAATTTCCTGTGTTCGGCCCGATTGCTTGCCCGCTGCGGCTTCGCGTCGCCCCCGTGTATGGGTCGCGCGGGGCAGCATGCCGTATTCCGCCGTGACCCAGCCCAGTCCGGAATTGCGCAGGAAGGGGGGCACGCGCTCTTCGACCGAGGCCGTGCACAAGACGCGGGTTTCGCCCATGGAAACCAGGCAGGAGCCCTCGGCATGTTTCGTGAACCCGGTCTCGATGGAGACAGCGCGCATTTCATTGACTTGACGTCCTGACGGTCGCATGACGATCCTTTCGCTATTTGCGCCAGATAGGCGCGCCCTTATCTAAATGGCAAGCCGTTGACGCCAGAGTTGGGCGTGAAATAAAAGAGCGGCCCCCAAGCCGTTCTGGTGAGCATGACAAAGGCGCGCGACCCGATGGATGACCGATCCCAGGTGATGGCAGAAATGAACGATCGCTCCCGCGAGGTGTTTCGCCGGGTGGTCGAAGGCTATCTGAGCTCGGGCGACCCGGTGGGCAGCCGCACCCTGACGCGCAGCATGTCGGAAAAGGTCTCGGCCGCGACGATCCGGAACGTGATGCAGGATCTGGAATATCTCGGGCTGCTCGACTCGCCTCATATCTCCAGCGGTCGGATCCCGACGCAGCTTGGTTTGCGGATGTTCGTGGACGGTTTGCTCGAGGTTGGGGATCTGTCGCGCGAGGATCGCGAGACGATCGAATCCTCGGCGGGTGAGAACAATGATGTGGGCACCTTGCTGGATCGTGTGGGCTCGGCCCTCTCGGGGATCACGCAAGGAGCGAGCCTTGTGCTTACGCCAAAGCACGAATCCGCGCCGATCAAGCATATCGAGTTCGTCAGCCTTGGACCGGACCGCGCTCTGGTGGTGCTGGTCTTTGCCGATGGCCATGTGGAGAACCGGGTGTTTTCGCCTCCGCCGGGGCAGACGCCGTCCTCCATGCGTGAGGCTGCGAATTTCCTGAATGCTCTGGCCGAGGGTCGCACCCTGTCCGAGCTGTCCGATGTCATCGGGCGCGAGATTGCGACACGGCGCAGTGAGCTGGACCGCATCGCCGCGGCGCTGGTCGAGGCCGGAACTGCCGTCTGGCAGGATGCGGGCGAATCGAGCGAGCGGTTGATCGTGCGGGGCCGCGCGAACCTGCTGGGCGATGGTCCGCCCTCCGAGGACCTGGAACGGGTGCGCGAGCTTTTTGACGATCTGGAACGCAAGCGGGATATCGCCGCTTTCCTCGATCTGGCCGAGACGGGCGAGGGTGTGCGCATTTTTATCGGTTCAGAGAACAAGCTTTTCTCACTTTCGGGTTCCTCTCTGGTCGTCAGCCCTTATATGAACGCGGACCGCAAGATTATCGGAGCCGTTGGTGTGATCGGACCGACCCGACTGAATTACGGACGAGTCGTTCCGGTGGTGGAGTATACAGCGCAACTGGTCGGCAAGATCCTGGGCGACCGGGCATAGAGGAAACGAAGAGATGGCAGACCCCAAAACCGAAGAAGACATTTTCGCTGAGGTCGACGCGGAGATTGCCGCGGAAGAAGAGGCCGCCAATGCCGAAATGGAAGCCGCCCTTGCGGAAGAGGGGCCCGATGCCCCCGGTCCCGGGGTCGAGGCGATCATTGCCGAGCGGGACGAGCTGAAGGATCGGCTCATGCGCTCGCTGGCCGAGGCCGAGAACATCCGCAAGCGTGGCGAGCGGGATCGTCGCGAAGCCGAACAATATGGCGGCTCCAAGCTTGCGCGCGACATGCTGCCGGTGTTCGACAACCTGCGCCGTGCGCTCGATACCGTTGATGACAGCCAGCGCGAGATCGCAGGCGGCATGATCGAAGGCGTGGAGCTGACCATGCGCGAGATCCTCAATGTCTTTGGCAAGCATGGCATCACGCCGATTGCGCCCGAAGTGGGCGATACGTTTGATCCGCAGCTTCACCAAGCGATGTTCGAAGCCCCGGTGCCGAACATTCCGGCGGGCGGCATCATTCAGGTCATGTCCGAGGGCTTCCTCCTCCATGACCGGTTGCTGCGCCCGGCTCATGTCGGGGTATCCTCGACCCCGGCAAGCTAAACGCCTCACAGATCGAAAAGCCCCCGCCGGTTCGTGCCGGTGGGGGCTTTTTTATGTCCGGAGCTCGCGATGAGGGACCGGAAACAGGCTCTTCACAAGGGTTTCTTGCCCGCCTCGTCTTCTGAGAGCGTCTTCAACTCATAGATCAGGTCTAGCGCCTCGCGCGGACTGAGCGCGTCTGGGGAGATCTCGGCAAGACGGTCTTCCACAGGATGCGAGGCCGGGGCAACCGGGGCCGGGGGCGGCGCGCTCGCAAAAAGGGGCAGATCCTCCAGCAAGGCTTTGGCTGGATTGCCGCCCTCCCGCTCCCCGGATTCCAGCGTGTCCAGCACCGCGCGGGCCCGGGCCACCACGCTCTCCGGCAGGCCCGCAAGCTTGGCCACCTGAACCCCGTAGGAGCGATCCGCAGCCCCGCGCCGCACCTCGTGGAGGAAGATCACGTCGCCCTCCCACTCCTTGACCGAAACCGTCGCGTTCTCGACACCGGGCAGCTGCGTCGCGAGGCCGGTCATCTCATGGTAATGGGTGGCAAACAGGGCCCGACAGCGGTTGACGCTGTGCAGATGCTCCATCGTGGCCCAGGCGATCGAGAGCCCGTCATAGGTCGCGGTGCCGCGCCCGATCTCGTCGAGGATGACCAGCGCCCGATCCCCGGCCTGGTTCAGGATCGCCGCGGTTTCGACCATCTCGACCATGAAGGTCGAGCGGCCCCGGGCCAGATCATCCGATGCGCCCACCCGGCTGAAAACCTGCGTGACGAGCCCGATATGTGCGGCCTCGGCGGGGACATAGCTGCCCATCTGGGCGAGGATCGCGATCAATGCGTTTTGCCGGAGGAAGGTCGACTTACCCGCCATGTTTGGCCCGGTCAGCAGCCAGATCGCAGCGTCATCCGCGCTCAGGTCGCAGTCATTGCGTACAAACGGGCTGCCGGTGGCGCGCAAGGCGGCCTCGACCACCGGATGGCGTCCGCCCGTGATCTCGAACCGGCGGCTGTCATCCACCTGCGGGGCGCACCAGTCTTCGTCGCGGGCGAGTACGGCCATGGCCGTCATCACGTCGAGCTCGGCGAGCGCGCGGGCGCAATCGGACAGAACCGCTGCCTGATCCAGGATCGCCGCGCGGAGCCGTTCGAACACGGCCTTCTCAAGGGCCAGCGCTCGGCCCCCGGCATTCAGGATCCGTGTCTCAAGCTCCGACAGCTCCACCGTTGTAAAACGCACCGCGTTCGCGGTCGTCTGACGGTGGATGAACCGCTCGGACAGGGGCGGGGACAGCATCTTGTCCGCATGGGTCGCGGTGGTTTCGATGAAATAGCCCAGCACATTGTTGTGCTTCACCTTTAGGGAGCTGACCCCGGTGACCTCGGCATAGTCCGCCTGCATCCCCGCAATCACGCCGCGCCCCTCGTCGCGCAGCTGGCGGGCCTCATCGAGTTCTGGCTCGAACCCGGAGGCGACGAACCCGCCATCCCGCGCCAGCAGCGGAGGTTCGGCAATGAGCGCCTCCTCCAGCAGATCGCACAGGGCGTCATGGCCGAAAAAGCGGCTCTTTGACTGGGCCCAGAGCGGGGGAAGCCCGTCCTCGGGCAGCGCTTCGGCCAAAGCCTCGGCTTGAGCCAGCCCGTTGCGAATGGCGGCGAGGTCCCGTGGACCGCCCCGTTCAAGGGCCAGACGCGACAGGGCGCGATCCATATCCGGGACCTGTGCCAGCGCGCTGCGCACTATGTCCAGAAGGTCAGGCGCCTCAAGCCCGTGCCGCACCCCGTCCAGCCGGCCGCGGATCACGTTCAGATCCGCCGAGGGGCTCGCCAGTCGCCGGGCCAGCAGCCGCGCGCCCTGGGCCGTCGCGGTCCGGTCGATCACCGACAGAAGCGCGCCGTCGCGCCCACCGGAGAGGGATTGGGTCAGCTCCAGATTGCGCCGGGTCGCGGCGTCGATCTGTAGGCTGCGCTGGGCGCGTTCCTTCACCGGCTTGCGCAGCAGGGGCAGCTTGCCCTTCTGCGTCAGTTCCAGATAGCCGACAATCGCCCCCATGGCCGACAGATCCGCGCGCTCGAAACTGCCGAACGCATCCAGATCCGCCACACCATAGAGCCGGCAGAGCCGCCCGACGGCGCCGGTGCTGTCAAAGCTCGCGCGGGAGATTTCGGTCGCGGCCGCCCGGTGCTCTTCGACGAGCGCGCGCAGATCGCTCTGCTCGGTCAGTAGCACCTCGCGCGGGGTAAGACGCGCCAGTTCCAGCGGCAGCCGCGCCGGGGGGCAGGCCATGACGCGGAACTCGCCGGTCGAGATATCGACCCAGGCCATCGCCGCCTCGTCCCGCACGACCGCGAAGGCCGCAAGGTAGTTGTTGCGCCGTGCCTCAAGCAGGCTGGCCTCGGTCAGGGTGCCCGGCGTGACCAACCGCTGCACCGCCCGTTTAACCACCGATTTCGAGCCACGCTTCTTGGCCTCGGCGGGATCCTCGATCTGCTCGCAGACGGCGACCCGAAACCCCTTGCGGATCAGGGTGAGCAGATAGCCCTCGGCGGCATGCACGGGGACGCCGCACATGGGGATGTCGTCGCCATTATGCTTGCCGCGTTTGGTCAGCGCGATGTCGAGCGCCGCCGCCGCCTCGACGGCGTCGTCAAAGAACATCTCGTAGAAATCACCCATCCGGTAGAACAGCAGCGCATCCGCGTGATCTGCCTTGATCTCCAGGTATTGCGCCATCATCGGCGTCACGGTTGTGCTGGCCACCTGCATCCCCCTTGCCCGCGCGCAGAGTATGCCTCTGCGCGCCGGTGCGAAAGTCGCAATCGCCCGTGCGTGCAAGGTGTTGAGGCACCCCGCCAACCTCGTTACACCAGTCGGACCGTTGAGGAGGAGAGACCATGGCCGGCAACAACAAGATCACCCGCGAGGACGCGCTCGCCTACCATCTGGAGCCGACCCCGGGCAAGCTGACGGTCAATGCCTCGACCCCCATGAGTACCCAGCGAGATCTGAGCCTGGCCTATTCGCCCGGCGTCGCCGTGCCCTGCGAAGCGATCGCCGAAAATCCCGAGACGGCCTATGACTACACGACCAAGGGCAACCTTGTGGCGGTGGTCTCGAACGGCTCGGCTGTGCTGGGGCTCGGCAATCTGGGCGCGCTGGCCTCCAAGCCGGTGATGGAGGGGAAGTCGGTCCTTTTCAAACGGTTCGCGGATGTGAACTCCATCGATATCGAGCTCGACACCGAGGATCCCTCCGCGATCATTCAGGCGGTCAAGCTGATGGGGCCGACCTTTGGCGGGATCAATCTCGAGGATATCAAGGCGCCCGAATGCTTCATCATCGAGCAGCGCCTCAAGGAAGAGATGGACATCCCGGTCTTCCATGATGACCAACACGGCACGGCGGTGATCACGGCGGCGGGGCTGCTGAACGCGCTGCATATCACTGGCAAGAAGATCGAAGACTGCCGCATCGTTCTGAATGGGGCGGGCGCGGCAGGGATCGCCTGTATCGAGCTTGTGAAGGCGATGGGCGCCAAGCATGACAATTGCATCGTCTGCGACACCAAGGGCGTGATCTATCAGGGTCGCACCGAGGGTATGAACCAGTGGAAATCGGCCCATGCGGCGCGGACGGATCTGCGCACGCTGACCGAGGCGATGAAGGGAGCCGACGTGTTCCTCGGTGTCTCGGTCAAGGGTGCGGTGACGGCGGAGATGCTTCAATCCATGGCGGATGATCCGGTGATCTTTGCCATGGCGAACCCGGATCCGGAAATCACCCCGGAAGAGGCCCACGCCATTCGCCCCGACGCCATCGTCGCCACCGGCCGTTCGGATTACCCGAACCAGGTGAATAACGTGCTCGGCTTTCCGTATCTGTTCCGCGGCGCGCTGGATATCCGGGCACGGGCCATCAATGACGAGATGAAGATCGCCTGTGCGCAGGCTCTGGCCGAGCTTGCCCGGGAGGATGTGCCCGACGAGGTCGCGCTGGCCTATGGCCGCAAGCTGAGCTTTGGCCGGGATTACATCATTCCGACGCCGTTCGATCCGCGCCTGATCCATACGGTGCCGCCCGCCGTGGCGCGTGCCGGGATGGATACGGGTGTGGCGCGCAAACCCATCGTGGACATGGCGGGCTACGAGCAGTCGCTGCGCGCGCGGATGGATCCGACAGCCTCGATGCTGCAGGGCATGTTTGCCCGGGCAAAGGGCACACAGGCGCGCATGATCTTTGCCGAGGGCGACGATATCCGCGTTTTGCGGGCTGCGGTGACCTACCAACGGTCCGGCCTTGGCAAAGCGCTGGTCGTGGGTCGCGAGGATGACGTGCGCGAACGGTTGGAGGCCGCGGGGATCGGCGATGCTTACCGTGAGCTGGAGATCGTGAATGCGCGGAACACCCGGCATTTGGACAGCTACAAGGAGCTGCTCTACACCCGGCTGCAACGCAAGGGCTATGACCGGTCCGATGTGCACCGTCTGGCGGCGCGGGACCGGCATGTGTTCTCGTCGCTGATGCTGGCACATGGGCATGGGGATGGACTTGTGACCGGGGCGACCCGGAAATCGGCCCATGTTCTGGGGCTGATCAACACGGTGTTCGACGCCACCGCCGAGGATGGCGCGGTCGGGGTGACGGCGCTTTTGGTGAAGGGGCGGATCGTGCTGATCGCGGATACGCTGGTCCATGAATGGCCGAGCCAGACGGATCTGGCGGATATCGCGACGCGGGCGGCCGGGACGGCGCGGTCTCTGGGTCTCGAGCCTCGTGTGGCCTTTGTCAGCTTCTCGACCTTTGGCTATCCGGTCTCGGAGCGGGCCACAAAGATGCATGAAGCGCCCCGTGTTCTGGACGAGCGCGGTGCCGATTTCGAGTATGATGGCGAGATGACCGTGGATGTGGCGCTCGACCCGGACATCATGGAGCAATACCCGTTCTGCCGCCTCACGGGGCCTGCGAATGTGTTGGTGGTGCCGGCGCGGCACTCGGCCTCGATTTCGGTCAAGCTGATGCAGCAGCTCGGCGATGCGACGGTGATCGGGCCGATCCTGTCGGGCGTGGGCAAGCCGATCCAGCTCTGCTCGGCGACATCGACGGCCAATGACATTCTCAACATGGCAGTTCTGGCGGCCTGCAAGGTGGGCTAGGGGGCGCGGTCCTTGCGGACCGCGCGGACGCGCATCGCTGGATCGGTTTTGCGGCCGGTGACGTCACCGCCTCAGCGCCGACATGAAAAAGGCCCCTTTCGGGGCCTTTTGCGATGGGGATGGGTGAAGCGCGTTCAGCTTCCGGTAAAGGGAGCGGCGTCGCCCCAGATCGCCTTGACCCGGGCATCGCGTCCGCAGCCCTTGCGGTACCGCTTATAGGCTTCGGCCTTGGTCTTGGGTCCGAACCGGGTGAGGACGCGGGTTTGCGACTTGTAGTAATCCTGGTGGTAGTCTTCCGCCTCGAAGAAGGTCGCGGCCTCGCGGATCGGGGTGACAATCTTGCGGCCGAGATCGGCCTCCGCCTGAGCCACGGCGGCTTCGGCATCGGCACGTTGGGCCGAGGTGGCGAAGATCGCCGTTGTATAGCTGTGCCCGCGGTCGCAGAACTGCCCGCCCGCATCCAGCGGGTCGATGCTGCGCAGGAACTTGTCGAGGATCTCGCGCGTGGAGACCTTGCGCGGGTCATACTCGATCTCGACCACTTCCAGATGGCCGGTTCCGCCGCGCGTCACCTGCTTGTAGCTCGGGTTGTCGACCGTGCCGCCCGCGTAGCCGGAGACCACCTCGATCACGCCAGGCACTTGTTCGAAGTCTTTCTCGACGCACCAGAAACAGCCGCCCGCCACGACGATCTTCTCAGTGCCGCCGGCATGGGCCTGCTGGCATTCCGCGGCGATGCCGAGCACGATCGCCACGGCCAGAAGCACCGGCTTGAACCGGGCGAAATTCGGGAAGGGGAACGAGGGATGGGTCATAAAGGCCTCCTTGCGATGGGGGTATTTTGCCGCGAGCTGTCGCACAGGCTCAAGTCACCGGCCCGTGAGGTCACGCAGTGGTGAGGCAAAGCTTGGCTATGTTTCAATCCGGGTCTAACTTCGGCGGAAAACAGGGGAAATCACGGGCGAATGGTTACAGATCTCAACATTTTCAGATGCGGCCTTGCAGCAGGACTCGCGGCCGCCGCGATTGGTGAGCGTGTCACTGGGGGGGCTGCGTGATGCGGATCGCCATGTGGAGCGGGCCACGCAACCTGTCGACAGCGATGATGTACAGCTTCGGCGCGCGGGCTGATTGTGCCGTGCGCGACGAGCCGTTCTACGGCGCCTATCTCGCCCTGACCGGTCAGGATCACCCCATGGCCGAAGAGATCATCGCCGCCCATGAAACCGACCCGCAGGTGATCGCCGCATCCTGCCTGGCGCCCATCCCCGAGGGGGTGCCCCATCTCTACATGAAGCATATGCCCCACCATATGGTCCCGGGCGTGCCGGTGGATTGGGCCGAGGCGTGCGTGAACGTGCACCTGATCCGCCATCCTGCCCGGGTGATTGCGAGCTACGGGGCGAAACGGGCGGAGATGACGCTGGAGGATATCGGGTTCCCTCAGCAGAGCGCGCTGTTTGACAAGATCGGCGGAGTCGTCGTGGACAGCGCCGATATCCGCGCGGACCCTGCGGGCATGCTGCAGCGGATATGTGCCGAGATTGGTCTGTCTTACGATCCGGCGATGCTGTCCTGGCCTGCCGGGGGCCGCCCCGAGGACGGGGTCTGGGCCCGGCATTGGTACGGGGCGGTGCACCGCTCCACCGGGTTTGCCGGTCCCGAAGGGCCGCTGCCCGAGACGGAGTCCCCGCTCCTGCCCGAGGCGCTGGAGATCTATGAGGAGCTGGCCGCTAGAAAGCTTTCCTGACGGCTAGCGCGCATCCAGATAGGCGTCGATATCGTCGATCCGGTCTCGGTTGCCGGGATGGGTCGAAAGCCAGCCACCGCCATCACCAACCTCGGCGGCGAGGGCTTCGAAGAACTCCTTGAGGCCCGCGGGATCATACCCCGCCGCATCCGCCAGCCGCAGGCCGACCTGATCGGCCTCGGTTTCCTGCTCGCGCGAGAAGGAGAGCGAGAGCAGGACATTCCCCTCGAGCAGCACATCCTCGAGCAGCGGACCCGTTTCCCCGGCGATCAGCGCGACCATCACGTAGATCCCGAGGGAGCGATAGAGCCGCTTGAGCGCGTGTTTCTCCATCACATGGGCCATTTCATGGCCAAGCACGGCAGCAATCACATCATCGTCGAACTGGTTCGTCAGCGCATCGGTCAGCACGACCGTGCCGCCGGGCAGGGCGAGCGCGTTGGGCCCGAGGCCGGGCAGGGCGCGGAACTCCAGCGTCAGCTCTTCGGCGATTGCGCGGTCCGGCACCACCGCCCGCAGATCCTCGAAAATCTCGCGCGCACCTGCCTGCTGCCCCGCGCTCAGCTGGGTTGGACGCCCGATCGTGGCATCCATGGCCGCGAGCGTGCTGCGGTCCATGGCATGGATCAGGGGCGCAGGGGTCAGCGCGACCGCCACATTGACCAAAACCGCCAGCGCGACCGTGTACACCAGCCAGCCACCGAGCAACCCGCCGATCACGAAGAGGATCAGGCGGGGGTGAAACCGTTCGAGCCCGTGCAGGTGCGACCAGAACCCGGGTGGGTCCAGCGTGGCGATGGCGTCGAAATCCTCGCTTTCGAATTCCGCGCCGTTTTGAAACCGCAATTTGCGGGGCAGCGCTCCGAGCCGCGGTTCGATGGTTACATCACTCAGCGCGTTCTCGGCCATCAACCCGCCCTCGGCCCCAAAGAGCCGGGCATGTCCGCCCTGAACCCGGAGCTCGGCCGCGCTCTGCATCGAGCTGCCGCCGGATGTGGCCATCCCCTTGGCGCGTATGTCGGTCATCCGACCCTCACAAGTTGATGTCGAAATCGATGCCCTCGATATCGGTGAAGGCATCTCCGATGGAGCTCTTCTCCGCCTCGAAATGGGAGATGAAGCCATCCAGCGACCCGTCGGGCACGAATTCCGTATGGGCGGCAAAGTAGCTGGTCAACCGGATCTGGGCCCAGGGCAGGAGCAGCCCGAAGGAGAAGATCACCGCGACACCGTTCGTGGCGACGATCCACAAAATGGCCATGGGCGAGACCGTCGAGACAAAGCTGTGGCGTCCATCCAGCAGCGTATTGTTGTACACGACATTTCGAATGAAGGCCTGAAAGAGGGTGACCGAGGTCACGAAGGCGAAGAACAGGAAGAAAAGGGCCAAGAAAAACACCGTCCCGCCGAACAGCTCCGCCGTGTCTTGCGGATCGTTGAAATCCATACCGGTGATGCCCGAGTGGCCGATCGAAAGGGTCAGTATCACCCCAAGTCCACAGAAGACCACGAGCAGAAACCACAGGAGCGAGAGGCCAAAGGCCTTGTAAAAGGGTCCAATCGGGGCATCGAAGCTCAAGGGGCTCCGGCCCAGGACATGGCCGTTCGTGGTGTATCGGCGCTGGGCGCGCTCGGCAAAGGGCCAGGCAAGATAGAGCGTGAACACGGTCAGGAAGGGCACCAGCAGATAGGCTTTGAACGCCCCGCCATAGGTCCCGGTGAAGTTGAAGCGCACGCCGGACCAGCTCGACACCCGTGCGTTGAACCGGAGCGACCGGTAGAGCAGGTAGGGAAAGACCCCTATGAACAGCAGGGGCAGAACAATTGCCAGAATGGGGATCGTCGCGAGCACCGAATAGGCGATCAGCCCGATCACCACGATGATCCGCCCGATCAGGATCTGCTTGCCCGTGGCGTGGTAGTCGAAGCTCCGCCCGGCAATCTTGGTGTTGCGATAGAAGTACTGCTTGGTCCGCACCTTGGCCCAGGCGGAATAGATCCCGACTGTCAGAATGGTCAGGACCAGATTGACCATCCAGATCCCGAACCACTCTTTCGTGGTGCCATTGAATTCAACGCGTTCGCCCATGGCTGCCTCTGTTTGTGTCGCTCGCAAGCCTAAGCCGGGCAAACTGGCAAAACAAAGGCGCTGGGACGGACCGCGACGATATTACTTCAGGCGCTTGTTCCGGGCTGCCAGCAGTTTCAGGCGCAGGGCGTTCAGTTGGATGAAACCCGCCGCGTCCTTCTGGTCATAGGCTCCGGCGTCATCCTCGAAGGTGACATGGGCCTCGGAATAGAGGCTGTGCTCGGACCAGCGGCCCACGGTGCGCGCGAGACCCTTGTAGAGCTTGAGCCGCACAGTGCCGGTCACATGGTCCTGGCTCTGGTCGATCAGGGCTTGTAGCATCTCGCGCTCGGGCGAAAACCAGAAGCCGTTATAGATCAGCTCCGCATAGCGCGGCATCAGCTCATCCTTGAGATGCGCCGCGCCCCGATCCAGCGTGATCTGTTCGATCCCGCGATGGGCCTCGAGCAGGATGGTACCGCCCGGGGTTTCATAGATGCCGCGGGATTTCATGCCGACAAACCGGCCCTCAACAAGGTCGAGACGCCCGATCCCGTGCTTGCCGCCAAGCTCGTTGAGCTTGGTCAGAACGGTCGCCGGGGACATGGCCTCGCCATTGATCGAGACCGCATCGCCCTTCTCAAACCCGATCTCGACATATTCGGGCTCGTTGGGCGCCTCCTCGGGAGAGACGGTGCGTTGATAGACGTAATCGGGTGCGTCTTCTGCGGGATCCTCGAGGACTTTGCCCTCGGACGAGGTGTGCAGCAGGTTCGCATCCACCGAGAACGGCGCCTCGCCGCGCTTGTCCTTGGCGATCGGGATCTGGTTCTTCTCGGCGAAGTCGATCAGCTTGGTGCGGCTCGACAGGTCCCACTCACGCCAGGGGGCGATGACCTTGATGTCGGGGTTCAGGGCATAGGCGGCCAGTTCGAACCGGACCTGGTCATTGCCCTTGCCGGTCGCGCCATGGGCAACGGCATCCGCGCCCTCGGCCTCGGCAATCTCGACCAGCCGCTTCGAGATCAGCGGCCGCGCGATCGAGGTGCCCAGCAGGTAGAGACCCTCATAGACCGCATTGGCCCGGAACATCGGGAAGACGAAGTCGCGAACGAATTCCTCGCGCAGATCTTCGATATAGATCGCGCTCGCGCCCATCATCTCGGCCTTGGCCCGGGCGGGCTCCAGCTCTTCGCCCTGACCGAGATCGGCGGTGAAGGTCACGACCTCGCAGTTATACTCGGTCTGCAGCCATTTCAGGATGATCGACGTGTCCAAACCACCGGAATAGGCGAGAACGACTTTCTTTGGCGCGGACATGGGCGGGAGTCTCCTTGGGCTACTTCGCCCGTGCGGTTATCGACTTTTGCGCCGCAGGGCAAGCGGACCCCGCCTTGCACCCGCTGCAGGATGCTGAAACTGTCGGCCCATGACCGAGTTTGCCGATAATGCCCATAGGGCAGAGCGCGCCATGCGACCGCTTTTCCCTGCCACGCCGCTGCAGCGGAACGCGCATCTGTCCGAGCGGTTCGGAGCAGAGATCTGGCTGAAGCGCGAGGATCTCTCGCCGGTTCGGTCCTACAAGATCCGCGGGGCGTTCAACGCGATCTCGAAGCGTGTGGCCGAGGGGCAGACCCAGTTTGCCTGTGCCAGTGCGGGCAACCATGCTCAGGGCGTTGCCTATGCCTGTCAGCATTTCGGGGTGCATGGGGTGGTGTTCATGCCGGTGACGACCCCGCTGCAAAAGATCGACAAGACGCGGATCTTCGGTGGCGCGGCCATCGATATCCAGCTGGTTGGGGACTATTTCGACGACACGCTCGCCGCGGCACAGGCCTATTGCGGCGAGGCCGGCGCGACCTTTCTGTCCCCCTTTGACGATGCGGATGTGATGGAGGGGCAATCGACCGTCGCGGTCGAGGTGCTGGACCAATTGGACAGCCCGCCTGACATGGTGATTCTGCCCGTGGGTGGGGGCGGTCTCTCTTCAGGAATGAAGGGGTATTTCGACGCGTCGGGGGTTGCGGTCGATCTGCGCCTGGTGGAGCCGTCGGGGGCCACAAGCCTCGCTGCCGCGCTGGAGGCGGGCGCGCCACAGACCCTCGCCCGGGTGGATAACTTCGTGGATGGGGCCGCCGTGGCGCGGATCGGGGCGCGCCCCTTCGAGATCCTGCGCAATGTGCCGCGGGATCACGTGCTCTCGGCGCCGGAGGACCGGATCTGTCACACCATGCTCGAGATGCTGAATGTCGAAGGGATCGTGCTGGAACCCGCCGGGGCGCTGGCCGTGGACGTGTTGGAGCCGCTGCGCTCCGAGATCAGGGGCAAGCGGGTGGTCTGCGTGACGTCCGGCGGCAATTTCGATTTCGAGCGGTTGCCCGAGGTGAAGGAACGCAGCCTGCGCTTTGCGGGTCTCAAGAAGTATTTCATCCTGCGGTTGCCGCAGCGTCCGGGCGCCCTGAAGGAGTTTTTGGGCTTTCTCGGCCCCGAGGATGACATCGCGCGGTTCGAGTATCTCAAGAAATCCGCGCGGAATTTCGGTTCGGTTCTGATCGGGATCGAGACCAAGGATGCGGGCGCATTTGAGCAGCTCTTTGCACGGCTTGATGCGGCGGGCTTTCCGTTCCGGGACATCACCGAGGACGCGCTTTTGTCAGAGTTTCTGATCTGATGGCGGCGGGGGGGCAAAACAGGCTCTTTGACGGGCTGTTTGCAGATCCCGAGGTGGCGGCGCTCTTCTCTGCCGAGACGATGCTGGCGCAGTTCATGGCCTTTGAATGCGCGCTGACCCGGGCGCAGGGTCGGTGGCGCGCTCTGCGAAACGCAGAGCGCGCGGTCGCGCATATGGAAACGGTGCGCCTTGCGCCGGAGGGTGTTGCAGCGCGGGTCCGCCGGGACGGGGTTCCCGTCCCGGCCTTCGTGGCCGCGCTCCGGGCCGAGATGGGCGCGGATGCCGATGCCGTACATCAGGGTGCGACCAGCCAGGATGTGATGGATACGAGCCTCGCCTTGTCCCTGCGCGGTGTCAGTGACCTGTTGGACGCGCGGCTCGCGAACCTTCTGGCGCAGCTCGCAACGCTCACAAGACACCATGGGGCGACGCCTCTGATGGGGCGGACCCGGATGCAGGCGGCCCTGCCCATGACCGTGGCGGATCGGCTAGCAAGCTGGACCGCGCCCCTCGAACGCACGCGCGCCCGCCTGCCCGAGATCCGCGCCGGGGTCGAACATCTTCAGCTCGGAGGGCCGGTTGGCGTCCGGGCACCGGAGGATGACGCGGTCGCCGCCGACATGGCCAAGGCGTTGGGCCTGCAACCCCCCGGTCTCGTCTGGCATGCGACGCGGGATGGCGTGGTGGCCTATGGCAACTGGCTCGCGCTGGTGAGTGGCAGCCTCGGCAAGATGGGGCAGGACCTCGCGCTCATGGCGCAGCAGGGTCTGGACGAGGTGCGGCTCAGCGGTGGTGGCGCCAGCTCCGCCATGCCGCACAAGCAGAACCCGATTGCCGCCGAGATCCTCGTGACGCTCTCGCGGTTCAACG
The DNA here is from genome assembly GCF_049801015.1 of Dinoroseobacter sp. S124A. Classification (NCBI taxonomy): domain Bacteria; kingdom Pseudomonadati; phylum Pseudomonadota; class Alphaproteobacteria; order Rhodobacterales; family Roseobacteraceae; genus Dinoroseobacter; species Dinoroseobacter sp. S124A. The sequence goes on along the minus strand of NZ_JBNAGD010000003.1, from coordinate 89,911 downwards.
CCACCCAGATCAGTGGACTGCACCACGCCATGGTGCATGAGCAGGAACGGTCCGGGGCGGCCTGGTCGCTGGAATGGATGATCCTGCCCCAGATGTGCGAGGCAACCGGGGCCGCGCTCCTCCATGCGCGGGACCTGCTCGACGGGATCGAGCGGCTCGGTACGCCGACCGCCTAGGCGGCGACGGCTGCAGGACGCAGGCCGAGGATCTCGCGCGCCTGATCCGGGCGCGCCACCGGGCGCTCATACTGATCGCAAAGCGCGACGACCCGCCGGACCAGTGCCGCATTCGACGGCGCCAGCGTCTCACGGTCCAGCCGGACGTTGTCCTCGAGGCCCGTGCGCGCGTGGCCGCCGCCGGCCACGCACCATTCGTTCATCACGATCTGATTGGCCCCGATGGCCGCGCCGCACCATTCCGCCCCGGGCAGCAGCCGCTCAACCGTTTTCACATAGAACTCGAAGCTCTCGCGGTCCACGGGCATCGCATTCTTCACCCCCATGACGAACTGAATATAGGGCCGCGCTGGCAGCCGCCCGTCCCGATGCATCGCGGCGGCCTGATGGATATGGCTGAGATCGAACGCCTCGATCTCGGGGATCACGCCATGGGTGACCATCTCGCTGGCGAGCCAATCCACCAGATCGGGCGGATTCTCGTACACGCGCTTGGGGAAGTTGTTCGACCCGACGGTGAGCGAGGCCATGTCCGGGCGCAGGGGCAGCATCCCGCCCCGATCCTGCCCGGCCCCGGACCGTCCGCCGGTGGAAAACTGGATGATCATGCCCGGGCAATGCTTGAGAAGACCCTCCTGCAGGCGCGCAAATTTCTCAGGATCGCTCGAGGGACTCTCATCGGGGTTGCGCACATGGCAATGGGCGATGCTCGCGCCCGCCTCAAAGGCTTCGTGGGTGCTCTCGATCTGTTCGGCGACCGTGATCGGCACCGCCGGGTTCGCCGCCTTGGTGGCTACGGAACCGGTGATCGCAACGCAGATGATGCAGGGTTTGGTGCTCATGGCTCCATCCTCAGAAGTCAAAAAAGATCGTCTCTTGGGGGCCCTGCAGATGCACATCGAACCGGTAGCGGTCCGGGCCCTCGGGCAGGGCGAGCAGGGTGGGGATCCGGCGCTGATGCTCGATCCGGGTCAGGATCGGATCCTCGGCATTGGCGGCGGGTTCGTCGGCGAAGTAGATCCGCGTCTGTAGGCCCAGATTGATGCCGCGCGCCACGATCCAGAGGCTGATATGGGGCGCTTGCAGGGATCCGTCGCGGAACGGCACGCGCCCGGGCTTCACCGTCTCAAAGAGGTAGGCCCCGGTCGCGCCATCGCTGGCACTGCGCCCCCATCCGGTGAAATGTGGATCCCCGGGACCGCGCGGATCACCCGCCACAAACCGGCCCGCCGCATCCGCCTGCCAGATCTCGAGCAGAGCATCCTTGAGCGGTGCCCCCGCGCCATCATGGACCACGCCGGTCAGGGTGATCTGTTGGCCGTCTACTGGTCCGGTGATCAGACGCGCGCCGAGATCCTCGGGATAAACACCGGCGATCCCCGACCGGTTCGGAACGCAGCCGATATGGACATAGGGTCCGGCAGTCTGAGAGGGGGTCTCTTTGAGATCGTGCAGGGGCTGGGTCATGGTCACATTCCCTCGGGTCGGTTTTCGAACATGGTCTGACGGCGCCCGCGCAGTACGATATCGAATTTGTAGGCGCGCGCATCCATGGGGATGTTACGGGCCATGTCCAGCGGGGCAATCAGGCTTTTGACCGCCTCGGGTGACGAGATCGCGCCGACAATTGGGCAGCGCCAGATCAGGGGATCGCCCTCAAAATACATCTGGGTCACGAGGCGCTGGGCGAAGGCCGGGCCAAACACCGATAGATGGATATGGGCCGGACGCCAGTCATTGGCCGTGTTGGGCCAGGGGTAAGGACCGGGCATCACCGTGCGAAACTCGTAATGTCCATCCGGGCCCGAGATCACTCGCCCGCACCCGCCGAAATTCGGATCGAGCGGCGCGAGGTAGCTTTCTTTCTTGTGACGATAGCGCCCGCCTGCATTGGCCTGCCAGATCTCGATCAGCGCATCCGGCACTCCGCGCCCGGTCTCATCCAGCACGCGCCCATGAACGACGATCCGGGGCCCGATGGCCGCGCTGCCATCCTTGCTGAAATTGTGGATAAGGTCATTATCCCGCGGCCCGAGGATGTCGTGGCCAAAAACCGGCCCGGTCTCTTCGCCGAGGCTCGTGGGGAAAGAGAGCGGGGCAAAGCTCGGCGCCCGTTTCACGGTAGTCTTGTAGGCCGGGCTCAGCGGGGCCGGGTGCCAGTCCCGGTCACGGCGAAAATAGCCCCCTGAGGGTGGCGTCTCGGTCATGCCTCGCCCTCCATCTCGGCGAAGGTCGCCTTGGCAAGCTTGATCGCGTGGTTGGCCTTGGGCACGCCGGCATAGATGGCTACATGCTGGAACGCCTCCATCACGTCCGATTGGCTGGCCCCGGTATTGGCGCAGGCGCGCACATGCATCGGGATTTCGGCGAAATTCCCGGTGGCGGCGAGCAGGGCGAGGGTCAGCATCGACCGCTCGCGCCGGGTGATCGCATCGCTGGCCCAGACCGTACCCCAGGCACCTTCGGTGATCAGGGTCTGGAACGGCGTGTCGAGGTCGCTGCGCGCGGCCTCGGCGCGGTCCACATGGACGTCGCCCAGAACCTCGCGCCGGACGGCCATGCCCGCGTCATAGCGTGTGTTGGGGGTGTCTGTGCTCATGAAAACCGTCTCTTAATAGGGCAATCCGACATAGTTCTGCGCCATCGCGGCCTGGGCGGCCTTGTTGGTGCGCAGGAACTCGATCTCGGCCAGCTGGATCTTGTATTCGAACTCCGTCTGATCTGGGAAGCGATGCATCAGCGTGCTGAACCACCAGCTGAAGCGCTCGGTCTTCCAGACCCGGGCAAGGGCGCGTTCGGAATAGCGGTCAAGACCCTCGGCATCGCCCTCCTCATAGACTTGGCGCAACCCGGTATAGAGGTAATGCACATCCGAGGCGGCCGTGTTCAACCCCTTGGCTCCGGTGGGCGGCACGATATGCGCGGCATCCCCGCAGAGAAACAGCCGCCCCCAGCGCATGGGTTCGGTCACGAAGCTGCGTAGGGGCGCGATGGATTTCTCGATGGAGGGGCCGGTCACGAGCCGCGCGGCCTGCTCGCCGGGGATCCGCCGCCGCAATTCGTCCCAGAAGGCCTGATCGCTCCAGTCTTCGGGACGGTCATCGAGACGGCACTGGATGTAGTAGCGGCTGAGCGCCTCGTTCCGCATGGAACACAGCGCAAATCCCCGCTCGGAATTGGCGTAGATCAGTTCGTGATGGACCGGCGGTGTGCGCGAGAGGACCCCGAGCCAGCCGAACGGATAGACTTTTTCATAATCCTTGCGAAGGGTTTCGGGGATGGTCTTGCGACTGACCCCGTGGAACCCGTCGCAGCCCGCCACATAGTCGCAAGCCAGTGTCTGGCGGGCGCCATCCACCGTGTACTGCACCTTGGGGCTGTCTGTGTCGGCTCCAACGATCTCTACATCCGAGACCTGAAAAACCAGCCGTCCGTCCGTCGCCTCGCGCGCCTCATAGAGGTCGCGGGTCACCTCGGTCTGACCATAGACCATGACCGGCTTGTCCGTATGCTCGGTGAAATCGATGCGGAACATCTCGTCGCCATAGGAGAGCAGCGTCCCGTCATGGGCAAAGCCCTCGCGGTAGACCCGCTCGCCCACGCCCGCCTCGGTCATCAGATCGAGCAGCCCCTGTTCCAGCACGCCGGCCCGGATCCGTTGCAGAACATAGGCCTTGGTTTGCCGTTCGAGCACGACGGAGTCGATCCCGCGCGTGTGCAGAAGCTGCGACAGCAGGAGCCCGGACGGTCCCCCGCCAATGATGGCGACCTGAGTGCGCATCCTCTCCTCCGTGAACGCGGCAAGGAGGAGGCTAGTCCCATCCTCCGCCCAAGTAAATTGATCCGGACCCGGTCAGGGCGCGGGGGGTGTCGGGTTGAGCCGGGGCAGGGCAGCGAGATGCGCGGCCACACGTGCCCGACAGGCCGCGCCGACCCAATCGGGACCCAAAAGCGCCTCTGCCTCGGGCGCAAGCCGCAGGGCAAGACGCCGCCAATGGTGCAGGATCACAAGGCGCTGGGCCGTGGCGGTCATGGGGTCTTCGGGGCGGGTTGGGCCATGATCCAGAGCATCCCGAAGCCCTGCCAGATCTGTGCAGAGCGGTTCCTGCACCGCCGAAGCCGCGACCCAGGGTGGCAATGGCCCCGTCAGGGGGGCTGAGAGGGTGTCCGCACCACCGGGCACAGGGCCGAGATACCGGCCCGCGCCCAGTAAAAGAGCCTGTTTTGGGGCCTCGGCCCCGTCTCGTGTCACGATCACATAGCGTGCAGGGGCGTCGGGGATGGCCGGGGCATAGACCCGGTCGGCGACGGCGGCTGTCTCGGCCCGGCCCCGAGTGCTCAACCCGTAAAGCCCGATCCGCCCCCGGCGGGTGGCCGTGATCCAGCCATCCTTGCGCAGCCGGTGCAGTGCCACGCGCTGGGCCTCGGGCCTGATCCGCAGCTGTCCGAGGATCTCGGAGATCTGCGGTCCCGACAGGACCGCCCCGTCTGCCATGGCGGCGTCACCAAAAAGTGTCACCAGCAGGGACCAGACCTTCAGGTCGCCTGTCTGGCAAAGCGTCGCGATCAGGTCCGTGGTTTGTATGCGCGTCATTCGTTGCATCCGCATTGATCTGCGATCCGCTTCGGTGCACCCTTTGTCCAGCCACGGGAGGGGCGCATATGGAAGACTTGGGGGCACGGCCCGAGGAGCTCGAACCGATCGAGCGGGCCTCGCGCGACGAGATCGCAGCATTGCAACTGGACCGGCTGAAATGGTCCCTGAACCACGCCTATGCCAATGTGCCCATGTACCGCGCGCGGTTCGATGCGGCCGGGGTGCATCCCGATCAGCTGCAGCAGCTCTCGGATCTGTCGCGCTTTCCCTTCACCGGCAAGGACGACCTGCGGGCGAACTATCCGTTCGGCATGTTTGCCGTGCCCCGGTCCGAAATCCTGCGGATCCATGCCTCGTCGGGGACGACGGGCAAGCCGACGGTGGTCGGCTACACGGCGGCGGATTGCGACCTCTTCGCCAATATGGTGGCCCGCTCGCTGCGTGCGGCTGGGGTGCGCAAGGGCGATATGGTTCATAATGCCTATGGCTATGGCCTGTTCACTGGCGGGCTTGGCGCCCATGTGGGGATCGAGCGGCTGGGCGCGACCGTGGTGCCGGTCTCGGGTGGCATGACCCAGCGACAGGTGACGTTGATCACGGATTTTGCACCGGACGCGATCATGGTCACGCCCTCCTATATCCTCAACATCCTTGAGGAGTTTCACCGGCAGGGCCTCGACCCGCGGGACAGCTCGCTCAAGGTCGGGGTGTTCGGGGCCGAACCCTGGACCAACGCCATGCGCGCCGAGGTCGAGGCGGCGTTCGATATGCATGCGGTGGATATCTACGGGCTCAGCGAGATCCTCGGGCCCGGGGTCGCCAATGAATGCGTCGAGACCAAGGATGGTCTCCATGTCTGGGAGGACCACTTCTATCCCGAGATCATCGACCCGGCGACGGGCGCGGTCCTGCCCGATGGCGAAATGGGGGAGCTGGTCTTCACAACACTCACCAAGGAAGGTCTGCCCATGGTGCGCTACCGGACGCGGGACTTGACGCGGCTCTTGCCGGGGACTGCGCGGTCCATGCGGCGGATGGAAAAGATCACGGGGCGGTCGGATGACATGATGATCCTGCGCGGGGTGAATGTCTTTCCCACCCAGATCGAAGAGCAGTTGATGGCGACGGACGGCCTTGCGCCCCATTTCCAGATCGAGCGGTTCACGGATGGGCGGCTCGACGCCATGCGGGTCCATGTGGAGGCCCTGCCGAATGCTGCCGATGACGCAAGCCGGGGTGCCGCGCGCGCGGCGCTGGTGCGCCGGGTCCGCGAAACGGTCGGCGTCAGCGTCGAGGTCGCCGTGGGCGATCCGGGCAGCGTGGCGCGGTCCGAAGGCAAGGCCGTGCGGGTGATCGACCGGCGGTCCGATCCGGGATGAGCACGCGAGACAGGCTCTAAACAAGGCGATCAGGCGTCATAATCGATCTCGAGCGGGCCCGAGACCGGATAGCTCTGGCAGGTCAGGATGTAGCCGTCGCGCACCTGATCGTCCTCAAGCGCGTGGTTCGCCCGCATCTCGACCTCGCCGCGCAGCACCCGTGCGCGACAGGTCGAACAGACCCCGGCGGTGCAGGCAAAGGGCGCGTCGATATCCGCCGCCCGCGCGGCCTCGAGCAGGCTCTGATCCTGCGCAACGGTGAGGTCCTGACGAATGCCCCCCACCGTGATCTGCGTCGCGATGCCCGGCGCATCCGGCGCCACATGGCGGGGCGCGGGGGCGAGTTTGCCCGGCTGATCGGCGGCAAAAAGCTCGAACCGAATGCGATCTTCGGGCTGGCCATGGGCGGCGAGCGCGGTGGCGACTGCCTCCCGCATCGGGCCGGGGCCGCAGATATAGCTCGCATCAACCTGATCCAGCGGGATCCACCGGGTGAAGAGCGCAGCGCATTTCTCGGTATCGAGACGCCCGGAGAAGAGCGGAATGTCCTGCCCACTTTCGAGCACATGGATCACCGTCAGCCGGTCGAGATAGAGGTTCTTGAGGTCCTCCAGCGCGTCCCGGAACATGATCGAGGCCGGGCTGCGATTGGCATAGATCAGCGTCGCCTGCGCCGCTCCATCCTGCCGGAGCAATGTCCCGATCAGCGACAGGATCGGTGTGATCCCGGACCCGCCCGCCACAAACAGCAGATGTCTGCCCGCCGTCTCGGGCAGGGTGAACTGCCCCATGGGCGGCATCACCTGCAGGCTGTCACCCACGCGCAGCTCCGTATTGGCCCAGCCGGAAAACGCGCCGCCGGGCACATGCTTGATCCCGACGCGCAAGGCCTCGTCCCCCTCGGGCGCACAGATCGAGTAGGACCGGCGCAGCTCCACCTCGCCGATCTGCCGTCGGAAAGTCAGGTATTGCCCGGCCTTGAAGGCAAACGCCTCCGGCGTGTCCGGGCGCAGGGTCACGGCCACCGCGTCCCGCGTCGTGCGGTCGATCCGGGTGACGGTGGCAGTGTGAAAGCGCGGCGCGGCCATGGTCACATCCTCAGAGGCATTTGAAATAATCGAAAGGCTCAAGGCAGCTGCGGCAGCGCCATTGGGCCTTGCAGGGCGTGGATCCGAACTGGCTGACCCGTTCGAGATCCGTGCCCGCGCACCGGGGGCAGGCGGTGGGGCCGCCGCTCGGGCTGGGCGGCGCGATGCCGAAGGCCGTGAGCTTGGCGCGCCCGGCCGCGCTGATCCAGTCGGTGGTCCAGGGCGGAGCGATGCGCGTTTCGATCCGCAGCGCCTCGATGCCGCGTGCGGTCAGGGCCGTCTCGATATCTTGCGCGATGACGCGCGTGGCCGGGCAGCCGGAATAGGTCGGGGTCACGGTCACGGCCAGGGTCTCGGCCTCCCACCGGACATCGCGGATGACGCCCAGATCCACGACCGAGATGGCGGGGATTTCGGGGTCCGGAACTTCCTCAAGCCAAGACCAGATCTGCGCGACCGGGGGGTGCATGTCACCACACCGCATCGGGATGGCTGCGCGGCAGAATCTGCATCACCGCCAGCATCGGACCCAGATGCTCGGTATGGCGCGCGCCGGTCTTGCCGCCGGTCTGGGCAAATTCGCTCTCGGGAATGCGGAGGGTCGCCTCGGTCAGGGTCGCGCGAACCGTCTCCTCCCATGCAGGGCGCAGGCTGTCCGGCGTGGGGCCAAGCCCGGCCTCGGCGATCTCGGTCTCGACCGCATCCGGTGTCAGCGCCTCGCCCGCATAGGGCCAGAGCCGATCCAGCGCCGCCTGCATGCGGCGATGGCTTTCCTCGGTCCCGTCGCCCAATGCGATCACAAGACCCCGGGACCGTTCCAGATGATAGGCGCTTTCCTTCGCGACCTTGGCGGCGATCCCGGCGATCCGGGCATCGCCGCTCTGGGACAGGGCGGCCAAAAGCGGCTCTTGATAAGCGTCAAACAGGAATTGCCGCAGGATCGTGTGGCCAAAATCCCGGTTCGGCTGTTCCAGCAGCAAGAGGTTCCGAAACCCACGTTCATCGCGGAAATAGGCCAGATCATCGGCACTGCGTCCGGCCCCCTCAACCTCGGCGGCGAGGCCCAGCCACATCTGCGCCTGCCCGATGAGATCCAGCGCGGTATTGGCCAGCGCGATGTCTTCTTCGAGCACGGGCGCATGGCCGCACCATTCCGACACCCGGTGACCGAGCACCAGCGCATTGTCCCCGAGGCGACAGAGGTATTCGAACAGGGCCGCGTTCACATCGGCCCCACATCGTCGGGAATGTCGAAGAAGGTCGGGTGGCGATAGACCTTGTCCTCGGCCGGATCAAAGAGCGGACCCTTGTCCGACGGGCTGGAGGCGGCGATATGCCGGGCCTCCACCACCCAGATGCTGACGCCTTCGTTGCGGCGGGTATAAACGTCGCGCGCATTCAGGATCGCTCGCTCGGCATCCGGCGCATGGAGGCTGCCCACATGGCGATGACCCATGCCATGCTGCCCACGGATGAACACCTCCCAGAGGGGCCATTCACCGCTCATTCCGCCGCCACCCGGGTTGCGCATTTCGCGGCATGGGCGCTCAGGGCGTCGCGCACCCAGGCACCGTCATCCCACGCATCCCGCCGCGCCTGCAGCCGTTCGGTATTGCAGGGCCCGTTGCCCTTGAGCACCTCGAAGAACTCGTCCCAGTCAGGCTCGGAAAAGTCATACTGCCCGGTCTCGTCATTCCAGCGCAGATCCGGGTCGGGCACGGTCAGGCCGAGATACTCCGCCTGCGGGACGGTCTGGTCGACGAATTTCTGGCGCAGCTCGTCATTGGTGTTCATCTTGATCCGCCAGGCCATGGATTGCGCGGAATGCACGCTGTCCTTGTCGGACGGGCCGAACATCATCAGCGACGGATACCAGAACCGGTCGAGCGCATCCTGCGCCATGGCGCGCTGGGCGGGCGTGCCCTCGGCCATCTTACGCATGATGTCGAACCCTTGCCGCTGGTGGAAGGATTCCTCCTTGCAGATCCGCACCATGGCCCGGGCATAGGGCCCGTAAGAGGTGCGCTGCAACGGGACCTGGTTCATGATCGCGGCCCCGTCCACGAGCCAGCCCACCGCCCCCATATCCGCCCATGTGAGGGTCGGGTAATTGAAGATCGACGAGTATTTCATCCGCCCCTCGTGGAGCGCCTCGAACAGCTCATCCCGACTGACCCCGAGGGTCTCGGCCGCACAATAGAGGTAGAGCCCGTGGCCCGCCTCATCCTGCACCTTGGCCAGCAGGATTGCCTTGCGTTCCAGCGTGGGGGCGCGGGTGATCCAGTTGCCCTCGGGCAGCTGACCGACGATCTCGGAATGGGCATGTTGCCCGATCTGCCGGATCAAGGTCTTGCGATAGCCCTCGGGCATCCAGTCTTTGGGCTCGATGGTCTCGCCCGCGTCGATCCGGGCCTGAAAGGCGCGCTCCTGCGGGGTCATCTCCTCGTGGGACTTCACGCCGCGTCCGGTGGATTTGATCATCTGTGCATACATCGGTCAGACCCTTTCCAAAATCATTGCCACGCCTTGCCCGACCCCGACGCACATGGTGCACAGGGCGTAGCGCCCCTGCCTGCGGTGCAACTCGCGCACCGCCGTCAGCACCAGCCGCGCGCCGGACATGCCCAGCGGATGGCCGAGGGCGATCGCGCCGCCATTGGGGTTCACATGGCCCGCATCGTCCGGCAGGCCGAGCGTGCGCAGGCAGGCAAGCACCTGAGCCGCGAAAGCCTCGTTCAACTCGATCACATCCATCTGGTCGAGGGACAGTCCCGCGATCTCAAGCACCTTGCGCGTTGCGGGCACGGGACCGAGCCCCATGATGCGGGGCGCAACCCCGGCACTGGCCGTGGCGACGATCCGCGCGAGGGGCGTGTGATGGCGGCTCAGCGCATCGTCCCCAAGCAGGAGCGCCGCCGCGCCGTCATTCACCCCGGCGGCATTGCCTGCGGTCACGCTCCGCTCCGGTCCGTTGATCCCCTTGAGCCGGGCGAGTGCGTCCAGTGTGGTCTCGGCGCGCGGATGTTCATCCCTGTCGACCCGGGTCGTGCCCTTGCGCGTGGTGATCTCGACCGGGGTGATCTCTTCGGCGAAGTGACCGTTCTCCATGGCCTTGGCGCAGCGGGTCTGGCTGCGAAACGCATAGGCATCCTGATCCGCGCGGGCGATGCCATGATCCTCGGCCACGTTATCGGCGGTCTGGGGCATGGACTCGGTGCCAAATGCCGTCGCCATGGCCGGGTTCACGAAACGCCAGCCGATGGTTGTGTCATGGATCTCGGCCTGCCGGTCGAAGGGCCGGGTGGCCTTGGCCATCACGAAGGGCGCGCGCGTCATCGATTCCACGCCGCCCGCGATCACCTGCGTCGCCTCGCCAAGCCGGATCGCGCGTGCGCCTTGGGCCACCGCGTCGAGGCCGCTAGCGCAAAGCCGGTTGACCGTGATCCCCGGTACGGTCTCGCCCAGCCCGGCCAGCAGGCCCGCCATCCGCGCCACATTGCGGTTGTCCTCACCGGCCTGGTTTGCGCAGCCGAGCACGATCTCGTCGGTGGCCCTCGGGTCGAGCTTCGGGTGGCGGGTCAGAAGCGCCCGGATCGGGATCGCGGCCAGATCATCCGCGCGCACGGGCGCCAGCGCGCCGCCAAAGCGGCCAATCGGCGTGCGCACGCCGTCAAAAACATAGGCTTCGGTCATGACCGGTCCTCTCCCCCTCATGGGGTAGGATAAGGCAGCGTCGAAGCTCGCGCAATAAAAACGTTACAGATTGGATTGTCAGGATGAGCGTTTGTAACGCTATGATGCCGCCTCAGGTTCGTTATTGCCGGAGAACAATAACGCGAGTACGGTCCCCCAGATCCAGTGTCAGCGAGTCCCCCCGATGGTTGCCGCCCCCCGTCTCCGCATCCGCCTGCAATTCGAAGAAGGCTCGCGCCTTGGGCCGGGCAAGGCTGACCTGCTTGAGACGATCGGAAAGACCGGGTCGATTTCCGCCGCCGGGCGCGAGATGAAGATGAGCTACACGCGCGCTTGGGCGCTGGTGGAGCAAATGAATGAAAGCTTCGCCGAGCCCCTCGTGGCCAGTGCCCGGGGCGGGGCGAAGGGCGGCGGCGCGCAGCTGACCGAGGCTGGCCAGCAGGTGCTTGCCGCGTTCCGCGCCCTCGAGACCGCAGCGCAGCAGGCGGGTGCCGCCCAGATCGCGGCCATCACCGCCCTGCGCAAGGAGGCACCAGATGACTAGACTGCGGGCTCTGGCGTTTCTGGTCATGGCGATTGCCCTGCCCCTGCGCGTGGAGGCGGATGTCTCGGTCTTTGCTGCCGCGAGCCTCAAGAATGCCCTCGAGGAGATTGCTGCGGCTTGGACCGAACGCACGGGTGAAAAGGTGACCCTGACTTTCGCGGCCAGTTCGACCATCGCCCGGCAGGTGGATCAGGGCGCGCCCGCGGATATTGTCCTGCTGGCCAATGAGGCCTGGATGGATTGGCTCGAAGAGCGGGAGCGCCTGCGCCCCGAGACCCGCCATGGGCTGGTTGGCAATCGGCTGGTCCTGATCGCGGCGGAGCCTGTTTCCCTGACCCCCGCGCCGGGCTTTCCCTTGGCCGAGGCGCTGGGCGACGACCGTCTCGCCATGGCCCTTGTCGACGCAGTGCCCGTGGGCATCTACGGCAAGGCGGCCCTGACCAATCTGGGTGTTTGGCAGGACGTCGCGCCGCGCATCGCGCAAACGGACAATGCCCGGGCCGCGCTCGCCCTGGTCGCCACTGCCGAAGCCCCCTTTGGCATTGTCTATGCCAGTGATGCGCGGGCCGAGACGCGTGTGACGATTGCAGGGGAGTTCCCGCGCGAGAGCCATCCGCCCATCCGCTATCCGGCTGCCTTGAACGCCGAAAGCCCCGATCAGGCACTCGGATTCTTTGCCTTTCTCGCGGGTGATGCAGCGCGTCTTGTTTTCGACCGGCACGGGTTCGAGACCGATGACTGACTGGCTCGGCCAGGATGCGTGGGAGGCGGTCGCCTTATCCCTGCGCGTCTCGATCTGGGCCACGCTGTGCAGCTTGCCCTTGGGGATCTTCGTGGCCTATGCGCTGGCGCGCTGGCGCTTTCCCGGTCGACAGATCCTCAACGGGCTCGTGCATCTGCCTTTGATTCTGCCACCCGTGGTTACGGGCTACCTGCTGTTGCTGACCTTCGGGCGACGCGGCCCGGTGGGCGCTTTCCTCGAATCGAGCTTCGGGATCGTGCTGGCCTTCCGCTGGACCGGCGCTGCCCTCGCTGCGGCGATCATGGCGTTTCCGTTGATGGTTCGGGCGATCCGCCTTGCGATCGAAGCGGTGGATCCCCGGCTCGAGCAGGCGGCAGGCACGCTGGGGGCCTCGCCTTTGGTCGTCTTTGTCACCGTCACCCTCCCGCTGATCCTGCCGGGTGTTCTGACGGGGACGATCCTCGCCTTTGCCAAGGCGATGGGCGAGTTTGGGGCGACGATCACCTTCGTGTCCAATATCCCGGGCGAGACCCAGACGGTGCCGTCGGCGATCTATGCGTTTTTGCAGGTGCCCGGGGGTGAAGAAACGGCCTTTCGGTTGGTGATCGTCTCGGTTGTGCTGGCCATGGGCGCGCTGCTGCTGTCCGAGATGGTTTCGCGGGCCGTCGCCCGGCGGATTTCAGGCGCATGACCCTGTCTGTCGCCGTCCAGCATCGGGCCGGGTCCTTTGCGCTCGATGTGCAGTTCGAAGCCCCGCCGGGGGTGACAGCCCTGTTCGGCAAATCCGGCTCCGGCAAGACTACCGTCGTCAATGCGGTGGCGGGCCTTTTGCGCCCGGATGCGGGGTCGGTGCGTGTCGCGGGTCGGGTGCTTGTGGATCGGGGGCAGGGTGTCTGGGTGCCACCCCATGAGCGGCGTCTGGGCTATGTGTTTCAGGAAGGGCGGCTGTTTCCGCATCTCACCGTGCGCCAAAATCTTCTCTATGGTCAGAAACGGCGCGGAACCCAGAGGAGCGGGACGACTCTCGGGGCCGTTGTGGATTTGTTGGGGCTCTCGGGGCTTTTGCCGCGTCGACCGACGGATCTGTCCGGAGGCGAAAAACAGCGCGTGGCCATTGGCCGTGCGCTTCTGTCGGAGCCGGATATGCTCCTGATGGACGAACCTCTGGCGGCTCTGGACATGTCCCGAAAAGCCGAAATCCTACCCTATATTCAACGGCTTTGTAGCGAGGTCGGCGTTCCGATCCTCTATGTCAGCCATTCCGTGCCCGAGATCGCACGGATTGCCACAACCGTTGTCGCCTTGGACAGGGGGCGCGTTCTGCGCGTGGGGCGCGCGGAAGAGGTTCTCGCGGATCCAGACATCGCGCCTGTGCTCGGGATCCGCGATGCGGGCGCTCTGATCTCAGGCGTGCTGACGGATCATTTCGACGACGGTGTCAGCGCGCTGACGTTCAGTGGCGGAACACTGATGTTGCCGCGCCAACCTGACCCGGTGGGCACAGAGTTGCGGGTCCGGATCGAGGCCAAGGATGTCATGTTGGCGATCGACCGTCCCAGTGGGATTTCCGCGCTCAACTGCCTCACGGCCCGGATCGAAATGATCCGGCGTGGTGAGGGTCCGGGCGTTCTCGTGCAGCTCAGGGTCGGCTCTGACCTGCTGTTGTGCAGGATCACGCGCCGATCTGCCAACGCGCTGGACCTGAAAACCGGGCAATCCTGCTACGCCATTCTGAAATCGGTCTCGGTCGCCAAACAGGATATCGGCTAGGGCGTCAGCCTAGGCGACCAGCTGCGTCTCAAGACCGTCCGAGAACACAGCCTTGGCGGTCTCGAAGGCGGCAACGATCTCGGGGATGTCCACGGAGGCGCCACTGCCCGCCGCAGCTGCGGCCTCCCCATCAGCGCAAAGCTTGCCAAGCGCGCGAAACCCGAGGTTCCAGGCACAGCCTTTGATAAGGTGCATCAAAGCTTCGAGATCCGCACCCTTGTCGGCGTTCGGAAGCTGGCCGATCGCGGCCTCAACCTCCTCCATAAACACCTCTACAATTTCGCCGAAATCGTCCGCGCCGATTTCGTCCTGCAGCTCCCTGACCCGGTTCCAATCAATCATGATTCACTCGCTTTTCCGCCCTCGCATTGGCCGGAACTCTAGGCCGGGCATGTTAACGAATCCTGAGTGGGCGAATGGATTTCCAAAGCATTTTAAACTTCATCCCCTGTTAAGTGGGGGGGGCTTAGGAACAAGTCAGCAACACGAGTAGTTTCGAATGATTCCTGAGCCAACAGACGACCTGCCCCCCCACGATACGACTGCCGGAGCGCTTCACGTGCTCGTGGTCGATGACAGTCGATTGCAGCGCCGCATTCTCTCCATGGCGTTGAAGAAAAAGGGCTATGTGGTCTTTGAGGCCGAGGATGGGAATCACGGGCTGGAGGTGTTTCAGGACAATCGCATCGATATCGTGATCAGCGACTGGATGATGCCGGGTCTCTCCGGCCCGGAGATGTGTCGCGCTTTGCGTGATCTGAACTGTGATCACTATGTCTACATCATTCTTTTGACCACAAAGACTGAAAAGAATGAGATCGCTGAGGGGTTTGATGCCGGCGCGGACGACTTCCTGTCCAAGCCTGTGCACACGGTCGAACTTATGGCGAGAATCACCGCGGGCGAGCGTGTCATGCGCATGGAGCGGGAGCTGACCAACAAGAATGCGCTGATTTCCGAGACGCTGGCGGAACTGAAGACGCTTTATCAGGCCGTGGACAACGATCTGATCGAGGCCAAGAAGCTTCAGCAATCGTTGGTGCGGGACAAGATCGGGACGTTCCGCGATGCGGAGATTGCGCTGATGTTGCAATCAAGCGGGCATGTGGGCGGCGATTTGGTTGGTTTCTTCCGAATCAACTCGTCGGAGATCGGTCTCTATTCGCTCGATGTGTCCGGCCATGGGGTGAGCTCTGCATTGATGACGGCCCGTCTTGCGGGTGTGCTGTCCGGCTCGGTTCCAGGAAAGAACATCGCGATTGAGGCGGATCCTGAGGGGAACCCGGTTGGGCGGGATCCGGGTGCGGTCGCGGCGGATTTGAACACGCTGCTCCTCGAGGAAATGGATACCGAGCACTACTTCACCATCATCCTCGCCATCCTGAACAGTGAAACCGGGCATATCCGTCTCGTGCAGGCAGGCCATCCCCATGCCCAGCTTCTGCGCAGCGGCGGCAGCCCGGAGCTTATGGGCGATGGCGGATTGCCAATCGGGCTGCTCGACGGGGCCGAGTATACGAGCTTCGAGACCACATTGAACGCGGGCGATCGCATTCTGATGGTCTCGGATGGTTTCACGGAATGCACAGATCCCGATGGCAACATGCTGGATGATGCCGGGCTGTCAAAATGGGTCGCGAAGCATCGTGACCTCGATGGCCCGACACTGATGGAGGTGCTGCCGCGGGAACTGGACAGCTTCGCTCAGGGCGCGGATTTCGGCGACGATATTTCGGGCCTCGTGCTCGATTTTGGCCGTGTACCACAAGACGCGTAAGAAACGCTGGTCTCAGACCAAGCCCTGACTGCGACCCCATTGCGAAACAAACGCACGGTCCCCGGCATTGGCGAGCTCCACGGTCGCCTCGCTCGGGCTTATCCAGAGCGGTAAGTGATCCTCTTCGACCGGGGGGCCCATGCACAAGGTCGGCCTTCCGAGATAGATATGACAGAGTTTCTCGGCCCAGATCCCGTATTCCGGCATGAAGGTGAACCGACGAAAAACCCCCAGCTTTCGCAAAACGCAGATATGCCAGCCAGTCTCTTCGAGCACCTCACGGTGCAGGGCTGGCAACGGGGCTTCGCCGGGGTCGATCCCGCCCCCCGGCAGCTGGATCTCGGTCTGGGCCCCAAACTGAACGGTTGTGAGGATCTGTGACCCCCGCTGCAGGATCGCATAGGCACCCGGGCGCCTTTGATAGGCTTGCCCTGCCCGAACTGCTTCGCCATACCGTCTGATCATACCCGTCCAACGCCTCCCGCGTTGCCTTTGCGCGCCCTTGGATGCATCGCGGACGGCTTCTATATAGCTTCGGTATGCCAGCAACGCGCCCCTCTAGGAAGGCCCCTCCATGACACTCGCGTCCAAACTTGCCTGGGACGATACCGTCCTGCCGTTTCAACTCGACCGGTCCGATATCCGGGGGCGGGTGGCCCGGCTCGATGGTGTGCTCGATGGTGTCCTGGCGCAGCATGACTATCCCCCCATGATCGAGGCGCTGGTCGCGGAGGCCGCCGTTCTCACCGCGCTGATTGGCCAATCCATCAAGCTGCAGTGGAAACTATCGCTCCAGATCCGCGGCGATGGCCCCGCCCGCCTGATCGCGACGGATTTCTACGCGCCGGAGGAAGCGGGCGCGCCGGCCCAGATTCGCGCCTATGCCAGCTATGATGCCGAGCGGCTCGCGGCAGAGACCGACCCCTTCAAGGCGATCGGCCGGGGTTATTTCGCGATCCTGATCGATCAGGGCAAGGGGATGGAGCCCTATCAGGGCATCACGCCGATCGCCGGGGACAGCCTTTCGGCCTGCGCCGAGACCTATTTCGCTCAGTCCGAGCAATTGCCCACCCGGTTCGAGATCAGCTTCGGACGCAGCACCGAACCTGGTCAGGCGGAACACTGGCGCGCCGGTGGCGTGATGCTCCAGCATATGCCCAAGGCGTCGCCCTTTGCCGCGGGTGATGCGACCGGAGAGGCGGGGTTGCTCAAACCCGATGATATCCTGGCCGGTGACGAGGGTGAGAACTGGACCCGCGCGAATGTCCTGCTCGATACGGTCGAGGCTCTGGAACTGATCGGCCCTTCTGTGGCGCCATCGGACCTGCTGGTGCGGCTGTTTCACGAGGAAGACCCGCGGGTCTATGACGCCCTTCCGGTGAAGTTCGGGTGCACCTGTTCGCCGGACCGCGTACGCCAGAGCCTGTCGATCTACTCGGCCAAGGACATCGCGTATATGACCACCGAGGAGGGCATCGTCACCGCCGATTGCCAGTTCTGCGGCGCGCATTACGAATTCAAGCCCGAAACCCTCGGGTTCGAGGCGGTGGAGGGTCCGGATGCCGCTGGATGATGTCGCCAGTCGCGTCGCGCTGGCGTTGCAGGCGGCGCGCGGAGGCTCCTCGGATTTCGACCTGAACCCGGAATTTGCGCCGCCGCCGACCCGAAAATTGCGGCCAGCGGCGGTGCTCGTCCCTCTGATCCAGGGGCCCGGCGGGGTCGAGTTGATCCTGACCAAGCGCTCTTCGCGGCTCAAGCATCACCCGGGTCAGATCGCCTTTCCGGGGGGCAAGGTCGATGAGGGCGATGCCTCCGCGGCGGATGCGGCTTTGCGCGAAGCCTGGGAGGAAATCGGCCTGCCCGCCGATGCGGTGAAACTTGTGGGCGAGCTGCCGGCCCATGAGACGGTGACCGGCTACCGGATGCAGCCCTTCGTGGGCATTGTCACAAACCCGTTCGAGATCGTGCCGGAACTTGGCGAGGTTGCCGAGGTGTTCCGCGTCCCCTACGGCCATGTCACGGATCCGGCCCGGTTTTCCGTGCAGGACCGGATCTGGCAGGGGAAATCCCGTCGTTTTTACACGGTCCCCTACGGGCCCTATTACATCTGGGGGGCGACCGCGCGGATCCTGCGAGGCTTCGCCGACGCACTGCAGTGATCCTGCCGCCTGGACCCTGGGCGGACCCCGCCCCGCAGCGGGTTCTGCACCTGTTGACCGAGGCCGGGCATCAAGCGCTCTATGTTGGCGGGACGGTCCGGAACGCTCTGATCGGGGCACCTGTGACCGATCTCGACATGGCCACCAGCGCTTTGCCTGACACGGTGCACACCCTGGCCGAGGGGGCAGGGTTCAAGGTCATTCCCACCGGGCTGTCCCACGGCACCGTCACCGTGATCGCCGATGGTCACCCCATTGAGATCACGACCTTTCGCCGGGATGTCGCCACCGATGGCCGCCACGCTGACGTCGCGTTTTCGGAGGATGTTGCCGAGGATGCCAGCCGCCGGGATTTCACCATGAACGCGCTCTATGCCACTGCGGGCGGAGAGGTTGTCGACCCTTTGGGCGGTGCGCCGGACCTCGCGGCGCGGCGGGTGCGGTTCATTGGTGCGCCCGAGGATCGCATTCGTGAGGATTACCTGCGCATCCTGCGCTTTTTCCGGTTCACGGCCTGGTATGGCGCGCCCGAAGAGGGGCTGGATGCCGAAGGGCTCGCGGCTTGTGCTGCGCTCGCCGGAGGGTTGCGCACGCTCTCGGCCGAGCGGGTTACGGCGGAACTTCTGAAACTGCTGGCGGCGCAAGATCCGGCCCCGGCGGTCGCGGCGATGGCGCAATCTGGGGTCCTCTCCCGTACGCTGCCCGGCGCGAGTGCCGAGGCGCTGGCGCCCCTCATCCATTTGGAAGGCCAGCTTGATCTGTCCCCCGAGCCGCTGCGCCGGTTGGCTGGCCTGGGTGGCTCGACCGACGCGCTGCGCCTCTCCAAAGCGCAGGCCCGCAGACTGGCAGAGCTGCGTCACCATCTGGGGGCCCTGACCGGCCCGGCGGAGCTGGGCTATCGTCTTGGCGCGCTTGTCGCGCGGGATGTCCTGACCCTGAGGGCCGCGCTATTCTCGACGCCGTTGGACCCCGCGCAGATCCCTGAGGTCGAGCGGGGGGCGCAGATGGTCTTCCCCCTCCGGGCCAAGGACTTGCCGGACGCTTTGCAAGGACCCGAGATCGGGGCCGCGCTGCGCAGGTTGGAAACCGCCTGGATCGCCTCGGGCATGCGTCTGTCCAAGGCGGAGTTGCTGGCCCGCCTCTGAGCCTATGGCCGTGGCATTTCGCGTGTCCGAGGCTATATAGCTAGGACAGCCCAAGGACCGTTCCCATGTTCCGCTATTTCGAGCGTCTCATAGACCCGTATGTGGCCTATTCCGAGACGGATCGCCCCCCCACGCGCCTCTGGCCGTTCATCAAATCCTGGTCGCAGCCGTTCCGCGCCGTCTTTGCGGTTGCCGGGGTGATGTCCGTGCTGGTGGCGGCTGTGGAGATCGGGCTGATTTTCTACATGGGGCGGGTCGTGGACCTGTTATCCTCGAACACGCCCGCCACGATCTGGGAGAGCCACGGGCTTGAACTGGTGCTGGTGGCCGTGTTCATCCTGCTGCTGCGCCCGGTGTTGCAGGCCTTTGATGTGCTGCTTTTGAACAATGCGATTCTGCCGAATTACAGCACGCTCTTTCGTTGGCGCGCCCATCGGCAGGTGTTGCGGCAATCCGTGGGCTGGTTCGAGAACGACTTTGCCGGGCGGATCGCAAATCGGGTGATGCAGACGCCGCCGGCCGCGGGCGAGGCGGTGTTTCAGGTCTTTGACGCGCTGAGCTTCTCGCTCGCGTATCTGATCGGGGCGGCGATCCTGCTGATGGGGGCGGATCCGCGCCTCGCGCTGCCGCTCATCCTGTGGTTCGGGTTCTATCTCGCGCTGGTGCGCTGGACGATCGTGAATATCGGCCCCGCGTCCAAGGCAAGCTCCGAGGCGCGGTCCGAGGTGACGGGCCGGGTGGTGGACAGCTACACCAACATTCACGCGGTGAAACTCTTTGCCCATCATGACCGGGAGCTCGACTACGCCAAGGAGGCGATCGAGACCACCCGGACGACCTTTGCCCGCGAGATGCGGATTTTCACCACCATGGATATCGTGCTGGTGATCCTGAACGGGTTGCTGATCGTCGGGGTGGTCGGCTGGGCAGTGGTCCTCTGGATGCAGGACGCGGCTTCGGTGGGTGTGGTCGCGGCGGCGACGGCACTGACCTTGCGGCTCAATGCCATGACCGGCTGGATCATGTGGGCGGTGTCGAATTTCTTTCAGAATCTCGGCGTGATCGCCGAAGGCCTGCAGACCATTGCGCAGCCGATCACCCTTGTGGACGCGCCGGATGCCAAACCGCTGGAGCTGCGCGAGGGCGAGATCAGACTGGAGACCCTGAGCCACCATTACGGGCAGGAGACCGGCGGCCTCGACAAGATCGACCTGACCCTCGCGCCGGGCACGCGGGTCGGGCTGATCGGGCGCTCGGGGGCGGGGAAATCGACCCTCGTGAAGCTTCTGTTGCGGTTCTATGACGCCGATGCCGGTCGGGTGCTGATCGATGGTCAGGACATCGCGAAGGTGACCCAGGATAGCCTGCGCGCCGAGATCGGGATGGTGCAGCAGGACAGTGCGCTGCTCCACCGCTCAGTCCGCGACAACATCCTCTATGGCAAGCCCCACGCGACCGAGGCCGAGGTGATTGCCGCCGCCGAACGCGCCGAGGCCCATGATTTCATCCTTGGGCTGACGGACCCACAGGGCCGCACGGGCTATGACGCCCATGTGGGCGAGCGCGGCGTGAAACTCAGCGGCGGGCAACGCCAGAGGATCGCCCTCGCGCGTGTCATCCTCAAGAACGCGCCCATCCTCGTGCTCGACGAGGCGACTTCGGCCCTCGACAGCGAGGTTGAGGCGGCCATTCAGGATACGCTCTATGGCGTGATGGAGGGTAAGACGGTGATCGCCATCGCGCACCGGTTGTCGACCATCGCCCATATGGACCGGATCCTCGTTCTGGATGACGGCCGGGTGATCGAGGACGGCACCCATGCGGATCTGCTGGCCAAGGGCGGGCTCTATGCCCGGTTCTGGTCGCGGCAATCGGGTGGGTTCATTGATACGACGGAGGCTGCGGAATGAGTGTTTTGCGCCGGATCGAGGATCTGATTGACGGGTTCCAGCCCGCCGACGGGCCGCCACCGCAACAGCTGGGCGCGTTCCTGCGCTGGTGCTTGCGGGGCTCGATGCCCGTGCTCTGGGCGGCGGCGGCCCTCTCGGCGCTCGCGGGCACGCTCGAAGTGATCTCGGCCATGCTGCTAGGCTATGTGATCGACACGGCGCTGGGCGCCGGGCCCGAGGGCTTCTTTGCCAGCCAATGGCCCACGGTTCTGCTCTTTGCCGGGTTCTTCATCCTGATCCGGCCGGTGATCTTTGGCCTGTCTTCGGCGGCCAATGCCATCGTGGTGCAGCCCAACCTGAACCCGCTGGTCCTGTCGCGGCTGCACCGCTGGACCATGGGCCAGTCGGTGAGCTTCTTTGACAATGATTTCGCCGGGCGCATCGCCCAGAAGCAGATGCAGACCGCGCGCGCGGTGACGGATGTCACCTCCGAGGTGATCAATGTGGTCGCCTTCGCGCTCGCCTCCATCCTGGGTTCGGCGATCCTGCTTCTGACCATCGACCCTTGGGTTGCCTTGGCGCTGAGCGTCTGGCTCGTGGCCTATCTCGGCCTGATCCGGGCGTTTCTGCCCAAGGTGCGCAAACGCTCTGCCGCGCGGGCCGGGGCGCGGGCGAATGTCACCGGGCAGGTCGTGGATACGGTGACCAACATCAAGACGGTCAAGCTGTTCGGGCATTCCGAGCATGAGGACCGCGCGGCCCTGAACGCCATGGGCAGCTACCGCCGCAAGGCGCTGGATTTCGGGTACATCTCGTCGAGCTTCCGGTTCTGGCTCATGGCGATTGCGGGGGTGCTGCCGGTGTTGCTGATCGGCGGGACGCTGGTCCTGTGGACCAACGGGGCCGCCACCCCGGGGGACATCGCCGCCGCGGGGGCCATCGCGATCCGGATCGCGCAGATGACCGGCTGGGTCAGCTTCACACTGATGGCGATTTACGCGAATGTCGGCGAGGTCGAGGATGGGATGCGCACGCTGACCGTGCCCCATGAGCTGACCGATGCAGCGCAGGCCGAGGCCATGAAAACCACACAGGGTCGGATCGCCTTCGAGGATGTGACCTTCATGTATGGCCGCGATGTGGGCGGGATTGACGGGATCTCGCTGACGGTGGAGCCGGGGCAGAAACTGGGTCTTGTGGGGGCCTCGGGGGCGGGCAAATCAACCCTGACCGGGCTGCTTCTGCGGCTCTATGATACGGAATCCGGGCGGGTGACCATCGATGGCACCGACCTGCGCGCGGTTACCCAGGACAGCCTGCGCCAGCAGATCGCCATGGTCACGCAGGAGACGGCCATGTTCAACCGCTCGGCGCGCGAGAACATCCTCTATGGGCGTCCCGACGCGACAGAGGCCGAGATGATCGCCGCCGCCGAGCGGGCCGAGGCGCACGCGTTCATTCTGGATCTGGAGGATCACGCCGGGCGCAAGGGCTATGACGCTCATCTGGGCGAGCGCGGCGTCAAGCTCAGCGGGGGGCAGCGGCAGCGGATCGCCCTGGCGCGGGCGTTCCTGAAGGATGCGCCGATCCTCGTTCTGGACGAGGCGACCTCAGCGCTGGACAGCGAGGTCGAAGCCTCGATCCAGGATGCGCTCGACCGGGTGATGGAAGGCAAGACGGTGATTGCTATCGCGCACCGGCTCTCGACCATTGCCCAGATGGACCGGATCGTGGTGCTGGATCAGGGGCGGATCGTCGAGGATGGCACCCATACGGAGCTTCTGGCCAAGGGCGGTCTCTATGCGCGGTACTGGAATCGCCAGTCCGGAGGCTTCATCGGGTTGGTGGATGCGGCGGAATAACCAAGTTGCCGGAGCCGCGCGCGCCCGCTAAAGCCCGGCCATGACCGAGACAGTGACCATCACCCGACTGGGCCTTCATGGCGACGGCATCGCGCCGGGGCCGATCTATGCGGCGCGTACCCTGCCCGGAGAAGAGATCCGCGGCGAGATCGACGGCGACCGGATCTCTGCACCCAAGATCGCGACGCCCTCGGCGGATCGGGTGAAAGCCCCATGCGCCCATTACGCGCGCTGCGGCGGTTGCGCGGTGCAGCACGCCTCGGACCCGTTCGTCGCCAGTTGGAAGACGCAGATCGTGGTCGAGGCGCTCGCCGCCCATGGCCTGAGCGCCCCGATGCGGTCAATCCAGACATCGCCACCCCGCTCCCGGCGTCGCGCGACCCTGTCCGGACGGCGGCTGAAGAAGGGCACGTTGCTGGGGTTTCACACCCGCGGCAGCGATACGATTGTCGATATCCCGGCCTGCGAAGTGTTGGACCCTGCGATCACAGCGGCCCTGCCGGGTCTCGCGGCCTTTCTGCCCGAGCTCGGCTCCCGCAAGGGGGAGCTGGCGCTGGCGGTGACGGTCTCCGAGGCGGGGCTGGACGTGGATGTTCGGGGCGGCAAGGCGCTGGACGAGGCGCTGCGCCTACGGTTGACGGCGCTGGCCCAGCGATTGGATCTGGCCCGGCTCAGCCTGGAGGGCGATGTGCTGGTGACGCTCCGCCCCCCGGTGCAGCGCTTTGGCCCGTCGGTGGTCACGCCGCCGCCCGGCGCTTTCCTGCAGGCCACCCGCGAGGGGGAGGCCGCGCTCCTGGCGGCCGTGACCGAGGCGGTCGGCCCGGCCAAACAGGTCATCGACCTTTTTGCCGGATGCGGGACATTTGCCCTGCCTTTGGCCCAACGCGCCGAAGTGCTGGCCGTGGAAGGCGATGACGAGATGCTCGCAACGCTCGACGCCGCCTGGCGCAAGACGCCCGGCCTGTCGCGGGTGCAGGTCGCGACGCGGGATCTCTTCCGCCGACCGCTACTGCCCGATGAGCTGGCCAAAACCGATGCGGTGGTGATCGACCCGCCCCGCGCCGGGGCCGAAGCCCAGACCCGCTGTCTCGCCGAGGCGCGCGTGCCCCGGATCGCGGCGGTGTCCTGCAACCCGGTGACCTTTGCCCGCGATGCCAAGATGCTCTGCGATGCGGGATATCGCCTTGCTTGGGTGCAGGTGGTGGATCAGTTCCGCTGGTCCCCGCATGTGGAGCTTGCTGCCGCCTTCACCGCACCCCATATCGAGCCCGAAAGCTGAGGAATTCTGCCGATGACAGCCTTGCGCGCCCGCCTAGCCGACTGGATCGAGAGCCCCCAGATCCGCTCATTCATCATCGGGGTGATCGTGCTGAACGCGGTGCTTCTGGGGATGGAAACCTCCGAAAGCCTGATGGCGGCGACAGGCGGGCTGATCACGACCCTCGACAAGATCTGCCTTGGGATCTTCATCGTTGAACTGGCGATCAAGCTCGTTGCCCTTGGGCCGCGCTTTTTTCGTTCGGGTTGGAACATCTTTGACTTCCTGATCGTCGGTGTGGCGATCGTCCCGGGGGCGCAGGGCTTCTCGGTCCTGCGGGCGCTCCGCATCCTCCGGGTGCTGCGCGTGATCTCTGTCGCGCCGAGCTTGCGCCGGGTGGTCGAGGGCTTTGTGACCGCGCTGCCGGGCATGGGGTCGGTGTTTTTGCTGATGGCGATCATCTTTTATATCGGGGCGGTCATGGCGACGAAGCTCTTTGGCACTGGCTGTCCGACCTGCACGCCCGAGCAAGCGGCCCAGTTCGACACTTGGTTCGGAGATCTGGGCCGCTCGGCTTATTCCCTGTTCCAGATCATGACCCTCGAGTCGTGGTCCATGGGGATCGTACGCCCGGTGATGGAGGTCTACCCCTATGCGTGGATGTTCTTTCTGCCTTTCATCATGGTCACGACCTTCGCGGTAGTGAACCTGCTGGTGGGTCTGATCGTAAACTCGATGCAGGATGCCCACTCCGCCGAAGAGGTCGCCGCCACCGACGCGTATCGGGATGAGGTGATGAACCGGCTCAAGGCGATCGAAGAGGCGCTGGAAAAGCGGTCTCCCCCCAATTCGTGATTGGTCCGGGGCGGCGAAATCTGGCACTCTGTGGCCAATAACAAAAACGTCACCTCTTTCGAGCAGGCTTCACATATGACCCTTTCCCGCCGCCTCTTGCTGCTGGGTATCGCTGTCGGGCTATCCGGCTGCGGAGCTTCGCGATTCCGCAGCTATGACGGACCCGAAGTGACCCGGATCGTCGTGTTCAAGGACGAGCTGCGTATGTACCTGATGCATCACGACACAGTGCTGCGGGGGTTCGACATCGATCTCGGTTTTGCGCCCGTGGGCCCCAAGGAGGTCGAGGGCGATGGCAAGACCCCCGAGGGGCGCTACCGCATCGACCGACGCAACCCCAATAGCAGCTTTCACCTGTCGCTCGGGATCTCCTATCCGAACACGGCGGATGTCGCCCGCGCCCGCGCGATGGGCCAAAGCCCGGGGGGCGATATCTTCATCCATGGTCAGCCGAACCTGACCGGGCCGCGCACCGGCGAGAACTGGACTGCCGGTTGCATCGCCGTGACCAATCGCGAGATGGAAGACATCTATGCCATGGTCAAGAACGACACGCCGATCGACATCTATCCCTGATCCCTGATCCCTGATCCCTGATCCCTGATCCCTGATCCCGTGCCGGATCGGGGCGTGGCTCAGACGTCCGGGACCACTTGCGGGCCGCTGCCGCCGAGCACCATCGTCCACCACAGCTTGCCATTGGGTTCCTGATACCAGGAGAAGCCCAGATCCCGCGCCTCCGGATCGAGGATCATCTCCCGCGTGGCGGGGTCCTCCATCCAAGCGGCGAGGGTTTCCAGCTCGGTCTCGTAGGTCTCGGAGATCAGCTCGGCCCGGAACTGCCCCGGATAGCCCGAGCGGGCGGTCCGTTCCGGCGGCGAGGAGCCGTCGGAGCCGAAATGCCAGGGCCGGTTCTGCACGGCCATGTCCCGCGCATGGGTGGCGGCCGCGGCGTTCAGTTGCGGGTTGAGCGCGAGCGGGCTGCGCCCTCCGGCCTGCCGCAGGACATTGACCGAATCAAGGATCGCGAACTGGATCCGCCCGGTATCGGACGCGTTGATATCATAGACCCGGGGCAGGGGTTGCCCATCCGGGCCCAGGGTGGGCGGCGGCGGCGTGCAGGCGGCCAGGATGATCGGAAGGATCAGCCACAAAGCTAGAATTCGGCGCATGTAACCCCCTCGCATAGCGTGCCTTCTCTCTTCCCTAGCGATTATTCGACGGAACGTCCAACCGCTTGCCTGCGCACAATGTGATGACATGCGTGTGAATTGTACGTTAAGACCGACTCGCTTAGATTGAGCCGAAAACTTCTGAGATCATTGGAGCAGTCCGACCATGTCCAGACGAAATACCCCTGATGTTTCACGCCGTCGCTTCCTTGCGACCACGGGCGCGGCCTCTACCCTGCTGGCGAGCCCGGCTCTGGCGCAGATGGCCGGAACGACCGAGATCGAGCAGGAGCCGACCCAATCCGTGCGCCGTAATATCTCGGGCTTTCGTGCGCTCGACTGGCGGCCATACTTCTCGGATACCAAGAACGGTGCGATCCTCGTGGATATCTCGTCCCGGGCCTTGCATTACTGGTCCGAGGACCAGACCGAGTACCGGCTGTACCCGACCTCCGTGCCGCTGTCCGAGGACCTGACGCGCAAGGGTCGTACCCGCGTGACACAGAAGGTCGAAGGCCCGAGCTGGCGTCCGACGCCCTCGATGAAAAAGCGCAACCCGGAATGGCCGGACTTTGTGGGTCCGGGCCCGGACAACCCGCTTGGGACCCACGCGCTCTATCTCAGCTGGACCTATTACCGAATCCACGGCACCCATGACACGCGCAAGATCGGGCGCCGCTCGTCGAATGGCTGCATTGGCCTGTTCAACGAAGACATCGCGGAATTGTTCGAAAAAGCCCGCAGCGGAACACAGGTTCTTTTGATCTGACTTTGCCCGCGCGGGAATATGATCGAAATCAAGCGGCGCCCCGGCGCCGTTTTTTCTTGGCTACTTCAGATCCGCGCAAAGCACCGCCTTGACGTAAGGTTTTGTGAAGGTCGCCTCATAAAATCCTGAATTCCCGACACTCCTTCATGGGGACGCAGGGGGGTAAAGCCATGGACCGGGGTGCCCTGACCTCACTTGAATGGGGAGTGTTGCAGTTTTGACGACATTTGGGCGTCCGCGCGGGCGAAGCTCCGGCGTTGATTGCATTCGGAACTTTCTCCTGCTTAAAAAATACCACGAGGTACAGTCTAGAACGCTCACCAGCGTCTCTTGGCGTGTCCAAGTCGTAAATGTGAGCATCTCTTTGGAGGGAACCATGAAAAAACTCGTTCTCGCAGCCGTCCTGTCTGCAGCAGCTTCCACCGCCTTCGCTGGCTCCATGGAAGAGCCGATGATGGAAATGCCGGTCATCGTTGAAGAAACCAACTCGTCCGCAGGTGGCATCGTTCTGCCGCTGCTGCTGATCGCAGTTCTGGCCGCAGTCGCGTCCTAATCGCGTCACGCGATCGAGAAATTAGAAAAGGCGGCCTCCCGGGGTCGCCTTTTTTCGTGTCCGCAGGTTAGATCGGGCTCAGCCGCGCGGGGCGATCCAACCTGCGAGGTTGTCCTCGACAACCTGGGCGAGCGCCGCGATATGGGCGTCGTCATCGTTCAGGCAGGGGATATAGGTGAACTCTTCGCCGCCTGCTTCTTCGAAGCTTTCCTTGATCTCTTCGTTGATCTCTTCGAGCGTTTCGATGCAGTCGGCCGAGAAGGCCGGTGCAATCACGGCAATCTTCTTTTTGCCGCCTTCGGCCAGGCGCGCGACCTCTTCGACGGTGTAGGGCTGTAGCCACTCCTCGGGGCCGAACCGGCTCTGGAAGGTGGTGACGATCTCGCCATCTGGCCAGCCGAGACGTTCCTTCAAAAGGCGCGAGGTCTTCTGACACTGGCAGTGATAGGGATCACCCTCCATCAGGTAGCGCTTGGGCACCCCGTGATAGGAGGCGACCAGCACATCCGGCCGGTCCTTGATATCCGCATAGGCGCGCTCCACCGATTGGGCCAGCGCCTCGATATACATCGGATGCTCGAAATACGGCTCTACAGTGCGCACGATCGGCTGCCACTTGATATGTTCCAGCGAGCGGAAGAACTCGTCGCAGGCCGTAGCCGAGGTCGCGCCCGCGTATTGCGGATAGAGCGGGAAGAACAGGATCTTCTGACAGCCCTGGGCCTGCAGCTCCTCGACCTTGGACTTGGTGGAGGGATTGCCATAGCGCATGCAGAAATCGACCACGACATCATCGCCGAACTTCGCCTGCATCGCGGCTTTCATCTTGGCGGTCTGGTCCTTGGTGATCGTCATCAGCGGGCTCTCCCCCGCCTCTTCGTTCCAGATCGACTTATAGGCCGCGCCCGAGCTGAAGGGGCGCTTCGTCAGGATCACCAGCTGCAACAGGGGCTGCCAGATCCACGGGCTGTAATCGATCACGCGCCGATCCGAGAGGAACTCGTTCAGATAGCGCCGCATGGACCAGTAGTCGTAATTGTCCGGCGTTCCGAGATTGGCCAGCAGGATGCCGATCTTGCCGAAATTGACGGGCGGGTGGTCACTCGGCAGGTGAGAGGACGTGGTCTTGGACATCATATTCATCGGTATCGTGCCTTTGTCAGTCGTCGCCTTTGTCGGCGGCAGCCGAGTCGGTCATTGGGTTCATATCCCGGTCAAATTCCACCGTTCCCAGCGCGTCGGCCAGGCGGTGAGACGCCGATCCAGGGCGCATCGGTTGCGGCTGGCTTTCGGAAGGCGCCCAGCCGGTCAGGAACGCAAACTGGAACGTAGCGCGCACACGGCCGTTGTCGCCCGGAAATTCCGTCGCATAGAGATCGAGCGTCGCCGCCAGCACATCGCGGCGCAGGGGGCGGCGGTCGCGCTGGTCGAGCGCATTGGTTTCGCCCATGGCGCGCAGCTCCCGCATCAGATGCAGGGGCGTGGCATAATCCACCTGCCGGGGGGAGAGATCCGCAACCGGCAGGGCAAAGCCCGCCCGCTGCAGAAGCCCGCCCAGATCCCGTAGGTCGCCCATCGGGGCCACCCGGGGGCTGAGCCCGCCCCGCAGGCGGCTCTCGGCCTCGGCAAAGGCGATGCGCAGCTCGCGCAGGGTGTCACCGGCAAAGCTCACCGCCAGAAGCAGGCCATCCTCGGCCAGCGCGCGGCGCGCCTGCACCAGTTGCCCCACCGGGTCATCGGCCCAATGCAGCGCCATGGCATGGATCACCAGATCATGGGCGCCGGGCTCGAGATCGAGCAGGTCGGTATCCGCCACCACCGTGGCCTTCGGAAAGGCCTCGGCCCAGAACGCGGGAAAACCGGTGACAATCGCGGGCTTGGTAAAGCTCCTGTTAACCTCACTCAGTCTTTCCTGAAGCTCAGAGAGGGCTTCGCGATGGAGAAACAGCTCAGGACCGCCGCCGCGGCAGGCGCGGGCACGGTGCGCCGCAAGTGCGGTGCGATCGGTCAGGCGGGGTGGGCGATCCATCAAGTGTCCTCAGTTGAGAGGGCTATTTAAGTGTTTCAGGGACAATTGCAAACCGCGCTGCAGACGCTTTATCCGCCGAGTTGCGTTGGCTGTCGCGCGCCGGTGGCCAGCGATTTTGGCCTGTGTGGGGAGTGTCTGCGCGAGACGCCCTTCATCGCGGGCGGGATTTGCGGGACCTGCGGGGTGCCGGTTTCGGGTCTGGCCGAGGATGAAACCGATATCTGCGAGGAATGCATGACCACGCAGCGCCCGTGGAATCGCGGGCGTGCCGCCATGACCTACGAGGATCTGGGCCGGACACTGGTGCTTCAGCTCAAGCATAGCGACCGCACGGATCTGGCGCGTCCGGCGGGAGCGTGGCTCGCACGGGCGGCCCGGCCGCTGGTGCAGGGCGATACGCTGATCCTGCCAGTGCCGATGCATCGCACGCGCCTGTTGAAGCGGACCTATAATCAGGCCGTGTTGCTGGCGCGGGTCGCCGCCCGGCATCTGGAACGGCAGATGGTGCCCGATCTTCTGGTGCGGACGCGACGCACGCCGATGCAGGACCACCGCAGTCACACCGAACGCTTTGCCAATCTCGACGGCGCCATCAACGTGAACCCGGCCCGCGCGCGCAGCGCGGGGCTTGAGGGGCGCCATGTCCTTCTGATGGATGATGTGCTGACCAGCGGTGCAACACTTGCGGCTTGCGCAATCGCCTGTTTCGATGCGGGCGCGGCCGAGGTTGATGTGGCCGTTCTGGCCCGGGTGCGCCGTGAGGAGTTCGCGGCCTCCGCCCCGAGGGGGTCTGACGAGCTGATGTAAATAAGTCTTTCGGATTTACAGGCAATGTGTCAAACTTAGTTTACACATTGGAGTGAGTCCGATTCAGACCGTCAGTCTCAGCCTCTTTCGCTTCGACAGCGTGATAGACCGCCTTTGGGCGCTGACCCAGATGGGTGCGGCCCGGTTTGCGCTGCCGCAGACCCCCGGTATCGGGTTCTGGAAACTCTGCGGCTCGGGCTCTGGCGAGGGGTTCACCCCGGTTCCCAACACCGCTGTATATGCAATTCTTGCCACTTGGCCGGATCGCGAGACCGCCGAGGCGCAGACCCGCGAAGGCGCGGTCTGGTCGCGCTACCGCGCCAAGGCATGTGAGGATTGGACCGTCCTGCTGGCCACCACATCGGCGCGGGGGAAATGGTCCGGGCAGGCACCGTTCGAAGTGGACACGCCCAGCGCCCCGGGCCCGCTCGCCGCGCTGACCCGGGCCACGGTGCGCCCCTCGCGTGCCCTGCAATTCTGGAAACATGAACCGGCCATCAGCGACATGATTGGCCGCGATCCGAATGTCCTGTTCAAGATCGGGATCGGCGAGGTCCCCCTGATGCAGCAGGTCACCTTCTCCATCTGGCCCGACACGCAGAGCATGGCCGCCTTCGCCCGGCGCGGAGGCCCCCATGCCGAGGCGATCCGGGCCGTCCGCGAGGGCGGGCTCTTTGCCGAAGAGCTCTACGCCCGGTTTTCCGTTCTCGGCGATCACGGCACGTGGGAGGGGCGGCGACCGCTCTCGACGGCCACTGAGACCCGATCCGACATGAAAGAGACCGCATGACCCACCCGTTTCCCTTCTCCGCCATCGTTGGCCAGTCTGAAATGAAGCAGGCCATGATCCTCACGGCCATCGACCCGAGCATTGGCGGCGTGCTGGTGTTCGGCGACCGTGGGACGGGGAAGTCGACCTCGGTGCGGGCGCTCGCCGCGCTCTTGCCCGAGATCGAGGTGGTCGAGCGCTGCCCCTGCAATTCCGCCACCCGCGATGCGGTGCCCGAATGGGCCGAAGGCGTGGGCGAGGCGATGGTGTCCAAACCGACGCCGGTCATCGACCTGCCCCTGGGTGCGACCGAGGACCGGGTTGTGGGCGCGCTCGATATCGAGCGCGCGCTGACCCGCGGGGAGAAAGCGTTTGAGCCCGGATTGCTGGCGCGCGCCAACAGGGGCTATCTCTATATCGACGAGGTCAACCTGCTGGAGGACCACATTGTGGACCTCCTTCTGGATGTGGCGGTCTCGGGTGAGAACGTGATCGAGCGCGAAGGCCTCTCGATCCGCCACCCGGCGCGGTTTGTTCTGGTGGGCTCGGGCAACCCCGAAGAGGGCGAGCTGCGTCCGCAGCTTCTGGACCGGTTCGGGCTGAGCGTCGAGGTGAGCTCCCCGACCGAGATCGACGACCGGATCGAGGTGATCCGCCGTCGCGACGCCTATGAGATGGATTATGACGCGTTCATGGATCACTGGCAGGGCGAGGACGCCAATCTGCGCGCCCGGATCCTGGCGGCGCGCGCGGGGCTCCGTGCGGTGGCGACGCCCGAGGCAACCCTGCGGGACTGCGCCGAGCTTTGCGTGGCGTTGGGCGCGGACGGGCTGCGGGGCGAGCTGACTCTGCTCAAGGCCGCACGGGCCGTGGCAGCCTATGCGGGTGCCACCGAAGTGACACGCGACCACCTGCGCACCATCGCGGCCTCGGCCCTGCGCCACCGTCTGCGGCGTGACCCGCTGGACGAGGCAGGCTCGACCACCCGAGTGAGCCGCGTGGTCGACAGCGTTCTCGCGTGATCCAGACCCCCCATACGGACCCGGTGGAGCGCTGGGCCCAGGCGGCCACGGCGGTCGCCTTGCTTGCCATTGACCCCGAAGGTCTCGGTGGGCTGTGGATGCGCGCGCGTTCGGGTCCCGTGCGGGACCGGTTGCTCGCCCCCCTGCGCGATCTGCTTGCGGCTCCGCGCCGCCTGCCGCCGGGGATCGGCGACGCGCAGCTGTTCGGTGGCGTGGATCTGGCGGCGACGCTCTCGGCCGGGCGGCTTGTGCGGGCGCCGGGCCTGCTCGGGGCTGGTCCTGTTGCGCTGATCGCGCCCATGGCCGAGCGGATGACACCCGGGCTCGCCGCGCGTCTGGCGCAGATGCTGGATACGGATCAGGGCCATGCCCTGATCGCCATGGATGAGGGTGCGGAGGAGGACGAGCGCCTCGCGCAGTGCCTCGCGGACCGGCTGGCGCTGCATCTCGATCTGGAGGGGTTGGCCCAGGGTGACTGTCCCGAGCCCGCCTATAACCGCGATGAAATCGCCGCTGCCCGCGCCCGGCTCACCCAGGTGCGCTTGCCCGATACCGCCATCACGGCGATGACCGTGGCTGCCATGCGGCTTGGCATCGACAGCCTGCGCGCGCCCCTTTTGGCATTGCGCGTGGCGCGTGCCGCCGCGGCTTTGGACGGCCGGGCAGAGGCGTCCGAGGACGACCTGATCACGGCCACCGAGCTTGTGCTCGCCCCGCGCGCCACACGGTTTCCGCAAGAAGAGATAGAGGACGCGGACCCGCCAGAAACACCGCCGGACAGCCCGCCGCCGGAAAGCGATGCCGCGCCGGATGAGGAGCAGGACAGCGACGACACGCCCCAGCGCTTGCCGGAAGAGATCCTTCTGGAAGCCGCCAAAGCGATCCTTCCGCCCGACCTGTTGGCACGGATCGCGGCGGCCAAGGCGCCGCGCACGGCCAAATCCGGGGGCGGCGCAGGTGCGGCCAAGAAGGGCAATCGACGTGGACGGCCCCTGCCATCGCGCCCTGGGCGGCTCGACGGTCAGGCGCGGATCGATCTGGTCGCGACCCTGCGCGCGGCAGCGCCGTGGCAGACAATCCGCCGGAAACTGACCCCGGATGCGCCGCAGAAAGTGCTGGTGCGGGCCGAGGATGTCCGCCTGCGCCGCTTCGAAGAGAAGTCCGATCGCCTGCTGATCTTCGCCGTGGATGCCTCGGGTTCCGCCGCGCTGGCGCGATTGGCCGAAGCCAAGGGCGCGGTGGAGTTGATGCTGGCCGAGGCCTATGCCCGCCGGGATCACGTGGCGCTGATCGCGTTTCGCGGCACGGGGGCCGAGCTGCTGCTGCCGCCGACCCGGTCGCTTGTTCAGACCAAGCGTCGTCTGGCCGCTCTGCCGGGCGGGGGCGGCACGCCTTTGGCGGCGGGGCTTCGGGCTTCGCTGGACCTCGCGGAGCTGAGCAAGGGGCGCGGGCTGAGCCCGACTGTGGCGCTTTTGACGGATGGGCGGGCGAATATCGCACTGGATGGCTCGCCGGATCGCCCAAGTGCCGCCGAGGACGCGCGCGCCATGGCGCGGGCCCTGCGCGGGCAAGAGACGCCCTCGGTCGTGATCGACATGGGCAAGCGCCCGCAGCCGCAGTTACGCGAGCTGGCCGGGGAACTCGCCGCGCCGTATATCCCCATGCCCCGCGCGGACAGCCAGCGCCTGTCCAGCGCTGTGACCGCCGCGCTGGAGACATGAACTGGGATCTCGAAAAGCGCCACTGGCCCCATGCGGAGGCCAGTCGGTTTCTGCGGGTGACGCCGCATCAATGGCATGTGCAGGTCATGGGGCAGGGGCCGACGCTGCTCTTGCTGCATGGGGCGGGGGCGTCGCTGCATAGTTTCGCCGATCTGATGACCGCGCTCGCACCGCGGTACCGGGTGGTCGCGGTGGATCTGCCCGGGCATGGTTTCACCACCAAGGGCGGCAGCCAGCGTGCCGGTCTGGCGGCGGTCTCCACCGATCTGGCGGCTCTCTTGCGGCGGGAGGACCTGCTTCCGCAGGGGATCATCGGGCATTCCGCCGGGGCGGCGGTCGGGCTCGATCTGATCGACAAGCTGCCCGAGCCGCCGCGTGGTTTCATCGCGCTGAACGGGGCCTTTGCCGAGTTTGACGGTGTGGCGGGCTGGCTCTTTCCCATGCTGGCCAAGCTGCTGGCGCTCAACCCGTTCACTTCGCTGGTTTTTGCCAACACCACAACGCCGCGCAGTGTCGCCCAGCTGATCACCGCCACGGGATCCGAGCTCAGCGAGCGGCAGCTGATGCTTTATTACCGGCTGGTGCGGGACCGGGCCCATGTCTCGGGTGCCCTGGCGATGATGTCCCAATGGGATCTGCGCCCGCTGGGCAAGAAGATGCCGGGGATCGACACGCCAGCCCTTCTGCTGACTGGTGCGCGGGACAAGGCGGTGGCGCCGGCGGTTTCGGGGGATGCGGCGCGCAAACTGCCCCGAGCCGAGACGCGATGCCTGCCCCATCTGGGACACCTGATGCATGAGGAACGCCCCGACCTGATTGCCGCCGAGATCACCGGGTTTCTCGACGCGGTTTCCGCGCCGCAGGCGCAGCGGGCCTGAGCGCTAGTCCTGCTCCAGCCGGATCCGCAGTTCGCGCAAGATCGGCAGCACGGCGCGGACCTTTTCCGATCCCAGCGTCGAGGTCATCTCCGAGATGATCGGCGTGATCGCCTGCAGCGCCTGATCCCGGGCCGCACGTCCCGCGGGGCTGACGGCAACGAGCTTGCGGCGCGCATCATCCCAATCGGGCCGGATATGCACATGGCCTGCGGCTTCGAGCTTGCCCAGCGTGTTCGTCATCGCGCCCTTGGTGACGTGAAAACTGCGCGCAAGCTGCGCGGGCGTCTTCTCGGCGGCGGTATTGGCGAGATGGTTCAGCACGGAAAAATGGCTCAGTTCCATGCCCTTGGGCAGGGCCTTGCCCAGACGGGCGCGGGCGAGCTGATCCGTGGTGAAGAGCTCGGACAAAAGAGAGATCGCAAGGGCGTCGTCAACTGTATTCATCGCGGCGCAGCATAAGCTGCATCTGCGGTGAGGGAAGGGATTTTTCGCCGCGCTGCGGCAACTTCCCCGAGATCGAGGTCAATACAGGTCACACCGGGGGCGGTTCCGGCATCGGCCAGCACCCGCCCCCAGGGGTCGATGGCCAGACTGTGCCCAAAAGTGCGGCGCGGCCCGTTCGGTGCCGTCGGATGCGCGCCGGTCTGCGCCGGGGCGAGCACGAAGGCCCCGCATTCGATAGCGCGAGCCCGCAGCAGCGGGTGCCAATGGGCTTCGCCGGTGACCTGGGTGAAGGCAGCCGGAAGCGTCAGGATCTCGGCCCCGGCCCGGGCCAGATCCCGAAAAAGATGCGGAAACCGCAGGTCATAGCAGACGGCCATCCCGACCCGGCCAAAGGGCGTGTCCGCCACGACTGCCTGACCGCCGGGGCGGTAGCTGTCACTCTCGCGATAGGTTTCGCTCTCCGAGACCGTCACATCGAACATGTGGATCTTGTCATAGCGCGCGGCGATCTCGCCCTGCGCGTTGATCAAAAAGGACCGGTTGGCAAAGCGCCCATCCGCGTCCTCGGTCAAAAGGCCTAGCGATCCAAGCAGCAGCCACACCCCCTCGGCGGCGGCAAACTCCCGCATCTCGGCCAGCATCGGGTCCGTCGCCTCGGGGCGCAGCACCGCGCGCTGGTGGCTGTGGCTGTTCGAGATGCAATTGCTCACCTCGGGCGAGAGCAGGAATTCCGCCCCCTCTGCCACGGCCTGCCGCGCCAATGCCTTGATCTGCACGATATTGGTGGCCGGATCGTCGACCGAGGTCATCTGCAGCAGGCCCGCGCGCATCAGCCGGCCAACAGGGTGTCGAGCTTGCCCGCGCGCTCGAGCGCATAGAGGTCATCGCAGCCGCCCACATGGGTCTCGCCGATGAAAATCTGCGGTACGCTGGTGCGGCCACCGGCGCGCTGGATCATCTCGGGCTTGCGGGCGGGGGCGGCGAGCACGTCCACCTCTGCGAAGCTGACGCCCTTCTGTGACAGCAAGCGCTTGGCGGCATGGCAGAAGCCGCACAGGGGGGAAGTATAGATTTCAACGGGTTGCATGGAGATCTCCGGGAGTTGTTCCTCTTCATATAAGCCGCGGGCCCGGCACAGAAAAGATCCCGGAGGTTGACGCGGATGTTGTCAATTAAACTAGACAGCGGTATCGTCAGATCATGATGACACGAGTCGATCCAATCACCGCCGCCGAAGCCATCTCGGGCCCCCGCAAACGCGCCATCGTCATTGGCGCAGGACTGGGCGGGCTCGCCGCCGCCATGCGACTTGGGGCCAAGGGCTATGCCGTGACCGTGTTCGACCGGCTGGACATGCCGGGCGGGCGCGGCTCCTCGATCAGTCAGGACGGACACCGGTTCGATCTTGGCCCGACGATCATCACCGTGCCGCAGGTCTATGAGGACCTCTGGGCTGCCTGCGGGCGGAACTTCCACGATGATGTCACGCTCAAACCCATGGATCCGTTCTACGAGATCCGCTGGCCCGACGGGTCCAGCCTCAAGGCGCGGCAATCCACCGAGGCGATGGAGGCCGAGATCCAGCGGCTCGCGCCCGGGGATCTCAAGGGCTATCGCAAGTTCCTCAAGGACGCCCATCGCCGCTATGTGGTCGGGTTCGAGGGCATGGTGGCCAAGCCCATGCACAAGGCCTGGGAGACGATCAAGGTCCTGCCCACCTTTGCCATGCTGCGCGCCGATCAGTCGATCCTCGGCCTCGCCAAGCGCCGGGTGAAGGACAAGCGGCTGCAGATGGCGCTGTCATTCCATCCGCTCTTCATCGGCGGGGATCCGATGAACGTCACCTCGATGTATGCGCTCGTCAGCCATCTCGAGAAGGAATACGGCGTCCATTACGCCATGGGCGGTGTGCAGGCGATTGCGCAGGCCATGGCGAATGTGGTGGCCGAGCAAGGCGGTTGGCTGCGCCTTGGTGAGACGGTGGATGAGATCCTCGTCACCGATGGCAAGGTGCGCGGCATCCGCCTCGACAGTGGCGAGGTGGCCCATGCGGATATCGTGGTGTCGAACGCGGATGCGGGCCACACCTATGACCACCTGATGCGCAACGCCTCGAAGAAACGCTGGACCCCGGCCAAGCTGAAGTCGCGGCGTTGGTCCATGGGGCTGTTCGTCTGGTATTTCGGGACCAAGGGGACGGCGGGCGAGTGGCCCGATGTGGGGCACCACACCATCCTGAGCGGGCCGCGGTATGAGGGTCTCTTGCGGGATATCTTCATCAATGGACGGCTCGCCGATGACATGAGCCTCTATCTCCACCGGCCTTCACTCACCGATCCGAGCGTGGCGCCCAAGGGGGATGACACCTTCTACGTGCTCTCGCCTGTCCCCCATCTCGGCCATGACAACCCCGTCGACTGGGAGGCCGAGGCCCCCCGCTACAAGGCGAAGGTTCTGGCCGAGCTCGAGAAAACCATGCCGGGCATCTCGCGCCGCATCACGACCGAGGTCGTCTTCACGCCCGAAACCTTCCGTGACCGATACCTGTCACCGAATGGCTCAGGCTTTTCGATCGAACCGCGGATCCTGCAATCGGCGTGGTTCCGGCCCCATAACGTTTCGGAAGAGGCGGAGGGGCTGTTTCTCGCCGGGGCGGGTACCCATCCCGGTGCCGGCGTGCCCGGAGTGATCAGCTCGGCCGAGGTGTTGGCCAAGATGGTGCCCATGGCGCCGCCCATGCCGGTGGATGCCGTGCCGCTCAAGCAGGCCGCGGAATGAGCCTCGACGCGACGCCCGCCGATCTGGAACTGCCGCTGCGGTACAGCCCCGCGGATCTGGAGCATTGCAAGGAGGCGATCCGCCATGGCTCGCTCTCTTTCCATGCGGCCTCGCGGCTCTTGCCGACCAAGGTGCGGGACCCGGCGCTGGCGCTCTACGCCTTCTGCCGTCTGGCCGATGATGCGGTGGACGACCACCAGGAAAAACCCGCCGCGGTGCTGGACCTGAAGGATCGACTGGATCTCGCCTATCGCGGGACGCCCCGGAATGCCTGCGCGGACCGGGCCTTTGCCGCGATGATCGAGGCCCATGACATGCCCCGCGCCCTGCCCGAGGCCCTGATCGAGGGCTTTGCCTGGGACGCGATGGAACGGCAGTATGACACCCTGTCCGATGTGCGCGCCTATTCCGCCCGGGTTGCGGCGGCGGTGGGTGCGATGATGACCGTCCTGATGGGGGTGCGCGACGCCGATGCGCTGGCGCGGGCCTGCGATTTGGGCGTGGCGATGCAGCTGACGAATATCTGCCGCGATGTGGGCGAGGACGCCGCCGAGGGGCGTCTGTATCTGCCGCGCGCGATGATGGCCGAGGAGGGGCTCGACCCCGACTCGTTTCTCGCCAACCCGACCACTTCCGAGGCGCTGACCACGGTCACGCGCCGCCTGCTGGCCGAGGCACGACGGCTCTATGACCGGTCCGAGGCCGGGGTTGCGGCCCTGCCGCTGGGCGCGCGTCCGGGGATCTTCGCTGCGCGTCACATCTATGCCGGGATCGGGGCCGAGGTTGCGCGGGCAGGCTATGACAATATCAACCTGCGGGCGCATACCTCCAAGCTGCAGAAACTCGGCTGGCTGTCGCTCTCTGTGCTGCGCAGCGGGGTGACAACGGTCATGCCGCGTTCGGCCGTGTTGCACGCCACCCCCCTGCCGGAGACTGCGTTTCTCGTCGAGGCCGGGGCGCGCAGTGCGGACCGCTCGGCCTGGGGCGAGGGGCGTTCGGGCAGCCTTCTGGGACTGTTTGCCCAGCTTGAGGCCCGCGACCGCGCCACCCGCGGCATGGAACCACTCGGCGGCCGGCCTAGTTAACCTGATATGGAATTTGACTGGCTCCTCTTCACCGTCTTTCTCGGCGCCTGCGCGGCTGCGGCAACGACTGGCTCCATGTTTCCGCCCGGAAAGTGGTATGACGCGCTGCGCAAACCCGCGTGGAACCCGCCGAACTGGGTGTTTCCCGTGGTCTGGTCGCTGCTCTATCTGGTGATCGCGGGCTCCGCCGCGCG
The DNA here is from genome assembly GCF_049801015.1 of Dinoroseobacter sp. S124A. Taxonomy (NCBI): domain Bacteria; kingdom Pseudomonadati; phylum Pseudomonadota; class Alphaproteobacteria; order Rhodobacterales; family Roseobacteraceae; genus Dinoroseobacter; species Dinoroseobacter sp. S124A. The sequence goes on along the minus strand of NZ_JBNAGD010000003.1, from coordinate 50,756 downwards.
CGTCGCCCCGATGGAGGGCAGCGAGATGGCCATGGCCTTCTGGGCGTTTCAGATCGCGCTCAACACGCTCTGGACGCCGATCTTTTTCGGCTTGCAGCGGATCAAGGCGGGGATGGTGGTCATCCTGTTCCTATGGCTCGCGGTGTTTGGCGCCATGGTCACGGCCTGGCAACTCGACACGATCGCGGGGCTGATGCTTGCGCCCTACCTGCTCTGGGTGACGATTGCTGCCTCGCTGAACGGGGCTGTCTGGCGGCTCAACCCCGAGGCCGCCGCCGCCGCGCGTCCCGCCGCCACCTGATCGCGGCACGACCGGTTTTCTCGCGCACCGCCTCCGTATAGGCTTGGCTTACAGGTCAATAATTTACATAAAAACCGATATGAGCGATCCCAAGCGCTACCACGCCCCGAAATCCCTTGGCCGGGCGCTGAATTTCGCCGCCGGGGCGGGCAATACCGTCTGCACGCACTTGCTGGCGCCCCACGGTTTGAGCCTTGCGCAATGGGCGGTGCTGAACTGTCTGTGGCTGAACGGCCCGCTGGGGGTCAAGGCGCTGGCCGAGCTCACCGGGAACGCGCCGCCCGCCACCTCGCGCCTCGTGGATCGGATGATCACCGGCGGGCTCCTGACCCGCCGCCAGAGCACCGAGGATCGCCGCGCCGTCACGGTGGATGTCACCGAGCGGGGCGAGGCCCTGCGCCCGACCCATGAGATCTATAATTCCGTGAATACGGTCCTGCTCGACGGGTTCACCGAAGCCGAGGCCGAGGCCCTGTTCGACCAGCTCGCCCGGATCGAGGCGAATGCCGCCGCCTGGCTGGACAAGCCGTCGTCAGCGCTTGGCGCGGGGGCCGAAGAACAGCCAGATGATGAAACCCAGAAGCGGTAGGATCACCACGAAGAGGCACCAGATCACCTTGGAACCCGTGCTCGAATTGGACCCGACGATCGATACGATGGCCCAGATCGACAGAACCAGCATGATGAACCCGCCAAGGCCCGCTATCTCTATGCCCATCGCTTCGTCTCCTTCGCGTTTCGGTTGCGGCTGACACGGGTGTAACGGATCGGGCGCAGGGGGCCAACGGGTCGGCTTGCCTCCGCGGCCTTTCTCCGCCTAGATCGCGTCAGGAGGCCCCCCATGATCGACTGGCTCATCTTTGTTCCCGCGTGCTTTGCCCTGAACCTCGCCTTTGGGCCAAACAACCTGCTGGCCATGACCCATGGGGCGCAGGGCGGGGTGCTCTTTGCCGGGCGCGCGGCGCTGGGGCGGCTTCTGGTCTTTGTGCCGATGATCGCGGCGAGCGCCTTGGGGCTGGGCCTCTTGCTGACGGCGTCTGCGGCGGTGTTCCAAGGGGTGAAGCTGATCGGCGCGATCTACCTGATCTGGATCGGTTGGCGTCTCTGGCGCGGGGCAGGGCGGCTGCGGATCGACCCCCGCCGCGTGCGGGTCACGCCCGCCGCCGCGTTCCGGGCCGAGGCGCTGGTTGCGCTCAGCAATCCCAAGGCGATCCTGATCTTTGCCGCCTTTTTCCCGCAATTCGTGGCGACCGAAGCCTATTGGCAGAGCTATGCCCTACTGGGCGGGTGTTTTCTGCTGCTGGAGGCGGTGGCGATCTCGGCCTATGCGCTGGCCGGACGGTCCGCCGCGCGGGTGGCCGGGCCGCGCCTGTCCTGGATGCAGCGGGGGTCGGGGGCGATGATGATGGTCTTTGGTGCGCTTTTGCTGGTCAGCCCCGCGCCGAGCCAGCGCTAGTCGCCGAAGTTCCAGCCCGGGCGGCGCGGCACGCGCACGGCCAGCATTGGCATCAGCCACGGACCCCGGAACCTGTCGAGATCCAGCGCTTCGAACACGCCCGAGACCCGCTCGCCATGAAGAGTCGTCTCGACCCCGCAGCGGTTGTAGAACGGCGCGTCGAGCATCGCCTTGACCTGTCGCGGCGTGGTGCCCGGATCGGCCCGCGTCTCGCGTTTGACGAGCCAGTTCGAGCGGCGGAACCGGGTCTTGGGCGGGGCATCCATCACCGAGACGCCGCCCGTGCGGTCAAAGCTCAGCGCGACCTCCAGATCACTGCCATCGCGGCGCGCCACATCATAGAAGGACGCCGTGCCGGTCTTGGTCGGATACCGCCCCCAGGTCCAATAGCCGAAATCCGCCTCCAGCGCGCGGGTGCCGAAATTCGCATCGAAATAGCCATGGCCGCGCCATTGCCAGCCGGAGCGTCCCAGATCGACCTCGATCTCTGCCGTGGGGGCGAAGGGGCGCCAGATATGCGCGCCATCCGCGGTCAGGGGTACCTCGACCCCGGTGACGGCGGCGGGGTGGATCTTCACCGTGCCCTGCAGGCGCTGGCAATGAGGGGTGGAGACCTCGTCGATATCTACCGTGAGGGTCGTGCCATCCCAGTGCAGCCCGCTCGGCCCCACGGTGAAACTGTCCTCGGTCTGGCGCAGGGCGTCGCGGCCCCGGTCGGTCATGGTCCAGCGACCGCCCCGGCCATAGGTGGCCACGTTGATGCAGACATTATTGTCCGGGGATTTGCGGCCGGACCAGCGATACCAGGGCGAGAAGACCGACCCGATGAACGCGATTATGGAGATCGCGCGGGTGCCGCAGGCGCTGACCCCGTCGATATACCACCATGCGTAGCCATCCGCCGGGACGTCGATGTTGAAGTTCGGTCCTGCAGAATCGCCGCGGCCGCGTGCCGCCCGGAAAGGGTCGCCATCGGGATCCCCGCCCCCGGATGCGCCCCGCCCCCCGCCAGATAGAGGCCCGGCAGCTTGGTCCGGGCCTGCGGGCGCTGGAACGCCGCCATCAGCCCATGCGGGCTCCGTCCGTAGAGGGATCCGGCCGACCCGGGAAACAGGCGCGCGAAGTCCCGCGGCATCGTCAGGGCGCTGCGTCCGGGCCGCTCCGAGAAGTCCAGACCCATGGCCGCGAACCGGTTGAACACTTGCGTCTGACATTTGCGGAACTCCTCCTCGTCATTCCCGGCACTGGCCTCGTTCAGGACAGGCGGGCCGTTCATGATGACCTCAAACCGCTCGGCGCCATTGGGCGCGAGCCCGGCCCCGCGATCCTCGGCGCAGAGATAGAGCGTCGCGTCCGGGGGCATCTGCCCCGCGGCCAGCGCGTCGAACTCCACCTGCGGGTCATCGGCGAAAAATACGTTGTGATGGACCAGATCCCGGCCCGAGGGCGTGGCCGCGAAGGACCAGACATAGGCCGAGAGCGAGCGGTCCTGCACCCCGGGTGCGGGCACGGCCGGGCGTGGTGCCGGGCCAAGCAGCCCCAGATGCAGCGCACGGGGGTCACCGTTGAAGACCACCGTATCCGCTTGCAGCCGTGTGCCATCGGTCAGGTGAACCCCTGACACGCGCCCCGATTGCGTCTCGATCCGAGCGACGGGGCTGTCATAGCGCAGCTCGGCCCCTTTCTCGGTGGCGAGCTTGGCCAGGGCCTGTGCCAGAGCGTGCATGCCCCCCTCCACCCGCCAGACGCCCTGCGCCTCGGCCTGCCAGATCAGGGCCAGAACGGCGGGGGCCGCATAGGGCGAGCCGCCCACATAGGTCGCGTAGCGGCCAAAGAGCTGTTGCAGACGCGGGTCGCGGAACCGTTTCGACAGGCTCTTGGCCAGCGTTGTCAGCGGGCCCATGGCCGGGATCAGCGAGGGCTGCGCCAGCACGTGACGGGTCAGACCGGCCAGATCCGGGCTCGGCTCCTGCATCATCGGCTGGTCAAAGGCGGCAAAGAGCTTGGCGGCCTGCGCGCTGAAGGCGGCGAAGGCCTCGGCCTCTCGCGGTCCGGCAAAGGCGCGGACGGCATCGACCGAGCTCTCGGGATCCGCGTGCAGGTCCAGGGTGCTGCCATCGGCCCACCAATGGCGCGCCAGCACCGTCTCGCGGTGCAGGGTCACATGGTCCGACAGGCGCGCATCCACATCGTCGAACAGCGCTTCGAAGATCGGGCGCAGGGTCATAACCGTGGGTCCCGTATCCACCGGGCCCGCCGCACTGGGCAGGGTGCGCATCTTGCCGCCCGGCCCCGATTGCGCCTCGAGCAGGGTGACGTCGCAACCCGCATGGGCGAGCCGAATGGCCGAAGCCAGCCCGCCCATTCCGGCGCCGATCACAATCACCTTGTCCGATGTGCTATACATAAGGGGTCCGTTCAAATCCTGTCCTTGATTGTTGACAGCTCGCCGCAAACTGTCCAGTGTAATTTACAGTCTTGTGTCATTTGTAAGTGACATTCTGCCCTGGAGCCGTGCCATGACCCCAAACTCGCGCATTGAAGCCGCCCTCGATGTGGCCCTGATCCGCAGCCGCGCGGGGTCCTGCCCGCCCAAGCTGGCGACGGCGCTGGAATATGCGGTCAAGCCCGGCGGCGCACGGATCCGTCCGACGATCTGTCTCAATGTGGCGATGGCCTGCGGCGATGATGCGCCGGGGCTGACCGACGCCGCTTGCACGGCGATCGAGCTGATCCATTGCGGCAGCCTTGTCCATGACGACCTGCCGGCCTTTGACAATGCCGATATCCGCCGGGGCAAGCCGACCATTCACAAGGCGTTTTCCGAGCCGCTCGCGGTGCTGACCGGGGACACGCTGATCATCATGGCATTCGAGGAAATCGGCGTTGCAGCGATGCAGGATGCGGCCCGTGGTGGGCAGCTGATCCGCGAGCTTGCGCGCTTCTCGGGGATGCCCCACGGCATCTGCGCCGGGCAGGCCTGGGAGAGCGAGCCGGTCGTCGACCTGTCCGCCTATCACCGGGCCAAGACCGGGGCGCTGTTCACGGCTGCCACCCGCATGGGGGCCGCCGCCGCGGGCGAAGATCCGGAGGCCTGGACCGAGCTCGGCGCGCGGATTGGCGAGGCCTTTCAGGTCGCCGACGACCTGCGCGATGCGCTCTATGACGAAGAGACCCTTGGCAAGCCCGCCGGGCAGGACGCGATCCATGCCCGTCCCAACGCGGTGACCGAGCTTGGGGTGCAGGGGGCGATTCGCCGCCTCGATGACATTCTGTCCGGCGCGATCTCGTCGATCCCGTCCTGCCCGGGCGAGGCCGCCCTGTGCGAGATGGTGCGCAAGACTGCCGAGCGCCTGACCCCGGTCCTGCCGAACATTGCCAGCGCGCGCACGGCCTGACCCATGACCATGTCCTCCGGCGGTTTCAGCCGCCTTCCTTTCCTGCCGGACAGGCACGCGTTTTACCGGTGGTGGGTCGGCCTTGCCGGCTCCCCCAGCTTTCAATCCTGGGCCAGTGCCATGCCCGGCACACGCCGCCTAGCGCGCAAGGATGGCGAAGAGCTCTTCGATCTGGTCTCGGGATTTGTCTACAGCCAGGTCCTGCACGCCTTTGTCACCCTCGACATGCCCAGCCTGCTGGCCAAGGAGCCCTTGCCCGCCTGGCGTCTCGCCGCGCGCACGCGGCTGGAGCCCCGGCAGATGGAGGCCCTGTGCCAGGCCGCGACCGCGCTCAAGCTGCTCAAGCGGCGCAAGGACGGGAGCTATCAGCTCGGCCGTCTCGGCGCGGCCCTGCCCGGGGTGCCCGGGCTGACGGAGATGATTCGCCACCATGACGTGCTCTACCGGGACCTCGCGGATCCGATGGCCTTTCTGCGCGGCGGGACCGAGACCGAGCTGGCGCGCTTCTGGCCCTATGTCTTCGGCCAGAGCGGGACGAATGATCCTGAGATCGCCGAGCGCTATTCCAAGCTGATGGCGGACAGTCAGGGCCTCGTGGCCGAGGAAACCCTGCGCGCGATTCGCCTCGACGGTGCCCATCGCCTGATGGATGTGGGCGGCGGCACCGGTGCGTTTCTGCGGGCGGTGCGGGCCGAATATCCGGACCTGCGCCTGCGTCTGTTCGATCTGCCTGCAGTGGTGTCCGGAGCCGACCTGCCCGAGGGGGCGGATATGCGTGGCGGGTCGTTCCGCGATGACCCGGCGCTGCCGGGCGGGGCGGATGTGATCTCGCTCGTGCGAGTCCTCTATGACCACGCCGATTCGACGGTTGCGAGCCTTCTGGGCAAGGTCCATGCCGCGCTGCCGCCGGGCGGGCGCGTGATCGTGTCCGAGCCCATGGCGGGTGGCGCCGATCCCAGCCGGGTCGGGGATGCCTATTTCGCCTTCTACACCATGGCCATGCAGACCGGCAAAGCCCGCTCTGCCGAGGAAATCAAGGCGCATCTGGCGCAGGCCGGGTTCCAGCAGGTCCAGTGTCACAAGACCTATCGGCCGTTCGTGACCGGCGTCGTGACTGCGACCAAAGCCGCGTAAGGCGCACCGCACACACCCGCATTCCGAGTGTCTAATTTAGTTGACATATATAGCTGTAAGCGTAATCTTACAGTCAACTACGAACTGCGACATTGAGTCCGCTCGCGCGTCGCAGCCTAGAACACGGGGAACTTCACCATGGACGCCACAGCAGTCGTACAGACCGGACCGCGCGCGCTCGGCTTGCAGGAGGTGGGGCTGACCGATCCCACGGAGACCGACATCGTCGTGGCCATCGATCATTCCGGCATCTCCACCGGGACCGAAAAACTGTTCTGGACTGGCAATATGCCGCCCTTTCCCGGCTTCTCCTTCCCGCTGATCCCCGGCTACGAGGCCGCCGGTGAGGTGGTCGAGGCCGGATCAGACACCACCTTCAAGCCCGGTGATCGGGTCTTTGTGCCGGGGGCCAATTGCTATGGCGAGGTGCGGGGGCTCTTTGGCGGGGCGTCGAACATGCTCGTCTCCGATGCCGCTCGGGTGGTGCGTATCGACCGCGATCTGAAAGCCGAAGGCGCCCTGCTGGCGCTGGCCGCGACCGCCCGCCATGCCATGGCCGGGCTCAACAAATCCGTACCGGACCTGATCGTGGGTCACGGTGTGCTGGGCCGCCTGCTCGCCCGTCTGACCATTGCCGCCGGGGCCCCCGCGCCCACGGTCTGGGAAATCGACGAGGCCCGTCAGGGCGGCGCCCAGGGCTACGAGGTCATCCATCCCGACAGCGACACGCGCCGCGACTACCGGTCGATCTATGACGCGTCGGGCAAAGCCGACCTGATCGCCAGCCTCATCATGCGGATCCAGAAGGGGGGCGAGATCGTGCTCGCCGGGTTCTACGACCAGATCTCCTTCCCGTTTCCGCCCGCTTTTATGAAAGAAGCCCGCCTGCGCATCGCCGCTGAGTGGGACCGCGATGATCTCATCGCAACCCGCGCCCTGATCGATTCCGGGGCGCTCTCTCTCGACGGGTTAATCACCCACACCGCCAAGGCAACCGATTGTGCAGACGCTTACCAGACGGCGTTCGAAGACCCGGCTTGCCTGAAGATGATCCTGGATTGGAGTGCGACCGCATGACTCTTGATATCCCAAACCTGAAACCAGACTACGACCAGCGCCTGCGCGACGAGGCGGCCGAAGAGCCGACGCTCGAAGTGCCGCAGGGCGAGCCGACCAAGAAGACACAGATCATCGCGATCTATGGCAAGGGCGGCATCGGCAAAAGCTTCACCCTCGCCAATCTCAGCCACATGATGGCAGAGCAGGGCAAGCGCGTGCTGCTGATCGGGTGCGACCCGAAATCGGACACCACCTCGCTGCTCTTTGGCGGCAAGGCCTGTCCGACGATCATCGAGACCTCGACCGAGAAAAAGCTCGCGGGCGAAGAGGTCGGTATCGGCGATGTCTGCTTCAAGCGCGGCGGCGTTTTCGCAATGGAACTCGGTGGCCCCGAAGTGGGCCGTGGCTGCGGCGGACGGGGGATTATCCATGGCTTTGAACTTCTGGAAAAACTCGGGTTCCACGATTGGGACTTTGACTATGTGCTCCTGGATTTTCTCGGCGATGTGGTCTGCGGCGGTTTCGGCCTGCCTATCGCTCGGGATATGGCCCAGAAAGTTATACTCGTAGCCTCCAACGACCTGCAGTCCCTGTATGTCGCCAATAATGTTTGCTCGGCGGTGGAGTATTTCCGCAAGCTTGGCGGCAATGTCGGGGTCGCGGGGCTTGTCATCAACAAGGATGACGGCACGGGCGAGGCCGCGGCCTTCGCCAAGGAAGTCGATATTCCGATCCTCGCGGCAATCCCGCAGGACGAGGATCTGCGCAAGAAATCCGCCAATTACCAGATCGTCGGCACTGCCGCCGGACCGTGGGGCGATCTCTTTGCGGAGCTTGGCGAGAATGTCGCCGAAGCCCCGCCCTTGCGACCGACTGCACTCAGCCAGGATGGTCTGCTCGGTTTGTTCTCGGCTGAGGAAACCGGCGCGGATTTCGTGCTGGAGCCGGCCACGGACGCGGATATGCGCGGCAAGAATGCCAAACCCAAAGAGTCCCTCGAAGTGGTCTATGACGATGTTTGACATGGCCAAGATGGATGATCTGGACCAGGGCCTCGCGCGTCTTGCCGAGTTGCCCGAGGCCGTCGCGCAGTGTTTCGCCGAAACACCGGTTCCGCCCCGCCGCCCCACGCTGAGCCCCTGCCCGGTGACACGGCTGGGCCTGCCGAAAGGGGGCCGCGATGGATAAACCCCCGCTCGAGACCCGCTACGACAGTGCGGATGAGGTTGAAATTCACGAGGGTACCGCGCGCGAGCCGGTGCCCGAAGGCGTGACTGCGACGCCCGATGGCATGGGCTGTCATGCCCCCGGCGCGCAGATGGAGGCGGCGGCCCGGGCCTCGGGCATGTCCGAGATCCTCGACCAATACGCCGCCGATTACCCGCAAGGGCCCCATGACAAACCGCAATCCATGTGCCCGGCCTTTGGCTCGCTGCGCGTGGGGCTGCGGATGCGCCGCGTGGGCACGATGCTCTCGGGGTCGGCCTGCTGTGTCTATGGCCTGACCTTTGTGAGCCATTTTTACGGGGCGCGCCGATCCGTCGGCTACGTCCCCTTCAATTCCGAGACGCTTGTGACCGGCAAGTTGTTCGAGGACATCCGGGACGCTGTTCACAAGATGGCGGACCCGGAGAAATACGATGCCATCGTTGTGACGAACCTTTGTGTTCCGACCGCGTCGGGGGTGCCTTTGCGGCTGCTCCCGTCCGAGATCAACGGCGTGCGCATCGTGGGCATTGACGTGCCCGGTTTCGGCGTGCCGACCCATGCCGAAGCCAAGGACATACTCGCGGGCGCAATGCTCAATTACGCCCGCGCAGAGATCGAAGCCGGACCTGTTCAGGCCCCGGCTTCGGGCAAGGCGGATCGTCCCACCGTAGCTCTGCTCGGTGAGATGTTCCCGGCTGATCCCATCGGGATTGGCCAAATGCTCGCGCCACTCGGTCTGGCGGCAGGTCCGGTCGTTCCCTGCCGTGAGTGGCGCGAGCTATATTCTGCATTGGATTGCGGGACGGCCGCCGCAATCCACCCGTTCTATACGAGTGCCATTCGCGAGTTCGAAGCCGCCGGGCGGTCTGTCGTCGGTTCGGCCCCTGTGGGCCATGACGGCACGGCTGCCTGGTTGGCCGCGATCGGTGACAGTTTCGGCGTCTCTGCCGAGAAGATCGCCGAGGCACAGAACGCATTCCTCCCGGCGATCAAGGGCGCATTGGCAGCCACCCCCATCAAAGGCACGATTACCCTCTCGGGGTATGAAGGGTCCGAGTTGTTGGTGGCGCGTCTCTTGATCGAATCCGGGGCGGAGGTGCCCTATGTGGGCACCGCCTGTCCGCGCACCAAATGGTCCGAGCCGGACCGCGATTGGCTGGAGGCGCGGGGCGTCAAGGTTCAGTATCGCGCCTCGCTCGAGGATGATTGCGCGGCGATGGAGGCTGTTAAGCCCGATCTTGCCATCGGCACGACCCCGGTCGTCCAGAAGGGCAAGGAACTGGGCATCCCGAGCCTCTATTTCACCAACCTGATTTCCGCGCGGCCCCTGATGGGGGTGATGGGCGCGGGGTCCCTGGCGCAGGTCGTGAACGCGGCCATGGGCAACAAGGACCGCATGGATCATATGCGCGCATTTTTCGAAGGCGTCGGCCATGGCGACACGGCCGGGGTCTGGGAGGGGGATCCGAACCTCCGCCCCGATTTCCGCGCGACGAACCTCAAGAAGCTGGAGCGTGCCGAGAAGGCCCGCGTCGCGGCGAACGGAGGTGTGAAATGCTGAGCTTGGATTGGGGGGCTCTGCCCCCGGCCTTCGGCCTCCCCCGGAGTATTTTTGGAACAATGAAGGGGGGTGCCCCATGTTGATCCAGGATCATGACCGCGCAGGCGGGTATTGGGGCGCCGTGTACGCCTTCACCGCCGTGAAGGGTCTGCAAGTGGTGATCGATGGCCCGGTGGGCTGCGAGAACCTGCCGGTGACCTCGGTGCTGCATTACACAGATGCATTGCCGCCCCATGAATTGCCCATCGTGACAACCGGGCTTGGCGAAGAGGAGCTGGGCCGCGATGGTACCGAGGGCGCGATGAAGCGCGCCTGGGGTACGCTCGACCCAGCGCTGCCTGCCGTGGTGGTCACAGGCTCGATTGCCGAGATGATCGGCGGGGGCGTGACCCCACAGGGCACGAATATTCAACGGTTTCTGCCGCGCACGATCGATGAGGATCAGTGGGAAGCCGCCGACCGGGCGATGACCTGGATCTTCACCGAGTTCGGCATGACCAAGGGGCGGATGCCCCCTGAGAAGAAGCGCGAGGAGGGGGCCAAGCCCCGGGTGAACATCCTCGGGCCGATGTATGGCACCTTCAACATGCCCTCGGATCTCGCCGAGATCCGGCGGTTGGTCGAGGGGATCGGGGCCGAGATCAACATGGTCCATCCTCTGGGCGCCCATCTGGCCGAGATGCGGGGCCTTGTGAACGCGGATGTGAATATCTGCATGTATCGCGAGTTTGGCCGCGGCCTTTGTGAGGTGCTGGGCAAGCCCTATCTGCAGGCCCCGATCGGCATCGAGAGCACCACGAAATTCCTGCGGAAACTCGGGGATCTGCTGGGTCTCGACCCGGAGCCCTTCATCGAGACGGAAAAGCATTCCACGATCAAGCCGGTCTGGGATCTCTGGCGCTCGGTGACGCAGGACTTCTTTGCCACGGCAAGCTTCGCCATCGTGGCGAACGAGACCTATGCCCGCGGGATCCGCAACTTCCTCGAGACGGATATGGGCCTGCCCTGTGCCTTCGCCGTGGGTCGGGTCGCGGGCAAGAAGACCGATAATGACGAGGTGCGCGAGATGATGCACACCAAGCGTCCGCTGGTCGTCATGGGCTCGATCAACGAGAAGATGTATCTGGCCGAGATGGCGGGCGGCTTCGGCCCGAAACCGGCCTTTATCCCCGCAAGCTTCCCCGGTGCCGCCATCCGGCGCGCCACGGGGACCCCGATGATGGGCTATGCGGGCGCGACCTACCTGATCCAGGAGGTCTGCAACAGCCTGTTCGACGCGCTCTTCCACATCCTGCCGCTGGGCAGCGAGATGGATAGTGCGGCGGCCACACCGACGACGCTCCGGCGCGATTTCCCCTGGGATGATGATGCCCAGAGGCTCTTGGACCGGATCGTCTCCGAGCACCCGATTTTGACCCGTATTTCCGCCGCCAAGACCCTGCGCGATGCCGCCGAGAAGGCAGCGCTGGAGCAAGGTGACGAGCGGGTCGTCATTGAAACCGTCAAGGCCCTGCAACCCGCAGGCTTTGAGGACGCGACTTAAGGGAGGGAACGACAATGGCGGACCAGACAACGAACGGACCGGTGGAACACCGCGCCCACAAGATGCCGAAAGCTGAGTTTTACACCTATTTTGCGATCATTTTTGCCGCCGCAATCCCGGTCGCGATCCTCAGCTGGACCCTCGCGTCCATCAAGAGCGGCAGCTTTCAGAAAAAAGGGCCGATTGCCCGCGCCTGGACCCAGGCCCGGATCATCACGCCCATGATCTTTTCGGCGTGAGCCGGAAGATCCCGAGTTTCGGCCCTCGCCTGAGGGCTGGATATGCCGGCAGGGGATGAGCCCTTGCCGGGGCCCGGCCGCGGGGTTCGCGGTATCAGCAATAACTTTCCGGAGGAATGCACATGGCTGATAAATCCGACCTGTCCTTTACAGGTCTAACCGACGAGCAGGCTCAAGAGCTGCATTCGGTTTACATGAGCGGGCTCTGGCTGTTTTCGGCCGTCGCCATTGTCGCTCACCTCGCCACGTTCATCTGGCGTCCTTGGTTCTAAGGGAGCACTGAAAAATGTCCAAGTTCTACAAGATCTGGCTGATCTTCGACCCGCGTCGCGTGTTCGTGGCTCAGGGCGTGTTCCTGTTCCTGCTGGCGGCGATGATTCACCTCGTCCTGCTCAGCACCGAGCATTTCAACTGGTTTGAACTGGCCGCGATGTGATCGCGTCCGGGTCTCTGACCAGGGACCTCTACAAATCTGCTGCGGGCGGGCCCCCGGATCGGCCGCAGCATATGAATACCTTAATGACAACTGACGGCTGAGCGCGACCAGCACAGCAGCCGCCACTTGCGGAGACAGACGATGGCTTTGCTCAGCTTCGAGAGAAAGTATCGCGTCCGTGGAGGGACGCTGATCGGCGGCGATCTGTTCGACTTCTGGGTAGGCCCGTTCTACGTGGGCTTTTTCGGAGTCACGACAGCATTTTTCGCCCTATTAGGCACGGTAATGATTTTCTGGGGAGCGTCCCAACAGGGCACCTTCAATCCCTGGCTGATCAACATCGCGCCACCCGACTTGAAATACGGCCTCGGCATGGCCCCCCTGATGGAAGGCGGTCTGTGGCAGATCATCACCTTCTGCGCCATCGGCGCATTCGTCAGCTGGGCGCTGCGCGAGGTCGAGATCTGCCGAAAGCTCGGCATGGGCCTGCATGTGCCCGTGGCGTTCAGCTTCGCGATCTTTGCCTATGTGACCCTCGTGGTGTTCCGGCCGCTCCTTCTGGGTGCCTGGGGACATGGATTTCCCTACGGGATCTTCAGCCACCTCGACTGGGTGTCTAACACCGGCTACGCCTATCTGCACTTCCACTACAATCCGGCCCATATGATCGCGGTGACGTTCTTCTTCACCACGACCCTGGCGCTGGCTCTTCACGGGGCGCTGGTCTTGTCCGCCGCAAACCCGCCCAAGGGAGAGGAAGTCAAAGGTCCGGATAACGAAGACACCTTCTTCCGCGATTTCATCGGCTATTCGATCGGCACCCTGGGCATCCACCGCGTGGGTCTGCTTCTGGCGCTGAATGCCGGCTTCTGGTCCGCCGTCTGCATCATCATCTCCGGTCCCGTCTGGACCAAGGGATGGCCTGAATGGTGGAACTGGTGGCTCGAGCTGCCGATCTGGCCCAGCCAAGTGGGGATGTAAGCGATGCCCGAATATCAGAACATTTTCACCCAAGTCCAAGTGCAGGGCCCCGCAGAGCTCGGCGTCGACAATGAAAACAACATGACCGAATTGCGCACGAAGGGGACCTCCTTCTCGCAGCTCATCGGTTGGATCGGCAATGCCCAGCTCGGGCCTGTCTATCTGGGGTGGTTCGGCGTCATCAGCCTGATCACCGGGACCCTGTGGTTCAACATTGTCGGCTTCAACATGCTCAGCCAGGTCGGCTACAGCATTCCGGAATTCATCCGGCAGCTTTTCTGGCTGGCGCTCGAGCCGCCCTCGCCGGAATACGGGCTGCGCATGCCGCCGCTTGATGACGGGGGCTGGTACATCATCTCCAGCTTCTTCCTGCTGATCTCGGTGCTGGCCTGGTGGGTGCGCTCCTATCAGCTTGCCGAGATGCACAAGATGGGCAAGCACGTCGCCTGGGCCTTTGCCGCCGCGATCTGGCTGTTCCTCGTGCTCGGGCTCTTCCGTCCGATTCTGATGGGCTCCTGGTCCGAAGCGGTGCCTTACGGGATCTTCCCGCACCTGGATTGGACCACGGCCTTCTCGATCCGCTACGGCAACCTCTACTACAACCCGTTCCACTGTCTCTCGATCGTGTTCCTCTATGGCTCTGTCCTGCTCTTTGCGATGCATGGCGCGACCATTCTGGCGGTCACCCGTTTCGGCGGCGACCGCGAGCTGGAGCAGATCTATGATCGCGGTACGGCATCCGAGCGCGCGGGTCTCTTCTGGCGCTGGACCATGGGGTTCAACGCCACGATGGAAGGCATTCACCGCTGGGCCTGGTGGTTCGCAGTCCTCACGCCGATCACCGGCGGGATCGGGATCCTGCTGACCGGCACCGTGGTGGACAACTGGTTCCTCTGGGCCGTCGAGCACAACTTTGCGCCCGACTACACCCAGGACTACGGCTACGAGGCCTACACCACCTATGAGGGCTTCATTGGCCAAGAGGAGGCAAACTGATGTTCCCCAAATGGTTCTCTGAGTGGAACGCGAAGAACCCCACGGATATCTACAAGCCCGCCATCATCGTCGGCGTCGCTGGTAGCGCGGTGTTCCTCGCAGCCCTCTTCGTTAGCTGGGGTCAGCCCCTGGCGACGGACAGCATGCAGACCGGCCCCCGTGGCACGGGCATGAAAGTGGCCAAGTTCGAGCTGGAGCTGGATAAACCGGATCCCACGATCGAAGACTACTACACCGACGAGCCCTTCATTCCCGAAGAGGGGGAAGAGCTCGCCGGGGACATCTACGAGAATGTCCAGGTGCTCGGCGATCTGACGGATGCGAATTTCAACCGGCTGATGAACGCGATGACCCAATGGGTCGCACCGGAGCAGGGCTGTGCATACTGCCACTCCGGCGCGGATGACGGGGAATATGCGGATGATGACCTTTACACCAAGGTCGTCGCCCGCAGCATGATCCAGATGACCCAGAACATTAACGAGAACTGGGACGGCCACGTGAACGCCGTCGAGGTTGTCGGGGTCAATTGCTACACCTGTCACCGGGGCGAGAATGTGCCGTCGGATATCTGGTTCCGGATCGATCCCGTGAACGAGAACACCTCGGGCTGGTCTGCGGTGCAGAACCGGGCCACGGCGCAGTCGCAATTCACCTCGCTGCCCTCCGACGCACTGGAGCAGTACCTGCTGAACTACGAGACCATCGCCGTGCATGATCTCGAAAGCCGGGTCCAGAACGAGCCGGGTGATCCCACCTGGCAGCATACGGAGCGGACGTTCAGCCTGATGAACTACTTCTCCAACTCGCTGGGTCGGAACTGCGTGTTCTGTCACAACAGCCGGGCCTTCTACGATGGTGCGCAAGTGACGCCGCAATGGGCCACTGCGAGCCTCGGGATCCAGATGGTGCAGGAGTTGAACAACGACTACCTCGTGCCGCTCGAAGGGGTCTATCCGCCCGAACGTCTTGGCCCGCTCCATGCGGATGCGCCCAAGGCCGCGTGCAAAACCTGCCACAAGGGCTATCAGCGCCCGCTGCAGGGGACGAACGTGATCACCGATTGGCCGGAACTCGCGACCTCGGGTCCGCCCGTCTACGAATAGGCCTCATGGCCTTCCCCCGCCGGGCCCCTTCGCTTTTCCAGCAGGGGGCCCGGACTCCGGACCCGCAGGCTCGACCGTCGGTCCACCCCCGATCCACCCGCGCCGCTTGACCGGCATTGGCGCCCCCGGATCGGTCCGCGCGAGACCGCTCGCGCATGATCTCGCACCAGACCGCGAAGGAGGAGACGACCATGCCCAATTCCCGCCCCCAGACCCCCACGCTTGACCGGGTGGCCTGCCCGGCCGACCTGAAATCCCTCACGGATCGAGAATTGATGACGCTCTCGGATGAGCTGCGCGCCGAGGTGATCTCGGCAGTCTCCGAGACCGGGGGGCATCTGGGCTCCTCGCTCGGCGTAGTTGAGCTGACCGTGGCGATCCACGCGGTGTTCAACACCCCCTTCGACAAGCTGATCTGGGATGTGGGCCACCAATGCTATCCGCACAAGGTCCTGACCGAGCGCCGCGACCGCATCCGCACCCTGCGCCAGAAGGGAGGCCTGTCGGGCTTCACCAAGCGCAGTGAGAGCGAATATGACCCGTTCGGTGCCGCGCACTCCTCGACCTCGATCTCCGCCGCGCTGGGCTTTGCCACGGCGCGCGATCTCGGCGGGGCCACGGGCGATGCGATTGCCGTGATCGGCGATGGCTCGATCAGCGCCGGCATGGCCTATGAGGCGATGAACAATACCGGGCATGAGGGGCGCCGCCTCTTCGTGATCCTGAACGACAATGAGATGTCCATCGCGCCGCCCACGGGCGCCATGTCCACCTATCTCAGCGATCTGGCCTCGACCGGTCCGCTCCACGCGCTCAAGGACATCGCCGAGGGGTTCGAACGCAGCCTCCCCGGCCCCCTGCGCGAGGGCGCTCAGCGCGCCCGCGAGCTTGTGACCGGCGAGCACGGCTCTTCCGCGACGCTCTTCGAGGAACTGGGCTTTGACTATATCGGCCCGATTGACGGCCATGACGTGCCGCAGCTTCTGCAGGTGCTGCGCGCCGCCCGGGCCAAGGCGAGCGGGCCGATCCTGATCCATGCCTGCACGGTGAAGGGCAAGGGCTATTCCCCCGCCGAGCTCTCCGATGATTGCTACCACGGGGTGGCCAAGTTCGATGTGGCCACGGGCAAGCAGAAGAAATCCGCCCCAAACGCGCCCGCCTATACCAAGGTGTTCGGCGAGACCCTGACCGCCGAGGCCGAGCGCGACGCGCGGATCTGCGCGGTGACGGCGGCGATGCCGGGCGGGACGGGCGTGAACATCATGGGCAAGCGCTTTCCGGGGCGCGTCTTCGATGTGGGCATTGCCGAGCAACACGCGGTGACCTTCGCGGCGGGGCTCGCGGCGGGGGGCATGAAGCCCTTCTGCGCGATCTATTCCAGCTTCCTGCAGCGCGGCTATGACCAGGTGGTCCATGACGTGGCGCTGCAGAACCTGCCCGTGCGCTTTGCCATCGACCGCGCTGGCCTCGTGGGCGCCGATGGCCCGACCCATGCGGGCGCCTATGACGTGGCCTATCTGGCGAACCTGCCGAACATGACCGTGATGGCCGCCGCCGACGAGGCGGAGCTTGTCCATATGGTCGCCACCGCCGCAGCCCATGATGCAGGCCCCATCGCGTTCCGCTATCCGCGTGGCGAGGGCGTGGGCACCGAAATGCCCGAGCGGGGCCAGATCCTCGAGATCGGCAAGGGCCGGGTGATCCGCGAAGGCAGCTCGGTCGCGATCCTGTCTCTGGGTGCGCATCTGTCGGAATGCCTCAAGGCCGCCGAAGAGCTCGACGCACGAGGGATCTCGGTCACCGTCGCCGATGCCCGCTTCGCCAAACCGCTCGACACGCAACTGATCGCCGATCTGACCGACAGCCACGAAGCGCTCATCACGGTCGAACAGGGGGCCGAAGGCGGCTTTGGCGCGATGGTCCTGCATTGGCTCGCGAAAACCGGGCGTCTCGATGGCAAGCTCAAGATCCGCACCATGACCCTGCCGGACCGTTTCATCGATCAGGCGAGCCCGGATGACATGTACGCGGATGCCAAGCTGACCGCAGGTCATATCGCCGGACAGGCGCTGCACCTGATGGGGGCGGACACCGCGCTGCTCGAAGCGACCACCGCCTGACGCGACAGCACAGCGCGCAGGATCCCCCGGCGCGCCGTCTTTCTTAAGTCTCTAAATATCCCCGCCGGAGGCAAAAAATCAGCCCGGTGTGTCGCAAGACGCACCGGGCTTTGATCTGCCGTCAGGGGCGATTGGCTCAGCTCGGGCTGAGCGCGCCAAAGATCCGTTCCGAATGCTCCTCGAGATAGATCCGCAGCCAGGGCGTGTACTTCTCGGGCCGGCGCTTGGCCTCGGCACTCAGATCGAACAGATCGATCCAGGCATAATCGCAAACCTCGTCGGGATTGGGCGCCACCACCAGATCCGGGGTCGCCTCGGCGATGAAGAGATCCACGACCTCATGCTCGATCAACCCGTTGCCCACATCGGCGCGGTACTCCACCCGGTCGCGATGGGCCGGATAGAGCCCGGTGATCCCCAGCTCCTCCTTCAGGCGGCGCATGGCGCAATCCACTGGGCTTTCATCCCACAAGGGATGGGTGCAGCAGGTATTCGCCCAAAGCCCGGGCGTGTGATACTTCGACAGGGCGCGCCGCTGGATCAGCGTCTCGGTCCCGCGCATCACGAAAACCGACACGGCCTTGTGCTTGAGGCCGCGCTGATGCGCCTCCAGCTTGCCGACCGGGCTCAGCGCCCCATCGACCCAGGCGGGAACGAAGTCCCTCATACCGACACCGGCGAGATCAGCCCGCTCAGATGGGCCAGGTTCTTCACCCCGATCTTCAGATGGGCCATGGGCCGGGCGCGCACCAGTTTCTTGTTCATGTAAGCCTCGAAGGTCAGGCGCTGCACATCCACATCATGGCAGAGCGACACGAAACGCTCCCTGCGCTCGTCCGAGCGA
The DNA here is from genome assembly GCF_049801015.1 of Dinoroseobacter sp. S124A. Lineage (NCBI taxonomy): Bacteria > Pseudomonadati > Pseudomonadota > Alphaproteobacteria > Rhodobacterales > Roseobacteraceae > Dinoroseobacter > Dinoroseobacter sp. S124A. Next base: position 32,373 of record NZ_JBNAGD010000003.1, on the reverse strand, counting down.
TAATAGGCGTCCTGCATCGCGCCCAAAACGCGAAAAACTGTCCCATGCTCCTTGAGGAAACGCTTGCGCGCCTTGGCGAGCGCTTTGACCTGCCCGGTGCGCAGGCATTCGAGCGCGGCTTCCCCCGCCACCCGGCCCCCGGCCATGGCATAGTAGATCCCCTCGCCCGAGGAGGGGGCAACGACGCCCGCGGCATCCCCGGCGAGCACGAGGTCCCGGCCATTGTCCCACTTGTCCAGCGGCTTGAGGGGGATGGGCGCGCCTTCCTTGCGGATGGTCTCGCATTCCATCAGGCCCGCGCTTTCGCGCAGCAGCTTCGTCGCGGCCTTCAGGTCCGTGCCATCCACCCCGGTGCCCATGCCGACACTGGCAGATTTGCCATGGGGGAAGACCCAGCCATAGAAATCGGGCGAGACCACGCCGTCATAGATCACGTCGCAGCGCTTGGGGTCGTAGTTTTCGGAGATGCCCTCGGGGGCCTTGATGATCTCGTGATAGGCGATGACATAGGGGATCGTGTCGCCGCCGGGCACTTCGGCCCGGGCCACATCCGAGCGCGCGCCATCGGCACCGATAATCAGCTTGGTGCGCAAGGACACCTCTTCGCGTGTGGCCTTGTCGCGATAGACGACCCATGTGCCCTGCTCGGACCGTTCGATCCGCACGAAGGTGCCTGTGTGCCGGTCCGCCCCGGCCTTGGCCGCGCGTTCGCGCAGGAATTCGTCGAAAAACTCGCGATCGACCATTCCGACAAAGCCGTTCTCGATCGGGATATCCACGTGGCGCGCGGTGGGCGACACCATGCGCGCGGTGTTGATCTTGGCGACGATCTGGCTGTCCGGAACGTCGAAATCCTCGATCAGGCGCGGCGGGATCGCCCCGCCACAAGGCTTGATCCGCCCGGCCCGGTCGATCAGCGCGACTTTCTTGCCGGCGCGTGCCAGGTCCTCGGCCGCGGTCGCGCCCGAGGGGCCTCCGCCCACAACGATCACATCATAGGTCATTCCATCTCCCCCTCATTCACCGGGAACCAAGGCGCCGCCGGTCTGCGGGGCGCGTGTCTTGCGTGCCTTGTCCACCACACGCCAGGCCATCAGGGCCGAGACGAGGAACAAGGCTGCTTCGAACAGAAATACCGAGCCGAAGGCTGCGGCGTCATTGGGCAGAACCTGCCGCAAGAGATCGGCGCTTGCCGCGCCCACCAGACCGCCGAACCCGGCGGCGATGGCCTGCGCCGCACCCCAGAGGCCCATGCGCGTGCCCTCGCGGGCTTCGCGGCCCTCTCCGGCGAGCTGCATCATGGATCCGATGGCGGCGACGGCGAACATGCCGTTGAAAAAGCCCAGCAGCACCACGGCTGGCACCAATGGTGCCGCCGGGCCGATCTGGCCGAGCCCGGTGATCAGGGCCAGCGCTCCGGCAGAGCCGATGCATCCGGCGATGACCCAGGCCCGGAGCGAGCCGAGATGCAGCCCCGTGGCGCAAACCCCCACGAGCACCATCCCGAGGAACACGCCCCCGTTCTGGGCGCCGCTCAGCGAGGTCGACTGCCCCGGCGTGAAGGCGAAGACGAGCCCGGCATAGGGCTCGAGGATGAGCTCCTGCATGAAATAGGCGGTCATCGACAGAAAGACGAAGACCGTGAAATTGCGGGCCTTACGCTCTGCCCAGACCTCGCGCATGCCATCCATGAAGGGCAGGGGGGCTTTCTCGACGGGCGGGACCGTGACCCGCGCTTCGATGCCCCAGACCGCAAGGCTGGTGAGCAGGACAGCGCCGATCGTGACAATGGCGACGATCCTGAGCAGAAGAGCAGGCGAATAAGGATCGAGGAAGCTGCCCACGGTGGCTGCCGTCACCGCGATTCCGGCGATCATCATCAGCCATGTGATCGTGGCCGCCGCCGCCCGCCGACGTGGGTCCGTGGCCGTGGCCAGCAGCGCCAGCAGCGAGGTACCGGAAGCTCCGACACCGACGCCGATCAGCGCATAGGCGAGGATCGACACCAGCAGACCGGCGACAAAGGCGGTCTCCATCAGGACAACGCCATAGGCCGCGCTCAGCCCTCCGGCGGCCAGAACAGCCATCCCGCCGATGATCCAGCGGGTGCGCTTGCCGCCCGTGTCCGATCGGTAGCCCCATTGCGGGCGGGTGATCTGAATGCCGTAATGCAGCGCTACGAGCAGACCGGGAAGGACAGCGGGCAAGGCCAGCTCCACCACCATGAGCCGGTTCAGGGTCGAGGTTGTCAGTACAACAATCGCCCCGAGGCAGAGCTGCACCAGCCCCATGCGGATGATCGAGATCCAGCCGAGCATGTCAGACGCCCCCGATCCCGCGCAGGGCGAAGGCCGTGACCATCATCCCCGTCACGTAAAACAGAACGCCGGTGCCGTTATACCAGGGCGCCTTGCCCTTGGGGTCGGCCAGCATCTCGCGCATCGCCCAAAGCTGCAGCACCACGAGGCCCGTGACCACCAGCGCCCGGTTGCCGAGCCCCCAGTGGAACAGAAGCGCGATCACCGCGAGCTGCGGGATCAGCATGACGACGCAGGCCAGCTTGGCCGCGCGCTCCGGGCCAAGCGTGACGGGCAGGGAGTTGACGCCCATCTGGCGGTCACCCTCCAGCGCTTTGAAATCATTGAGTGTCATGATGCCATGGGCGCCGATCCCGTAGAGGATCGCGACGATGACGATAGGCCAGCTCGGCGCACCGGTGACCATCACCGCGGTGCCTGTGAACCAGGGCAGGCTTTCATAGCTGAGCCCGACAAGGCCCGGCCCCCACCAGCCCGATTTCTTCAGGCGGACCGGTTCGGCGGAATAGGCCCAGGCGGCCAGAACGGCCACCACCGTGGCACCAAAGCCCCAGGGGCCCAGGGCCAGCCCGACCAGCAGCGCGAGCGCTGACATGGCAAGGGCGATCCACAGACCCCAACGGCCCGGGACACGTCCCGACGGGATCGGGCGGTTCGGCTCGTTGATCGCGTCCACATGGCGGTCGCACCAGTCATTCGCGGCCTGGCTCATGCCACAGACAATCGGCCCGGCCAGCAGCACGCCCAGAACGAGCGGGCCCCAATGATCCGTGACCGACGCCCCGCTGGCCACCACACCGCAGGCATAGGCCCACATGGGCGGAAACCACGTGATGGGTTTGATCAGCTCCAGAGCCGCCGAGGGCTCGGGCAGTTTGCGGGGCTGTAAATCGACGCTGACACTCATGTGTCAATCAAACACGACAACGCGAGTCGCAGCAAGCCCGGACAGACTGTCAGGCAGGGTTTACACCGGTTTTTTTCGAGAAGTGGCGGGCGCGTGCCGCCCGCTCAGTCTTCGCCGCCCTTGTTGAGCAAACCGTATTTGCGCAACTTGACGTAAAGGCTCTGGCGCGACAGCCCGAGCATCTCGGCCGCGGCCACACGGTTGTTGCGGGTCAGGCCCACGGCGGTTTCGATGCACATCTTCTCCACCACATCCGTGGTGGCCGACACGATGTCCTTGAGCGGCGCGGAGCCGACCAGTTCCATCACGTTCTGCATCGCCTCACCCGAGACAGCGCCCGCCATCGGGGTCGCGTCCCGCACCACTTCGAGCCGGGAGGCATCGCGCAGCACGAAGGCGAAGCCACCATTATGGCGCGCCTCCAGATGGGTGGCGGACATCTCGACCGAGAGCTGCGAGCCATAGGCGCTCTCCAGCCGTGTCGAGTAGATCGGCATCGCGCCATGGCGCGAGGCATTGTCCATCATGACCTTGAGGTCGACCGAGCCGCGCGCGAGGAAATCGCCCAGCGACTTGCCCTTGATATCCCCGACCTGCCCCACATCCGTGAGGTTCAGGAAGGCTTCATTGGCGTTGCGGATGACGCCGGTCGGGTCGGTGAAGACCACCGCGTCCGACCCCTCGCGATACAGAAGGGACAAGATCTCACTCAGCTCCTCGCCAATGACTTCTTGCGTGCCGGATCCTTCGAGACGGCACAGCAACGTTTTGTCACCGGAGGCGCGGAAGAGGCGCACCTGAATTTCCAGCTCCTTGCCGGAGCGCTTGGTCGTGGCGCGCACCTGCTTGCGGTTTTCCGAGGTGGCCGAGGACATCATCTGGTCCAGCAGCTCGCCCCGTTTCATCCCGTCAAACTCGTGGCCAAAGAGATTGCCCACAAGCGCATCCGCATCCGCACCCAGAGCCTGGGCCGCGGCGGAGTTCATATCCGTGATCCGACCGCTGGAGGCATCGACCATGACCAGCGGGTCACGGGTCGATTCCATTACGACCCGGTAGCGGGTCTCGTAATCGCGGTGGTTCTCGTAATCCTTTTCCAGCGCCAGCTGTGCCTTGACCAGACGATGCTGCAGCTCGGCCACCGGGCGCAGGTCGCGGCCCAGCATCAGGATCAGATCATTGTCGCCCGTGCGGTGCAGGGTATAGCGGATCGGGAATTCCCAATTCGCATTGTCGAAATGATTGACCTCGATGGCATCGGTCGCCGGCGCCTCGCCTTCGCGATAGGCGGCCAGTTGTTTTTCCAGTTTGGACAGACTGTCCTCGGCCAAAAAGTCCCGAATATCGCGTTTCTGCCAATGATCGAGCCGTCCGATTGTCGGGTTCAGCGGGTTCACGACGAGCGATTGGACCGTGCCTTTCAGGTCCAGAACAATGGCGAGGTCTGCTGCGGTGGCGACGATTTCATTGAAATGCTCCGGCGCAATGCGCGGCGCCGACCGGTCATCCCAGAAATCTCTTTCCCGCGTGTTCATCAATCTCTCCTGTCGCCCCGGGTCCTCTCCGGGATCTGCACGGTTACGATTCAAGTCTTCGCTGTTGGTTCGTCTCGATCTCGCAAAGCCGTAGCGCCTCTTCGGCGCTTGCAGCTACGTAGTCGGCCCCGGTCATCGCAATGATATCGAGGCCAGATTCTGTAACAGGACCACCCACCACAATTGGCACGATGCGCGGCACGCCAGTCCGAATTGTTTTGACCAAATCGCGTACCGATGCAAGCGTTCTGCGGCAAGAAGCGGTGACGCCGACCATGGCAAAGTGATGTATCTGCACCAGCCGTAGAATCTCGGCCTGGTTGTTTCCCAATGTCATATGCACGCGTACGCCCATGCGGCGGAATTGCTCGGCCACGACAAAGACGCCGAGGGTGTGCTGTTCGATTCGCGGCACGATCAGCATGATCGACGGGCCTTCGGGATCCGGGTCGACGCGTTCCACCCGGCGTACGCCGATGGTGCGGACGGTTTCCTGCAGCCGGGCGGCGCCGATGGTGACATCCGCAAAGCTCAGTTTGTCCGACGCCCAAAGCTCACCCATATAGCGGGCAGCGGCCGGGATGATCGCCTCGATCACATCCTGGGAGCTGACCCCCCGTTTCATGATGCGGGCCAGAAGGTCGTGCCGGGATTGCTCGTCCATGGCGATATAGGCTTCGGTGAGCGCCAGAAGCTGCGCAAGCGGTGCGCCGCCATTTGAGTCATCGGCGTCATTCGCCAGAACGTCCAAGGCTTGCGACGCGAGCGCCTGAACCTCGGCCGGCGAGAGGTGAATGTTGGACCCGGTCTGTGCCGGTCCTGCAATGTCGAAAGCGCTGTCCACAGCAACCCCGCTCTGCCCCTCGGTTTCGAGATCGTCCCTAAGCGCATCTGGGGCAGACGCTAACCCAGGGGCAGTATCTGTCAGAACGCCGGAATTGTCAAAGTTTCTGGACACCAGCGCGCGAAATGCGGCGACTTCGGCGTCCACGCCCGAGTCGCTGGCATTTTTTCCTTTGAATATATGATCCTTCATGGGCGAATCGCTTCCAGTCATTCATCTCACCGGTTGTCCGTCATTGTGTAAGTTTAAGTTGACACTTGCAACTCCCCATATGTAAATTCGGGTGAACAATCGTTTGCCGGAGGGGGAGTCGTCGGATGCAGACCGGTCCGAACACCCAACAAAACAAGGGCGGGCTCTACACGCCCGAGCAGAAGAAACGCCGCGATGAAACCGTCTGGACACTGATTCAGGGGATTCTGGCGCCGCTTCAGTTCGTCGCCTTCGCGATCTCTCTGGCATTCGTGCTGCGCTTTATGCTGACCGGCGAGGGATACGTGATCGCCACGGTCTCGATCCTGATAAAGACGGCGTTCCTCTATGCCATCATGGTGACCGGCGCGATCTGGGAAAAGGTGGTCTTCGGACAGTACCTGCTCGCCCCGGCCTTCTTCTGGGAGGATGTCGTCAGCTTCGTCGTCATCGCCCTTCACACACTTTATATATGGGCGCTTCTGAGCGGTTCCGTCTCCCCGGATGGGCAGATGGTCATCGCGCTGCTGGCCTATGTCACCTATGTCGTGAATGCGGGGCAGTTTCTTTGGAAGCTTCGCATGGCACGCCTGCAATCGGAGGCGATGGCATGAACAAACCCGTTTCTCAGGTCTCTCCCGGATGCCGGGACACCCCGGTCCTCAAGGAGCGTGGCCAGCGCGAGGTCTTTTGCGGCCTGACGGGCATCATCTGGCTCCATCGCAAGATGCAGGACGCGTTCTTCCTCGTGGTGGGGTCGCGGACCTGTGCGCATCTTTTGCAATCCGCCGCTGGCGTGATGATCTTCGCCGAGCCGCGCTTTGGCACGGCGATCCTCGAGGAAACCGATCTGGCCGGGCTCGCCGATGCTCAGGATGAGATCGACCGCGAGGTGGAACGCCTGCTCTCCCGCCGTCCGGATATCCGGCAGCTTTTCCTCGTGGGCTCCTGCCCGTCCGAGGTGATCAAGCTCGATCTGAGCCGCGCCGCCGAGCGTCTGACCCAGAAATTCGCGCCCCATGTGCGGGTGCTGAATTATTCCGGCTCCGGGATCGAGACGACCTTCACCCAAGGCGAAGACGCCTGTTTGGAATCCATGGTGCCGGTTCTGCCCAAGACCGACGCGCGCGAGCTGCTGCTGGTCGGCGCGCTGCCCGATGTGGTCGAAGATCAGGCGCTCAGCCTGCTGACCAAGATGGGGATCGGCCCGATCCGCGTCTTGCCCGCCCATCGTGCCGATGAGACGCCCGGACTGGGCCCGAACACGGTCTATGCGCCGCTGCAGCCCTTCCTGGGCGAAACCTGCGCCGCCATCGAACGGCGCGGCGCCCGCCGGATCGACGCGCCCTTCCCCTTTGGCGAAGAGGGCACGACCCTGTGGTTGCGCGCGATCGCCGATGAGTTTGGCGTCTCGGACGAGACTTTCGAGGCCGTCACCGCGGCCCCCCGCGCCCGCGCCCGCAAGGCCATCGCGGCGGCGGCCGAGACGCTCAAGGGTAGATCGATCTTCTTCTTCCCGGACAGTCAGCTCGAAATTCCCCTCGCGCGCTTCCTGACCCGCGAATGCGGCATGACCGCCATCGAGGTGGGCGCGCCCTATATCCACAAGGGCCTCGTCGGGGCGGATCTCGATCTGCTCGCAGGCGGGCCGACCATCTCCGAAGGCCAGGATGTCGACAAGCAGCTCGACCGCTGCCGCGCCGCGCGCCCGGACCTGACGGTTTGCGGGCTGGGCCTTGCCAACCCGCTCGAGGCCGAGGGGCTGACGACGAAATGGGCCATCGAGCTCGTCTTCTCGCCCGTGCATTTCTACGAGCAGGCGGGCGATCTCGCCGGGCTCTTCGCCCGCCCGATCCGGCGGCGTGACCTGCTCAAGCTGGAGGCTGCGGAATGATCCTGCGCGGCACCCCCTCCCTCATTGTTCTTCAAATACTCACGACGCGAGGCCTGTCATGAAGCTCACCGTCTGGACCTATGAGGGCCCGCCCCATGTGGGGGCCATGCGCGTCGCCACGGGGATGAAGGGGCTGCATTACGTGCTGCACGCACCCCAGGGCGATACCTACGCCGATCTGCTCTTCACGATGATCGAGCGGCGCGACCACCGCCCGCCGGTGACCTACACCACCTTTCAGGCCCGCGATTTGGGGGCGGATACCGCCTATCTCTTCAAGGATGCCTGCCGCGATGCCTATGAGCGGTTCAAGCCCGAGGCGATCATCGTCGGGGCCTCCTGTACTGCCGAGCTGATCCAGGATGATCCGGGCGGTCTGGCCGAGACCATGGGCCTGCCCGTGCCGGTGATCCCGCTGGAGCTGCCAAGCTATCAACGCAAGGAAAACTTCGGCTGCGACGAGACCTTCTTTCAGATTGTCCGCGCGCTCGCCAAGCCCGTCGAGAAAACCGCGCGGATCTCGTGCAATATTCTCGGTCCCACCGGGCTCGGCTTTCGCCATCGCGATGATGTCGAGGAGTTGACCGGGTTGCTGTCGGAGATGGGTGTGGATGTGAATGTGGTGGGCCCCATGGGGTCCAGCCCGTCCGATATCGCCCGGCTGGGTGCGGCTCATTTCAACGTCATGCTTTACCCCGAGACCTGCGAAGCGGCCTGCCGCTTTCTCGAGCGGGAGCTGGCTCTGCCCTATACCAAGATCGTGCCCATCGGTGTCGGTGCGACCCGCGATTTCATCGCCGAAGTACAAGGCATCACCGGGTTGACTACGCGCCCGGATGAGAGCCGTCTGCGCCTGCCCTGGTGGAGCAAATCCGTCGACAGCACCTACCTGACCGGCAAGCGCGTGTTCCTGTTCGGGGACGCGACCCATGTGAAGGCTTGCGCCCGCATCGCCCGCGACGAGATGGGGTTCGAGGTCGTCGGCCTTGGCTGCTACAACCGCGAGTTTGCTCGCGATATCCGTGCCCTGGGCAAGGAGTTCGGGATCACCCCGCTGATCACCGATGACTACCTCGAGGTCGAGGCCGCCATTGAAGAGGCCGCGCCCGAGATGATCCTTGGCACCCAGATGGAGCGTCATATCGGCAAGCGTCTGGGCATCCCCTGCGCGGTGATCTCGGCTCCGGTCCATGTGCAGGATTTCCCGGCGCGCTACTCACCGCAGGTCGGTTTCGAGGGCGCAAACGTCATCTTCGACACCTGGATCCATCCGCTGGTCATGGGGCTCGAAGAGCACCTGCTGGCGATGTTCCGCGAGGATTTCGAGTTCCATGATGCGGCGGGTCCGTCCCACCATGGGGGCCATGCGCCCAAGCCGTTGGATGAGGTTGAGGCGGCTGGGGGGCCAGCCCCCCAGACCCCCCGGAGTATTTCGGGAACAATGACAGAGGAACGGGCACCCGAGGCCACGGGCAGCGATGTCGCGGTCTGGCTCGCGGATGCGGAGAAGGAGCTCAAGAAGATCCCGTTCTTCGTGCGGGGCAAGGCCAAGCGCAACACCGAGAAATACGCGCTCGAACAGGGTGTGACCGAGATCAGTGTCGATACCCTCTATGAGGCCAAGGCGCATTATGCTCGATAGTGGTTCTCTGACCCCTCATCCCGATGGTCCGACGCCTTACCGCTTCGTGATCATCACGCTGGACAGCCATGTGCTGGGCCCTGCTGCGCGGGTGAATGCCGCGTTGCAGGTGGATTTCCCGGGACTGAAAGTGTCTGTCCACGCGGCCGGAGAGTGGTCCGAGAACCCCGCCAGCCTAGCGGCAACCCGCGCGGCCATCGCCGAGGCGGATATCGTGGTGGTGAACCTGATCTTCCTCGACGAACAGATCCAGGCGATCCTGCCGGATCTGCAGGCGCGGCGCGATCATTGCGATGCCATGGTCTGCGTGATCGCGGATCAGGCGTTGGTGAACCTCACACGCATGGGCGATGTGGATCTGTCGAAGCCCGCCTCGGGCGCCATGGCGATCCTCAAGAAGCTCAAGCCGAAGACCAAGAAGACCTCGTCCTCCGAGGGGCAGATGAAGATCCTGCGGCGCCTGCCCAAGATCCTCCGGTTTCTGCCGGGCAAGGCTCAGGATCTGCGCAACTACTTCCTGACCATGCAGTATTGGCTGGATGGCTCGGATGAGAATACCGAGCAGATGCTGCGCATGCTCATCAGCGCCTATGCGGCGCGGCCCGGCTGGTCCGAGATCAAGGCCCTGCCGCCGGTGGAATACCCGGAGGTGGGTCTGTTCCACCCGGCCCATCCGGAGCGCGTCTTCACCGACATCTCCGAGCTGCCCGGTCCGGCGCAGCCCGAGGCCACGGTCGGCCTGCTGATGATGCGCAGCTATATCCTGAGCCGGGACAGCGCCCATTACGAGGCGGTGATCGATGCGTTCGAGGCGCGCAACATCCGGGTCATCCCGGCTTTTGCCGGGGGGCTCGACGCGCGCCCGGCGATCTCGCGCTATTTCCGCGCCGAGGATGCCACCCAGATCGATGCGATGGTCTCGCTCACCGGGTTCTCGCTGATCGGGGGACCGGCCTATAATGACAGCGATGCGGCGATCGAGGTTCTGACGGGGCTCGACATTCCCTATCTTGCGGCTCATCCGCTGGAGTTTCAGACGCTTGGCCAATGGGCCGCCGCCCCCAGCGGGCTTGGCCCGGTCGAGACCACCATGCTGATCGCCCTGCCCGAGATCGACGGGGCGACCAACCCGACCGTCTTTGCGGGCCGCCATGGCGAGGATCGCTGCACCGGGTGTCAGTACCGCTGTGCGGCGCCCAATGATGTCAAGGCCATGGCCCCCTGCCTGGAACGGATCGACGTGCTGGTCGAAAAGGCCCTGCGCCTTGCGCGCCTGCGCCGCTGCGAGAATGCCGCCAAGAAGGTGGCCGTGGTTCTGTTCGGCTTCCCTCCCAATGCCGGCGCGGTGGGCACGGCGGCCTATCTGAGCGTGTTCGAGAGCCTGTTCAACACCCTGACCCGCATGAAGGCCGACGGTTACAGCGTCGAGGTACCCGAAAATGTCGACGCCCTGCGCGCGGCGGTGCTTGAGGGGAATGCCAAGAAATACGGGCAGGAGGCGAATGTCGCCGCCCATGTGAGCGCCGATCATATCGTCGCCAATACGCCGCCGCTTTCGGTGATCGAAGAGGTCTGGGGCCCCGCCCCGGGCAAGATCCAGTCGGACGGGCGCGGGGTCTTTATCCTTGGGCAGGAGTTCGGGAATGTCTTCGTCGGGGTCCAGCCGACCTTCGGCTATGAGGGCGACCCGATGCGCCTTTTGTTCGAGCGCGGCTTTGCCCCGACCCATGCCTTCACGCAGTTCTACATGTGGCTCAAGTCCACCTATCAGGCCGATGTGGTCTTGCATTTCGGGATGCACGGGGCGCTGGAATTCATGCCGGGCAAGCAGGCGGGGCTTGGGGCGCGCGACTGGCCGGACCGGCTGATCGGCGAGATGCCGAATGTTTATCTCTATGCGTCGAACAACCCGTCCGAGGCGACCCTGGCCAAGCGCCGGTCCAACGCGGTGACGGTCACCCATGTGACCCCGCCGCTGGCGACATCCGGCCTCTATAAGGGTTTGGCGGAGCTCAAGGACAGCCTCGCGCGCTTCCGCGCCATGGCGCCCGACGAGGATGACCGCGCAGAGCTCGCCGCGCTGATCGCGCAGCAGGCCGAGGCGGTGGATCTGGACGGCTCGGATCCGGACACGCTCTGGCTCAAGCTGCTGGAGACCGAGGATGCGCTGATCCCCGATGGTCTGCATGTGGTCGGGCGCGTGCCCACCGATGCCGAGATCAATGCCCATCTGGACGTGATGCCCGGTCAGGATGCCGAGGCGCGGGCGCGGATTGCCGAGCTTCTCAAGCGGGATGCGGAGCTGGACGGGCTGATGAAGGCGCTCTCGGGGCGTTACATCGCGCCGGTGCCGGGGGGCGATCTGATCCGGGCGCCCGAGGTGCTGCCCGCCGGGCGCAACATTCACGCTTTTGATCCGTTCCGGATGCCCACGCCCTTTGCCATGCAGGACGGCGCCAAACAGGCGGAACTGTTGCTCGAGACCCATGCCACCCTGCCGCGCTCGGTCGCGCTGGTGCTTTGGGGGTCGGACAATATCAAATCCGACGGCGGCCCGATTGCACAGGCGCTGGCGCTGATGGGCGCGCGTCCGAAATTCGACGGCTATGGCCGTCTCTGTGGCGCGGAACTGATCCCGCTTATCGAGCTTGGACGCCCGCGCGTCGATGTGGTCATGACCCTGTCGGGGATCTTCCGCGATCTTCTGCCGTTGCAGACCAAAATGCTGGCCGAGGCGGCCTATCTCTGTGCCTCTGCCGAGGATGAACCGGTCGAGTGGAACTACATCCGCGCCCATGCGCTGGCCTATGCCGAAGAGATGGGCTGCGATCTGGAAACCGCCGCGCTGCGGGTCTTTTCCAATGCCGAAGGGGCCTATGGGTCGAATGTGAACGCGCTGGTGGACAGCTCGGCCTTTGGCGAGGAAGACGAGCTGGCCGATGCCTATGAGGCGCGCAAGAGCTTTGCCTATGGCCGCTCGGGCAAGTCGGCGGCAAACCCGGCGCTGCTGCAAAAGACCCTGCGCGATGTGGACATCGCCTATCAGAACCTCGAGTCGGTCGAGCTCGGCGTGACCACGGTCGATCACTATTTCGACACGCTGGGCGGCATCGCCCGCGCGGTGAAGCGCGCCAAGGGGGGCGACGAGGCGGCGGTCTATATCGGCGATCAGACACGCGGTTCGGCCAAGGTCCGCACGCTCAAGGACCAGGTCGCGCTCGAGACCCGCTCGCGCAGCCTGAACCCGAAGTGGTTCGAGAGCATGCTCAAGCATGGCCATGAGGGCGTGCGCCAGATCGAGGCGCAGGTCACCAACACGCTCGGCTGGTCGGCCACCACCGGTCAGGTGGAGCCCTGGGTCTATCAGCGGCTGAGCGAGACATTCGTGTTAGACGACGCGATGCGCAAACGACTTGCGGACCTGAACCCGCAGGCAAGCGCCCGTATGGCGAACCGCCTCATCGAGGCGTTCGAGAGGGACTACTGGCAACCGGACGCCGACACGCTCGCCGCCCTGCAGGATGCAGCGGACGAGATCGAGGACGCGCTCGAAGGCATCAACATCGCGGCGGAATGACCACGCGGCCGCAACAGAAAGGGACGACGACATGAGTCCATTGGATAGAGCTCCCCCGGTCCTCAAGGGTCAGGACGGCGAAGGGTCCGTGCAAGTGCATCAGGACGCCTCGATGAAGATCGAGGGCGCCAAGGTTTTTTCCGTGTATGGCAAGGGCGGCATCGGCAAATCGACCACCAGCTCGAACCTGTCGGCGGCTTTTTCCAAGCTTGGCAAGCGCGTGCTGCAGATCGGCTGCGACCCCAAGCATGACAGTACTTTTACCCTCACAGGAAGTCTGGTCCCCACGGTGATCGACATCCTGAAAGAGGTGGATTTCCACGCAGAGGAGCTGAGGCCCGAAGACTTCGTCTTTGAAGGATTCAATGGGGTGAAGTGCGTGGAAGCAGGGGGGCCGCCCGCCGGCACAGGCTGCGGAGGGTACGTGGTGGGGCAAACGGTGAAGCTTCTGAAGCAACACCACCTGCTCGAGGACACCGACGTGGTGATCTTCGACGTGCTTGGTGACGTGGTCTGCGGTGGATTCGCGGCCCCCCTGCAACATGCTGATCGCGCACTGATCGTGACCGCGAACGACTTCGACAGCATCTACGCGATGAACCGGATCATCGCGGCGGTTCAGGCGAAGTCCAAGAACTACTCGGTGCGTCTGGCGGGCTGCGTGGCCAACCGGTCCCGTGAGACCGACGAGGTCGATCGCTACTGCAAGACGGTCGGGTTCAACCGGATCGCGCATATGCCCGATCTCGACGCGATCCGCCGCTCGCGGCTCAAGAAGAAGACCCTGTTCGAGATGGATGCCGAGGAAGACATCGTCGCGGTGCAGAAGGAGTATATCCGTCTGGCCGAGACCCTGTGGAACGGGACCGAGCCGCTGGCCCCTGCGCCGCTGCCCGATCGCGAGATCTTTGAGCTTCTGGGGTTCGATTGATGCCTGACGTCTGCATGAAACTGCACCAAGGGGGGATCGCCCCCCTTTCGCGCGCCCAAAGCCCCCTGCGGAGGCACCGGTAATGGCGGCTTACGAACAGACTCTGGACCGGGTCGAGGATTACTTCGACCGGACCGCCACCAAGACATGGGAGCGTCTGACCTCGGACGCGCCGGTCTCCAAGGTGCGCGCCACCGTGCGCGCGGGCCGGGACCGGATGCGCGACATCATGCTGGGGCAGATGCCCGACGACTTGCGCGGCACGCGGGTGCTTGATGCGGGCTGCGGTGCCGGTCAGATGACCGCCGAGCTGGCGGCGCGCGGGGCCGAGGTCGTGGCCATCGACATCTCGCCGAGCCTGGTGGAGATCGCCGAGAAACGCCTGCCCGACGCCTATCGCGACCAGGTCATGTTCACGTCCGGTGACATGCATAATCCCGAGCTGGGTGATTTCGATCATGTCGTCGCGATGGACAGTCTGATCTACTACGAAGCGGAGGATATCGGATCCTCGCTGGCACGGTTCTGCCCCCGCGTGCGCCGCTCGGTGATCTTCACCGTGGCCCCGCGCACGCCTTTCCTGATGACCTTCTGGGGGGTCGGCAAGCTCTTCCCGCGGGGCGACCGCTCCCCGACCATGATCCCGCACGCCCCTGCCAAGCTGTCAAAGGCTGCCGCGCAGAAGGGCGCACCGGGCGCGCTGCGCGAGGTCGAACGGGTGACCTCGGGCTTCTACATTTCCACCTGTCTGGAGTACCGGGCATGATCATCACCAAGGCACAGACAAAGCGGCTGGCAGGGCGGTTCCTGCCCTTTGCCGATGCGGCGAGCGATCAGCTCCCGCTCGGTCAGCTGCTGCGCCTGAGCCTGTTTCAGGTCTCGGTCGGCATGGCCACGGTCATGCTGCTGGGGACACTCAACCGGGTCATGATCGTCGAGCTGTCGGTGCCGGCGATGCTGGTGGCGATCATGATCGCCATTCCGGTGCTGGTCGCGCCCTTCCGGGCGATCCTCGGGTTCCGCTCGGACACCCACAAATCCGCCATCGGGTGGAAGCGGGTGCCGTATATGTGGTTCGGCACCCTGTGGCAGTTCGGGGGGCTGGCGGTCATGCCCTCCTGCCTTCTGGTGCTGGGCGGCGACGTCTATATCGAGATCCCCTTCGCGGGCGAGGTGCTGGCCGCACTGGCCTTCCTGATGACCGGGCTGGGGCTGCATATGACCCAGACGGCAGGGCTTGCGCTTGCGTCTGATCGGGCCACGGATGAAACCCGGCCCCGGGTCGTGGCGCTCCTCTATGTGATGTTCCTCGTGGGAATGGGTGTCTCGGCGGTGGTGATCGGCTGGCTGTTGCGCGATTTCACCCCCATCAAGCTGATCCAGGTGGTGCAGGCCACGGCGGGCGCGACCCTGATCCTGAACCTGATCGCGCTCTGGAAGCAGGAGATTGTTGTTCCGCTCAGTGCGGCAGAGCGCGCCGAGCCACGCCCCTCTTTCCGGGCGGCTTGGGATGACTTCGCGGCCGGAGGGCGCGCCGGTCGTCTGCTCGTGGTCGTGTTCCTCGGAACCCTCGGCTTCAACATGCAGGATGTGCTGCTGGAACCCTATGGCGGCGAGATCCTCGGCCTCAGCGTGTCGGCCACGACCTTCCTGACGGCCATGTGGGCCGCGGGCGCGCTGATCGGCTTTGCCATGGCCGCGCGTTGGCTTGCGGCGGGGATCAACCCGTTCCGCATGGGCGGGCGCGGGCTGCTGATCGGGCTGCTGGCCTTCTCGGCGGTGATCTTTGCGGCCCCCATGAACTCCGACGCGCTCTTCTTTGCGGGCGCTGGCCTGATCGGTCTGGGCGGCGGGCTCTTCTCCGTCGCGACGCTGACTGCGGCCATGACCCTGCCCGCCGAGGGGATCGCCGGGCGCGGCCTCGCACTGGGCGCCTGGGGGGCGGCGCAGGCCACGGCGGCCGGTGTCGGCGTCGCGCTGGGCGGGACCCTGCGGGACACGATCAACGCGGCTGTCACCACCGGGGCCTGGGGCGAGGCGCTCAACGACCCGGCCACGGGCTACTCGGTGGTCTACCACATCGAGATCGGCCTGATCTTCATCACTCTCATCGCGCTCGGCCCGCTTGTGCGGACCCGGGCACCGACCCGTAACGACCATCCAACAGGGGAGACCGGCAAGATCGGGCTCGCCGATTTCCCGACCTGACGCCGGATACGAAAGGATACCTCCATGGAAGAGACATTCTTCGGCAATTTTGACCTCGCCAGCCTGTCCATCTGGCTGTTCTACGGGTTCTTCGCGCTGCTGATCTACTATCTGCAGACCGAGAACATGCGCGAGGGCTACCCCCTCGAGGATGACGATGGCGAGACCGCCGCAAACCAGGGCCCGTTCCCGCTGCCGAAGGAGAAGACCTTCAAGCTGCAGCATGGCCGGGGTGAGCTGACCCTGCCCGGTGAGGACTTCCAGCGCCGTGAGAACCTGGCCCTGCGCAAGACCGCCGAAGGCAACGGGTTTCCGATGGAGCCCACGGGCGATCCCCTCACGGATGGTGTGGGTCCGGCCAGCTGGGCGGCGCGGCGCGACACACCCGAGCTTGATGCCCATGGCCATCCGAAAATCGTGCCCATGTCCGCCGCAGAAGGCTTCAGCGTCTCGGCCGGGATCGACCCGCGTGGTCTGCCGGTTCAGGCCGGTGATGACGAGATCGTGGGCCTGATTTCGGACATGTGGATCGACGAGGCCGAACAGCTCGTCCGCTTCCTCGAGATCGAGCTCGACGGCGCCTGGGGGGATGGCAAGCGCCTCGTCCCGCGCGAGATGGTCCGGATCAAGTCCGACCGGGTCAAGATCCGCTCGATCTATGGCAAGCATTTCAAGGGCGTGCCCAAGACCAAGTCCTCGCATCAGGTCACCCTGCTCGAGGAAGACAAGATCATGGGCTACTACGCGGGCGGCACCCTTTATGCCGACGAGTCCCGCCTCGAGCCGCAAATCTAGGACCAACGAAGGGAGCCTCTCGCGATGACAGACCATCACGACGATTTCCATGTCGAGCCTATTGAAGGGCTCCCTGAGCTCCCCCCGGAGGGGGAGACGATCCTCTGGCAGGGCAAGCCGAACTGGTGGGCCCTGGCCAAGGAAAGCCTCGCGCTGAAATGGGTGATGGGGTACTTCGTGTTCCTCGGCGCCTGGCGCTCGGTCGCGCTGATGGCGCAATACGACACGCTGACGAGCATCAAGGGGTCCGTTCCGTTTCTGATCCTTGGCCTGATCGTCTGCGCGATCCTGACCGCGATCGCATGGACCCAGGCGGTGACCACCGTCTACACCGTCACCAACCGTCGGATCGCCATGCGGATCGGCGCGGCCCTGACGATCACCTACAACTTTCCCTATCGCTGGATCGGGTCGGCCGACCTCGACCTGCGCAAATCCGGCACCGGGACCATCGCCCTGAAACTCACGGGCGAGACGCGGATGAGCTATATCAACTGCTGGCCCCATATTCGCCCCTGGCATATTCGCAATCCGGAACCGGCCCTGCGCTGCATTCCGGAGGCGGCCCGTGTCGCGGGCCTGATCGCCGAGGCAGCGGAATCCGCTGTCTTCTCCAAGACCTCCTCTGAAACCGGCTCGACAACCGCTGATGCGCAGACCGCATCGGGCGCGGTTGCGATGCCCGCAGAATAAGGACCCTTCGCGATGAACGACCCCGCAACCCATGAGCTTGCGAGGCGCGACCGGGAGATGATCCCGACGCTGCTCTTGCGTGCCATGCTCTTTCTGGTGCTCGCGTGCCTGGCGATCGTCGCCTATGCGCGCGTGACGGACAGGCCTCTTGAGGCCCAGTTCCCGGATCAACCGATCCTTGAAGAGCGTGAAATCCAGATCTTCGGCGAGATGAGCGGCGCAGCCCGCGTGCTCGACGGCGAAGGTCGCCTGATTGCCGATCTCAGCCCGCAGGAGGGTGGTTTCATCGCCGGCATGACCCGTGCGCTCGCCCGCGAGCGAATGAAGGTCGGCGTCTCCGAGACCGCGCCCGTGCGCATCGTCCGCTACGAGGACGGTCACCTGGCGCTGATCGACGAGGCCACCGGCTGGGAAGCCCAGCTGATCGGCTTTGGCAAGGATAACACCGCCGCGTTCGAGCGGCTGCTCTACACCCCGATCCAGGAGGGTTGATCATGGGATTGTTCACCAAGACACGCGAAACGGCACCCTGCACGGTGTCCATCAGCCACCGCTTCGAAGAGCTGTCGGCGCATGTGAAGTTCAACAATGGCGCCGTGGTCTATCCCGGCGACGCGGTGCTGGTTCAGGGCCCCGAGATCATGGCGCCCTATGGCGAGATCGTCTCCGAGGACCGGACAGCCGTCATCACCCGCGCCAGCGGTCTGGAGCGTCTGTGGACGCGGATGACCGGCGATCTCGAGTTTATCGAACTTTGCGAATTTTCATTCTCTGAGGAGGTCACGCTATGAACGTCCAGACCCCGGAGCGCCTGAACGGCCACCACTCCCCCGTCTCCAACCACGGTGTCGTCGACGACCAGATGACGTCCGAGAAGGCCACCGATGTGGCCATGCAGGACACGCTGCTGACACCGCGCTTTTACACCACGGATTTCGACGAGATGGATGCGATCTCGGTCGAGAGCATCCGCGACGAGTGGGATCCGCTCATCGCCGAAATGGTGGCCGACCCGAACAAGGGCCATTTCAAGAAGAACGCCGACTGGGACACGGTGGACTGGGACGGGATGGAGCCGGAGCTGCGTAAGGAGTTCATCGACTTCCTGATCTCCTCCTGCACCGCCGAATTCTCGGGCTGCGTGCTCTACAAGGAGATGAAGCGCCGTGGGTCCAACAAGGACATCACCCAGCTCTTCCAACTGATGGCCCGGGATGAGGCACGCCATGCGGGCTTCATCAATGACGCGCTGCGCGAGGCGGGCATCGCGGTCAATCTCGGCTTCCTGACCCAGCAGAAGAAATACACCTATTTCCGTCCGAAGTTCATCTACTACGCGACCTACCTGTCCGAGAAGATCGGCTATGCGCGCTACATCACGATCTTCCGCCACCTGCAGGAGAACCCGGACAAGCGCTTCCACCCGATCTTCAAGTGGTTCGAAGAGTGGTGCAATGACGAGTTCCGCCATGGCGAGGCCTTTGCCCTGCTGATGAAGAGCGATCCGAAACTGACCCGGGGCCGCAATGTCCTGTGGATCAAGTTCTTCCTGACGGCGGTCTATTCCACCATGTATGTGCGCGACCATCAGCGGCCCGCCTTCCATGAGGCGCTGGGCGTGGACACCGATTGGTACGGGCAGGAGGTGTTCAAGAAGACCTCCGAGATTTCCAAGCAGATCTATCCGATCACGCTGGACATCGATCACCCGCGCTGGATGCCGAACCTCAAGCGCATGGAGAAAGCCTCCCGCGATATGGCGGCGGCGAATGCCAAGGGCGGCCTTGGGGGGCTGCTCGGCAAGGCGTCGGCGGGCGCGCGAGCTGCGCTGGCCTTCGTGTCGCTCTACACCATCCCGGCGATCAAGCATGACGTGCCGAGCGAAACCCGCCTTGAGCCCGCCTACTGATGTTCGCATCGCCCTGGATCGTCGCGCTCTGCGCCTTGTTTGTCTGGTGGTTCGCCACCGGGGCGATCCTGTGCATCGTGAAGAACGCTGACCGCAGGGGGCCTCTCGCCCATCTGCGGTCGGTCATCCTGACGGCCCCGGCCTTCTTTGTCGGGATCTACGGATTTTCCAGCACCCTCACGCAGCCCAGCGTGGCCGGGGTTTGGATCGCCTTTGGGTCGGCCTTGCTGCTGTGGGGCTGGATCGAGCATGCCTTTCTGGCCGGGGTGATCACCGGCCCGAATAGCTATGTCTGTCCCAAGGGCTGCCCTGAATGGGAGCGGTTCTTCCGCGCTTGGGGCACCATCGCCTATCACGAGATGCTGCTGCTGACGGTGGTCATCGTGATGGGGATCACCGCCTGGGGCGCCGAGAACAAGTTCGGCTTCTGGACTTTCGCGGTGCTCTTTGTCGCCCGGATCAGCGCCAAGCTGAACCTGTTTCTGGGGGTCAAGAAGATCAATACGGAGTTCCTGCCAGAACCGCTGGCGCATCTGCCCAGTCATTTCCGGATCCGCCCGATCAACTGGCTTTTTCCCTATTCGGTCACAGCGCTAACTTTCGCCATGACCTGCTGGATCGAGCGGCTCTATGCGGCCGATACCGCTGCCGCCACGGTCGGGTTTACCCTGCTGGCGGTGTTCACGGCGCTGGCGCTTCTGGAACATTGGCTGATGGTTGTGCCCTTGCCGGACGAGAAGCTCTGGCGCTGGCTCATGCCCGCCGCCAAGGAAAAGCAGGGCTGATCCGGCAGCCCTGACGCCCCTGCGCGATTCGCTGCTGCGGTCCGGTCCACCCCCTCTGACATCCTGCCTAACACGCGCCTGACGGGGCGCGGCCAGAGTGGTCGTGATTTTTTCCGTGAAACCGGTACCTTTGGGTGTGTAAGTTTTAATTGACACTAAAAGTGTCCAACTTGTAAGATTTTCGGGTAAGACGGAGTGAGGACGCCCATGGAATTTGACCGCTTGTTTGCCGAGCAGCTCGATCAGCTGAAGGACGAAGGCAACTACCGGATTTTCGCCGAGCTAGAGCGTGAATGCGGTCAACACCCCAAAGCCCAGTGCCATGGTCAAGATGGCAAGCGGCAGATCACCGTCTGGTGCTCAAACGACTATCTCGGCATGGGCCAGCACCCCAAGGTGGTGGGCCGCATGCAAGAGGTGATCGGCCAGTGCGGCGCGGGCGCGGGCGGCACCCGGAACATCTCGGGGACCAACCACCATCACCGGCTTCTGGAAGACGAGCTCGCGGATCTGCACGGCAAGGAATCCGCGCTGTTGTTCACCTCCGGCTATGTCTCGAACTGGGCGGCCCTGAGCACGCTGGGCGCACGCCTCAAGGATTGCGTGATCCTGTCGGATGAGCTCAACCATGCCTCGATGATCGAAGGGATGCGCCATTCGCGCGCCAAGGTGGTCATCTGGAAACATAACGACGTGGCGGATCTGGACGCCAAGCTTGCGGCCCTGCCGGCGAACTGCCCCAAGATCGTGGCCTTCGAAAGCGTCTACTCGATGGATGGCGATATCGCGCCCATCGCCGAGATTTGCGACGTGGCCGACAAGCACGGCGCGATGACCTATCTCGACGAGGTGCACGCGGTTGGCATGTATGGCCCGCGCGGTGCCGGGATCGCCGAGCGCGATGGCGTGATGGACCGTGTTACCCTGATCGAAGGGACCCTGGGCAAGGCCTTTGGCGTGGTCGGCGGCTATATCACCGGCTCGACCTTGCTGTGCGACTTCATCCGGTCCTTTGCCAGCGGCTTCATCTTTACCACCGCGCTGCCCCCGGCGGTTGCGGCGGCGGCCCAGACCTCGATCCGGCATCTCAAGGAAAGCAGCGTCGAGCGCGACATGCAGAAAGAGCGCGTGGCCCAGTTCCGCGCCATGCTCGACCGGGCGGGGATCCCGCATCTGGACAATCCGAGCCACATCATCCCGGTGATGATCAAGGATCCGGTCAAATGCCGCCAACTGTCGGATATCCTTATGGATCAGTTCGGCATTTACGTGCAGCCGATCAACTATCCCACCGTGCCGAAGGGGACCGAGCGCCTGCGTTTCACCCCGTCGCCGAACCACACCGAGGCGGATTTGCAGCACTTGGTGAGCGCTCTCGAAATTTTGTGGAAGCAATGTGCTATTGCACAGGCCGTCGCCTAGGGCCGGGCTATAGTCCATAAGTGTGGTTGAACTTTACGCCTGTTTCGGGCGTATTGCCGCCATACGGTTTAATTGCCCCTCGGGAGGGAAACATGAAAACGACTTTCGTAGCTGCCGCCACGTTGGCCCTGCTCTCCGCTCCGGCGTTTGCGGACGGACACACTGCCGCCAGCGGCGACGCCGCCGCCGGTGAGAAGGCGTTCCGCCAGTGCCAGTCCTGCCACGTTGTGCAGGATGCCGACGGCAACACCCTGGCAGGCCGCGCGGCCAAGACAGGCCCGAACCTCTACGGTGTCGCAGGCGCGACCGCCGGTCAGGTCGAAGGCTTCCGTTACTCCGACGGCCATGTGGCTGCGGGCGAAGGCGGTCTGGTCTTTGATGAAGCGACCTTTGTCGCCTATGTTCAGGACCCCACCGCGAAGATCCGCGAAGTCTCCGGCGACTCCAAGGCGCGCTCGAAGATGTCCTTCAAGGTTCGCAAGGAAGAAGACGCGATCAACCTCTACGCCTATCTCAAGTCGCTCGCCGAGTAATCGCCGCGACCTGATCCGAGACTGCACGCCCGGCCCCTGCGCCGGGCGTGTTGCATTTGGGACCCCTGCCGGTGGAGAGCCCCTTGGTCACCCTCATTCGATCCGCGCTTGTTCTGGTGCTGGCCATCGCCGCGGCCCCGATCCGGGCCATGGAGGGCGATCCAGAGGCCGGGGAGCGGGCCTTTCGGCCCTGCCTTACCTGTCACATCGCCGAGCCCGGGGTCGACAGCCCGCGTGCGGGGCCCAACCTGCACGGCGTGCTGGGCCGCAGGGCCGCCGCACAGGAGGGTGTGGCCTATTCCGATGCACTTCGGACCGCCGGGACGGCAGGCCTTGTCTGGGACACGGAAACCCTCACCGCCTATCTACAGGACCCGGTGGGGTTCCTGCGCGCCTATCTCGGGGATCCGACCGCGCGGGGCCGGATGCTCGTCCGCGTGCGCAGCCCGCAAGACGCGCGGGACATCCTCGCCTATCTCTCGACCCAATGAGCAGGGCACTGCCGGAGGCCGGGCGCGACCTTGCGCGGCTTGACAGTTGAGGCCCCCTTGGCGATAGCCGATCCATGGCAGAGCCCAGTCCGACACAGCACCCAGCGCCTTCCGGCGGGACCCCCAAGTCCCGCAAGCCGAAGGAAAAGATGTTCTCCCCTCAGGACAAGGCCAATATCCGTTGGTTCTGGACGGGCTATCTGCGTGAAAAGCTGCCCTGGCTGATTCTGGTCTTCTTCATGGTCATCGCACAGGGCGCGGTCTACCAGCAGTTCCTCCGTCTCACCGAAAGCGGGCTGCGCGTGATCTTCGAGAGCGGCTCGGTCCGCGATCTGGTGATGGTCTGCCTTGCGGTCTTCGGGGTGTTCGTTTTTCGCGGCGTCATGAGCTACGTGGTGCCCCGGATGAGCACATGGATCGCCGCCGATGCGGTGGCCAAGCTGCGCCAGGACCTGATCGAACACCTGATGGAGCTCGACCTCGCCTTTTTCGAGAAAACACCGTCCGCCAACCTGATCCAGAAACTTGTGGGCCAGGTCGAGAGCGTCGGACGTTTCGTAGGCCAGACCTCGGTGAAGGCCGGACGCGATCTGGCGACGGTGGTGATTGTTTCGGCCTATCTCGCCTGGCAGCAGCCCTTGCTGTTCTTCAGTGCGGCGCTTGTCTTGCCGGTGATCATCAGTGCGATGCAGTTTGTGTCCCGCAAGGTCAAAATCGTGCAGGCCGAGACCGAGACTGCGATGCAGGAATATCTTGCCACCATCGACGAGACCATGTCCGGCATGCGCACGGTCAAGATCGCCGGGCAGGAGGGGGTCGAGCAGGAGCGCCTGCTGCGCTCGACCAAGCGCCTGCGCCGCCTGACCATCCGACGCAACATGGCCCAGGCGGTGATCCTGCCCTGCATCGATTTCGCGGCGGCCTTCGCCTATGTGCTGGTGATCGGCGGCGGCGGCTACATGGCGCTCAGCGCGAATTTTGACGTGGACGGGGCCGGGATCATCGCCTTCCTGATCGGGCTCGTGCTGATCTTTGATCCGGGACGGCGGATCGCCCAGTTCACCGTGTCCTTGCAGGCTGCACTGGTGCAGCTGGCGCGGGTGCGCGGGCTCTACGAGGAACGCCCGACGATCGTCGATGCGCCCGACGCCGTGGACAGCTTCGACACACGCGGCGATCTCGTCTTCGACAAGGTGACCTTCGGCTACGAGCCGGATCGCCCGCTTTTTCGGGATCTTTCCCTGACCTTTGGCGGGGGCGAGGTGACAGCGATTGTCGGGCCGACCGGGTCTGGCAAGACCACGGTGCTCAGCCTTTTGGGGCGGCTCTATGATCCGGCGGAGGGCAGCGTGCAGATCGGCGGTCTTCCGGTGGACCAAATCCGGATCGAATCCCTGCGCGGCGCGTTCTCGGTGGTGGCGCAGGACATCGTGATCTTCAACAGCTCGATCCTCGAGAACATCCGCTACGTCAAACCCATGGCCAGCGATGCCGAGGTGCAGGCTGCCGCCGATGCGGCCGAGCTGACCGAGATCATCGCCGAGCGCGGTGACCTGCCCGTGGGGCCCAAGGGCTCGCAGCTCTCCGGCGGGCAGAAGCAGCGGATCGCCATCGCCCGGGCCTTCCTGCGCGATGCGCCGATCATCCTGCTGGACGAGGCCACCTCGGCGCTGGACCAGAAGACCGAGGACCGGGTGAAGCGCGCCCTCGGACGTCTGGCCAAGGGCAAGACCACGATCATGGTCGCACACCGCCTGTCCTCGGTGATCGATGCGGACCGGATCTATGTGCTGGAAAGCGGCGCGATGGTCGAGCAGGGCACCCATGAAGACCTGTTGGCCGAGGGCGGCCTCTATGCGCAACTCTTCGAGAGCCAGAAGCAGAGCTACTCGAAATAGCGCCTGTCGCGCAGACGTCACCGGGGCGTCACCCCAGCGTCACAGCCAAGCGTTCAAACCGGGGCAACGCATCCAGACCGGGGGTTCACATGCTGCGCAGCGCAACACTTCTTTTCGTCATGCTGGGGGCTGGTTCCGCCGCCGCCGAGATGGCCGCAACCGGGCAGGGCGATGTCATCGAGCTCGGCCCGCGCCCCTTTTACTTGATCGACCAGATGGCCGAGGGTCCGCTCAAGCAAGAGCTGATGGCCTGCATGGGGCAGACGCCCCGGCGCACGCTGTTCTCCATCGGGCATCGCGGCGCGCCCCTGCAGTTCCCCGAGCACACGGTGGCGTCGAATGTGGCCGCCGCACGGATGGGGGCGGGGATCCTCGAATGCGATGTAACCTTCACCCGCGATCTCGAGCTTGTCTGCCGCCATGCGCAGAACGACCTGCACACCACCACCAACATCCTTGCGACACCGCTGGCGGAGACCTGCGTCGTCCCGTTCACCCCGGCCCGGGGAGAGGCCCCGGCGGCGGCGGAATGCCGGACCTCTGAGATCACGCTGGCCGAGTTCCGCAAGCTCACGCCCAAGATGGACGCGGCCAATCCTGCCGCCACCACGGTCGAGGAGTATCTCGACGGCACTGCGGGATGGCGGACGGATCTCTGTGCGGGCGAGGATACAGGGATCATGACCCATGCGGATTCCATCGCGCTGTTCAAGAGCCTCGGCGCTAAGTTCACGCCCGAACTCAAGAGCCCGTTGGTGGACATGCCCTTCAACGGCTTCACCCAGGAGGCCTACGCACAGAAATTGGTAGACGCGTACAAGGTGGCCGGGATCCCGCCCTCGGATGTCTGGCTGCAGAGCTTCAACCTGTCGGATATCCTCTACTGGATCGAGGCCGAGCCTGAGTTCGGCGCACAGGCGGTCTATCTGATGGATGAATACAGGCTGGATGGTTACTCGCCCATGGATCCGGCCACCTGGCCCAACACCATGGACGAGCTTAAATCGATGGGCATCACCTACATCTCCCCGCCGACCTGGATGCTTGTGACCTCTTCCGAGGATGATGGGATCGTGCCGTCCACCCTCGCGTTGGAGGCCAAGGCCGCCGGGCTGAAGATCATCACCTGGACCCTTGAACGTTCCGGCCCGCTGGCAGCTGGAGGGGGTTGGTACTACCAGTCCATCTCCGATCTCACCACGAGCGATGGCGTGATCTACGAGCTGATCGATGTGCTGGCGCAGGATGTGGAGGTCGCAGGGATCTTCTCCGACTGGCCCGCGACCGTGACCTATTACGCGAGCTGCATGGGTCTCGACTGACCGCCCCCATCGTTTCCAGATCATCCCCCGCTTGGCGGCAGGCGGGGGATTGTCTGTGCCAAGCTTGCCTATCGTGGCGCTGCGGCGCCTGATTCTTGTCAGGTTTGTCGCTGAGCCCTAGAATCGGTCGTGGAAGATTTTAGGAGGTCTCTTCATGCGTTTCGCCCCCATTGCCGCCGCCTTGCTGATACTTGTCTCCGGAGCCGCCAGCGCGGCCACGATCGAGGGTCCCAGCCAGATCACCGCCTCCACCGATGTCCCCGTTTGTGAGGCCATCTGCGCGGGGTTCGGTGCAGATATCGCCGACATCGTCGATGGGGATAGCTCCAACTTCAACGGTTTTGCGGGGCGGACGGGTGTTACGGGCACCATCACACTGGACCTGATCGGGACCTACAATCTGGAAAGCTTCACCCTCTTCAACGACCTGAACGTGCTGGCCGAAGGGGTCGAGACCTTTCAGCTGCGCTTCTTCGACGCGACGGATGCGCTGATCTCGACCTCCGCCGTGTTCAACGCGCCGGTCGGGCAGGTGACAGGGGAGACCTATGACTTCGCGGGTGAGGTTCTCGGCGTCAGCAAGGTGGAGCTGGATGTGCTGAGCCTTTTGAACAATTCGCGGATCGAGATCCGCGAGGTTCTGTTCAACGGGGAAGAGGTCGCGCCGGTCCCGCTGCCTGCGGGTCTGCCGCTTTTGGGTGCAGGGCTTCTGGCGCTGGGCCTGCTGCGTCGCCAACGCGGCTAAAGCCCCTTGGAAACCGGCCTGATCCCGTTCCGGGGTCAGGCAACCGGTTGTGCGCAGCTCTCGGTCTTTACTGTATCGCACGCATCGGACCCCAAACAGGCCCTACCAAGGCGCGCGCCTCGTGCGGTCAATCAGCCGGGCGCAGCGCGGCGGTGACGTAGTTCACGCTCAGATCCCGTTCGGACATGGACCAGCTTTGGGCAACCGGGTTGAACACGAACCCCTTCTTGTCCACGGGCTGGAACCCCGCCTCGGACAACAGTTTGAACAGCTCGTCAGGCGTGATGAACTTGCGCCAGTCATGGGTGCCCTTGGGCAGCCAGCGCAGGATGTATTCCGCCCCGACAATGGCCAGCGCAAAGCTTTTCGGGGTGCGGTTCAGGGTTGAGCAGCACATGATCCCGCCGGGTTTCAACAAGTGATTGCAGGCGGTGAGATAGCTGAGCGGGTTGGCCACATGCTCCACCACTTCCATGTTGAGCACCGCATCGAATTGCTCACCCGCCGCGGCCAGATCCTCCGCCGTGGTGTGGCGGTAGTCGATCTCGAGCCCGGATTGCTCGGCATGCAGGCGCGCGACCGGCAGGTTGCCCGCGGCTGCATCCGCCCCGACCACCGTCGCCCCGAGCCGCGCCATCGGCTCTGACAAAAGCCCGCCGCCGCAGCCGATATCGAGGATCCGCAACCCCTTGAACGGCGCGGGGGTGCTCAGATCACAGCCATACTCCGCCGCGATCTGCCGGGTGATGTAATCCAGCCGGATCGGGTTCATCAGGTGCAGCGGGCGGAACTTGCCCATCGGGTCCCACCATTCCGCAGCCATGGCCTCGAATTTGGCGACTTCGGAGGCATCGACGGTATCTGTCACGGTTGTCATGGACTTCTCTGTTGCAACTTGCGAAGGATGGGTCGGGTGGAGACGATTAGTATATAGGGCAGCAATGACGAGAGCGGCGAGCCAAAAACGCGCGGCGGAATACCTCTACCCGCCCCTCGACCCCTATGACCAGAGAGTATTGCCGGTCTCGGGCGGGCATCGGATCTATGTGGAGCAGTGCGGCAATCCTCAGGGCGTGCCGGTGGTCGTGCTCCATGGCGGGCCTGGCGGTGGCTGCAGCCCGGCGATGCGGCGCTATTTCGACCCCGACACATATCGCATCATCCTGTTCGATCAGCGCGGCTGCGGACGTTCGCGACCCCATGCCTCGGTCGAGGCCAACACGACCTGGCATCTGGTCGATGATATCGAAGCGATCCGCGAAACCCTCGAGATTCCCGGCTGGGACGTGTTCGGCGGCAGCTGGGGTGCGACCCTCGCGCTGATCTATGCCCAGACCTATCCCGAGCGGGTGACCCAGCTCATCCTGCGGGGCGTCTTCCTGATGACGCAGGCGGAACTCGACTGGTTCTATGGCGGCGGGGCGGCCCAGTTCTGGCCCGATGTCTGGAAACGGTTCGTCTCGCTCGTGCCCGAAGAGGAGCGGGGCGATCTGATCTCGGCCTATAACAAGCGGCTCTTCAGCGGCAACATGATGGAAGAGACCAAGTTCGCCCGCGCCTGGTCGGCCTGGGAGAATGCCCTGGCCTCGATCCATTCCGAGGGCCTGACAGGCGAGAGCCCCGCGGAATACGCCCGCGCCTTTGCCCGGCTGGAGAACCACTATTTCCTGAACAAGGGCTTTTTGGACGAAGACGGTCAGATCCTGCGGGATCTGCCAAGGATCGCCAATGTGCCCCTGACCATCGTGCAGGGGCGGTTCGACATGATCTGCCCGCCTGTTTCGGCCTGGAAGATCGCCGATGCCCTGCCGCAGACCGATCTGCGGATGATCCCGCTGGCCGGACATGCCCTGTCCGAGGCCGGGATCAGTGCCGAGCTGGTCCGCGTGATGGACCGTCTGCGCTACGGGCGGCGCCCGGCGGGCTGAAGTGATCTATCGGAATCGTTTGAAAAGGCGTTATATGTCCCGGTAACGATTGCCTGGCTCAGTAGAGATGGATCACAGCACCCGACGCAAACTCCTGCAAACCGGTCTTGCCGCTGCCCTTCTGGCGGCGGGGGGGATGCCGGTGGCTGCGGGCGCTCGGCACGGCGGGCGGCTGCGGATCGGGCTGAGCGGCGGGCCCGCGCCCGAGCTTTGGGATCCGCGGTTCGGGCCGGGCCTGTTCCAGATGGTCTCCGGCGCCGGGCTGGTCTTCGACACCCTGACAGAGATCGCGCCCGATGGCCTGTTGCGCGGCGCGCTGGCGACGGGTTGGACCCCGTCCGAGGCGGGCCGTGTCTGGACCCTCGATCTCGACCCCGAGGCGCGGTTCCATGGGGGACAGCCCTTCGAGGCTGCAGACGCCATCGCGTCGCTGGATCTGCACAAGACGCCCGGGGATGCAGGCCACGGCATCCGCAGCCTGATCGCCGAGATGCGCCTGCGCGGGCCGCACCGGTTCGATGTGCGTCTGCACCGGGCGAATGCGGATTTCCCCTATCTTCTGAGCGACCCCGCCCTGATCATGGGCCCCCGCAGCGGCGCGGCAGAGGTGTTCCGCACGGGTGCCGGGACCGGTCCTTACCGGGTTGCGAGCTTTGATGGCGCGGCGCGGCTGCTGGTTGCACGTGTCCCCGGCCATCCGCGGACCGCGCAGGGGAACTGGTTCGATACGGTGGAGATCCTCGTGCTGCCGCGGGCCGAAGACCGGGCGCGGGCCTTTGCCGAGGGCCGCGTGGATGTGGTCGATCGCCTGCCTACGCGGCTGTCGGAGCGTCTTGAACGGGCCCATCGCGCCCAGACCATCGCGATCCCGGCGACGGATGCCCTGCGGTTCTCGCCCGGCGCGGGCTGCGCCCCGGCGCGGGTGCGCCGGGTCATGGAGGTGCTCCATGCAGGGATCGACCGTCGGGCCCTGATCGCGGGCGACCCGGGTCTGTCTCTTGCAGCGATGCCCGGTCCGCAGAGCACGGATCCCGAGGCGACGAGGCAAGCGCTGGGCGCGCTGACACCCGAGGGGCTGACCCTCTCGATTGATGGCGATCTGGGGGAGCAGGGCGCGCGCCTTGTCGCCCGGATCGGTCAGCAGATGTCCGAGCTCGGAGTGCCGATGCGGCTTGCCACGTCAGGGGAGGTCGCGGATCTCCATGTGGCGCGCCTGACCACGCGACCGACCCATGCCTGGACCTTGCTGTCCCTGTTCGGCGGGGCGGCACAGCCAATCTCGGCATCCTGCGGACCCGCAGCGGCGGCGCAGGAATATGTCCCGATCCTGTCGGAGGCCAATCTGGTGGTTGCGGATTGGATAGGTCGGCCTGAACCGCAGGCGCAGCCCTGGGCCACGGGTCATACCCGCATGGGCCAACGCTGGTGGCGGGCCTGAGCGACCGTCTCGCGAACCTGACAGATTCGCTTTTCCCCGGTCTCGGAACTGTTTCCAGCCTGAAATCGATTGATTGAAATCAACCTGGTTTCCGTCAGGCGGCATACCCAGAAATCCTTACGTGCGACTTAATCGCCCGACGCGTTAGCCCTAACTGCGGCAACGCGCCGTATTTCGATCCGAGCCTGCAAAGCCTTCGCCGCGTTTACTTTTCTTCCAAGCCCTTCGAATTGCAGCCAAATTCACAGCTGCGCAAAAAAATTTACAAAAACGGGTGAAAGGCCGGAATTTATTCACAGAAAAACTGACCAAAAACAGGAGCTTGTTGTGAGCTTCACAAACCATGTTACGCCTGTGTCAGGAATTGTGGACGCAGTGTCTCAGGAGGGGATGAGCCAGATGACCGAGCAAAAACCAATCGATGGCGGTGAAATCTTGAAACCCGTACCGGCGGAGTTCGCCGCGTCGGCTCACATCGATGCCGCCAAATATGACGCGATGTATTCTGCGTCGGTTTCTGATCCTGAGGGGTTTTGGGGGGAGCATGGTCGGTCTTTGGACTGGATCAAGCCCTATACGAAGGTGAAGGACACGTCCTTTGCGCATGATGATGTGCATGTGAAGTGGTTCGAGGATGGCACGCTGAACGTGGCGGCCAATTGCATCGACCGGCATCTGGCCACGCGCGGGGATCAGACCGCGATCATCTTCGAGCCCGATGATCCTGCCGAGCCGGCCCAGCACATCACCTACAAGGCGCTGCACGCTTCGGTCTGCAAGATGGCCAATGTTCTTGAAGAGATGGGCGTGCGCAAGGGCGACCGGGTCATCCTCTATCTCCCGATGATCCCCGAGGCGGCCTATGCGATGCTCGCCTGCGCGCGGATCGGCGCGATCCATTCGATCGTCTTTGCGGGCTTCTCCCCCGATGCCCTGGCCGCCCGTGTGAACGGCGCCGATGCCAAGATTGTCATCACGGCCGATTACGCCCCCCGTGGCGGCCGTCAGACCCCGCTCAAGTCCAATGCGGATGCGGCCCTGCTGCACACCAAGGACAGCGTCAAGATGCTGGTGGTCAAGCGCACCGGCGGTCAGACCACCTGGGTCGACGGGCGCGATTTCGACTATAACGAGATGGCGCTGGAGGCCTCGGACCACCACATGCCCGTCGAGGTCGAGGCCGAGCATCCGCTGTTCATCCTCTATACCTCCGGCTCCACCGGTCAGCCCAAGGGCGTGGTGCACAGCTCGGGCGGGTATCTTCTCTATGCGGCGATGACCCAGAAATACGTCTTCGACGTGCATGAGGGCGACATCTACTGGTGCACGGCCGATGTGGGCTGGGTCACCGGCCACAGCTACATCGTCTATGGCCCGCTCGCCAATGGCGGCACCACGGTGATGTTCGAGGGCGTGCCGACCTATCCGGACGCGTCCCGCTTCTGGGAGGTCTGCGACAAGCACAAGGTCACCCAGTTCTACACCGCCCCCACCGCGATCCGCGCGCTGATGGCGAAGGGGCCGGAGTTTGTCGAGAAATGCGATCTGAGCACGCTCAAGGTGCTGGGCACCGTGGGCGAGCCGATCAACCCCGAGGCCTGGAACTGGTACAATGACCATGTGGGCAAGGGCAAATGCCCGATCGTCGACACCTGGTGGCAGACCGAGACCGGTGGGCACCTGCTGACGCCGCTGCCCGGGGCCACGGCCCTGAAGCCCGGCTCGGCCACGACGCCCTTCTTCGGCGTCCAGCCCGTCGTGCTCGAGCCCACCACGGGCGAAGAGATCACCGCGACCGAATGCGAGGGCGTGCTCTGCCTCAAGGACAGCTGGCCGGGCCAGATGCGCACGGTTTACGGCGACCATGAGCGCTTCGTGAAGACCTACTTCTCGGACTACAAGGGCTACTACTTCTCGGGCGATGGCTGCCGCCGGGACGCGGATGGCTATTACTGGATCACCGGCCGGGTCGATGACGTGATCAACGTCTCGGGCCACCGGATGGGCACCGCCGAGGTCGAAAGCGCGCTCGTGGCCCATGCCAAGGTCGCCGAGGCCGCCGTGGTCGGCTACCCGCACGAGATCAAGGGCCAGGGCATCTATTGCTACGTGACCCTGATGAATGGCGAAGAGCCCTCCGAGGAGCTCCGCAAGGAGCTGCGCACCTGGGTCCGCACCGAGATCGGCCCGATCGCCGCGCCGGACCTGATCCAATGGGCCCCGGGCCTGCCGAAAACCCGCTCCGGCAAGATCATGCGCCGCATCCTGCGCAAAATCGCCGAAGACGACTTCGGCGCCCTCGGAGACACATCAACCCTCGCAGACCCCTCCGTCGTCGACGACCTCATCGAAAACAGAATGAATAA